>JAVERP010000044.1:0-32785 GCA_034007055.1 Sphaerochaeta sp.
CATAGGAGGAGAGGTCCGAGGCAAGGATCTCTGCACCAGGATACTCCTGCTCAAGGCGTCTGTAGACGACAAGCACCTCATCAAGTGAGGGAGGGCCGGAGTTGTCCGCACTGTTCTCAATGACCAGTACATCCTCCAACTCCTCAAAGGCAGTTGAGGAGCCATAGGTTGCATCATACTGGACCAGCACCTCCTGTCCACCCGGAGAACGCCAACGAAACAAAGGAGGGACCTCAGGAACAGGGGAGCCTCCGTTCACCCCAAGGTGCAGGAACTCCACCCCATTGGCAGCAAGCAGGGGGACCAAGGCGAGGGTGTGACCCGGGACATCGGTCATCTTCGCCGCTATGCTATGAGTTGCAAACCTCTTGTCCAGTTTCTTGGCTATGGAGAGCCCGTAGCTGCAGAGCTGCTCATCCATAAGCTCGGTATGGGTGGTAAAGGGAAGGGCGTGCCAGGCGATGTCCCCCTGCTCGAGGGCTTGGACACATGAGGCGAGGGCCTCACCTTTGGCACGATTCAAGTACATGTCGATGAGCCATGATCCAGTTGTCCAGACCATCCTCTCCTTGCCTCCACGCTCACGCAGAAGCCTTGCCGTCTCTATTGCATGGGGGATGAACTCCTGCATATACCGATCGACGGTATGTTCAGCAAGGTCTGTAAACCCTATATCCAAATGTGTCTTGAACACCACATGCACTCGTCTGACCATTTTTACGCACCTCCTATCCTATCAATACTTGCACTAACAACCCAAGAAAGGCATACTGCCTTCAGAGGTTTTCCTATGGACCATGAACTGAACAAGGCATCAAGGCGCCTGTCCGAACTAACACTGACCTGTGAAATGAGCAGTTGCTCCATCGATGTCCAATGGTTCCGCGTCATGCAGAAGAGCGGAGACTGGACCATCCCCCGCCACTCCCACAAAAGCTTCGAATTCCATATCATCGCAAGCGGATCCTGCCTTGTCACCACCGACACCAACTCCTTTACGATCGGACAGGGGCAGTTCTATGTAACAGCCCCCTCTGTCTATCACGAGCAGACCTCCTGCAACCAGGAAGACCTCATCGAGTACAGCCTGGACTGCAAGTTCCGCCCAAGAAAGGAGAGCGGATCCGATAGCAGTGGGGAGTGTTCCGACCTGCAGGAGTTTTTCCTGAGCAACCCCTGCGCCCCTTTCAAGGACACCAACGGAGTGATCGACCTCTTTGACCAAGCCTTGCAAGAGGCCCTCACCCTGAAGCCGGGCTACAAGCTCATCATCCAGTCCATCATCCCACAGCTTCTGGTGGCGATGGGCCGGTCGATGGGGTACGGCCATGCGGTGAACGGAACGGCTACGAAGAGCAGGATGGATATCATTGCAGATTTTGTCACGGACAACCTCTACAGGAACATCGCCCCTTCAGACATTGCATCCCACCTGAACCTCAGCGAGAAACAGATCTCCCGCATCGTCTTTGCCTCTGAAGGCTTCTCCACCAAGCGGTTCATCACCCTGGCCAAGATTGAACTCGCCAAGGAGCTTTTGGCAACCAACTCCCACACGCTTTCGGAAATAGCTTCAGATCTTGGCTTTACCAATGTCTCGTATTTTTCCAATGTTTTCAAAAATCATACAGGGATGACTCCCGGTTCATTTCGTACAAACGCACAACTGCAGTACGATATACATAATACCTAGATGTCTAAAAATTTACAATCTTTATTTTACCTGATTTAGCATCAGGCTATCCATTTCGGTAAATTTGTACAAAAAATACCCATTTTTCCAGAAAATATCAGAAAAAATGCTATAATTCAGACAAATGGGTATATGTTGATAATTTTTATCAAAAACTATTTGTCCATTTTCTACAATCCATGATATACTACGTCTGCGAGTCCTCTCTAGGGGCAACACTGAGGTTGCCCCATGAACCGGGGTATAGGAGATCAGGTATGCAGACACACGTATGGAAGAAAATGAAAAAATACAAAACCTTCTACTTCCTTTTCATACCCATAGCGCTGTATTTTCTCATCTTTACCTACTACCCCTTCCTCAAGGGCCTGGTCATGAGCTTCCAGGAGAACCGCCTGATCGGCAAGCGCCCCTTTGCAGGGGTGGAGAACTATGCTCTGGTACTGCAGGACACCGACTTTCTCGCCTCCATCAAGAACTCCCTGATCATAGGGCTTTGGGATATGGTGCTCTACTTCACCCTGTCGCTGCTGTTTGCCATCATACTCAACGAGTTGCTCAACAAGACAGTCAAAAAGACCGTGCAGACCATTGCATACCTTCCCTACCTGTTCTCCTGGGCTGTCATCGGAGGTGTCTGGGCCCTGATATTCGATATCCAGGGGCTTGCGAACCAATTCCTCTCCCTTTTCAGTGTCGAGCCGATCTTTTTCCTTGCACAGCCCAATCTTGCCAGGCCACTTATCATAGCGATGGGCGTCTGGCGCTCGATCGGATACTTCGCCCTGCTCTACACGGTGGCCATCATCAACATCGACACCCAGCTCTATGAGGCGGCACGGATCGATGGAGCCTCGCGCATGATGCAGATACGAAAGATAATCATCCCTTCATTGGCACCGACGATGAAGACCATATTGGTCTTGCTCTCCATTGGCGTGCTTACCCACTTTGATGAGATATTCATCATGGTGAACCCGGCAAACCGAAGAAAGATAGGAACACTGCTGCTGTATGTGTTTGAGACAGGAATCATCAACTTCAAGACAGGGACGGCCTCAGCCGGAGCCACCTTGGTGATGGTAGGGACACTGGTATTCACCGCTATCATCAGGAAGCTGATTAGATACGATAAGGACTGAACAGATGGCTAAGAAACTTGGAACACAGGACCGACTCCCCCTCCCCGTACAGGTGCTCTATATCCTGATCATCCTGTTTGTGGTTGCCCTCATGGGCCTGCCCATGCTCAATGTCCTGGCGGTCTCATTCTCATCGATAGCAAAGTCGGATGCACCTGGCCTGATCCTGTTCCCCAATCCCCCGACCCTTGAGGGGTATACCTTCATCTGGTCTTTTGTGAACCTTGCCCAGCCTTTCTTCAACACCGTCTATGTAGCGGTGGTCGGAACAGCTCTGCACGTCCTGATGGCCGCCCTTGCAGGGTACATCCTCACCCAGAGGGACCTGCCTTTCCGCAAGGCGATGACATCGTTCATCCTGCTTACCATGACCGTACCAAACGAGCTCACGATGATAGGAATATACGCAGTCAACCGCGACCTGGGTCTGCTCAACACCTATACGGGGCTGATAGTCAACGGCATGGTCAGCGGCTTCAGCGTCTTCCTGATGCGCAACTACTTCCAGGGCATCCCCCTCTCGCTGGCAGAATCCGCAAGGATTGACGGGGCGAGCGAGCTTACCATCTTCAGCAAGATATACCTGCGCCTCTCCATCCCGGGCCTGATGACCATCGGAACGCTGGAGCTCATCCGCAGGTGGAACAACATCAACCTTGTTGTGACCCTTATCTCAGACATGAAAAAATGGACACTGCCTGTCGTGTTGCGTTCGATTCTTTTCGAACAGACATCGACAAGCGGCACCAGCTACATCTTTGCCAATGCAAAGATGGCCGCTGTTGTCCTGACAGCCATCCCTTTGGTGATCCTTTACTTCTTTACGCAGACATTCTTCACCTCAGGGGTCATGATCGGTGCTATCAAAGGATAGAACCTCTCAGCAAGAGGGGTTTCACCTATATTTCGCACAATCCAAAGGAGGATATGTATGAAAAAAATGCTATTCGTGCTGGCTCTCGCCCTGCTGATAGTAGGGACTCCCCTGTTTGCCCAGGCCCAGTCTGAATCCAAGGCTGAGGTAAAGGTGCTCTCAGCGGTGACTGGCGGAAAGGATGATGCTGAGAACAAGCTGTTTGAAGAGGCTATGGAAAAAGCAACAGGCCTGAACATCTCCTGGGAGAAGGTCCCTGCAAGCTATGACCAGGTGCTGATGCAAAAGCTCGGTGCCGGTGAGGCGTACGACCTGATCTACCTGAATCAGTTCCAGATGTACACCCTTGCCAAGCAGGGGGCCCTCATGGACATCACCGACTGGATCAGCAACTCTGCAGTCTACAAGGAAAATGTGGACCGCACCGAGCTGGAGAAGATTCAGTTCGACAAGAAGTACTATGCAGGCTTCAACAAACTGGAAGTGTTCCCCCTGGTAAACGTCAACAAGGCGATCACCGACAAGGTCGGCATCAACTTGGACAGCCTGAACAGCCTGGAGGCCTACTACCAGATGCTCAAGAAGGTAAAGGCCCACATGGAGAATACCGTAGGACGCAAGCCCTACTACCCATTCTTCGTCTACATGCCGGACATCTGGGACATGCAGCCATGGTTCTCCTCTGTCGGACTCAGGCGCGGGGTATTCATTGATGCGAATGGGAAGAAGTACTCCCCTTACGTAGATATGAAAGCAAAGCCCGTATGGGAGTGGCTGGCCAAACTCTACAAGGAAGGCCTGATGGATCCCGCATCCTTCACCGGCAAGACCGGCGACATGAGAAGCAAGATGTGGCAGTCCCAGGATATCGTATTGGATTCCGACTGGGCAGCATGGACCGGCTTGTACAACAACAACGCCAGAACTGCTGGAACTTACCCGGAGAAGGTCAACGTGGTCGGTCTTCCCGGCATCAAGGGTCCTAGCGGGAAGTACTTCATCGAACAGGGCGGAGCATCACTGTGGGCGATTCCTGCAAATGCAAAGAACCCCAAGGAAGCCTTCAAGATCCTTGAGTACATGGCAACAGCCGAAGGTGGGTTGCTGCTCTCTGCCGGTATTGAGGGAAATGACTACAACGTGGTCAATGGCAAGATTGAGTACACGGAACTCGGGCTGAAGCATGCGAAGGACCATGGGGCTCCCTTCCCCATCTCCACCAAGTTCGATCTTGGCAAACTGGGCACAATGAACCCTGGAGTGCTTGAGTCTGTAGCCATAGGAAAGAGGGCCGATGTCGAAGTCGAGACCATGGGCTATGCCAACGGGCAGCTGGACACCCGCAAGTACTATGATATCATGTCCAAGTGGATGAGTGATTGCATCATGGGCAAGACCGATGCCGCCACCGCCATCAAGGGTGCTGAAAAAGAGCTCAGGGACAACAAGATCATCGACTGATGAGGTGATCGAAGTATGTGAGACAGGGCGCAGCACCATGTGTTGCGCCCATTTTCCATACAAGCACAAAGGACAAGGAAAGCAAACAAGCATGAAAGAGCTCACCATACAGAGGACCTTCACCAAAGACGAAACCAAGCAGTATCTCACCCTGCCCTTTGAAGTGCCAGAGCAGACCGAACGAATTGAAGTTTCCTACTCGTACGTACGCCATACAAACAGGAAGACTGAGTTCGGCATGCAGAGCCATGAGAGCAACATCATCGACCTTGGCCTTGTCGATGAAACAGAGCAGCTGCGGGGGTGGTCCGGCTCGGATAGGACCTCGGTCTTCATCAGCGAACACAGCGCCACACCGGGGTACAGGCGCGAAGCCATCGGGGGGGGCACCTGGGCAGTGGCGCTGGGGGTCTATAAGGTTGAAGAGAGTGTTGCTGTCACCGTGCAGATAACAATCCATCCCAAAGAGGCAGCCTGGCTGTGCGGGGACCTGCACATGCATACCCTCAACAGCGACGGGTGGTACACCACAGCACAGGTGATCGAATACGCCAAGGGCGCAAAGCTTGATTTCATCGCCCTCACCGACCACAACAACACCGAACAGAACAAGGAGATCGGCAACCCTGAAGGCATCACCGTACTGCCTGCGATGGAGTACACCAACTACCGCGGTCATGCCAACTTCTTCTTCAAGGGTACAGGCACGAGCCTTGCAGCAAGCCCGCTGTCAAACACCACCGAGGAGATGCTCACCTTCTTCAATGAGGGCAGAAGTGCCGGGTCGACCATCTGCCTCAACCACATCTCTGATGACGGCTGCCCCTGGCTGTTTGGCTTTGATGAGGTACCCTATGACATGGTGGAGATCTGGAATGGATTCATCAAGCCCAGCGATCACAGGGCCAGGGCCTGGTGGCACCAAAGGCTCTGTGAGGGAAAGAAGCTTGCTGCAGTGGCAGGCTCTGATACCCATCGCATCCAGATCGGCCGCTCCTATGGGTGTCCCTGCATATGGGTATACTCCCTTTCCAGAAGCCGTACAGACATCCTCACCGCCATCAAGGAAGGGCGATCGACGTTGGCCAGCACTCCGGACTCACCCCGATTGGACCTCCATCTGGGCCCATGGGGCTTGGGGGATGAGGGGGTGTTCTCTGAGGGATTGGAAGGGTCCATATCAATAACGAGAGCTAAAAAGGGAGATATCCTCTCCCTCATAGACCCCGATGGGGTCGCCCGAACCTGGACAACTTCCCATAACGGGGATTTCTCCTACACGTTTGCTGTAGGGAAGCAGCGCTTTTACCGTGTGGAGCTCCATCGAAACACCATTGGCATATCGCTTCTGGAGGCAATGACAAACCCTGTGTATCTCACGTAAGCCTGGGAGCAGCCGTTGATTCTCGCTTGACGAAGGTAAAGGGCAGGGCGATGTTCACATTCATATGGTTTTTGCTGGCGATCAGCGAGTGCAGGAGGGCGACGGAGGTCTGCCCCATCTCGGTGACCGGCTGGCGGATCGTGGTCAGGCTCGGGATGGTGAAGGATGAGATCTCAATATCATCAAAGCCCACCACCGACACATCATCAGGGACAGAGAGACCCTTGTTCTTCATGTACCTGATGGCACCGAGGGCAAGCTCGTCGGTGATGGCGAACAGGGCGGTGAAAGGGATGTTGCGGTCCATGAGCTTTTTCATGCCGTCAAGGCCGTACTGCAGGCTATAGGTGTCGACAAAGGCCACCTTCTTCTCGTCGTAGGCTATCCCTGACCTTTTCAAGGCATCCTTGTACCCTTGCAGGCGCTGAATTCCGAAGGAGTACTTGTTGCTTCCGATGAAGCAGATGTCCCGATGGCCAAGATTGATGAGATGCTCGACAGCGGCGACAGCCGCCTCACCCTCGCTGATATGGATGGAGGTCGCCTCAAGCCCTTCTTTTTCGAAGGTGGTCAGGACTGTGGGGATGTTGTTCTTTTCCAGATACTCATGGAACTCGGGTATTGAAATCTCGTGCAGGAAGATGACGCCATCGAGGCGTTCCCCCTTGAGCCTGCGAAGGCAGGCTGCCTCTCCGACAGGACCGACAGCGGAGAAGTAGAGGCTCGAGCGGTAGCCGAACTGATGCAGATGGCGCTCTATGTCAGAAAACAGCTGGCGCTGGAACATGTTGAACCCTTCGGGAATGATGATGGCAACCTTGAAGGTCTGCTTCAGCACCATGTCCCGTGCCGCCCGGTTGGGGACATAGCCGGTACTCTTTACAGCCTGCATGATCTTCGCCCGCTTCTCAGGGCTCACACAGTCCTTTCCATTGATGACGCGCGACACCGTTGAGACAGAAACCCCTGAAAGCTCTGCAATATCCTTGATACTAACCATGAACTACACCCTGACCTTTATACCATGACTTTAGCCATAGTAGCCTAAAGACGAATGAGAATACAACAATCAATCATATAAACGTTTTCAGCGCCATGATGGCCTCTACAGCTTTTTCATAGGTTGAAAGGGGGGAAAGCTCAAAAGCAAACACCCCTTCATAGCCAAGAGTTGCAAAACTTGAGAGAAGCGTGCCGTAGTTGATCTCCCCTGTCCCCGGCTCATGCCTGCCTGGATTGTCCGCTATGTGGATATGGCCGATATGCTGCTGGTTCTCGGCAAAGACTGAGAGCAGATTGCCACCCTCGATCTGCATATGGTAGAGGTCGTACAGCACCTTGACAGCAGGAGATCCGACAGCCTTCACCACTTCGACAGCATCGGCGACGGTTCGCAGCAGGTTCCCCTTGTGGTCGACCTGAATGTTCAGAGGCTCCAACACACACGTGATGCCCGCCCTCTCGGCATATGGGGCAAGATGGGAGAGCGTCAGGGCCATGTTCATGTAGAGACGGTGGATGGAGCGCTCCGAGTAGCTGTCCACAACGTGCCCACCCTCACCAAGGGCATTGGAGTGCAGGACGATGAGCGGAGCCCCTACAAGGAGGGCCGCCTCCATCGCAGAGCGCGCATAGTCCATATACCCCTTGCGATGGGAGTCATCACACAGGGAGAAGCAGGGGCCATCACCTGAAAGGGAGCTGATGGGGAGGGAGAGCTCCCGGCTCAAGGAGGCTATCCTCCTGAGGTCCTTGCCCTCAGGCGACCAGAACTCCACTGCGTCGAAGCCGGACCTCTTGGCAAGGGCAAAGCGGTCGTAGAAATCCACATGCGTACCAAGCATCTCAATATTTGCTGAAAAACAGATCATACCCTACTCCTTGGATGCACTCATCGATCATCGAGTCACTGCAAGCTTATCCATGGCCTCCCATCTCCAAGCCTTCCTGGAAAAATCACTTATTATTGAAAACGTTATCATTAAGTATGGTTGCATCGAATAGGTTAATTGTCAAACAATACTTGGCAAAAAGAGGGAGGAACCTGCCAACCCGATCAAATATAAGATTCATTTTCTTAAAATCTATATAATTTACCTCTATGATAGTATATCATTAACCTGATACTAAAACACAGTTTACACACCCTCTATGCACACATATCGGGATATGTAGCATTGCAGAACAAAGGCCTACTTGAGGAACAATTATGGTAACCATAAAAGATATCGCTAAAAAACTAGGGTTGAACTTCTCAACCGTCTCACGAGCCCTCAACAACAAGCCGGGGGTAAGTGACAAAACCAGAAAGCTGGTCGTTGAAACAGCGAAGAAGATGGGCTACAGGCCCAATACGATTGCACGGGGCCTTGTCAGCAGGTCCACCAAGACCATAGCGGTGATATTTCCTGATATCCTCAACCCTGTGTTCGGCGAGATAACAACCGGAATAATTGAAACTGCAAACGAGAATGACTACGATGTGTTTTTGTGCATATCAAACTGGGACAGCAAGAAAGAGTTGGATTTCATCCACGCCGTACAACAAAAGCAGGTAGACGGCATCATCATTAACTTTGTCGACAACGATAATGCCGCATTTTTTGAAAAGAACTCAATTCCTGCAGTAGGATTTGAGAGCTGGCTTGCAACCAAGAGCATGAGCTCCGTCTCCACAGACAACTTCAAGGGCGGCTACCTCGCCGCCGAACATCTCATGCAGGCAGGCTACAAACACCCGGCTGTGATCAGCGGGCCGACCACCTCCGCAGCGGCCTTGGAGAGAAACGAAGGCTTCTCACAGGCATGCCTGGACCACGGCCTTGATTTTACCCAGGACAGGATCTATGTCGGGCGATTTGACATCACCAGCGGGTATGAGCTGACGCAGAAGCTTTTGGCCGACCACCCGGGAGTCGATTCCATCTTCTCAAACAATGATGTCATCGGATTGGGTGTGCTCGATTATCTGGATGAGAATAAGGTACAGGTGGGAAAAGAGAT
Organism: Sphaerochaeta sp.; assembly: GCA_034007055.1. Lineage (GTDB taxonomy): Bacteria > Spirochaetota > Spirochaetia > Sphaerochaetales > Sphaerochaetaceae > Sphaerochaeta. The sequence goes on from JAVERP010000044.1 coordinate 9,558, forward strand.
GGGGGTGATAGGATTTGACAATATCCGCATCTCGGGGTTGCGCCAGATACAGCTGACCAGCCTGAACCAGCCCAAGGAGGGAATAGGAAGGATCCTTGCAAACCTGTTGTTCCAACAGATTCAGAACGATCGGGACCGTGTTGCCGATCCTCCCAAAAGAATCCTGCTCGAACCCTCCCTGATACGAAGGATGACTACTGACAAAGGATGAGCACCCCTTGATAGAGGTGCCCACCTTATAGAAGCTCTTGCCATTGTCTATCGGTTCTTTTCAACCAGAGAAGCAAGGTCGGCTGCCTTGAGCCCGCACTTGCCAAGAATATAGCCATAGTCCCCAAGTTCCTGGAACCTATCACCCAGACTTGCCATGATCTGTCTTGGTGCGTTTGCAAACTGCGCCTTGTACTCTGCAACGGCACTGCCCAACCCACCAATTGAAGAGTGCTCCTCGACGGTAAGGATGAGGGTGTTTTCCTTGAACACCGAATCCAACATCTCCGTATCAAGGGGCTTTATCGTGTGCATATCGATTACTCGTGTTGATATGCCTTTTTTCTCCAACATGCCGGCTGCCTCAATGCCCTCGGCAAGCAGGGAGCCTGTGGTTATGATGGCAACATCCTTACCCGGCTTGTACTCGATCGCCTTGCCGATGGTGAACTCAAAATCATCAGGATAGAGGAGAGGGAAGCCCGAATCTCCTGTCAAGCGAATATAGACAGGTCCCTCAAGCTCAGCTGCACCCATGATCGCCTTGTAGATCTGGTGGGGGTCAGAGGGACATATGATGGTGAAGTTGGGTATTGCACGGACAACTGCGATGTCATCCATGGCATAGTGGGTGTTGCCCAGAGGTCCGAAACGCACCCCCGCCTCGATGCTTACCACCTTGGCATTCAGATTCATATATCCCAGTGCCACGCGCATCTGCTCAGCACACCTCATGGGCACAATGGCGGCGATGCCTACAGCAAAGGGGACCAGACCCTCTACTGCCAGGCCGGCACTAAAGTCAATGAGATTCTGCTCGGCAATCCCCACATCAAAGAACCGCTCAGGAAAGGTATCCTTGAATTTGTTCAAACGTGCGGTAGGGGTCAGGTCGGCTGTAAGCACACATACCTCAGCCCTCTCGGCGGCAAGTAGTTCAAGCGATCCGCTCATTGCATTTCTATGTCCTAGTTTAGACCACTCTTGCAAGGTCTCCTGTGTCAGTTTTTTCATCATCGTCCTCCTTAAGCCTTTGCCAGATCAGAAATAGCCTGCTCATACTGCTCGGTGTTCATCGAACGGGCATGCCAGTTGAGACTATTCTCCATAAATGAGATCCCCTTGCCCTTGACGGTGTTCGCCACGATGACGTGGGGTTTTCCCTCATGGGTAGCCTTCATGGTGGAGAGGGCCTCCAACACCGAAGCGATGTCGTTGCCATCCTCCAGCTCAATGACATTCCAGCCAAAGGCCTTCCACACCGCCACCAGATCAACATCCATGATGTCCTTGGTCTTCCCTGCAAGCTGGACCCCATTCTTGTCCACAATGGCGATCAGGTTGTCCAGCTTGTTCTGCCTGGCGTTCATCGCCGCCTCCCAGACGATCCCCTCGTTGCACTCACCATCACCGAGCAGGCAGAAGACCGTATGCTTCTCCCCTTTTACCTTGGCAGCCTTTGCCATGCCGCATGCTATGGCAAAGCCATTGCCCAGGCTTCCTGAGGAGATCTCTATGCCGTGCTGGAGATTTCTGCACGGGTGGCCTGCCAGGTAGCTGCCATCACCTTTGAAGGTCTTCATCGCTTCGCGAGGTATGTAGGCGTTCTCTACAAGCGCGGCATAATATGCCAGGCACGCATGGCCCTTGCTCTGGACAAACCTGTCACGGCCAGCGAGCAAGGGATTGCCCGGGTCATGGACCATGATCTCACTGTACAGCGATGCAACGATCTCTATGCACGAGAGTGCCGGCCCAAAATGGGCTCCACGCTCCCCTGCCACGTACCCCATCTCTATGACATTGCGTCTCATCCTCTTGGCCATAGCTTCAATTGCAAGTACCGTATCTTTTTTTGCCATATCTCACTCCTCCTACTGATAATTCGAGACATACAGGTTACTCTCCTGCAGGTATCCTAAACAGGTGTCCGCTGAACAAGCCCTCAGGGATCAACTCAGCCTGGCGCCTCGCCAGACGCACCATAGAGCGGACATCCACGCCCGTCTCATAGCCCATGCTGGCGAGCATGGCAAGCACATCCTCCGATGCCAAATTCCCTGAGGCGCCCGGGGCATACGGACACCCTCCCAATCCCCCAAGGGTGGACTGGATATTGGTCACCCCCATCTCCACCGCTGCGAGCGTACTGACCATGCCCATGTTGCGCGTATCGTGGATGTGGATGTGCAAGTCGAGCTTGGGGAACTGCCTCTGCACAGCTGCCACGGTTGTGCGCACCTGCAAGGGGTCTGCAACCCCTATGGTGTCGCACAGGCAGACATACTCCACCCCAAGGTCCACATACCCCTTCAGGAACTCCACCACCTCCCGCTCCCCTTTCTTTCCTTCAAAGGGACAGCCGAAGGCTGTAGCCAGATCCAACCCCACCGCAAGGTCGGGATACTCGCCCTTGATGAGGGCCAGCTCATCGTAGGACATCTGGTGGGTCTTCCTGATATTTGCCAGGTTGTGCTGCTCCCCCAGCGAGACAACATAGGAGACGCGGTTGATGCCACTTTTCCTGGCACCTGTCGCACCCCGGAGATTGGGGATCAGGGCAAACAGGTCAAGGGTGGGGTACTTTCCCTTGCAGATCCCAGCCAGTTCAGAAGCATCCTTCATCTGGGGGATCGCCTTTGGGCTGACAAACGACGTGATCTGGATATGCTCCACTCCTGAGTTGACCAGCCCGTCGATTATCTCAAGCTTGTCCTCAAGGGGGATATAGGTGGGAATATTCTGAAACCCGTCCCTTGGCCCGACCTCATAGAGGGTTATTTTTTTCATCTCGTCTCCTCTGCCATGGTCCCTGTCTCCTGTAGTCGCTGATACCAGCCAAACGCTTCCATAGGAAGCTGGGGATGGTGGCCGCCACACCTCTGTTGTGCCCGTTGCAGATAGGAGGAGAGTGCATCCCTGTACTGATCAGAAGCACACACCCCGATGATCTTCCTGGCACGCGCCACATCATCCAAGCCCCGCACGTCTGCAACCCCATGCTCTGTAATGACAATATCCACATCATGCTCGTTTATATCCTGGTGGGAGACCATCGGCACAATGTTGGAGATGGCCCCTCCTTTGGAAAGGGATGGGATGAGCACAACGGAGAGGCCGCTGTTCTGGGCAAAGTTTGCCCCTCCCCCTATCCCATTGACAACGGCGCTGCCGCCAATATGGCTTGAGTTCACATTTCCGTAGATATCGACCTCTATTCCGGTGTTCAAGGCTATGAGCGAGAGCCTGCTGATGACCTCGCTGCTATTGGTGACCGAGCCGTTTCGTATCACCAGGGAGTCCTCTATACGGGGGAAGGAGGAAAGCATACCCGCTACCCTCTCATTCATCCCAAGCCCTCCTGTAGAGAGGGAAAGGGCTTTCCCGCTCTCCAGGAGGGTCATGGCGGACTCACCGACCCCTCCGCAGAAGAACTGGAGGTCCTTGAAGCCTGTATCCTGGAATCCGGTGGTGATGGAATCGGCAATGGAGCCGAATCCTGTCTGCACAGGAGGAAGGCCCCCTTTGAGATGGCCATACTCCACCTCAAGGAAATCAAACAGATGGCTGGCTATCGTGGTGCTTGTCTCGGTGGAGCCGAACAGCTGTGTTGAACTCTCTGAGATCTCACTCTCCACGATGGCCACAATCTTGCTATGGTCAAAAGGTATCCCCTTCAGGCCGATCCTCTGGGCCGACCTTACCAAGGGAATTGGTTGGGTATGGGGAGGATCCTGCAAGATAAAGATATCGTGCAGGTCTGAGAGCTTCTCATGCTGGGCCACATTGATCTCAATGATGATCTTGGAGGCAGCCCGCATCAAGAGGTCGAGCATGCCGACAGCATTGGTCGGTATCAGGTTCCCCTCCCTGTCAAAGCCCAGGGCCTCCACAACCAGGAGGTCGATGGGGCCGAAGGCATTGGTGCGCAGGAGGCGGGGCATCCTGTTCATCTGCTGCTCCACATACTGCACCTCTGCCTTGTTTACCAGGGCACTCAGGCTCTTGTGGGCTACCATGGGAGCGCGCTTGGTCAGAAGGCCGACGCTGCCGAGCCTCTCATCCACCCAGGGCAGGTTGGCCCCGGTGACCAGGCTTATGCCAAAGGCTTCACCACCAAGCTTGCGCTCCCTCAGGGCCTGGACAACGGCCTTGGGATACCCTGCCCCGGAGTACCCACTCATGGCAATGTGCATGCCATCGGTGACAAGGGCAGAGGCATCCTCAGCTGTTCTCCTATAGTGTAAAAAACTGTCCTGTATCACCATATGCATCTTGTCCTTCTATTCTATTGGCGAAAACCCTGCAAAAAGCTCAGCATCCGTCGGCTTGTAATAGGGAATCTCCCTGATCACCCAGGTGTTGTTCAGATAGTGCTTGAGCTCTATGTTCTCTGAAACAATATTGCCTCCCCAGGTCCCGCAACCCAAGCTGCTGGTAAAGGGCATGCCGCTTGTCCAGCTTCCTGTATTCGTCGCAGCCTGGCTCTGGTTGACCACCACGCGAGTCGTATAGGTGCCCAGGGCAATGGCATCAACCACATCCTGATCCTTGGAGAAGACTCCGCAGGAGTGACCGGCACCTGAGTAGGCATGATTCTCATTGATGATCCTCACAGCATCAGAGGGGCCGCTGCTCTTATAGACAGAGGTCACCAGGGACATCTTCTCACCACTGAAGGGAGAGGCCTCCCCTGTCTCACCCTCCTCGACCAACAACAGCTTCTTCCCCTCAGGGACGTCCAGCTTTGCAAGCTTTGCAATGTTGGTCAAAGGCGATGCCACTATATCGCGGTTTATCACGTGGTCCACAGGCCATGCCGGCCAGATGGTCCTTTTGAGCTGCTCCTTCTCCCCCTCATCCAACAGGTGTGCCCCAGCTTTTCGCAGCTCCTCCAACATCGAGGCATACACCTCGCTATCAATGACCAGGCTGTTGTCACACGAACAGCCGGCTGCCAGATCGAATGTCTTGCTGGCGATGATCTTCGCAGCAGCATCGGCGAGGTCGGCACTCTTGTGCACATAGATGATGGCATTTCCGGCTCCGACGCCGTAGGCAGGGGTTCCCGAGCTATAGGCGGCGTGCACCATAGGCTGTCCGCCGGTTGCGATGACCAGGTCACACTGTTTCATCAGCTCCTGTGTCATGGCGACAGAGGGATCCTCTATAGCAATGAACAGGTCCTCAGGGGCACCGTACTTCTTCATGACGGCCCTGATCAGGGCGACGGTCTTCTTGGTGGTCTTCTTTCCTCTGGGGTGAGGGGAGAAGATGATGCTGTCACGGGCCTTGACACCAAAAATCGCCTGGATAATGGGGTGCATCTCAGCTTGTGTGCTGGGGACCAGCGACCCTATCACCCCAACGGGCTTTGCTATGCGTACAAGCCCTTTTTCCGGTATCTCCTGGACGATGCCGACACTCTTGGCATGCTTGACATCGTAGTAGACCCCACGGCACTTCTCCTGCACCTTGACTATCTTGGATCGGACATCACCGAGACGGCACTCCTGGAATGAAAAATTGGCCAGCTCTTCAACAAGGGCATCATCAAGGACGATCTCCCACGTGATGGCAGCTGCAAGCCTATCGACCTGCTCCTGTGAAAACCCTTCGATGATAGCCTGGGCCGCTCGTGCCCGTTTCATCAAATGGGCTATGTATTCTTCAGTGTTCATCTGTTTTTCAGCATCCATATCTCTCTCCTTTCTTCTGAGCCGGAAAGCCCAATCAAAGTTACGCATACGTTTGTTTTTTTATCCAAAAAAAATGCCATTGCCTCCCCCCTCTGATGGACCAAGACCCTTGGTCCATCAGAGGAGGAAGGTACTACCTAAGAAGCAGCATCACTGCTCAACCTGATACAGGATAGGTTTCTTCTCCTCCCTGAAGAGGGCAAGCATGTCACGCACATGATTTTCCAGCACACCCTCCACCTCGATGGTCTTGATGCTGTGCCGGCTATCCTGGCGCTTCTCCTGGCTGACAGCGTAAATCTGCTCCAGCCAGTCCACACACAAGTCGGGAGGGACAATGCTGGTATCAAGGATCAGGTCAAAGTCGGCGGTGTTGGCATAGTTGAACCTGAAGTCAGACTCTACAAAATGCCGTCGCACCAGGTCGTTGTGTTCGACAACCTCGCGTGCCTCCACCTCACTTATCTTGCGCTGCTCCATAACCCGTTTTATCCTGCAGTTGACGGGAGCGGTGATCCTGACGTTGATGACGTCCGAATAGCTGTTCAGCAAACCAAAGCTGCCCCGTCCCGCTATGACGACATTATCATGTTGGGCAACTGCCATGATCACAGTAGCCAGAAACTTGATCGTGTTATCCCTGTACTCGTCAAAGTGGTCCGTAAAACTGGGAATGGCGTCGTAGATGTTGTCAAACTTGCTGAACCCGTACTCCTTCATGATTAGTGACAGGCATTGCTTGTCGACATAGTCATAGCCGATCCTCTCGGCAAGCTTCCTGCCGATATAGGTCCCCATGCTTCCGAGCTTTCGTGAAATCGTGATGACAGCCATTGCATCCTCCTTGGTGGATCACTCCTAGTTTCGTCTCTGCTTGCGTGCATCGATGAGGACAGCAACAACAATGATGACGCCCTTGACGATCTGCTGCCAGTATGCGTTGACACTGAGCAGGTCCATGCTGTTGTTCAGGACACCGATGATAAGGGCACCGACCACACAAAAGGGAATGGACCCCACACCACCGCTGAGGGAAGTTCCTCCGATGACTGTGGAGGCGATGGCATCCAACTCATAGGAGACACCATAGGTGGGGTTACCGGCGGAAGTTCGGGCGGTAAGCAGGATCGCAGAGACGGCGGTCAGCAGACCGGCAAAGGCATATACCTTCACCAGGGTCTTCTCCACGTTGATACCACAGATCCTTGCAGCCTGCTCATTGCCGCCGATGGCAAACACATGGCGCCCGAACTTGGTCCGGCTCAAGAGGATGTGGGCGATGATGCCCATGATGATGTAGATCCAGATGGGAATGGGGATGCCGATGATCCTGCCTGTTCCAATGTAGGTGAAGGTATCCTTCAAGTTACCTACCGGACGTCCGCCTGTGAACAGGGCGGCTGCACCTCTGGCGGCAGTCATCATACCCAGCGTTGCGATGAATGGCGGTATCTTACCATATGCATGCAGCGATCCGTTCACCGATCCGAGCAGAAGCCCGAGCACCAGGGCAACACCGATGCCAAAGGCAATGGGAATCACAAAGCTCAAGGGCTGGGATGGATTCACTGCGTTCTGGCTCAGGCTCGCCACCACAACCGAGATCAGGGCGATCATCGAACCACTGGAGAGGTCAATTCCTCCGGTGATGATGGCAAAGGTCACACCCATGGACACAATGCCGATGATGGAGACCTGGCGCACTACGTTGGTGACGTTTCGCATGGTGCGAAAGGCCGGCGATACAATCGACATGATGATGCACAATGCTACGAAAATTACGACTATGCCATATTTGCTCATGAAAGCTCCAAATGAGAGCCCCATAATTTGTTTCTGTTTAATCATTGCTTTCCATCCCCTTTTTGTTACAAAGATTCGCCTGTGGCAAGTTGTAATATTTTTTCTTGTGTTGCTTCGTCTCTGAGCAGTTCGCCAGAATATGCACCTTCATGCATGACGATGATCCTATCACTCATGGAAAGGATCTCCGGCATCTCGGAGGAGACCATGATGATGCTCTTACCCATCTTCGCAAGCTCCCCTATGAGACGGTGAATCTCCGATTTGGCCCCTACATCAATTCCCCTGGTGGGTTCGTCAAGGATCAGGATCTCAGGGGTGGTCAGCAGCCATCGTGAGATCAGAACCTTCTGCTGGTTCCCTCCGGAGAGGTTCTTGATCAGCTGTTCAAGACTTGGGGTCTTGATGGCGATGGCCGTCCTTTGGGACTGGCAATCCTTGTTGATCTTCTTGCTGTCCAACAACCCACGAAGGAGGTAGTTGTCGATATCAGGCATCACCATATTGTCCTTCACCGAGAGCTCCGGAAAAATACCCGTAGATTTCCTGTCCTCTGTGACAAATGCTATACCATTCTTGATAGCATCATGGGGTTCCTTAATCTGAATCTGGACACCGTTCAGGAATATTTCCCCCGATTCGGCTGGCCTATACCCAAAGATGGCCTCCATAAGCTCAGTTCGCCCAGCACCCATCAAGCCGGCGACACCCAGTACCTCTCCCTTCCTCAGGGAGAAACTGATGTCCCTGAACTTTTTGGCAAGGGTTAGGTTCTTCACCTCAAGGATAACATCCCCTATGTCGGCATGCTCCTTGTGAAAGAACTCCTTCATCGAGCGGCCGACCATCATGCTGATCAACCTCTCCTTGGTGAAATTCCCAATGCTATCCGTTCCGATATATTCGCCGTCACGAAGGATGGTCACCTCATCGCAGATGGCAAAGATCTCATCCAGCTTATGGGAGATATAGACCACTGCAAGGCCTTTCTTATCGCGCAAATTCCTGATTATGGCGTACAGCTTGTCAATCTCTTTTTCGGTCAGGGCTGAGGTGGGCTCATCCATGATGACAAGGTCCGCATTGTAGGATACCGCCGTGGCGATAGCCACCAGCTGTGCATTTGCTATGCTCAGCTTGCTCATTGAAACAGCAGGGTCAATATCAATATCAAGTTCATCAAAGAGGGTTTGGGTATCCTGTACCATCTGCTTCTGATTGATGAGCTTCACACCCCTTCCCATTGTCAGCTCCTTTCCCAAGAAGACGTTGCTGGCAACAGTCAGGTTCAGCACAGGGCTGATCTCCTGGGGAATCATGCTGACACCCTTCTTTATCGCATCTATGGGGCTCTTTACAATATAAGGGCTCCCCTTGAAAATCACTTCACCCTCATCAGGAGTATAGATGCCGTACAGAATTTTCATCAGAGTAGACTTACCGGCTCCATTTTCACCCATAAGAGCATGTACAGTTCCTTTCTTTACAGTAAAATCAACATTCTTTAAGGCCTTGACTCCAGGAAAGGATTTGGAAACCTGTCGCATCTCTAAGACATTCTCAACACTCATAGTAGCTCCCGTTACGCATCCACTGCTTGGACTAAGTAGGGGAAGAAAAGGTATCTCCTCTCCCCCTTTTAGGACATTTTTACACCTTGGGCAGACAACCTTACTTGTAGTTTGCCATATTTTCAGTTGTCACAGTCTCAAAAGGAATCCAGTCCCACTTCTCAACTGGGTTGCCCTTTATCAGGTCGTATGCAGCCTTGGCACCGTTATAGCCCTGGGCATACATGTTCTGGAACACGGTAACGTCAAGGCCCTTGCCAAGATATTCAAGAGCATCGGGAGTCGCATCGACACCAGCGATGATGATATCCTTGTCCTTCATGCCTGCACCCTGTGCTGCAAGAAGGGCTCCAATGGCCATTTCATCATTATTGCACAGGATGGCATCCAGGATGCCGGAACCACTTTGCAACCAGTTTTCCGCAATGGTCATTCCAAGGGCTCTGTCCCACTTGCCTTCAGCGGTCATGACAATTTCAATGTTAGGATACTTGGCGAGGACCTGCTTGTTTCCTTCGGTTCTCATTCTGGCAGCTTCATGACCAAGAGGTCCCATGATGATACCGACTTTGCCGCCCTTGGGCTGCAATGCCTGGGCTACCCACTCAGCCTGCAAAATGCCTGCCTGGATGGACTCGGAACCGGTGTATACATCAAATTCACCATGGAAAGCCTCTTCGGGCATTCTGTTTCCGATGACCAGCTTGACCTTGTCTTCCTTGACTTTGCGGAAGACGGGCTTCAAGGCTGAGATGTCCACGGGAACGATGACGATGGCATCGACACCCTTGGTAAGCAGGGTCTCTACCTGGTTCAGCTGTACAGCCGGGTCGTCCTTGGCATCGGTCATGATGATCTCTACGTCAGCATGTTCGGCATCAAACGCTCTGATACCATCCTGCAGATAGGTCTGACCCTTATCAGCAAAGCTACTCATAGCCGCCCCAATCTTGATGACACCCTTTTCTGTCTGTCCTGCAGCGGTCAGTGCTGCAGGAAGAGCAATGATCATGAGAACAACTAGCACAAATACGATTCGTTTCTTCATAAAATCCTCCAATTTTTTCTCATTGCTATTTCTAGCAATATCCTAATAAAACAATACCAAACGTTTGTTTAATTATCATTATACCCCACATTTAGCATTTGTCAAACAAATTTATCAAAACGTTTTCATTATTTTTCAGACGCTCGTTCAAAACGCAATCCACCACCGGAAATGGTTGGATACAATACACTTACCTCAGGCAGGTCAGAACTCACCTGATGGAAGGACCACCCATCGCATCAACAAGAAAAGCATGACTTGAGCGCAAATCACTGAGCGTCCCCCCTGTATCCAGAGGGTCGCGCTCCTGTTCAACTGTAACCCACGTCCTATACCCGATGGTCTCCAAGGTTGTGAATATCGACGCATAGTCAAGGCACCCTCTGCCTATGGAGCACATCACCTGGTTTTTACAGGCATCAAAGAAGCCCAAGTTCCCGGCCAGGGCCTTTTCGTACACCCCCTTGTCGATATCCTTGAAGTGGACATAGTCAAGGCGGGACTGGAAGCGGACCAGGCTTTCCGACGGATCGGATCCGGCATAGTAGAGGTGCCCTGTGTCCAGGCACAACCCTGCCAGGGAGTCCGGTATATCATGGAGAAACCACTCCGTCTCATCCTGATACTCGATATACCCCCCGGCATGGGGGTGCACAACAGCCCTGATGCCGAACTCATCCCTGGCAACCAAAGCTATCTGAGTGACATTGTCCATCAGGGCCTTCCAACCCTTTGCCCCCAGACGCTTTGCAAGGGTGGGATGGCCAGCGGTGAGGTCACGATCCCCCTTCACCGCATCAATGACAACCAAAAACCCCTTCTTTTGCTCTACCTGGGACAGCAGGGAGCAGATGCTTCGGGTCTTGTTGAGCAGATACTCCCTATCGGCGGCCTCAGAGAGGTCGTCATAGAGCGTTCCGGCAGTCAGGGTCAGGTTCTTTGAGGCGAGTATACCCTTAAGGCGCGAAGCTTCGGTAGGAAAGAAGCCGTAGGGGCCCAGTTCAATGCCGGAGAATCCTGTCATCGAGGCTTCGTCCATAACCCTCTCCCATGAAGGGTTGTCCTTGTTTGCTATGTCCTCAATTCCCCATGAACAGGGTGCGATCCCCAACGGTATTCTCATCATCAGCTCCTAAGAATCACTCTTATTTGTAATCGACCCAGACAGAACCGTTGTCGGCAGACGCCACACAGTTCTCCAGGAACCTTACGCCCTCTATTCCAGCGTCAATGCCGGGGAATACCATGGCCGAAAGTGTCTTCGTGTCCTTCCTGTCCTGAGCATCCATGGCAAACGCAAACTGGTTGTAGAGATTGGCCCAGGATTCAAACAACCCTTCTGCATGGCCCCCGCCGATCCTATCCATCGACACCATGAAGTCGTCGCTGTAGAGGTATCCGGTTCCCCGGTCAAGGATTCGCTTTGGCTCCCCTTGCACCTCATAGGCGAGCTGGTTGGGGTGTTCGTCCCACCACTCGATGCTCGCCTTCGACCCTACCACACGAATCTTCTGGTTATGGGTCGATCCTGCGTTTACCGCACTGGCCCACATGTTGGCAACCGCGCCACTTTCAAGTTCAAGCAGTACAAAGGCATTGTCCTCAAGGGGAGCCCTGCTCTTGACGAAGCTCTGGCGGCTGCACAGCAGTTTCTTGATGCGGAAGTCGGGAACCATAAGCTCTGCCATATAGAGGTTGTGGGTACCGATATCACCCAGGACATAGGTCGATCCCACAACAGCGGGGGATACTCTCCACTTTGTGCCGGGGTCGTTTTTTTCAACCTCTTCGCTGTGCCACCCATGGGCAAACTGCATGGAGATGACCCGCACCTCCCCGATGTCCCCGTTTTCGATCATCTTGCGGGCCTGATGGACCATCTGGTGACCGGTATACCCGTAGGTGACGCCGATGGTCCTCTGATGCTTTTCAGCTGTCCTTTTAAGGTCCTCAGCCTCTGCAACGGTAAAGCAGAGGGGCTTCTCACATATTACATGCAGACCCGCTTCAAGGGAGTCCTTGCACATTTGGTAGTGGAACTTGTTTGGTGTGGCGATGGAGACGACTTCTATGCCATCCTCACGCTCCTTTTCCTTTTCCAACATCACCTTGTAGTCGGAGTAGCACCTGTCTGGGGAGACCCCGATGTTGGAGCCGAACTCCACAGCCCTTTCAGCGTTGATGTCGAAAGCTCCGGCTACGAGGGTAAAATTACCGTCGCGATTGGCACTCGACCTATGGATGTAGCCGATCTGGCTACCCCTGCCACCACCTATCATGGCCCAACGATAGGGCCTTTCAAGTCGTCTCTCTTCATTGTACATAGTCTGTTCCCCTCTCCTAAAAGTAACTCTTCATTCGTTTCAAAGCGTCTGCAGCTATCTCGTACAGATCAGTTTCCCACAGCTTGTGGCAGAGGATCTCCCCTGAGTAGAACCCATCATAGCCGGTGGAGACCACCGCATCGATCCATTCCTTGATGGGAACCTGCCCATCACCGGGCAGGGCTCCCCTCAAAAGGGTCTCGTCAATCCAGGGCTCGCCCTCCCCGACCCTGAATCCATCGGCAACATGGACGCCGTAGATCACGCTCTTGTCCAGGTCGGCAACTTCCTGGGGAGTGCCTCCCCTGCTTGCCCAAAAATGCCAGAAGTCGAGCACGAAGCCAAAATTGGGCATCGCAACCTCCTGGGCGAGCATCTTGTAGTGCTCAAGTGAGTGGATGGGAGTCCAGGCGGCTCCTTCATACTGGAACCTGATGTTCTTCTTCAGCCCAAGCTCACAGACCTTTCTGATGTTTGCAGCAGTTTTCACAATATTCTCCTGTGTAGACTTGTCGGCAAGCTCCATAAAGGCATTGAGCTGGATGGTGGGGCAGTTGATGGCAACCGCTGTCTCGATCAGGGTGTCGGCCTTTTTCATGACAGCCTCAAACTTCTTCGGGTCCTGGGTTTCCAAATCCCCGATGATGTCTATGCAGTTGACCATCATCGAGTGCCTGTCCAGTATCGCCTTCAGGTCCTTTCCGGTGAAGCCAGAGGCGAGGTATCTGTCAAGCTTGTCAGTGTGGAGTTCCACCGCATCATACCCTGCGCTTTTTGCGCAGGAGATGTCGGTGGCAACATTGGAATATCGTACAAGTAGTCCATGAAGAGAAAATTGCATGGGTGCCTCCAAATCTAGATGCCAAGTCCTTTCCTGATGAATGCTCGGGCCTTCTGGGCATATTCCAAGGGGTCATAGAGGAAAGGATCCTGTTCGGCCTCCACTACTATCCAGCCCTTGTAATTGCTGTTCTTGATCACGTTGAAGACACCATCCCAATCAACCATGTCCCCATCACCGGGGACGGTGAACACGCCCTTGATCACCGAGCCGACATAGCTGTACCGCTTAGGGCCGACCTCGCTGTGCACAGCCCTGCGCAGGTCTTTCAGATGGATATGGGCAGTCCTGTCGATGAACTTCTCAAAGCCTGCGACTGCACTCTCCCCTGCATAGGTGAGGTGACCTGTATCAAGCAGTGCTTTTACCAGGGTGGGATCGGTCATCTCCATCAGGCGTGAGTACTGCTCGAGGGTCTGGATGCCTGTTCCCATATGGTGGTGATAGGCTACGGTCATCCCCTTCTCCTGGGCAAGCTCACCGAGGATCTCCACACCGCGCGCAATCTTCTCAAAATGCTCATCGGTAAGGGTCGGGGTATTCTCATACAGCGGGGCCGAAAGGTCGCCTTGCACACTCAGGCCAACTTCGCATACGCCGATGATCTTTGTTCCCAGGGCGTGGAGGAAGTCCCTCGTCTCAATGAACTTCTCAATGGTGAAGGCTTGTGGGCGGGTGGTGAAAAAGCAACTGAACCACTGGTTGCAAATCTCAAGGTTCCTCAGGGCCAATGCTTTTTTCAGCACCGTGATGTCGCGGGGATACTTGTTGCCGATCTCACTACCCTGGTACCCGGCAAGAGCCATCTCGCTCAGGCACTGCTGGTAGGTAATCTCTTTTCCCAGTTCAGGGGCATCGTCATTGGTCCAGTTTATCGGCGCACATGCAAGTTTAATGTCACTTTTGTTGATCATGATCAATCTCCTAATTTTGCACAGAAATCTCTTTTCTCGTATCACTAGGACCTCCCATACGAGAGGTCCGTATTCGCCCTAGTACTGCTTTACAGTCGAACTCATCTGCCTGATCTTCTCAGCCGCCTCAACAACGGCAGAGTGGCTGGAGACTTCAGCGGTGCCGACCCTCCACCAAGCCTCATACCCTTCGGTCATGGTCCCGGGCAGCACCTTGATGTCGACCAGGTTGAGCTTCTCAGAGGCTTTGGTCATTGCAAAGACCTCCCTGAGCTGTTCGATGGTGGTTACCTCATACCCATTTGCCCCATATGCCCTTGCCAATGCGGCAAAGTCAATTTCGAGGCAGGAGCCTGTCAATCGTGCAGTCGAGTCCTCCCGAAGCCTGAACTCATTGGCAAAGCTGGGGATGCCCTGGCTGCGCTGCAGATTGTGGATGCACTGGAACCCATGGTTATCAAACAGGATGATGTTGATTTTGATCCCCTCCTGCAAGGCGGTGACCAGCTCGGTGTGCAGCATCAAGAAGCCGCCATCACCGACAAGGGCATAGACCTCCTTGTCAGGCTCCGCCAACTTCGCCCCGATGGCTCCCGCAATCTCATATCCCATGCAGGAGAAAGCATACTCGGCGTGGTAGGCGTTGTGTGAGTTCGTATTCCATACCCTCTGGCAATCAGAAGGAAGGCTGCCGGAAGCGGTCACCACTATTGAGTCGGGCCCGACAAGTTCGCGGCTCAGCACACCAAGGACCCTCGACTGGGCAAGCCCCTTGGCTGGTTCCAAGGAGAACAGACGATCCAATTCTGTTGCCCACTCCTTTTTCACCTCAATGATCTCATTGGTGTATGAGGAGAGGTAGCCGACCTCAGCCAAAGTTGCGGTAAGCTGCTGCAAGGCGAGCTTGGCATCGGCAAAGAAGGGCTGGGAGCCCATCTTGTATGCATCCATCTCGTTGACGTTGATGGAGAGGACAGGCACATCCTGCCTATATGCGGACTTGCTTGAGGTACAGAAGTCATTCATGCGTGTGCCGATGCCCACGATGAGGTCGGCTTCCTTAGCAAGCTTGTTGGCCGAGAGCGTCCCGGTCACCCCGGCCCCTCCCACATTGTAGGCAAAGTCCGCAGCTATGGTGCTTTTTCCCGCCTGGGTCTCCCCGAACGGTATGTTGAAGGCTGTGCAGAAGGCTTCAAGCTCCTTTCCCGCTTCAGAGTACTTGACCCCTCCACCACAGATGACAAAAGGCTTCTTGCTCTCCTGAATCGCCTGGACAAGACGGTGCAGGGAGGAGGCATCGAGACAACGCCTCTGGTAGTGGTGCACGCGCTTGGCAAAGAACTCCACAGGATAGTCATACGCCTCGCCTTGCACATCCTGGGGAAGGCATATGGTCACCGCCCCGGTTTCGGAGGGGCTGGTGAGCACGCGCATGGCGTTGATCATCGCGCTCATCAGCTGTTCGGGCCTGCTTACGCGGTCCCAATACTTGCTGACGGGCTTGAAGGCGTCGTTTGCCGTAATGTTATGGTCATAGCTCTGCTCGATCTGCTGCAGCACAGGGTCAGGCTGCCTGTTCCCATAGGAGTCCCCGGGCAGGAAGAGGACAGGGATCCTGTTTGCGGTGGCGGTTCCGGCAGCGGTGACCATGTTCAGTGCCCCGGGTCCGATGGAGGAGGTCACCGCCATGATCTGGCGTCGCTTCATCTGCTTGGCGAACCCCATGGCGATGTGTGCCATGCCCTGCTCGCTCTTGCCCTGCATGAATTGGAGCGAATGGCTTGTCTCTTCCAGTGCCTCACCCAACCCGACCACTATTCCATGCCCAAAAATGCCAATGACACCCTTGACGTACTTGATCTCTTCTCCGTCATAGCTGACATATTGATTGTCAAGGAACTTTACCAGAGCCTGCGACATGGTCAATCGTATAGTTTTCATACTATCTCCTCTACTTTTTAAGGAATACAGGGCAAAAGTCCATACTGACGATGCCAAGCCCCTGCTTATTTCTGCGGTAATTTCTGGGCTACAGACCCCAAGCTAAAAAACAAACGTTTTCTTTACAGGACAAATAAAAGGACCCTAAAGTCTGCGCTGCAAAGGTAAGGGCCTGACAGGCCCATACCTTTGCCAGCATTGAATCACCGATCCGGCCAGATCTTTGCATCAGGCTCCCCGGCCCAGAGATGCTTCTCCTCAAAATCAGGTCCCAAGTACGGATTGCCTTCCAGATGGCGGATAACCCACAAGAAGTACATTGCGTAGCCTGGGGCGGCTACCTGGGGATGAACCAGGTCTGGGGGAATCATCACCGTGTCGTCCTGCTCGAGACAGACACCCTGGTCCCCGAGTCTGAGAAGGCCGAACCCCTTTTCGGGAAAGAACCTATAGAAGTAGATCTCAGGCTGGTTATGTGAGTGGGAGGGAAAGCCTGCCCACTTGCCCGGATAATGAACATCCTCGCCGATCATGAAGTTGGAATCCTTGGAGATGGACTTGTCGATAATGGTGCGCACTATCCGAGTTCCTGTCTCATTCATCGTTCCCAAACCACGAGTTTCTTGCACAACGCTTTGAGGTGCATAGAAATGTGACTCAAAAATCAATTCGTTTTCAGTCTTGTGCACTGTCAGTTCAGCACTTTCTGAGAGACACTGCAGCGTAACAGCTACCTTTGCAGGAACATTCAGGGTATGGGGATTCTCGTCAAAGATGGACAGGCGCTTGGTCGTTACCTGTGTATCTTCCCATGACATAACAACATGTCCGGTAAGCAACATGAAAATTCTTTCAAGGTTTTCTTCACTCTTATACGTCTCGCCCTGTTTCATCTTCAAAACACCAAAACTCATCAACATCTCAGGATGAGTTTCTGCAGATACGACTTCTGTGTATCCAAGATCAAAGCCTTGCGCATTCTTGATCTTACATTTGGCTTCCAAATCCATTACAGCCTCCTGTTTTCTAAAAGGGAATCTTGCTCAATTCAAAAAAGCAAACGTTTTCTCTTTTTTATACAATAAGGCCTTTTTTGAGATTTGTCAAATTCTTTTGCATTAAATTTTTCACCTGGGTTACTCTCTCAGGGCAGAATCCTCTAAACAATAGTGATAAAAATGACAAAACTGACCCCCTTTCAGCGAAAGACCAGCAATTAACCCTTTACAAAATAGTTTCACGTTGTATACTTGGGGGTATGGTAACGTTTTCATAAAACGGCAGACAAGAGCCGCCCATAACGAGTAGAACACAGGAGAGTAGAATATCATGAAGATTGGAATTATTGGAGCCGGTAGAATCGGACGATTGCATGCAGAGAATATTGCACGTTTGGTGCAATCCGTAGAGATTGTCGGAATTTCCGACGTCAAGATGACCGACGAATTAGAAGCTTGGGCGCACGGCTTGGGAATCGGTCTGGTCACAGCAGATCCCACAGAACTTATCAACCACCCTGACATCCAGGCCATCATCGTGTGCAGCTCCACCTCCACCCATGCTGACTTCACCATTGCCGCTGCCAAGGCAGGCAAGCACATCTTCTGTGAGAAGCCCATCGACCTCTCGGTGCAGAAGGGGCTTGAGGCGATCAAGACAGCACAGAATCATAATGTCAAACTCCAATTGGGCTTCAACCGCCGCTTCGACCACAACTTCAAGCAGGTCAGAGACCTCACCAAGGCTGGAAAGGTCGGTGACGTGCATGTGGTAAAGATTACTTCCAGAGATCCAGAACCCCCTACTCCTGCTTATGCGGCAGTTTCCGGTGGGATATTCCTGGATATGATGATCCATGACTTTGATATGGCCCGCTACCAGGCCGACAGCGAGATAGTGGAGGTCTTTGCAGTGGGGGCTGTGCTCGTCGACCCAGAAATCGGGAAGGCCGGCGATGTCGATACCGCCATCGTTACCCTGAAGTTTGCCAACGGTGCCATCGGCGTCATCGACAACTCACGCAAGGCTGTCTACGGCTACGACCAGAGAGTTGAGGTGTTCGGCTCCAAGGGAGCTGCCAAGGCTGAGAACGACACCCCCACCCGTGTCTCCCTCTCCACCGTTGACGGGGTGACAAGCGACAAGCCCCTGTACTTCTTCCTTGAGCGGTACAAGGATGCCTTTGTCGATGAGATCACCTCCTTTGTCGATGCAATTGAGAATGATACGCCGGTATTGGTCTCCGGTGTGGATGGTTTTGAAGATATGGTGGCAGCCCTTGCTGCTGGGAAATCCCTCAAGGAGGGAAGGCCGATAACCATCAAGGAAATGAAAAAGGAGTTGGGTGTATAACAATGCAGATGAGTCATAAGGGTCCGTTTATTCATGGGTATACCGAGTTGGTGCCACGAAGTGGCGTAACAAGCGATATGATGATGAGCTTCGGCGTCCTCACCCTTTCAAAGGGTGAGGTGCATCACGACCCCAAGGGAAGTGGCGAAGAGCGCATCTGGTTGCTCAGCGGGGGCAGCGCTCTGATCAAATGGGAGGACAAATCCCAGAAGGTCGAGCGAGCCGACCTGCTGAATGCAGAACCCTGGGTGCTCTCAATCCCCTCCGATGTGGAGGTGAGCATTGAAGCTGGGTCAGAGGGTGCGGAGTTCTACCGCTGTGCAACCGACAACGAGACCCAGTTCGCCTCCCACCTCTACACCCCTTCGGAGTGCACAAGTGAGTTCAGGGGCGAAGGGATGATGAACGAGACCTCGACTCGGATAGTCCGCACCGTCTTTGACGATACGAACCGTCCCGAATCAAACCTGGTCATCGGGGAAGTGATCGGGGTTCCCGGCAAGTGGTCCTCATATCCGCCGCACCACCACCGCCAGCCCGAAATCTATCACTACAGGGTATTCCCCTCCCAGGGCTTCGGCATGTGCCTCATAGGCGATACGCCCAGGGTGATCCGTGACAAGGATACGATCCTCATCCACGAAGGGGAGGTCCATCCCCATGTCGCGGCTCCAGGCTATGCCCTGTGGTACCTGTGGGTCATCAGGCACATTGAGAATGACCGGTATGGAATTCAGACCGTACCCCCACAGTACCAGTGGGTGACAGGACCCGATGCCCAGATCTGGGAACCAAAGAGAAATTCATAACCATAAGGAGTGCGCAATGGCAACGATCAGATTGACAATGGCACAAGCCCTTCTTCGATTCCTGGATAACCAGTATGTGGAATTTGATGGAGTCGAGACCAAATTCGTAGAGGGTGTGTTCGGTATATTTGGCCATGGGTGTGTGGTAGGCTTGGGTGAGGCCCTTGCGGCAAAGGAGAACGCCCTTCCCTTCTACCAGGCAAAGAATGAGCAAGGGGCGGTGCATGCGGCAACGGCCTTTGCAAAGGAGCACAACCGCCGCAAGATCATGGCGGTGACCTCCTCCATAGGGCCGGGAGCCTTGAATATGGTGGTTGGGGCAGGAACTGCCACTGCCAACCATATCCCGGTGCTCCTGCTGCCAGGGGATGTATTCGCCTCCAGGCAACCGGACCCGGTGCTGCAGCAGATAGAGACACCACACGACTATTCCAATACCGCTAACGACGCCTTTCGCTCGGTAAGCAGGTACTGGGACAGGGTGAACCGACCCGAACAGCTGATGAGTGCTATGCTCAATGCAATGCGTGTCCTTACCGACCCCTCTGAGACCGGGGCCGTCACGGTGGCGCTTCCTCAGGATGTGCAGGGCGAAGCATTTGACTATCCGGTCGAATTCCTTGAGAAGAGGGTCCACCATATAGAGCGACGCCTGCCCACCACAAGTCAGGTAGGACGGACCGTCGAGGCTATCACAAAAGCTAAAAAACCATTTGTGGTCCTCGGTGGCGGCGTGCGCTACTCTGAGGCAGGAGAGGCTCTCAGCTCATTTTGCAAAGCCCTCCACATCCCCTTTGGGGAGACCCAGGCAGGAAAGGGAACGATCCTCTGGGATGATGCTTATAACCTCTCAGGGCTTGGGGTCACCGGCAGCCAGGCTGCAAACCGCCTCGCCAAGGAAGCCGACCTCATCCTGGCAGTGGGGACAAGGATGGGAGACTTCACCACCTGTTCGAAGTGGCTGTTCCAGAATCCTGAGGCACGCTTCCTCTCCATCAACGTTGCAAGCTTCGATGCCTACAAGCTGAACAGCCTTCCCATCGTTGCCGATGCCAAGGTGACCCTGGTTGCCATTACTGAGAAGCTCAAGGCACAAGGATACCGCTCCAAATGGGGCAAGAGGATTGAGGAGGAGAAGAGCCTCTGGAATACGGAGGTGGACCGCCTCTACAGTGAGGAGCTTGACCATGCACTCTCACAAGCTCGGGTGCTTGGGGAGCTCAACGACAGGCTCCTTCCCCCCGAGACCATTGTGGTATCGGGCTCGGGCTCAATTCCCAGTGACATGCAGCGTGTTTGGAGAACGAGGAAAGAGGGAACCTACCACATGGAGTACGCCTTCTCCTGCATGGGCTATGAGGTGGCAGGGGCACTGGGGGCCAAGATCGCCCATCCAGATCGTGATATTGTAGCGATCATAGGTGATGGGGCGTACACGATGCTCCATACCGAGCTGCTCACCTCCATCCAGGAGGGCAAGAAGATCATCGTTGTGGTCTTGGACAATGCGGGCTTCCACTGCATCGACAATCTGCAGAACAGCCAGGGCATCGTCCACTACGGCAACGAGTGGAGAAAGCGTGAAGCGAGCACCGGCAGGCTTACCGGAAATTCATTGAGTGTCGACTACGCCCTCAATGCCCAGAGCTGGGGGGCCGCAGGCTTCACGGCAACCACCTTGGAAGAACTCAAGGAGGCTACCCAGAAGGCCCTCAAGGAAGAGCGCTCGAGCCTCATCCATGTGCATGTGGCGCCCAAGTCCATGACCGATGGGTACGAGTCCTGGTGGCGAGTGGGAACAGCTGAGGTTTCCAGCAACCCTGAGGTGGTTGATGCCTGGAAAGAGATGCAGCTTGAAATTGAAAAAACAAGAAAATTCTAGAGAGGAAGAAACAATGAACGATTCGAACATTTTACTTGGCATCGCACCCATCGCATGGACAAATGACGACCTGCCTGAACTTGGAGGGGAGAACACCTTCCAGCAGTGCATCAGCGAGATGGCCCTTGCAGGCTATACGGGTTCGGAGGTGGGGAACAAGTATCCCAAGGATACCGAGGTACTGAAGAAAGCCCTCAAGCTGAGGGGCCTGCAGATATGCAATGCATGGTTCAGCATGTTCCTCACAACCCAGAGCTACGAGCAGGTTGAGAAGGACTTCATTGCACACTGCGACTTCCTCAAGGAGATGGGTGCGAAGGTGGTCGGGGTGGCCGAGCAGGGCAACTCCATCCAGGGCCGACAGGACCTGCCGGTCTTTGATGCCAAGCCGACCTTCACCGACGAGGATTGGAAGAAGGTCACCGAGGGCATGAACAAGCTCGGCCTCAGGGCAAAGGAGCGGGGCCTGCGCCTTACCTACCACCACCATATGGGTACAGGCATCCAGACCAATGCCGAGATCGACCGCCTGATGGAGCATACAGACCCCGCCTTGGTAGGGCTTCTGTACGACACAGGGCATCTGGTCTTCTCAGGTGAGGACCATATGGCCACCTTGAACAAGTGGATGGACAGGATCTGGCATGTGCACCTCAAGGATGTCCGCAAGGAGAGGCTTGAGAAGGCCAAAGAAGGAAAGTGGTCCTTCCTCAAGGCGGTTAAGGAGGGTGTGTTCACCATCCCAGGGGACGGTTGCATCGATTTCGCACCTGTCTTCGCTGCATTGAAAAAGGCTGGTTACTCAGGTTGGTGGGTTGTCGAGGCAGAGCAGGACCCGGCCTTGGCCAATGCGTTTGAATATGCCCAGATGGCACGTTCATACATTCGAAAGACTGCAAACATATAGGAGGAGTACGATATGGCAAACAAAATCAAGGTCGGAGTAGCCGGCTATGGCGTAATAGGACAGAGGCTTGCTGACGGTGTTGCCCTGCAAGGCGATATGGAGCTGGTGGGGGTCGCCGATGTGGCCCCGACACTGAGTGTCCGTGCACTGAAGGAGAGGGGCATGCCCTACAAGCTCTACACTGCAGCCCCTGACAATCGCAAGGCCCTCGATGATGCCGGCATTCCCATCAGCGGAACGCTGGAGGATCTGGTCAAGCAGGTGGACATCATGCTCGATGCCACCAGTGCAGGTGTCGGGCTGAAGAACAAGGCCCTGTATGAGAAGTATGGCAAGAAGGCTGTATTCCAGGGTGGGGAGAAGAACTCGGTTGCAGATGTCTTCTTCCATGGGTATGCAAACTACGAAGAGGGTGTCGGAGCCGACTTCCTGAAGCTCACCTCGTGCAACACCACCGGCCTCATCAGGGCTGTGGACTGCCTGGACAGGGCTGTCGGGGCGGAGAAGGTCGCCATCACGATCATCCGTCGCGTCGCCGACCCCGGCGACTATCACCGCGGGCTGACCAATGCACTGCAGATCGACAAGGCCCCCAGCCACCAGGCCCTGGACCTGATGACCATCATGCCCCACATCGAGGCTACAGGCATCCTGGTCCATACCCCGGTGACCCACGGCCATATCATCACCGTCCTGCTGACACCCAAGAAGGATATCTCCGTTGAAGAGGCCATCGGGATCTTCAAGGCGCATCCCCGCATCAGGGTCGTCTCCATCGACGAGGGCTTCCTGGGCAATGCAAGCCTGTTCAGATATGCACGGGACCTGGGCAACTCCAGAGGCGACATGTACGAGATCGCACTGTGGAGCGACACTGTGGTGAAGAGTGGCAAGGACATCATGTTCGCCATCAACATCCCCCAGGAG
>JAVERP010000045.1:0-32749 GCA_034007055.1 Sphaerochaeta sp.
AGGGTTCAAGAATATGGACAATTTCATGGCAATGATCTATTTCGTTTGTGGGGAGTTGGAGATTCCAAAAGCTACCATCATGTAGCCTTACCCACACGATTCAGCGAAAAGCCGATAAACAGTGATTAACTCTATATACGTAAGTTAGTTATTAGCTTGTTAAAAAAGGTTAACCGGACAGTAGTGACTTATTCTAACTTCTTACCAAAATCGCTAATTCGAATTCTTCAAGTTGTTTTAGATCTAAAACTAAATACAAATATAAACAATCAAAAACCAGCATGCAATTTTCAAGCAACTAGTAGTTTATATCTGATATTTGTAATACACTCACTCTCATGAGTCAGAAAATTCTTTTTGCAGGCCCAGATGATATACAAGCAATCTCTCGAGCTTTAAGCTCTGATCTTCGTTGCCAGATTATTCAACTTCTCCAAAATTCAAGTTTGAATATAAAACAGCTTTCAGCAGCCTTAAATATTCCTCAGTCGACATGCACTGCAAATATTCAATTGCTTGAAAAAGCGAATATTATTGAGACAAAACAATTGCCAGCAGAATCTAGGGGTGTACAAAAACTTTGTTCCCTCAAGTATGAAAAAATCATGCTCACGCTCATCAATCCTTCTTTTAACAATAATTCAAACAAAATTGAAACTGAAATGCCCATAGGCTTATTTTCCGATTATTATGTAATGGCTCCTTGTGGAATGCTTTCTGATACTGGTGTCATCGGTTATTATGATTCTACATCCTCTTTTCTTGATCCTGCCCGAGCAAGTGCAAGCCTCATTTGGTTTAGTTATGGATACCTAGAATATAAATTCCCAAAAAACTTTTCCCCTTCCTCAAAAATTGAAAGTATTACCTTTAGTACCGAGATTTGTTCTGAATACCCTGGACACAATAATGATTGGCCTTCTGATATCACCTTGTGGATAAATGACAAGGAAATTGGAACATGGACTTCTCCTGGTGACATGGGCGAAGTTAGGGGCTTGCTTACCCCCTCCTGGTGGAATACCAATGACAGTCAGTCGGGTTTCTTGAAGAATTGGATTGTAACTAACACAGGTTCATGGATGGATGGGAAAAAGATATCGGATATAACGGTAGATTCATTGAATATCAACGCTTCGAATTCATTTACTATCCGTATTGGAGTGAAAGATTCTGCCACAAATCGTGGAGGTATTAATATTTTTGGTTCGAAATTTGGCAATCATGCACAAGATTTAAAATTATGTATCCAACTCAGCTAAAAAACAGGCTGTCATACCAACATGACAGCCAATCTATGCTTTCTATAATTGAATTATGTCCTTTATTTTTTCAAGTGCACATTTTGGTTTTCTCTCAATACTCAACAATCCATTAACTTCCTGCATAATATCTGTAAATTGAGTATAGCAAAAGCCTTGAATTTCGCGTTTCTCCCGAATTGCACAAATCAAACTTTTCAAACGATTAATGAATTGCGATTCATCATCCACACTGTCTGAATACCCCCAATTATCCCCTCCAATGTCAGAAGAAAAAGCAATTCCTCCAAATTCTGTTACTAGAATAGGTTGATTTTCATAAGAAAAGTTCGATGCATAGATCATTCGTCCTTGAGTGGTTCCAGTAAGCATAGTATCCAAATCTTTCCAAATATGAGTAAAGCGCTCACCATCTCGGATATAGTCATGTATACCACACAAATCACTTGTAACTTGTTCCCAACCATCGTTAGTATTAACCAGTCGTGAAGAATCAAGCATTTTAATTAGGTAATATACAGCTACAGCAAACTTTTGTTGATCAGCATTGGCATAAATATTTCGTACTCCCCATGACTCATTGAGAGGAACCCAACATATAATTGAAGGATGATTTCTATCTCGTTCAATGAAAAAGCGTAACTCATTGATTATGTTCCATGAAGCTCCAGAGTTGAAACAATAAGTGCTTGGCATTTCAGCCCAAACCAATAAACCAAGTTTGTCAGTCCAATAATAAAATCTTGGATCCTCAATTTTCTGATGCAATCTTACTCCATTGAAGCCCATAGCCTTTATGAGTTCGATATCTTTGATATAAGCTTCATCAGTTGGAGCAGTAAGCAGCGTGTCCTCCCAATAGGCTTGATCAAGCACCAATCTCTGATACAAGGGTTTATTGTTCAACATAATAATTCCGTTTTGAATCGAGATTTTCCGCATTCCAAAGTATGATATAACATGATCGGTGCTCTTATCATGAAGAATCGAGATTCCTATGTCATAAAGGGTTGGGCTTTCTGGTGACCAATAATGAGTTTCATCAATATAATCATCTTCAGGAATTGGAATTATTAGTTCTTGTGATTGTGCTTGCATTAAGAAATCTATCTTCTGGATCAGTTGCTTTTCTTTGATTATTTCAATAATACATTCTGCGTGCACCCTTGGTTGCCTACTCAATGAAATGTTAATCCTAGCTGAGGAAGTATCGATGTCAGGAGTAATGTGTAAAGATGTTACATGGACAACAGGACGAACTTCAAGCCATACTGTCTGCCAAATCCCAGAACTCGGAGTGTACCAGCAACGGTCATTAGACTCTTTCCAATACTGCTTTCCCCGTGGTTGACTGCAATCAACTCTATCCTCTGAACGGACGACAAGTAAATTATCTTCACCAAAAATAAGAACATCAGTGAAATCAAATGAGAATGGCGTATATCCACCACTATGATGCCCAATATATTGTCCATTAATCCAAATGTCAGCTCGAAAGTCAACTGCTCCAAAACAGAGATACTGCCTAGATTCTGGATCCAAAACAGCAGTACGGAATTTCCGGGAATACCACTGTATGGGGTGATATGAAGTATCATGGATACCCGATGATTTGCTTTGATAAACAAAGGGGACAAGTATGGACCTATCAAATGTACCCTGCAAATACCACTGCTTGCTTCTTCCACAATCTTCATCATCAAAGGCAAAGTTCCAAATACCATTTAAATTTAACCAACAGGACCGTTGGAAATCAGGGCGAGGATACTCTGGTCGGGGGATGGGGTTCATCGATTCAACTCCTTGGCACTCTTAATAATACTTCTGTACTGTTGGGCGCAACAATATTCTTCTCTCTCTTGGTTCCAAAACCCAAAACAAGCCTTGAATTTACTTTTATCCCCTACGTTGACCCTGTAATCCCAATCATACATATCAATGATAGGGAACCATGTAAACCCAAACACAGGTAAACCCGAAATAAATTCTGAATAAACCGCTTTTGAAGCTTCTTCCAACCATCTGCTTTTCATTGCAACATCATCACGGACACTTGTTTCTGTAACGATCATTGGACATTGATATTTTTCATATCTGGAATGGAGGATTCGTATTAGATCTTCAGTCCAAAGGTGGATGTTATCTCGCTGAATATCCCCCTTTTTGTCATAAGAGAGATTCTGAAAAGAAAATTGTGGGTAGAAGTTTACTCCCATAACATCAATTCCTGTCCCTTGTTGTGAAAAATAGGAAAAATCCTGTTCCGTGAAACCATGTTCCTCTAAAAAAGGAAAGAAAGGTTCCAATCCCGAAAGATCTCCCGTCAAGAAGTCAAAAAACATCGACTGTACAACTGTCTCTACTGAAGCCATTTTTTGCAACGCAGGTATTTTAGTAAATGATCCTCCAGAGCATTCAACTTGAATACAAGTAATATTTGCGTTTTGCAAGAGCTTTGTTTGGCGCAATGTACCTTTCATTATGTTTTTGTAGACTGATAAATATCCTGTATAACCATGCAAATAGGGCGGCCATTCTCCTCTACGCCCAGCAAATTCAGCCGCTGTATGTGGCTCATTGAAAGGTGTCGCCATATGAAGCAAATGCCCATAGCGTTCAATAACTTGGGCGGTATATTCTTCAACAGCTTGAGGATAATCAGGATGTACAAATGCTCCCTCAAGCCAACCAGGAGTACCATAATGCATAAGATCCAGATTAAGATCCACCTTTAAGTCTTCGACCAAATAGGAAATTGCTTTATCAGTCCATGACCAATCCCATGTGTTTTTCTTGGGTTGTACACGGTACCAAGGTATTCCCCAACGAAGAGCATCAACACCTAAGCTTTTGACTTTATCGAAATCCTGTCGCCAAAGGTCATAGTGACCGGTCAACTCATATTCATCAAGTGTTTTCCCAGTTATCGGATGGGGATCTGAGATAAACGTGTCCTCGATTCCACAACACCAAAGAAATTCATTGTTTTTCATTTATCAACCCTTGATACCACTTAAGGCAATTCCCTTTATAAAAGTTTTTTGTGCAGCCAAGAAAATAATAAGAATTGGAATAATGGACAAAACGGCACCTGCAAACATAGGACCATGTTTCATCACATGTTCACCTTGGAACAAGGCAAGACCTACAGGCAAGGTTTGCATCTCCAATGTATTGGTCATGAGCATAGGCCAGAGGAAATCATTCCAATTGTACATGAAATGAAATACTCCTAGCGTTGAAAGGGACGCTACTGCAACAGGTATCATAATCCTGAAAAAAATACCCGTTTCACTCACTCCATCGATTCTTCCTGCATCCATTAGTTCATTGGGAACAGAAAGAAAAGACTGCCGCATGAAATAAATTCCAAAAGCATTGGTTAATCGCGGGAGCATCAGCCCTGCATATGTGTTTAAAATATGAAATTTATTCATGATCAGATACAATGGAATCATGGTAATCTGGAAAGGTACCATCATGGTCATTAATACGAGGATAAACAGTACTGTGGAACCTTTGAACGGTAACTTAGCAAAAGCATAGCCTGCTAAAGAGTCAAACAATAATGAACATAGGGTTACTCCTCCAGCAAAGATACATGAATTGAGAAGAAACCTAAAAAAAGGAATTTGGCTAAACAGAATTGTATAATTCTCCAGTGAAAGTTCTGTCGGAAAGAATTGTTCTGGATGCCCCATGATAAGAGATTCCGGTTTTATGGAAGACAAGGTCATCCACAAAAAAGGTAGCAAAAAAATCCCTCCGATAAGTATGGATACCATGAGGATAATAAGATTAGCAGTTCTTGATAGTTTCATCAGGCATTTACTCCATTTTTCTCTGATTCTCTGAATCCTTTAAGTTGTACAAGGGTCATAATGAGAATTATACAGAACAATATGAATGCCATAGCAGATGCATACCCCATGTCAAAAACATTGAACCCACGGTAATAAATATAATAGACGAGGACTTCGGTACTAAAGACAGGACCACCTTTGGTCATTACATAAATTTGATCAAAGACCTGGAAAGAACTAATGAGATTAGTGATGAGGACAAAAGTCATGGTTGGCATCAGCAAAGGAAGTGAGATAGAAAAGAATTGGCGTACCTTCCCTGCTCCATCAATTTCTGCAGCTTCATAAAGACTATCCGGGATTGCATTTAACCCCGAGAGAATGATGACCATATTGAAACCCATCCATCTCCAGACCCCAGTGAGAACTACCGAACCCATTGCTGTATCCGGATTCCTGAGAAAGTCTTTAGCTGGTAACCCAAGCGCTTTCACCCATATGCTGATAAGTCCAATATCACCATCCAATAAAAAACGGAAAATAATTGCGATTATAGCCATAGAGGTTATTGCAGGCATAAAAAGCAGGCTCTTGAAAAACCCAGCACCAGAAAACTTGTAGTTTATAAATACTGCAACAAAGAGAGCCGTAAAGATGAGAATTGGAACATACGAAACTGTATATACAATGGTGTTTTTCATTGCATTAAGGAATCGTTCATCAGCAAAAGCTTTCACATAATTTTTACATCCTAGAAACACCTTCGTGTTACGCAAGATATTCCAATCATGCAGACTCATCCAAAAAGATTGAACAATCGGAAAGAGAATAAATACCCCGATAATTATCATTGATGGTGCTACCATTCGAATTCCTGCCAATGCTATGGTCTTTTCAATTGTTTTCTTTCGCACACTATCCCTACCCTTACAATTAGTATTTCTTCTATACTCTTTTAAAATATCAAACGATTTCCAACGTAATTCAAAATTCAAAATACCCCTTAATTATAATTTGACAGTAAAAGTTAAGTGTGAATAATGTCTTAACGAACATTATTTATATCCATCATGCCCTCGACTACAAGGACATGATGGAGAATTAGTTACTCAGAAAGCAATGCAGTAAGTTTTGTGTGAGCCTCTTTGAGTGCAACTTCTGGAATCTTAGTCCCACGGGTTACAGATTCATACAGGGGAACTAAAACTTCATTATCAATTCTTCCAGCTTTTGGCTCATCAGCCATAAACAGTTCAGAATAAGGAGCTGATTTAAGGAAGTAGATGATGTCTGGATTTCCGTTGGTCAAAGCGGTGTCACCAGCCATATCAGTTCTAGTTGGAGGGAATCCAACTTTGAGAGCCCACGTACGCTGAGTTTCAGTGGAGTTCCAAAATTCTATGAATTCCCATGCAGCATCCTTAACTTTGGAATCTTTTGTGATAGTCAATACTGTATCTCCGCCCCAAGTCTTGTGCCCTTTTGGACCAGATGGAACCTCTGCAATACCAAGATCAATGCCAGCACCTCTAAATCCATTGATAGCCCATGGCCCGTTGAATTCAATAGCAGCTTTTCCGGCTGCAAACAGATTGTCTGACTCCTGGCCAGTAAGGCCAACAGGAGAGACCCCCTGAGCAAACGCCTTTTGCAACAAATTCATGGCGGCGACGGCGTCTGAAGAATTGAGCACACTTTTTCCATCAATGATATAATCAGCACCATACATCCACATGAAAACTGGTATCATAGGAACTGTAGCTTTCACACCAATCGCTTGTGCATATTGTGTAACATTGCCGGCAGCATCCTTCTTTATCAACTTCCCCCATGCTTTCTGGAGTTCTTCAAGAGTGGCAGGCGGGTTGTTGGGGTCAAGACCAGCTTCGGCAAACATGGTCTTGTTGTAGTACATTACCAAAGCAGCAAATGCCATTGGCATAGCATATTGCTTTCCTTTGAAATTGCCAGCTGCAATCATCCCAGGAACCAGCTTGTTAATATCAAGGGTTTTTGTGTTTGCAATATATTCATCGAGACTTGCAAGTTTTCCAGCTTCAGCATACTCGGCATAACGGCCAACAGACATTGCAATTAGGTCAGGAGCATTCCCAGCTATCATCGCAGGCATCAACTTTTGGAATAGAGTATCCCACGGCATAATCTCCATCTTTATCTCAATACTAGCTTGTGAAGCATTGTATTGTTTAACAAGCTCTTCTAACACAGGCCTATCCGGTCCTGTATACCCATTCCAAAAGACAACGGTTTGTTTTCCTGTTTGCGTTGATTCTTTCGCACCACTGGCGTAGATCCCAAAGAGCAATGAAATGAGAACGAGCAATAAAACGAGCTTTTTCATACAGGTCTCCTTTTGGCTAAATGTTTACATCCGCCTTTATTGTTTATATCAGATTATTATAATATATTGAATATGTCAAGAAATATATTTTTTATTTATTTATATATATTAATTATATTTAAATCCATTATTTTATTTTTTTTTTAAATCTGATTTAATGGATATAAAACATATAATACCCATTTGATGTTATTTCTATACAGTTGGACCATTATATACTAGTGTTTTTACATCAAAAACCTATTGGCAATCATAATGGTTGTACAAAATAAACTGAATTTAGCATTCCTTGAGAATTCAGTTCAAAACTAAACTGATTGCCTACTTTTGGTTTATGTATTTGGACAGCTTTAGATATTTTTAGCATCTACTTTCTCTATGGTGAGAATCTAACTTTCTAATGTTTGGAAATGTAAACTATTTGTAACCTGTCAATCTTTTGAGACTGCGCAATGTTTGCAGAATTTCTAGTGCCCACTACCGCTTCTTTCTTCATCTTAAGACAGATTACGGCATGAGCTTACTCTCACAACTATAGTATATTATTCGTCTCTAAAAAGAGTTATATTACAGACTTTTACTATTGTTGCTTCCAATGTATCAAAGCCCCAACTTCTTCTTCATCCCCTCTACATTCCTGCCAAACTCGACGCTGGCCCTATCAAGGTCGGCAAGGATCTCTGCATAGCTCTTACCTACACTCTGCCTTGCTGCCCCTATGGTAGTGAGGCATTCGTTCTCATCCATGAAAGCGACAGCCTCAACAATATGCTCCTGATCCTCTTCAGGGATGACCAAAAAGCCGTGCTTGTCAGCATGGATGAGGTCTCCAGACTTTACTTCACAACCGAAGACAGTGACACTCTCTGCCCAGGAGACAGGCACTGAGTAGGCATGGCCTACACAGAGCCTTCTAGCCAGGGCCTTGAACCCTGCATTGGTCATCTCATCGACATCACGTATAGCACCTTCTGTTATAGTTCCAATGCATCCTAGGGCTCGATGCGTGTTTGCATTGACCTCACCCCAAAAGGACCCGATGATGCTCTTCGGTGAATCAAGGTCCTGCAGCACCACAATCTTGGGTCCTGGCAGTGAAGCGACGTAGTGGCGGTACTCAGACCATTTGGCAGCTCTATCATGGTAGTGATCCTTGTTCCCCGGCTGGCATTTCACAGTGACCGCATACCCTATCATAGGACCCATCTGGGGCATGAAATCCCTGGTCTCGTCCTTGTTGCATCTCAGGGAGAGCCTTTCAGCCTTGGTAATTGCCTCCCAGCCGTTGTAGATGGTGGGAGTATTCCATCGTTTGAGTTTCAGCATCTGTGCATGTGTGAGCATAGTCACTCCTATCAAGTCATTTTACATATCAGTATAGCTGACATGAGCCCCTAGAGGGAAATCAATACAGATCGGGCATGCATATTCTTTTGCACTTTATCTCTCTTCCTGTGTACTATTACTGTCAAATGTCGTTTTCTTTGCTATACTGGTGAATTGGAGGAACGATGCAAGAAACACTCAGACGGTACGCCCGTCTCATCATAGAAATACAGCTGAAACTACAAAGAGGCGATGCCCTCTCCATAAACACTGAAAGCAGCACCATGGCTTTTGCCAGGATGTTGGCTACCCAGGCGTGCGAATCCACCATGCAGACCGTCAACATTGTGGAGACCAACCATGGCAAGATAGCCCAGGTTGTGGAGTTCGACCCTGTTGAACACAGGATCAAGAGGCCTCCTGTTACCGGGTACGTGATGTGCCACCTCGTGGACCTGGACAACTGCCCCTACGTAACCGAGGAAGGGGTATCGTCCCTTGCACAGGAGGTTGCCAAGCTCGGCACCTACGGTCTGCTCAGCGACCCTGTCTTCCTTGACCGGCGCATTGCAGTGCCTTGGGCCAACATCCCCTTGCCAGGTCCCCTTTGGGCTATGCAGCTGTTGGGGAAGGCAGCTTCCGAAGAGGACATGTGGCAACTTTTTTCCAAAATCTACAGGCTTGAGGATGACCACGGCCTGAAGTTCTGGCACGACCAGGCCAATTTGCTGCAGTACCGCAAGCAGATGCTCAACAAAAGGGGCAAGCTCGGGCTCGCCATCGAAGGGGATGGGTGCTCCCTGCAGACCACCACAGCGGACAGGACCACATGGACAGGAGGAAGCTCTTCGGTATCCAGCGGGCGCACCTTCCTGCCAAACCTCCCTATGCAACATGTCCATACATCGCTTGACACCTGCACAACCGAAGGGGAGCTAAGCGCAACGAGGCCCTTCCTCCTGTTGGGCAAAGTGGTGGAAGGGGCAACCTTCGTCATTGAAAAGGGAAAGGTAGTCTCCTACAGCGCACACAAGGGAGAGGAGGCACTGGATGCGTTCCTTGCCATTGATGAGGGAGCCGGCATGGTTTCGGGCATCTCGCTTGCAGATAACGACACCATCGAGAGCAGATACCTGAGATGGGCGATACATCCTCATTTCAACACCGAGATCACCACGGCCCTGATCCTGGGAGGCTTCTCCCTGAGCACCCTGACAGACCAAAGCAGTGACGAAGAGATCGACGCCTCACATCTGGCGCGTTCGCTTGTGCGACTGGCGATCCCCATAGGAAGCGATTCACTATCCATACTGGGCACCGATGAAGCGGGAAGACAGACCTCACTCATGGATGACGGAGTATGTGAACTATAGGAGCGAGCAATGAATGAGACCGTACTGGACACCTATGCAGACCTGGTTATCCTCAAGGGAATACACCTGAAGAAAAACAAAAGTGTAGCCATCATGACAGGACCTGGCACCTACTATTTTGCCAGAGCCCTTTCCAAGGCTGCCTATCGTCATGGGGCCCTTTATGTGCAGGTGCTCCTGGATGACCTTGATGTGCTTGCTACTCGCTTGGAATCCCAAAATGAAGAGCAACTTGAACACACACCCGCCTTCATCCGTAGCCTCGACTACGAGATGTGCGCTGAGGGTTGGTCATATATACGGATAGACAGTACAGAGGACCGCCTGGACCATAAGCCACTGCACCAGGAGAAGAACCAGATCTACGGTACGGCCAAGCGCGAGTTCTCCCTTACCCGACTGAAGAAGACCATGCGCCATGAGCTGCCCTGGTGTGTGGTCGCGGCCCCAGGCCCCCGGTGGGCACGCCAGGTCCTTGGCGAACATGCGACTACAGCTGACCTGCTTGAGGTGTTGAAGCCCATCCTGCGCCTTGACCACGAGGATCCTTGTGCAGCCTGGGACGAGCACGGCCTTATGCTGAAAAAGAGGCGGGATAGGCTCGATGCCATGCATATAGAGAGCCTGCACTTCAAGAGCCCGGTAACTGACTTCACCATAGGCTTTACTGAGCAGGCACGTTTTCTTGGGGGCAGCGAGACGCTGCCTGACGGCACGCCCTTCTTCCCAAACCTCCCTACAGAGGAGATATTCACCACACCTGACAGGATGAGGGCAAACGGATACATCACCACCACACGCCCTGTATCGGTGCTCAACAGCAGAACCGAGGAGGTGCGACTGGTCTTCAAGGATGGCAAAGTCGTGGAGTATTCGGCAAAGGTGGGCAAAGAGATCCTGGATGCCTTCTTCGCCATCGATGAGGGGACGAAGCGCATTGGAGAGTGTGCCCTTGTTGATGAGTCAAGTCCCATCGCCCAAAGCGGGCTTGTCTTTGACTCGATCCTCATAGACGAGAATGCATCCTGCCACATAGCGCTCGGGGACGGCTACCCCACCTGCCTCTCCCATGGATCGAGCCTGACCACTGAGGAGAGCCTGAACAAGGCGGGGTGCAACACTTCCCTGATGCATGTTGACTTCATGGTCGGGTCAAAGGAAATGTCCATAACCGCACGCACGCGTGAGGGTATGGACGTCCAGATAATGAAGATGGGTCTGTTTACCTTCTAGTTCAGGGTGGCGATGAGGCGCAGCCCTTCAAGGGTGTGCATGGGAGCGACCTGGTTGATGCGACCAATGAGGGGGGCTATGGTGGTGCTGAGGCCCCCTGTAGCTATGACGTAGAGCTCGCTGCCGAGCTCCTGCTCACTTCGTTCGATCAGGGAGGTGACCATCCCTGCATAGCCGAACATGATACCGCTGCGTATGGAGTCCTGGCTGTTCCTGCCGATGACCCTTTCAGGAATCCTCAGTTCGACCTGGGGAAGCTGTGCTGTGTTCCCATAGAGGGCGTTTACCGCCGTCACAAGGCCAGGGGCGATGGAGGCACCGAGCACCGATCCGTCAGATCCCACCATGCTGAAGGTAAGGGCGGTGCCGAAGTCAACTACCATCACAGGTGAGTGAGGATGCATGTGGTGGGCCTGGGCAAGGTTGCACAGCAGGTCGGAGCCCAGCTCCACAGGAATCGTATCATTTCTGAGCCCCGTGTTGATGAACCTGTCCACCATGAGGGGCTGCACATCAAACAAGCGGATGATGTTCTTCTGGACCGATCGGGTAAGGTTGGGAACAACCGAACTGATCACCGATCGGTTGATATCCTGCTTGCGTATGCCCGCATGGGTCAACAGGCTCTCCAAGACGACAAAATACTCATCACTGGTTTTCTTCAGGTCACTATAGATACGGAATGACTCCACCCATTTCTCATCGTCATGGACAGCTATCACAATATTTGAGTTTCCAATGTCTACAGCAATGAGCATAGAGCCTCCTACAGTGCTACAGTATGGGAAGAATCTGCATACAGTTCGTTGCGAAGGGCCTTGATGGTCGGGTCCTGATAATACTCCTCAAACGACATCACCCTGTCAATGACCCCATTCGGCGTCAATTCAATGATGCGGTTGGCGATGGTGGCGACAAACTGGTGGTCATGGCTGTTGAACAGCAAGATTCCCTTGAAATCAATGAGCCCGTCGTTCAATGCGCTGATGGCCTCAAGGTCAAGGTGACTGGTCGGCTCGTCGAACATCAGGACGTTGGACTGCTCCAGCATCATGCGTGAAAGCAGACACCTCACCTTCTCCCCACCGGAGAGGACCGTACAGTCCTTCAGCGCCTCATCGCCGCTGAAGAGCATCCTGCCCAGGAACGAACGGATGTAGGTATCGTCCTTCTCCTCACTGTACTCCCTGAGCCAGTCGGTGATGGGGATATGCTCGGAAAACAGGTGGCTGTTGTTCTTGGGGAAATAGGAGAGGCTGGTGGTGACGCCCCAGGTATAGGTGCCTTCATCCGGTTCAA
The DNA here is from genome assembly GCA_034007055.1 of Sphaerochaeta sp. Classification (GTDB taxonomy): domain Bacteria; phylum Spirochaetota; class Spirochaetia; order Sphaerochaetales; family Sphaerochaetaceae; genus Sphaerochaeta. The sequence goes on from JAVERP010000045.1 coordinate 12,659, forward strand.
TGCGTCCGGCCAGGATATCAAACAGCAGTGTCTTGGCAAAGTGGTCAGGGCCTACAAAGGCGACCTTATCCCCACCATTGAGGACCAGGGAGTAATTGTCCAGAACCTTGACCCCGTCCACGACCTTGGTCAGGCCCTTCACCTCAAGGATGTTCTTTCCTGGTTCGCGAAGGGGCTTGAAGGCAATGTAGGGAAAGCGCCTCAAGGAGGGCTTGATGTCGTCAATGGTCAGCTTGTCTATGAGCTTCTTTCTGCTGGTAGCCTGCCTGGCCTTTGATGCATTGGATGAGAAGCGCTGGATAAACTCCTTCAGTTCGGCGATCTTCTCCTCGCGGCGCTTCTTGTCGTCCTTGCTCTGCTTTCCTGCCAGCTGGCTGGAAAGGTACCAGAAGTCATAGTTTCCTACGAAGAGCTGAATCTTGCCAAAGTCAATGTCGGCAATATGGGTACAGACGGTATTGAGGAAGTGACGGTCGTGGCTTACTACAATGACAGTATTGTCAAAGTTGGCAAGGAAATCCTCAAGCCAGTGGATGGACTCAAGGTCAAGGTGGTTGGTCGGTTCATCCAGAAGGAGAATGTCGGGGTTGCCGAACAAGGCCTGGGCCAGGAGGACACGCACCTTGATGTTGTCCTCAACGTCGCGCATCTTCTTTTCCTGCAGTTCAGTGGCGATGCCCAGGCCATCGAGCATCTGAGCTGCCTGTGATTCGGACTCCCAACCTCCCATGTCGGCAAAGTCACCTTCAAGTTCAGCGGCACGAAGGCCGTCCTCCTCGGTGAAGTCTTCCTTTGCATAGATGAGGTCGCGCTCCTGCATGACAGCGTAGAGCTGGTCATAGCCCATGATCACGGTCTCAAGTACGGTATAGTCGTTAAAGCCAAAGTGATCCTGCCTGAGGACAGCCATGCGCTCTCCTGGGGTGATGATGACGTCCCCGGTATCGGGCTCGATCTCACCGGAAAGGATTTTCAGGAACGTAGACTTGCCGGCACCATTGGCCCCAATGATGCCATAGCAGTTGCCTGCGTTGAATTTTATGTTGACTTCCTTGAACAGAACCTGAGTTCCGTATGAAAGGCCTATGTTTGAAGCGGTAATCATCTCTATGTTTCCTTTTGGGTAGTATAGCGAAAAAAAAGAGCAACCTTCAAGGCTGCCCCTTCTTACATTTTAGTTCCTAGGGGAATCGAACCCCTATTTAGAGACTGAGAATCTCCTGTCCTAACCATTAGACGAAGGAACCATGACCTGGGATGGAGGGACTCGAACCCCCAAAGGCAGAACCAGAATCTGCAGTGTTACCGTTACACTACATCCCAATTTCAAATCCTGTGGTAGGATACGGAAATGGGTAGGTTTTGTCAAGTGGGGTTTGAGAAATCCCCACTATTCAGCATCATATTCCACCAAAACATCGACAGGATACTTGTGGAGCACCTTCTCATAGTTCAGAAAAGGCAAGCCTATCACCCCAAGGACCCCTTCAACCTTCGCCCCATTCTCTTCAAAGATGGCGGCGGCGGCTTCCAAAGTACCTCCTGTCGCGATGAGGTCATCGACAAGCAGGACGTGGGAGTCAGGTACAACGTCCACTTCCTGGACACAGACAACGTCACAGCCATACTCGAGCTCAAAGCTTTTTTTGTAGGCCTTTCCCGGAAGCTTGCCCAGCTTGCGCACCAAGACCAAAGGAACGCCAAGGCGTTCGGCTAGGGGGGCTGCAAAGATGAATCCGCGGGCCTCTATGCCGGCTATGCAATCGATGCTCTTGCCCTTGCACAGGGCTTCAAGCCTATCGATACAATAGGTAAAGGCAGCAGGAACCGCAAGGATGCCGGTAATGTCATAGTAGAGAACACCCGGTTTCGGAAAATCGGGTACCTTTCGAATCACGTTGTCCAAATCATACTGTGTGTCCATAAGCCTCTCGTTAAGGGTAACTTTTCTTGAATGCACTAACTCGGGCACTCGCTGATTCGCTGAAATCCGAGCGCACCCCATCTTCCAAATACCTATGTGCAAGGGCGGCGATCATGGCCCCGTTGTCCGTACAAAGCTTCAGGGAGGGGAAGGCAACCTCATAGCCGCCTTTCTCCATTGCAGTGAGCTCGCTGCGCAGCAGGGAGTTGGCGGCAACGCCACCTCCTGCGCTGATACGCGTAAGGCCTGTATCAGCAAGGGCAAGACGAACGCGGCGCATCAGGGTTCCTATGGCAACCCTCTGAAAGGAGGCTGCGATGTTCTCAGCACTCTTCTCACTCTTTCCATCCCAAAACTGGTCAAGCTGGTTTATCACCGCGCTCTTCAGGCCGCTATAGGAGATGTCATAGGGATGGTCGCCCTTGGAGAGGGCGTTGCCCGGAAAAAGGAAGGCCAGGGGATTGCCGCCCTTGGAGAGGCGGTCGATGACCACACCCCCGGGATAGCCCATATCGTAGTGCTTGGCCACCTTGTCAAAGGCCTCGCCTATCGCATCGTCGATGGTTGTGCCTAGAACCTCTATCTCATCATAGCCGTTGACCTTGCAGATGACGGTGTGCCCCCCTGATACAAGGATGCCCAGATAGGGGTAGGCCAGAGGCTTCTCCACCTGTGATGCATACAGGTGGGCACGTATATGGTCCACGGTGATGAAGGGCACCCCCAGGGTAGCTGCAAAGCCCTTGGCAAAGTTCAGACCGACAAGCAGCGATCCCAGCAGGCCCGGCCGGCTGGTCACGGCAACAGCATCAATGTCCCCAATGCCGATGCCACCCCTTTCTATGGCAGAGTTCACCACCTGGGCTATCCACTCGGTATGAAGGCGCGAGGCGAGTTCGGGCACCACACCCTCATAGGGTTTGTGCAGCTCTATCTGGGTTGCGACCACATTGCTCAGAATCTCAGAGCCATCGCGTACAATGGCAGCAGAGCACTCATCACAGGAGGTCTCAATGCCTAGGACGTTCATACGTCGTCATCCTCATCGTCATAGTACTCTTCATCATCATCAAAGTCAGAAATTTCAAAAGGCTCGAAATCAAAGTCAAACTCATCTTCAGAGACCATCTCTGCCAAATCACTAAGTTCCATGCCATACTCAAGTGCGTCCGGAAACATATCAAGAAGAAACTGTGCAACATCCGGCTGCCAGCTCTCCCCCACCCGTGTCGGGACCTTGCTTCTATGAGTGTTCAGCAGCATCACAACATCCTGGGTCACTGCGTGGCTGAATAAACCTTTTATTTTCAAAATATACCCTCTTCCTCCATAGCGTACTGACAATACAGAACAAGGTCAACCGATATATATATCCCTGCAAAAGCATCACCGCAGGAAGCTTACTGGGTTCTTCCATCAAGGTGTATATGGCGGATACAGTTTCTTCCCGCATGTTTGGCATTGTAGAGCTGGGTATCGGCATTTCGGTACAACTGGTCAAAATCTGCACTATCTGAAAAGCTCAACCCAAGGCTAATCGTGCAGGACACAGACATGCCGTCAAAATGAAGGGTGGTCTCCTCTACCTGCCTACGTATCTCCTCCGCCCAGAGAAGGGTCTTCTCCATGCTCCCTGAAGGGTGGAAGATGGCAAATTCCTCACCACCCATCCTTCCCATGATATCAGAAGCAGCCAAGGTGCTGTATACACAGGCAACTACAGACTGCAGCATCTGGTCTCCTGCCGTATGCCCATACTTGTCATTGATCCGCTTGAAGTGATCAATATCAAAATACACAAGGGCTTTTTCCTGCTTGGGGCCCTCCAGGCGTTTCTCCACCTTCTCGATAAAGGTCTGCCTGTTGTAGATACCCGTAAGGCCGTCACGTTCGGCACGGATCTGCAAGAGGTCATTCTTGCGTTTCTGTTCTGTATTGTCCTTAAGCAGGGAGATCGTCCCGATAATGGATCCGCTGCCGGCCTTTATCGCATAGACACTGCAATTATAGAAGGTATCTGCGCGATAAAAGGAGAACTCCCCTTCCCTGCCTTGGAGGAGAAACTCATGCCACAGGGGTACCTCCCCAACAAGGTTGGAGCCCAAGGCCTCAAGTGTCGGGCCCATCATGGTCAGGGCCGCCTGGTTGGCCTCAAGGAGCTTGCCTTGCGCAGAGGCTATGACTATGCCGTCGCCTAGGAAGTGAAAGACCTGCTCGCGTGCAAGGGGGGCAATCTTAAGCAGGTCGTAGCGGTAGATGCCCAGGAGCATGAACAGGGCAGAGATGGCAAATATGCCGGAGATGGGAACCAATTGGGCAAACCTTTCGCCCATGATCACCTTGAGCAAAGAGTAGAGGGAGGCAACCAGCATCCCGCCAAAGACAGTCATGCTCTGCTTTCGGGATACGGTGGTGGTGCTCAGGGCATAAATGCCCAGTATCACCAAAGCAAAGATCGAAAACAGCAGGTTCATTGAGATCAGGAACTTTGCCAAAAGCGTAGGCACTATGACAAGGGTTTCTGAAAGAGGGGTCTTCAGGACCGTGATGCTCTCGCGTATGAGGTGGTGGTACCCATCACTCCAGACCAACAGGATGCCGATGGTTTGGAAGGTGTAGGCAACAAAAGCCAGGAGCTTTCGCCTCGAATTGCCGATCCCTGTATAGACGATTGCGAACAAAAGTGATGCAACCGGGGTAAAGAACACCCCTATCTGGGTAAAGTTCCTCCACAGTAGCTTTGCCCTCATATCAGGGGAGATAAGATCGGCAAAAGACCCGACTGACCAGAAGAGCATGCACAGGGAAGCGAAAAAGAGCTGCTTCGCCCCATTCTTATCACGAATATTCCAAATGGTGATGGTGACAGTGAGCATCATCACAACGGAAAGTAGATTAATGAAAAGGATGGGAAATGAAATCATCAGCGGCTCCTTACAGATGCCCGCTCATGATAGCATAGGATTGTACTGGTTTGAACCTGTTTTTCACTCCAAAACGTAGGAAGATGCTTTTACACACCACCGACCCTCTTCAAAACAAGCTGATACTAGCTTATAAGGGTATCCAAACAGAAAGAACTCTGAGAATCTGGTGAATGGAAGTGACCTTTTCATTGGGATACCTTGCCCTTTCAGCCTATTTGAGATATTCTTTGTAGGATTTTACTGCCAAAATAGCTCAGGGGTAGAGCAGCTCACTCGTAATGAGCAGGTCAAGGGTTCGAATCCCTTTTTTGGCTTATATGATGACCACCAATGAATTGAAACCAACTGTTTTCATTGTTTGGCAGCTATTCAACCTTTTTTATCTTCAACCTTCAGAGGTTTTTCTACCCTTACCATCATTCACGACAATTTGAAGCAATCAAGCCAAGCATCAACCTTAAGGGCTATGAGGCTCACGTATAATATCAACCCGATACTCTTGTTCACTTTTGCTGCCTGCTGTGGTATAGTTGACATCGGCTGTCTCCTTTTAGCGATAAAGTGTTGCTACTTTTCACTATACTAGGGGACGGCTTAGTTTTGTCAGCTTGAGAAAAACATCATTACCGTGCTACTGAAAAAATCATTGGTGTGGGAAAGAAAATCATACAGTGATCCTGTAAAACTATGTTACCACGCACACACCGATGAGAAACGGACGTCAATTATCCGGTCAACCATGGCAGACAGCTCTGATTCTTCTATCCTTCGGTATCGGCTTTCGAAGGATGAGTCTTTGGGATCCACTGCAAGGGAACTGTATGCATCCTCATTGATGAGGGATACAGAACCAGCACACTCCACTCCCAATATATCGAGGAGCTTGAGGGTACTCGACTCTGCTACATGCAAGAATTCTGAAATCTTCCTCTTCAGATTGCCATCAGGGAGAAGCCCTGTAAAAAAGGAAGGGAACTCTTCAGGTCGAAGTGGAAGAGACAAGGATAAGGGTCTAGCATCATTACTAGAGAGATACTCCCTATCACAGCTGAAAAGTACTCCCCTATCAGCACTGCCCGCAAGGAGGCCTACCCTCGTTCCGTCTTCTAGGACAACAAGGTTCATGATCGCAGCTCTGCTGTAAGGTATATGCCCAAACGAGAGAGAATAGATAGGACTTTGCCCAGCTGAAGGGTCTCTTTACCATTTTCAAGTTCTGACCAAAAACGATTTCCGACACCACAGAGGCCGGCTGCTTCTTTCTGTGTGAGTCCAAGCTCCTTTCGCCGAGCAAGAACAAGAGTGCCAATATGATTACTGTTTTCAATACGTTTCATACTGTTAATGTAATATTCCCGCTCGGGAATAGGTTAATAATGCATCTGTATTTTTGCATAGACATTCCCGAACGGGAACATATTTCCCATCAGAAACTTGCTCTTGTTGATCGTCCACTCCCCATTAGTGAAATGGTTGCTACAGCTCCCATACAGCAACCCCCAGACCTCAGTCCGGGGGTTGCTCACTACTTCTACTTTACAATGCACGTGCCATTTTGCTTACTTGCATTGCTTCATTGCTAGTTCTTTTTCTTGTTCTTTGCAATGATGGCAGCCTGTGCTGCAGCGAGGCGAGCGATGGGAACACGGAAAGGAGAGCATGAGACATAGTCCAAGCCTACAGTGTTACAGAATGCGATACTCTTGGGGTCTCCTCCATGCTCGCCACAGATACCCAGCTTGATCTCAGGATTAGCCTTCCTTCCAAGCTTAGCGGCCATCTGGATCAGCTTGCCAACCCCATCGAAATCAATGGTGGCAAACGGGTCGTAGTCATAGAACTGCTTGTCAGTGTCATTGACATAGGGACCGAGGAACGAGGCGGCATCATCACGGCTGAAGCCACAGGCCATCTGGGTAAGGTCGTTGGTACCGAAACTGAAGAACTCAGCTTCGACGGCGATCTCATCTGCAGTGATTGCAGCACGGGGAACTTCGATCATGGTACCGATCTTGTACTCGATCTTCATTCCCTGCTCATCAAAGATGTTCTCGATAACCTCAAGGGCGACCTTCTTGCAGAATACGAACTCCTTGTAGTGACCTACCAGGGGGATCATGATCTCAGGGTGCACCACAAAGCCCTTGCGCTTCACATTGATGGCAGCTTCGATGATAGCCCTTACCTGCATCCTCAGGATCTCAGGATAGATGATGGCCAGACGGCAACCACGGAATCCGAGCATCGGGTTGAACTCGTGCAGGGAGGCAGTCTTCTGTGCAACTTCCTCGACAGTGATACCCATCTGCAAAGCCAGTTCGTGGCGGCTGGTGTGGTCATTGGGGAGGAACTCATGCAAGGGAGGATCGAGCAGGCGAACGGTGGCAGGTCTGCCGTGCAACTCGGTGAAGATCTCCTCAAAGTCCTTGCGCTGCATGGGAAGCAGCTCAGCAAGTGCCCTCTCCCGTTCCACAACGTTGTTGGCCAGGATCATCTTACGAATCAACATGACGCGGTTTCCACCAAAGAACATATGCTCAGTCCTACAAAGCCCGATACCTTCGGCACCGAGTGCGACAGCCATCTTGGTATCTGTGGGAGAATCGGCATTTGCATAGACCCCAAGGGTCTTCAACTCATTCACGTAGCCCATGAACGTCTTGTAGTCCTGGAAAATTGTGGACTCAGACTCTTTCATGTTTCCATTGAGCACTTGCACAATCTCAGAGGCCTTTACAGGAATCTTGGAAGCGTAGATGGCTCCGGTGAAGCCGTCGATGGACATGTAGTCCCCTTCGTTGAGCCTCATGCCGTTCACCTCGACAAACTTCTTAGCCTCGTTGATGCGAAGGTCGCCGGCTCCGGAGACACAAGGGCATCCCATCCCTCTCGCTACGACCGCTGCATGGCTGGTCATACCGCCCCGGCTGGTGACAATACCCTTGGAGATGGCCATACCGCCAATGTCCTCAGGACTGGTCTCAGAGCGGACCAGGATGACATCCTTACCCTCTGCAGCCATCTGCTCCGCTTTGGCAGCAGTGAAGTAGATCTGACCGGAAGCTCCGCCGGGGGAGGCGTTCAGGCCGCTTGCTATCTCAGTAAGACCCTGGTCTCGGATGCTCTTGATATCAAGGACTGGGGCAAAAAGCTTGCCGAACTCACTTGAAGGGACCCGGCTTACCGCCGTCTCCTTTGTGATGAGCCCTTCATTGACCATATCCACCTGGGTGCGAAGCCAGCTGAACACAGTGCGCTTGCCATTACGGGTCTGCAGCATGTACAACGTCCCTTCCTGGATGGTGAACTCTACGTCCTGCATGTCATGGTAGTGTTTTTCCAGCTTGGAACGGATATCAACCAGCTGCTGATAGACACCAGGGTTGACGTCCTTGAGGGTATCAATCGTCTTTGGTGTCCGGATGCCGGCCACAACGTCCTCACCCTGGGCGTTCATGAGGTACTCACCGTAGAACTTGTTATCACCGGTGGAGGGGTCACGCGTAAAAGCAACTCCAGTACCACTGGTATCGCCCATGTTTCCATATACCATGCTCTGGATGTTTACAGCTGTTCCCAAGAGGCCGCGGATGTCATTCATCTGGCGGTACTTCTTAGCTCTTTCGTTGTTCCATGAGTGGAATACGGCATTGACCGACTTGAAGAGCTGGTCAAGGGGATCGGTAGGGAAAGACTCCCCGGTATACCGCTTGTAGATCACTTCATACCGGGCGATCAGGTCCTGCAGATCGGCGCTGTCAAGGTCGGTATCAAGGGTTACACCCTTGGCTTCCTTCATGTCATGGAGCGTTGTCTCAAACTCATGGTGGGGGACCCCCATGACGACATCACCGAACATCTGGATGAACCGGCGGTAGCTGTCCCATGCAAAACGGGCGTTGTTTGTCTTTGCTATCAGGGCTTGCACGGAGGTGGGGGTAAGGCCGAGGTTGAGGATGGTATCCATCATGCCCGGCATGGATGAGGCGGCCCCACTGCGAACCGATACAAGCAAGGGATTCTTCGCATCCCCAAGTTTGGCACCCATCTTTTTTTCCAGCTTTGCCAGGTTTTCAAGCACCTCTTCTTTCATCCCTTCGGGATACGTCTCATTGTTTGCGCTGTAATACGCACACGCTTCGGTACTGATGGTAAAGCCCGGAGGTACTGGAAGCCCGATGCTGGTCATCTCTGCAAGGTTAGCGCCCTTGCCACCGAGAATATCCTTCATCTGGGAGGTTCCATCTACATCTCCGGAGCCAAAAAAATAGACATACTTGGGTTTCTTCTTAGCCATAATTGACTCCTCTTTTCTTTTTCTTCGTATAGACGTTAAAATCCTAGCTGTTAGCAGGGCAAGTGTCAATGAAAATCTTGGCCAAATAGTAATTTATGAGTTCCAATTGCTTATTAGATAAATATTTGACTATTTTGAATTTGAAACAATATTTCAATTTTCGCAAGTCACCAAGAAGGCAAACCCTTCTTTGCTTGGTTGTATAGGTTTCCCTCTGTATTGCCGAATAATCTTAAGAAAAGTGAAATTTTTCTTATCTGAACAGAGGTATACCACAACAGTTTCCTGTAATTATATATAGAAGCAAAACAAGAAAAAGCCTCCCTTTTGTTCGATTCACTCGAAAAAAGGGAGGCTGCAAGGGCAAAAGCCTGTACTTAGGGCTGTTTGCCGATGTAGGCGAGGATGCCACCATCAACATACAGGACATGTCCGTTGACAAAATCAGAGGCACCGGAAGCCAGGAACAGAGCCGGGCCGGTGAGGTCCTCAGGGGTTCCCCATCTCTCGGCGGGAGTCTTGGCGATGATGAAACTGTCAAAGGGATGACGTGAGCCGTCGGCCTGCTTCTCACGCAAAGGTGCGGTCTGAGGTGTGGCGATATACCCAGGTCCAAGGCCGTTGCACTGGATGTTGTGCCTGCCGTACTCACTGCAGATGTTGCGTGTAAGCATCTTCAGCCCACCCTTGGCAGCTGCATAGGCACTGACGGTCTCCCGTCCGAGCTCGCTCATCATCGAACAGATGTTGATGATCTTGCCGCTCTTCTTCTCCATCATGGCAGGAAGGACAGCCTTCGCCACGATGAAGGGAGCGGTAAGGTCGATGTCGATGACCAGGCGCCAGTCAGAGACCTTCATCTCGTGCATGGGGGTGCGGCGGATGATTCCGGCGTTGTTCACCAGGATGTCCACTGACCCCAGGTCGGCTGTGATCTGCTCGTTTGTCCTGATGACGGCGCTCTCGTCGGTGACGTCACACACATAGCCCTTTGCCTCGATGCCGGCCTCCTTGTAGGAAGCCAGGCCCTTGTCGACCAGGTCCTGGTTGATGTCGTTGAAGGCGATCTTTGCCCCTGCCTGTGCATAGGCACTGGCAATGGCAAAACCGATTCCATAGGAAGCGCCGGTTACCCAGGCTACCTTTCCCTTGAGGGATAACATATCTTTGTGATCCATATGACGCTCCTACCTCAAATCTTCTGTCTTGATGGCATCCATATCGGTGTAGGTGCGGTTCTCACCACACATTGACCAGATGAAGGTATAGTTGCTCGTCCCTGCACCACTATGGATCGACCATGATGGGTTGATGACAGCCTGCTCATTGTGCACTGCGACGTGTCTTGTCTGCTGAGGCTCGCCCATGAAGTGGAACAGGGTCTGGTCACTGGGGATGTCAAAGTAGAAGTAGACTTCCATCCTGCGCTCATGGGAGTGAGCTGGCATGGTGTTCCATACGCTGCCCTTCTCAAGCTGGGTAAGGCCCATGGAGAGTTGGCAGGTATCCAGTACGTCCGGGTGAATGTACTGGTTGATCACGCGCGCGTTGCTCATCTCTGCAGAACCTGCTGGCACATGCTTTGCATCGGCAAACACGATGTGCTTGGCGGGGAAAGCGTGGTGGGCAGGCGTTGAGTTCATATAGAACTTGGCGGGCTTTGAGGAATCCTTGCTGGAGAACAAGACTTTCTTGGTTCCCATAGGCAGGTAGAGTCCGTCGAGGTTAACAATATCATAGGAAACGCCGTCAGCTTCGACGATGCCGTCGCCGCCGATGTTTATGATGCCAAGCTCGCGCCTCTGCAAGTAGAAGTCAACTCCAAAGTCAGCCATTGCATTGATGTTCATCTCAAGGTCGAGTTTCTTCTGTACAGGCATTGCACCCATGGTGACGATACGGTCGATGTGAGAATAGACTCCGGTCACATCATCTTCCTTGAAGATGTCGGTGATGAGAAATTCATTGCGAATCTCTTCTGTGGTCATTCTCTTGAATGCTTCTTTTCCGGTTGAATAACGAATATCCATGTGTATAACTCCTTAGTTATTGATTGTAGTTTTTACCCCTGATAGGATCAATGGCATCTTGCTTCATAGTCTTCAATGCCTGTTGCAGGTGGTACATATCATTTCCGAGTATCAACATGTTGATGCCTCTTCCAATCGCCGCTTCAATGTTCTCCTTTGTTCCAGGAACAACAGGGCACATGACGCCAATGCCTCGCCTCTTACAACCCTCGGCCAATTTCTTGTACGCATCAGCGACCCGGGGGTCCTCAGTTGCATAGCCTACCTTCGCTCCGATGGAGAGCGAGTAGTCGATGGGCCCGAAGTTAATTGCATCGACGCCAGGCACATCAAGGATTTCATCAAGGTTGTCGGTAAACTCAAAATCCTCGTCCATGGGGATGATCATTGTCTCTAAATTGCTCTTTGCCACATAGTCGGACCATGAGAAGCCAGGGCCGCCAAAGCCTGCGCTACGAACATTGGACTCACCACCACGTCTTCCCATGGGGGGGAACTTGGCAGCTCTGACCATATCTTCTGCATCGCTCTTTGTCCGGGTATGAGGCACTACGATACCTTCGGCACCCATCTCAAGGACCTTGCGAATCTCCACCTCATCGGTACCGGTGACCCTGACCACCGAAGGGATGTTGGCAAGCCTGGCCGCCATGATGAGCTTCTCCATATTGTTGGGGCCATCAAGAGGACAGTGCTCAAGATCGAGATAGACAAAGTCATACCCCCAGGCTCCTATTGCTTCGACGGCACAGGCAGCTGCTGTAAAGCAGGTGATGCCAAATACCGGGCCATTTTTCATTCGTTCGCGCAGTGTCATATAGAACTCCCCTGTCATCCCATCAAGGATGGCAACCATGTGCTCAAGCCAGGAATAAATGTAATCAAAAGCAATACGATGATGTTACAGATGATAAAGGGAAGTGCTCCCTTGAATATCTCAACAATCTCCATATTGCAAATCTTGCTCGCCACGTTGAGGCACATACCTACAGGAGGGGTGACCAGCCCAATGGCGAGGCCTACGATGATAATCGCCCCGAACTGCAGGTCGCTCATGCCGAACTGCTGCATCACCGGAAGCAGTATCGGGCTGATAAGCAGGATACAGGGGGTGACATCAAGGAAAGTCCCCAACAGGAGGATGATGATATCCAAGAAGAGGAACACCATCCATGTAGGAATGTTCGAGTTGATCAGGAAGGTTCCAATTGCCACAGGAACCTGCTCAACAGCAAGGATCCAGGTGAAGATCATGGTGAAGCCACCGATGATCATGATGGAGCTGCTCATCATGAAGGTCTTCTTGAGGGCGTTGCCCACCTCCTTCCACTTCAACTCCCTGTAGACGAAAAATCCCAGGATAGCTGCATACAGAACTGCTATTCCAGCCGATTCACTCGCTGTCGCAATGCCAAAGGTAACAGTAACAATGATGAGGACCGGCATCATCAATGCAAGAGAGCCATCCTTGGTGATCTTGAGGACACTTGCGACATCTATCTTTTCTTTCTTAGGATGGTAGCCCTTCTTACGGGATATGCCATAGGTGAGGATAAGCTGGGTGACACCGACCAGAATTCCGGGAATGAGACCGGCAAGGAAGAGCTTTCCGACAGATGCTCCGCTGACCATGGCGTACATGAGCATGGGGACGCTCGGGGGTATGATCATGCCGATGGTGGAGGATGCTACGGTAATGCCTGCAGCAAATTTCTTAGGGTACCCCTGTTTGACCATATCAGGAATAAGGATGCTTCCCAATGCCGAGGTATCGGCTACGGAGGAGCCGGAGATGCCTCCGAAGATCATGGATGAAACAACGTTCACCTCACCAAGGCCACCGCCGAAGGGACGGACAAGCAACATGGAGAAGTCTATGAGCCTGCGGGTAAGACCGCTATGATTCATCAGTTCCCCGGTCAACATGAACAGGGGCATTGCGATAATGATGAAACTCTCCGTACCCGACCAGACGCGTTGGGGGAATGTCATCAGAAAACCTGGATTGGTCAGGAGCATGTAGAGAAGTCCGGAGCTGCCGATGGCATACCCGATGGGAACTCCAATGACAAGCAAGACTATAAGACCGAAAAACATCATCGATAGTTCCATTACGCATCTCCTTCCATGACTTCCATGCCAAGCTCAAAATCTTCCTTATACCCTTTGACCGGCTCTTCGATATGCATGTAGAGTTTCAGGATATTGACGACGGCGTAGAAGATGGTGATCACAAACGAGACAGGCATGAGACTGTAGTAATACCCCCGTGCAATCCCGGTTGCAGGAGAGACGACAGAGCCTACTTTCTGGATCATGCGAATGCTGAAATAGATCATGACAGCAGATACTATGATGATAAAAACTTCTGTGAGTATGCTGCATAGCTTCTTGAGCTTGTCAGGCATCATGGCGGTAAAGTTATTCACAGCAATGTGCTCACCTTCACGCAGTCCCAAGGCGGCGCCAAAGAAGGTCGTTGCGACAAAGACCATAGTCAGCAACTCTTCTGACGAAACGAATGCAATGGAGAATACGTAGCGTAAGATAACCGATACGATGACTCCAACAGCAAGAATTCCAACGAGAGCTTTGCCTAAAATCGACAGAAACTTGTCGATACCCAATATACATTTATTCATACGAACCACTCTTTTTCATGCGTATTAAACCACTCTTTCACTCAGACCAGATAGAGGCCCGCCTCTATGAAAGGGCGGGCCATCCATACAGTTACTTGCTTACAATCGCACGCATCTCATCCAGGTCAGCCTGGGAGAAGACACCCTTCTTTACGAAATAGTCATATACGGGCTCACAAGCCTTCTTGAACAGATCAACTTCGGCAGCTGTTGGTTTGTAGACCTGCATGCCACCCTTTACGATCATGTCGTAGTAGTAGTCATTGAGCTCCCTTCTATGCCTGTTCTGCTCTTCGGTGAAGATCCATGCACCATCCTGCACAATCTTCTGCAGGTCGGCAGGAAGCTTGTTCCAGATGTCCAGGCCGATGTCGATGGGCTCGGGATGGAACTGGTAGTCGATCATGGTCATATACTTCTGGACTTCAAAGAACTTCATGTCGCCGATGTTGGCAAGGGGGTTCTCCTGGCCATCAGCTACGTTGGTCTTCAGGGCCATGTACGTATCACCATAGGGAATGGAGACAGGGTTTGCACCCAAGGCTTCCATGCTCTTGATGATCGATTCGATGGGAGGAGTCCTGAGCTTCAGGCCCTTCATGTCGGCAGGTGTCCTGATGGGGCGCGAGTTGTTGGTGAACTGGCGGGATCCACCATCACCGACTGCGAGCATCTTGATGCCATACTGCTCGGCAGAGGCCATGATCCTCTTTCCAAGGTCACTGCGGGAGACCTTCATCAGGTCAGCCTGGGTGGGGAAGAAGAAGGGCATGAGATAAATTTCCAACATGGGAGTCTGGGAAGCGAATACGCCACCGACAAACATCTCAAGGGTGCCAAGCTTCATGGCCTCGATCATGTCGTTCTCATTGCCAAGGGTTGCTGCGGGGTAGATTTCAATTTTCAGTCTGCCGGCAGATTCCTTTTCAACATACTCCTTGAAGGTCAACAAAGCCTTGTGCCTTGTTGCAGCGGTTGTCGAGGCATGCCCTACTTTGAGGGTATACACTTTGTCGGCTTTTGCTTCAGCCTGACCAGCTGAGAACAAAAATGGGGTGAGCAGCAGCACGCAGAGTGCTAACAATACCAGTTTTTTCATCGATTCCTCCTGAATTTGTCCCACATTATGGAACTCCATATCATTTCCATGAGTTTTTTCAGGGGATATATGCATTTTTAGTCATATATCATACATAAATCCCATATCATGGAACACTATTTCATTATACGGCTCATTTAGGAGTTGTCAATACCTTTTAAATAGAATATATTAACCAGAGGAGGCATCAAGGTGTCATCAGTCTTGAAAGTACAGTCCGTCGATCGGACCTTTGATATTTTAGAATTCCTTTCAGCAGAACAGAACGGAGCAACGCTTGCACAGATTACGGAGAAGCTCGACCTTCCCAAAAGCACAGCTCATCGCCTACTGGGCGTACTGATTCAGAGGGAATTTGTTCGCAAGAACCCTGATAACAACAGATATCGTCTCGGGCCGGGCTTCATAGCCCTGTGCAGCCACTATCTCAACGGCCTTGAGCTGAAGACAGAGAGCTCCCCCTTTATGGAGGAGTTGTCGGTCAACACAGGCAACGTGGTCTTCCTTGCCATCAGGCAGGGGGACAAAATGGTATATATCGACAACAAGGAGCAGATCAACAGCCTGCGCAAGTATGCGATCATCGGCCAGTCCAAGCCGCTGTACTGCACATCCTTGGGCAAATCCCTGCTTATGGGCCTCAGTGATGACGAGATCAGGCTGTTGCTGAAAAATGAGACCTTCGAAAGGAAAGGGCCCAACACCATCACCAACATAGAGAGCCTCCTGCAGGATATCCGGGAGTGCAGGCGGAGAGGCTGGTCCTTGGATGACCAGGAAGCAGAGCCAGCCATCAACTGTGTGGCCGCCCCTGTCTATGACTATCGCGGCCAGGTGATAGCTGCAGTAAGCACCTCATGGATACTTGCCCAGCACCCAGAGATGAGACCTGAGATCATGGCGCCTCTGGTGATGAAGTGCACAGCCAACATCTCCTACAATATGGGATATATCGGCAGCTCGACGCGCCTGTAGTCCTAGGCAAACATACGAACAAAGAGAAAAAGTCACCGATACGCTCTATCGGTGACTTGTTCTCTTTGTTATTGCTTACTTATTTTGCAATGTTCTGTAACGTTTTTTACTGGAAAACTTTGATTGGTGTCACCCCTACCCTGTATTCACTTGTGTAACCTCCCCTATCTTCTCATAGCCCACCGTTTCTCTTACTAGAATATAGTGTTCTTTAGAGTTGTGTTCTTTTCAACAGCTATCAGCTTGGAGAACAGAATGAGTGATGCCAGAGAGTAAAAAAAGTTCAGTGATGGTGGAGAGTGCAAAAGAGTTCGGTTGACTTTTGCCCCAAGCACAGTGACTAAGTACTCATGCATGAATCAGAGCAGAAACCTAAGATCATCCAGATATATAACAAGAAAGCCAAGACAACCTACCTCTATGAGGACATCTGTCTGTGAAGGGGGGCCCCTCTGCTATGCCCCGCAGTGGCTTGCTGAGCGGCACCCCAGCGGCTTTTCCCTCAGTGCAGAGAGGATCACGGACCTACTCACCTCTTTGGACAAGGAGGTGCAAGATACCTTCTACAAGGCATGGATAGCAAGGAAGCAGGAGAAAACCAAGAGACTTCTGCTCGGCATCTCCAGCATTTCTTCCTATGCCAAGGACAATCCCTACCTATACCAAGGTCAGAAGCTGACCCACATCGTACTGCTGTGCAGTGATGAAACCTATACACCGCTCTGGTGTGCGGAGCTGCCGGCAAGCGTAACCGACCAGGTTGTCCTGGAATCTATCCAAGAAGAACTTGAGGGGCTACAGGTCAAGGATGCCCATCTCCTTTTGGACAGCAGGGACTATAGCGAAGTGGCCTTGCAGCTCCTTACCGATGCAAACCATACCTACACCATGGAAGACCTTCCAACATCCCAGGACAAAAGGCATTCATTGAAACCCACCGGGGGGATCTGCAGCGCCCTGCCAACCTGATCGCACCCGAGGGCAAAGCTTCCATCATCTACGCCCTGACCATCCAATAGGAAAAGAAATGGGTCCATCTCTCGTATCATGCACTGAAAAAGGAGAGGGAGATAGGGCACCTGATGAGAACCCTGAAACAATGCCAGGATGATCTAGATCATGGGAAACCCCTCACAAGTCGTGTGGGGTTGTACAACCAGTTTTTTGAATCCACAGCGGAAGGGGGCTTATATCAGTGGGTGCTGTGGCTATCGGGTGATCATCTCCACCGGTGAGATGGATGTACCCAAGGCGCTCTCCCATCTTCACTGGCACGGCGAAGCTGAACTCCATTTCAATGATCTGAAGAATCCCATGGATTGCTCCCTCTTAGGAGTCCATGCAGAGGATAGGATGGAGCGAAGGCTCTTCCTACACGTTCTGACCTTGGTTGTGACCTACGAGATGAAGCGTTTCATAGCCACAATGCCAGCACAGGAGAGAGGTCCTGTGAACCACACCCTGATCTTGAAGCAGGTAGCCTCCTATGCCAAGTTCCATGGTGAGGGCATCCATGAAGATCTCCATTCGGTACCGACCAAGGCTCAGAGGGCGATCTTTGCCCTGTTTGGCATCCCGCTCGAAAGAAAGGATTTGGCAACAAGGATACGGCCATGACTGAATAGTTTTTTCTAGTGGCAAACAATGGGGATTCTGCTCTCTATGGAATTCAGTTGATTGTACTAGAGCCCTGGCTCTACAGGGCTGAGAGGAAATGAGAATGGGGGGAAAGATTGCCTTTGGGGACTAACTAAGGAAGGCCGGACAACTTTCGCTGACCGGCCTCTTCTCATATATCTTAATCACACCACGAGGGGTGTTAGTTACGCAATGTAGCTCTCAAGCATCTGGCTCATCTGAGGGACTCTCAATCTCTCCAGGGCCTTTTTCTCTATCTGGCGGATTCTTTCCTTGGTAAGGTTGTAGATCTCCCCGATCTCCTTGAGGGACATGGGGATCTTTCCTTCGAGGCCGAACCTGAGTTCGATGATCTCCCTCTCCTTGTCGCTGAGGGTAGACAACAGGGCACTGATGTCCTCCTTCAGGGCGACTTCCATAAGGGAGTCTTCTGGAGAACGCGAGTCATCCTCGATGAAATCTCCGATACTGCTGCTGCCGGTGTCGTTGAAGACAGGGGCATCAAGGCTGACCAGCTCGCGACTGATGCTCAACAGGTTGTTCACATGCTCTGCATCGAAGCCTGTAAGGGCACCTATGTCCTCTGCAGTGGGATCTTCGGTGCTGTTGTCACTCATCAGTGAGCGTTGCGCCTTCTGAATCTGCAAGAGCTCGTTGGTCCTGTTCAGGGGCAAGCGCACTGCCCTGCTCTTCTCGTTGATCGCCTTCATCACTGACTGTCTTATCCACCACACAGCATAGCTGATGAAGTGGTATCCCTTGTCCGGGTCAAATTTCTCCAGGGCGGTCATCAGACCGATGTTCCCTTCATTGATAAGGTCGATAAGGGGCAAGCCCTGGTTCTGGTATTTCTTAGCAACGTTCACCACAAAACGAAGGTTAGCTTCAATCATCCTCTTGCGGGCAAACTCATCACCCTCAACAACACGTTTTGCTAGGCTGAACTCCTCTTCCTTGGTAAGCAAGGGGATTTTATTAATATCCTTCAGGTAGAGGGTAAGGATGTTAGCATCGTCATAGATATCTCTTTTATTATTCAACATAGTCTTATTTGTTTTCATGTGCAGTTGCCTCCATGGGTTATGTATAGGTAACTGCACATAGCGTGCCAACTTGAGACAATAAATAGGTATTATGTTGTGTTAGAATGCTTTAATATATTATGATTAAACAATAATCCTCATAATTCTCGATTTCATCCTAGTATTTCAAAGAAAACGCCCCTTTTAGTATCAAAACGACCCACAGAAAACAATTCACAAGAATATCGAGACAATATGACCCAACTCGACCACTATCCCTTATCCAAAGGCGCAATCCGACTCATCTTCGTCCATGCACCAGGGAAAATCGAACTCAAGGGAAGCAAACCAGGAGGCAAGGTTCTCCGTATGGAAAGGCAGCTCGCTCGCTTCAAGGGCCTCTCTGATAGCTTCATACTCCTCCTTGAGAAAATCATGGATCATGTCCCCTTCGCACAAGGTGCAGCTGATCCTCTTTTTGCCCATCAGGTAGATGGCGAACTGGCGCCTGAAGAAATCCAGCCAGTCCTTGTCGGCAGAGTGCGCAGCCTTGCCCCTGATGAGAAATGCATCAGTGTAGCAGCCCAAGGAACTGACCAGGTTCTTTGACCGTGCAAACAGGTATGCCATCTCATAAAAGTACTGCCAGAGCTCTTCCAGTGTAGGGTTCTCAGGGAGGAATTTTGGAGGAGTCGGCTTCATCAGCTCAGTCTTGTTTTCTTTTGCACTATCCATAGTAGGATGCCTCGTTCATCCGGTCTAAATATAGTCATGGCTTTGCGTAGCGGCAAGTGCCCAAAACAGAATATTGCACACTGCGCACACTTTGCACAGCAAGCGTGACAACCTTACTCACAACCGGAGAAAAAGGCAAATTTTTCCATGAAACAGGTAATCGCACAAAGGTCCTTGCCACTTGGGATGTTATTCACTATATTATCACAGGCGAAGGCATTGCTTCGCGCAACATACCGCAATCATTGTTTGGAGGAAGATACACATGAAAATCAAGCCATTGGCAGACAGGGTATTAGTGAAAATCGAAGAGGTCCAAGAGAAGACCGCCAGCGGAATCTACATTCCCCAGACTGCACAGGAAAAGACCCAGATCGGGAGCGTTCTTGCAGTAGGTGAAGGGACCGACAAGGTAAAGATGACTGTAAAGGTCGGCGACAAGGTCATGCACGACAAGTATGCCGGAACATCAGTCAAGGCTGATGGAGAGGAGTACCTGATTCTCAGCATGAAGGACATCCTGGCGATCATCGAGTAGCATCATCCTCTCATAGAGACAAAAAAAGTGGAGTTGGAAGCAACCCCACTTTTTTTTTACCAATATGCTGGTTTTTACTTATTGCTTCTATCCGCTTGAGAGTCTATCGGAAAAATATATACCGTTCTGATTTTCAACTGTACGTTTTTCCAACCACTGTCCCCAAATCGGGTAGGCAGGGGCCTCACGGCCCCAACCTCCCACACCACCAACGGCATACCGTTCGGTACCGGGCGGTTCAATCAAACGACATTACCAATTGCT
>JAVERP010000047.1:0-32152 GCA_034007055.1 Sphaerochaeta sp.
ATGTGCTGAAGATCGACAAGGCTGACCATTTCATCTATGCAGGGTATGAGCGGATGATGAAGAGCATGGGGGACTCCATCAGCAAGACCAATACGGACCTGATCCAGATCACCACCGACAACAGCATAGAGAACGTTACAAAACAGGCCGCCCTCATCGCCTCCGCCCTCAAGAGCCAGTACTACAGTGAGGACAGGGTCTACGACTATGTCCAGACAGTGGAGAAGGGCAAGCAAGCAGTGGCAAGAAAAAGCATGGACAAGCTGAAGGTCTACTGCCATGCAATGCAGGTCTTCCTGGCAAAGGACCTTGGCCTGCAGGTAGGCGGCACCTTCGGCCCCGGCCCCCTCACAGCGAGTCAGATAGCGGAGGTTGCAAGGGGCGGGTATGACATCATCATAGACAACATACACAATCCCATTGCATCTCCTTTATTGGAAGTATCACCGAATACCAAACTAGTTGTCTGGAGGAACTTCCCTGCAACAGTAGAAAGGGCAAGCCTGCAGAAGATGGTGCAGGAGAATATTGATGCTCTGTTGAAGTAGGAAGCAGAAGAAAGCACGAAATCAATATCTAAACTCCATGAGGAGTGCAGAACAGATCAGGCTACCTAGAAGAGAGCTCTCCTTGGTAGCCTGAATTTTTTCTTTCGTATAATCGCATGTTTTAGAGAAAGTGTCATAAGCATAGTACTTTGAACTTTTTCCTGAAAAAAGTTGATAGGAATCTAGGCCCAACTTACGTTTCATCATTATCGACTTTTAGTTGTTTCAATGGTATCGTTGTTAATGAGTTATCATGTTCGTCTTTATTAAAATCAGGTTACTTTACAGATTAGAGGCATGGTAATAATTCCTGGAAAATATCGGGGTATATATGGTTAAAGCAGAACTATTGGAACTAGTGACTAATGGAGAGAGTTCTGGAATCGAATTCAAACGGGATGATATCAGACCTGAACAATTCGCCAAAGAGATTGTTGCCTTCGCGAATTTAGAAGGTGGACGCATTCTTGTGGGAGTTGAAGATGATGGAACTCTAACCGGAATTCAGCGACCTGATACCCAAGAATGGGTACTTAATGTATTCAAAGACAAAGTATTCCCCATGATTATTCCCTATTATGAAGAGATACTGATAAAGGAAGGCCTTCGTGTAGGTGTTGTTACCATCCCTAGGGGAATATCCAAACCTTATGTCGTACGAAACAATGGACGTGAAGAAATATATATCAGAATGGGAAATCGTTCAGAAATTGCTTCTCGGGAGCAGCAGGCTCGTCTTTTCTCCTTAGGTGGAATACTTCATGTTGAAGTGTTACCTGTTCCTGGAACAACGTTGAAGAGCTTGGATTTAGTACGGTTTGAATATTATTTGAGCCATGTAATACATGATGTTACGATACCCAGCAAAGACCAAGAATGGACAGACCGTCTTACAGGATTGGGCCTCATGGCTGAAGATGGTTGGGGGACAATAGTGTGCACTATAGCCGGTTTAGTATGTTTCGGTAAAAACCCCTCCAAATACCTCCCGCAAGCAGGCCTAAGAGTTATGGCCTTTTCAGGCGATAAGAAAGAGTACAAAGCTCTCTTGGATACAAAACTTGATGGGCCTCTGGTAGGTAGATGGGAAGATATCTCAGGGCAGAAAAATTTGGTGGATGATGGATTACTGGAAAAATTCTCACATACGATAAGGCCATTCATTACCGAAGAGAGTGACAATATTGACCTCCACATGAGAAAAGTTACCCAAATGAAGTATCCTTGGGAAGCAATTAGGGAAACAGTTGTAAATGCCTTGGTCCATCGTGACTGGACCCAAAGTGTTGATATTGAAGTAGCGCTGTATTCTGATCGTATGGAGATTACCAGTCCCGGAAAGCTTCCCAATTCCATGACCGTGGAAAAAATGCTAGCAGGCCAGAGGACCCCTAGGAATCCTTTGATCGTTGAAGTAATGCGTGACTATGGCTATGTTGATGCAAGAGGCATGGGAATAAGAACAAAAGTTGTTCCCCTGATGAAACAGATGAACAACAGAGAACCTCAATATATCCTCACCGAAGATTACCTGAAAGCCATTCTGCCACAATCTTAGAAGCCATGGTGGAACAAATCAGGCTTCCTAGGGAGATAATCCCTTGGAAGCCTGATTCTGTTCTATCGCATGGTGTCACGTTCTGAGTTTCTTTCTTCAGCTGTAGTACTGACCGTACTTCCCCTTCAAAAATGCAACAGTTCTCTTTGCTGCAGTCTCAGGATCAGGGAAGGGAAGGATCTCAGCTGTTGTCCACCCGTTATAGCCGATGGTTGTCAAAGCACTGAAGATCTCATCCCAGTCCATATGACCATCGCCTGGGGCATGGCGGTTTGTATCTGCAAAGTGTATATAGCGCACGTATTCCTTGTTGCGGATCAGGCTCTCTCCAATATGAGGATCCTCAATATTCATATGGAACACATCAGGCATCATGGAAAAGTTCTTCCTATTCACTTTCTTCAATAGGGCCGTACACTCATCCAAGTTGTTGATGAAGTCGATCTCGTACCGGTTCACCGGTTCGAGAATCAACTCGACTCCCCTCTTTTCGGCATAGTCGGCAACAAGGTGAGCCATATCCATGAAAAGATCTTCACAAAGCTGGGGGTCGCGTCCGCTGATGGAACCACGGGTACGCCCGATGTTGACCAGCCCACCAAAGTCAGAGGCAAGGTCGATAAACCCACAGAAGGTTTCATACAACTCCTTACGGTTAGCCTTGTTCTCATCGGTGAAGTAAAGGTTCCTTGCTCCAAAGACCTGTCCGGAAGAGACAGCGCTCACTTCCAGGCTGTTCTCCTTCAGCATTCTCTTCAGATCTGCCTTGTTGACCTCATCCGGTCGCTTCAAGGCAAGCTCGACGCCATCGAATCCAAGTTCGTGTGCTTTGACAATGGAGGACTCGACCCCACGAAATACAACAAAGGCATTGGGCATCGCCTCCGCTCCTGCTATGGCTACTGATAATTTCATCTGTTACTTCTCCAATGGGTCTTCGGTGTAGGGGATCACATAGGGACCATCGCTGATATAGACGATGGAGAGATCCTCTGCACTCTTGTTTGTTTGCGCTTCTATGTGCTTTATGGCACCTGCTACCATCTTGGTAAAACAGCCGGGGCCCGGGTTCTTCTGATCTGCCTCAGGCAGAAAGCGCTTGCCGTTGATGCCAGGCAGCCCCGGCCACCAGATCTCATCAAGGGAGGGGCTGTACAGAATCATGTGTTCGGGCTCGATCCTGTCGAATACCTTTGCCCACATCTGCACCTGCCACTGCTCGGGCAGGAAGGTCCAGTCGGGCGAACCGATGGTCCTGAGGAACCCCTTTGCACCCTGCAGCTTCAAGAGGGCCAGCGTGGTGATGTAGTTTATGCCACCGACGACGTTCCCCTCGTCGGTGGTATCGGCGATGATCACCAGGTAGCCGTCCTTCTTCAGGACACCCAGGGAGGCGACCGCACACTTTGCACACTGGTAGTGATTGATGCCGACAAACCCTCCATGGGTGATGACAATGTCAGCAGCCTTGGGGGCGGGTACCCTCACCGTCTCGGAAATCTTCCGTACTGCAGCGAGGTGAGCCTTATCAAGATCCCCGCTAAAGACTCCTGTGACATGGAAGTCAGGACCGAGCGTCACATTGACCAGGAAGTCCACCCCCACAAACTTGGCGACCTCAAGGCTCTCCTCATGGACAGGGTTACCCTCGATATTAAGGTCTCTGGATGCGGGGTCCGCCATAAGGGGGACGCCATGGAAGATAAACGTTGAATTCTCACTGATGAGGCCCGGGCACACAGCCTTGCGCCCGCCGCTGGCTCCTGCCATGAAATGGCTCTCCACCAAGCCTGTGGCGATCTTCAGGTCCGCCTCAACATAGAGCTTGTTCACCATGATGCGTGTCCCGCGGGAGCTCTCACCAAGGTAGACAAGGCTCCCTTCATCCTTACAGTCATGGTTGACTATGCGAACTCCGCTGTTGAGTACGCGTTCATCGATCATCTTGGTTATTTCAGCCTTGCTCATCGCTCGGTGTGTACCTGTAGCAATGAGTATGACGATATTTTCTTTTTTATAGCCTATTGAGAACAGAGTCTCCAAAACAGGCAGGAGAATACCCTCATCGCCCTTATAGGGGACGGGCCTAGTATTATCACTTATGATGATGGCAGCTTTTGCCTGGGGATTCTTTGCAAGCTTTTCCTGTGCAATGGATGTGAGGCTTTTGCTCGCTATGGGGTTATCAAATGAGTCCAGAATGGCTTCTCGTATTCCCTCGAGAGCCTTTGGAGCCTGCATCTGTATGGTGAAGGTGTGGTCAGGCAGGATGAGGTCATCATAGTGTCTGCCCAAGGGATTGGAAACTTTCATATTTTTCTCCTACATATAAGGCACTGGGAATCCCCAGTGCCTGTATGCTAACACTAGTGGGTCACATCTCCTTGATGAGGGAGAGGTCCCCATTGGAAGCCGCACGAAGCAGGGGTTCCATGAAGATGTCCACATCAGCGGTTGTCATGGGAACGGGCATGTTCTTGAGCTTCATTGCAAGCTGGGGATCTTTGGCAGCAGAGAGAGCACGCTGGACATGCTTCTCACTAAAGCCGGCGATATCATTGAGCTTGGTAGGAGCCTTGATGCTCTTGCTGAAAGCTATCATAGCCTCTGCAACAGCAACAGCCAGGGCCTTGTCCTTAAGGTCGACAATTGCCTTGTCTGCAAATCCATGGGTAGCGAAGATAGAACCGACCACCTTCAGCTGCTTCTGGATAGCCTTGGAGTAGAGAACCGCATAGTAGGGGTTCATGATTCCACAGGCAGTGCCGTGGGCAACGATGTCCACAAGCGAGAAGCTGGTAAGGTGGGCGCCGCTGGTACCACCGATCATGATGGCATAGCCGCCGAGGTCGGTTGCAAGGCCGATGGCCTCACGTGCCTTTACATTCGTGGGATCCTTGATGAGGACCTTGGAATACTGGGCAACCAGGTTGATGGCGCACTCTGTGATCTCACGTGCCTTGTCGTAGGTATCTTCCTTGGCACCGCAGAACACTTCGAAGGTGTGCGCAATGGCATCGAGGGCACCATCGATGGTCACAGAAAGGGGCATGGTGACAGTGGTCTCGTAGTCGAACATAGCAACGGTCGGGTTGAGGGCATTGTCAACTATGAGTTTCTTCTGTCCTTCCACAGGGTCGGTGATGTTGGAGTACTTGGTCAGGTGCGCTCCACTGGAAGCGGAGGTCTGCACTGCAATGAGGGGGATCAGGGAGACACCGGTCTGCTTGAGTGCGTTGGTCACCACGTCTGTTCCAAAGTAGTGGTCGATCTCGGGGGTGACCTTGGCTCCCAGGCATGCAAGGGCATTGGCTGCCTTACAGGCGTCTATGGAGGATCCGCCGCCGATGGCAACGATGCAATCGGGCTTGTGGTGCAGGATGTAGGTCTCAAGGCGGTAGACGTCCTCACGCGGGGCATTGGGCTTTGCATCGGGGGCGATGACGCCTCCTGCAAGCTCGACACCAGCTTCCTTCAGGTAGGCAACAACCCGGTCGGCTACGGGCTTCATGTAGGTGGTGTTGCTTACCACCAACGCCCTCGTGCCGAAACCCTTGGCGATGAGGCCAACCTGGTCTAGTACGCCAAGGCCATGCACATAGGCATCGCCTTTCCAATCCTTAAGTAGTTCGTATGCTTTTTTCATCTGGTCCATGTTTTTCTCCTAACGGCAGAGAGCTTTTGCTCTAGCGGCAATGTTCTCTGCACTAATTCCATATTTTGCCAAAAGGGGTACATAAGGGCCCGATTCGGTAAATCTGTCTTCAATTCCAATTGCATCAAATATACAGTGTATTCCCTGTTTCATAAAGACTTCGCTTACCGCTGAGGAGAAGCCTCCCATCAGGGCATGCTCCTCAACACAGAGCAGTCTTCCCGTCTTCGCCACGCTCTTCTTCAGGCTCTCCACATCCAAGGGCTTGACCATCGGTACGCTGAGAACCTCCGCCTTGATGCCCTCCTTTGCAAGCAGGGCGGCTGCTTCGTTTGCAAAGGATGCAGTGATGCCATTTGCTGCAATGGTCACATCGCTTCCCTCTGTGCAGATCACCGTGCCTATCTCATCGGATGCGGGAAGGTCAGGCATGGGGTTGCGGTTGAGGCGGATGAACACAGGTCCATCCTGCTCTAGGGCATACTCAAGGGCCAGTTCAGCCTGCCGTGCGTCGGAGGGTACGATCACGTGCATGTTGGGAAGCGCCCTCATGATGGCAATGTCACAGATGGACTGGTGGCTCGCCCCGTCAAAGGAGTCGGAAAGCCCACCATACGCCCCTGCAATGACCACAGGAAGGTTGTTGTAGCAGAGAGTGTTGCGGATCTGGTCGGTTGCCTTGAGGGCAAGGAAGATTGAGAAGGCGTTTACCACAGGACGCAGGCCTGCGGTTGCCATGCCTGCTGCAATATCAACCATGTTTGCCTCAGCCACACCGATGTTGAAGAACCGGTCGGGATAGGCCTTGGCAAACAAGGCACTCTTGGTTGAGGAGGATACGTCTGCATCCAGGACGACGAGTTCGGGGCGGGTGGCACCAAGCTCTTGGAGTTTCTTGCCAAAGGCGTCTCTCATTGCTACGCTCATAGGACAGCCTCCTTATTCTGAAGGTCTTGCTTCAGCTCTACAATTCCCTTGGCATAGGAGTCATCATCGATGACAGCCCCGTGCCAGCTGCTCTTGCCCTCTGTGAAGGAGACTCCCTTGCCCTTGATGGTGTCATATATGACAGCCTTCGGCCACACTGAGTCCTCGTCCATCCACTCATAGGATGAGAGGATGTCCTCGGTGTTGTTTCCATCATAGGCATGGGGCGATACGTTCCACCCGAATGACTTCAGCTTGTCCGAAAGGGAGCCGAGGGGCATGATCTCATCCTCGGTGCCGTCAAGCTGAACCTTGTTGTAGTCGACCATGAGGACAAAGTGCTCGGGTTTGAACTTGGCTGCACTCATGATGGCTTCCCAGCTCTGCCCTTCGTTGAGGCACCCTTCTCCCACGATCACGTAGGTCCAGAAGGACTTGTTGGTCACCTGTGCTGCCATCGCCATACCCAAGCCGATGGAGATTCCATGGCCGAGGGCTCCAGTGGACATGTCCACCCCGGGGGTCTTCAGCATGCAGGGGTGTCCCTGCAGCTTGGAGTCAAGCTTCCTGAAGGATGCAAGATCCTCCACAGGAAAGAATCCCCTATGGGCAAGAATGGTATAGAGGTTAATCGAGGCGTGCCCCTTGGAAAGGATCAGGCGGTCGCGTTCCGCCCACTTGCTCTCCTGGGTTCTGATATTCATCCGGTTAAAGTAGAGGGAGGTGACAAGCTCTGCGCTTGAAGCCGATCCCCCCCAGTGGCCGGTACCCCTGTCATGAAGGGTATCGAACATGACCACCCTGAAGTAGGCGGCCAATGCTGCCAGTTCCTTCGCATTGAACGTGCGCTGAGGATCATCGAGCAGGTGTGAAACTCCTGTTTTCATCTAGGAAACTCCTTGTCCAAACTGGATGTTCTCTCCCTATCCGTAATGGACTGGAGGTTATTCCCAGTATTGTGTACTGTATACAATATTAATATCATGCTGAGCAACTTTTGTCAAACAGAAAACTGTTTTTTTAATACAATTCTAGTATTATCATTAAAAAAGTGATAAAAACTAAGATAAAGCTCTATTTGACAATGGTTAATACAATTATAAATTTGTATACAAAAATGATTACAATCCATAAAACAGATATAATTATAGTGATGATTCTTGACGAAACAGAGAATACAGCCTAGAGTTATAGGTGAATTAGGGGGATATTATGGCTAAATGTGTACAAAACAGCCTTTCTGACCAAGTCTATACCATGCTCAAAGAGCAAATACTGTCAGGAGAGCTCAAGGGCGGGATGAAAATTCCAGAGGAATTGCTTGCAGAGCAGTTCGGTGTGTCACGCACTCCGATACGGGAAGCCATCAGGCGCCTGAGTGAATACGGCCTGGTGACCATCAAGCCCAGAAGCTATGCGACCGTCTCGTTCATCACAGCCGATGAGGCCAATGATATTGCACGCGTGAGGGTCACCTTGGAGCAGCTTGCCATCGACAGCATTGACGAAAAGTCCTATGCCGAGCATGTAAAGGAGCTCTCCCGCTACGCAGCTGACTGCCAGTATGCCATGGGCATAGGGGACAGGGCTACTGTATTTGAGCAGGACAGCCTCTTTCATATGGCCCTGATAAAAGCCTCCAAGAACACAGCCCTGATAAGCATCTGCGAACGCCTTGATGCCAAGATCCAGCAGCTGCGCATAGCTCAGAACCTCCCCGACGATGAACTCTCCTACTACCTGCACCAGCACTCAACCATCATGCAGCATCTGAAGAATGGGGAGAAGGAGGCGTGCAAGCGCCTGCTGTATGAGCATATCACCCACGACCTCACCAGCCATGTGGGGGAAACCTTAGCATGAACAAGAATGACATACTGACCGTCTATGGCTCTGATGCGGCAAAGATGACCAAAGCCTTGCTCCGATCACTTGATCTCCCATCCCTCTTGCCGAACAAAGAGGCCTCCATCGTCCTCAAGCCCAATCTGGTCATTGCAGTCACCGCTGACAGCGGTGCCACCACCCACACAGAGATCGTCGTTGCCATCATCGAGCATCTGCAGGCCATGGGGTACACGAACATCAGCATCGTGGAGAGCGCCTGGGTAGGAGCCTCCACCAAGGAGGCCTTCCGCGTCAATGGGTATAACCAGATACGCGAGCGCTACGGGATCCCCCTCATCGATGTGAAGGATGACCAATACGTAAAGAAAACCATCGGAAAAGTCACGATGGAGGTGAGTAAGACAATCTTGGAAACTGACTTTCTCGTCAACCTTCCTGTTCTCAAGGGTCACTGCCAGACAGCAATGACCTGTGCCCTGAAAAATATGAAAGGGTGCATATCCGACCGTTCCAAGCGGCTCTTCCACACATTGGGGCTCCACAACCCCATTGCAGCCCTTAACGCTGTGCGTGCGGCAGATTTGGTCATTGTAGACAGCCTCAATGGGGACCTGGATTTTGAGGAAGGGGGGAACCCGGTAAGGACAAACAGGATGTTTGCCGCTAGGGACAGCGTGCTGTGCGACGCCTACGGCGCCTCCCTACTGGGCTTTGAGCTGAAGGACATCCCCTATATCGGCCTTGCCCAGGACCTGGGCGTCGGCACTGCAGACCTCAGTGGAGCAAACGTCATCCAGCTCAATGAGCCCAGCGATGAGGAGCCACCCATGCCTAGCGGCAGGGTCTCCTATCTTGCAAAGCATGCCCAACCCGATAGTGCCTGTTCTGCCTGCTACGGGAACCTCATCCATGCACTGAAGCGCTTGGATGAGGTTGACCGTCTTGGTGACGTCTCCGTCCCTATCTGTATCGGTCAGGGATATAAAGGGGTAAACGACCCAGACAAAGTCGGGGTGGGGATCTGCACCAGAGGCCTGGGCAAAAGCCTTGCGGGCTGTCCCCCCAAGGCAATCGACATGATAGCCTTCCTCAAGGAGCTCTAGAGCAACTGCTGAGCCAACGCATCGATACGCAGAAGGTCCTCTTGTGCCAGATGCACCGAGGCTGCCAGGGCGTTCTCCTCAAGGTGCTCACTTTTGCGTGCACCACAGAGCACATTCATGCTCATCGTCTGGGCCAGGGTCCAGGCGATGACCAGTGTTCCCACTGAACAGCCATACCGGCCCCCCATCTCAGAAAGCCCATCCAGCATGGCCAGAACCTGCACCCGTTTTTCCGGCTGGAACCAAGGGATCGATGCCTTTGCCGTACCTATGACCTCGCTATCGAGGGCGACCCTCCCGGTAAGAAGTCCCCGTTCAAGGGGGCTGTATGCCTGGAAGGTAATATTCATCTGGTCACAGTAGAGGGCCTTGTCCAGGTTCTGCCTGCTGAGCAGACTGAACCGTTCCTGCACCAATGAAAGGTTTCCATACTTCTGGTACTCCCTAATCTGCTCGAGCGTCACATTGGATGCGCCGTAGGCGCGTATCTTGCCTTCCCGTTTCAACTCTTCCAAAACGGAGACTGTCTCCTCTATGGGAGTAGAGAAAGGCTCTATCGACTGCCAGTGGGTGATGAGCAGGTCTATATACCCAGTATCGAGTCTTTTCAGGCTCTCTTCCACCTGAACTCTGATGCTCGAGGGAGAGAGATTTCGCCGGATGGTAACGCCATCACGGCTCTTGTGGACAGAACCCTCATCGTCAGGGCCCCAGACAATCCCACACTTGGTAGCGAGTACATAGTCGTTACGGCTATCAGATAGGGCACGACCCAAGATATTTTCACTCAGACCATTACCATAGGCAGGGGCGGTATCGATGAAGTTGATGCCGACATCCAAGGCTTTTTTTATGGTAGCGATGGAAGTCTTCTCGTCAGAAGGACCCCAGCTATCACCTCCGCCCATTGCCCACGTACCTAAGGAGAGCGCTGATATGCGCATGTCCGTATTTCCCAAAAGCTTGTATTGCATGAGTAAAGTCCTTTTTTGATATGATAACCCACCATCAGGGGGGCGTGTGAGCAATCCCCCTGTTCAGCGGAACTTCCCCAACCTTCTGACCACATCCTGAATGCAAAGCTGTGGGGATGAGAGGGTGCGGATTTTGGTCTGGGCCTGTACCAGATCCTCCAGATGTGCCATGGACGCCTGGGCGAGTACAATGGTGTCGCTCTCCCTGACCTGGCGAGCCATATCAAGGACCAGCTTGTCATGCTTTGCCTTCTGGCCCGCCTTGAGATGGACAAGGGCTTCGGGACAGCAGAGTGAAGAAAGTTGTATCTCCCTATGCTGCATAGCAGCCTCCTCCTCCAGTTTCTTCAGGGTAGGGCCCACCGTTGATTCAGCTGTCGCCAGTACGGTTATCCTGCTTCCCTGTTTTACTGCCAAGGTGCACATTGCATCATCGATGGCGATGATCGGTGTGGTGAAGAAAGGCCTGGAAGCAACCACATGAGGGGTGAGGGTGGAACAGGTGACCACAATGAGGTCGGCTCCGGTAAGCTGTGCACTTTGCAAATCATGGACCAGGCGCATGCGGTTCTCCACGGTGAAGAGCCCTTTTTCTAGTGAGTCTGCTACAAGAAACTCATCAACCATGTTATAGACTTTGATATCACCTGCTGCTGATCTAAGTTCCTTCTCAAAGGTCTCATAGACACTCCTAACCGTATGAATAAGTACAATGCGTTTCATATATCCCCTCTTTCGCAGTTCAGGCACAGCCTACCTCCCATCCTATGGGAAAAGGTTCCTCCTGTCAAAATACCTTGTAGTGTGACACCCTCACCTGACCCTCTTCCAAGCAGAGAGCAGCGTACGCTTGGCATTTGCCACAACCAGGTCGCTGTCCTCGCCGCCTTGGGGCTTCACCTCAAAGGAGAGGATGTTCTCACCCCCTTCATGCAGGTAGCCGATATCCTTGATCTTCTGAAGGAAGGCGGTGAGGTACTCTGTATCATTCTCTGATCCTGGATACCCGAATCGGGGGTGGTTGTCCCCATAGCTAGGATGGGTCGGGTCGCTGATGAAGGTATTGCCCACATGGACGTGGCGGATGTAAGCCTTCACAGGATCGATGGCCTCATCGATGCTCTCCCCTATCATGGGGATGTGCGAGCAGTCGACCATGATGCCGAAGTTGGCATGATCCTTACACACCGCTTGTGCATACCCCCTTACCAAGGGGGCAGGTCCCAGCAAGGACCTCTTGTCGATGGTATGGTCGAACACCTCAAGGCACACGCTCATGTCGCCTTTTTCTTTGGCATAGGAGCAAAGCTCTTTGGTGGAGAGGATCAGCTGCTGGAGGTATGCCTCCTCCCTTCCCTCTTCATATTGGCGGGACAGGAACTGAAACTCCTCACATCCCCAAGCATAGGCCTGGTCAATGCCTTGTTTCAGGACATGGACAGCCTTCTTCCTCTCGTTTTCATCAAGGCTGTTGATGTTTAGTTTTTGTGAAAAAAGCAAGGAATGACCGCTGAAGGTCATGGTGCAATGTGCGACCTTCACCATGGAGGTGACCTTATTCTCGATAGAGGGAAATGGCAGGGTGCCCAGCTCGACTACCTGAAAGAAAGGATCGACCAGGATCTTCTTCAGCGAAGTAAGATACGCCTCTTCACTGGCCGAACACTCAGGGTATGCCATGCCCAGGACAATGCCTAGTCTGCAATAGTTTTGGATAGCGTCTCTCATATCTTCTCCTTCATCAGAAGCTGTTTTACCTGCTCGCAACAGAGCCTGGGGGAGGCAAGGACAGGTATGGCTGCCAGCTTCTCAGCCTCTGGCTGCAGGTGGCCCATGGAGGCCTGGGCAAGCACGATACAGTCATAGCCCT
The DNA here is from genome assembly GCA_034007055.1 of Sphaerochaeta sp. Lineage (GTDB taxonomy): Bacteria > Spirochaetota > Spirochaetia > Sphaerochaetales > Sphaerochaetaceae > Sphaerochaeta. Next base: position 12,484 of record JAVERP010000047.1, read on the forward strand.
GTACTGTGGCTATGTGCTCAAGTACCAGCTTGTCATGGGTGGCCTGGTCACCGCGCTTCATCGCAGCATAGGCAGTCTCATTGTCCTGGGCATCAATGCTTACACTCACACCAGCTTTCCTGGCCTCTTGCTGCAGTTTGGCAACTGTCGGCTTTATGGTGCTCATTGCAGTGGCTATCACTTTGATCTTCTGCCCGATACGGACAGCCTGCTCGGTCATGGCATCATCGATGGCGACGATGGGGACCCTGATGAAGGGCCGTATTCGCTGCACTGCAGGGGTAAGGGTCGAGCAGGTCACCACGATGAGGTCGGCTCCTGTAAGTTCGCAGGACTTGAGGTCATTGAAAAGCCGATTGTGGTTCTCAATGGAGAAGATGCCGCTCTCTCCAGGATCTGATGCAAGAAAATCATCAAGCAGATTGAAGATCTTCAGTTTTTCCCCGACGACCTCTTGCAGAAGCTCGGGAAAGGTATTGAGCACTGGGCGAACGGTATATATGATCGCAACTTTTTTCATATGCGCCTCCTACGGTTATTGAGAGAGAAGAAACGTGTGAATGAGTGAGTGTGGATGACCCCTGGTCTTGATTCCAATGAATCGAGGGGTGAAAGGGCTCTCCCCTTCACCCCTCGATCATGATAAGTCAAAACTGTGTCAGCTTGCAATAAGCTTATTTGTCCTTACCGATGGATGCAAGGTACTCGGCCTGGAATTGTGCACCATATGCCTTGAAGGCAGCGTGGCCCATGAAGTCAGGTACGAGCTTCTGCTTCTCGATATACCCCTTGGTCCAAGCATCCTGAGCAGAAACCTGCTTGAACACGTCGCTCCAGTAGGCAACAGCTTCGGCACTCATGTTCTTCGGACCAACAACAGATCTCCAGTTGGGGACCTCAACGTTCTTGTATCCAAGCTCTTTAAGCGTAGGGGCAGAACCGAGGTTTCCAGGGAAACGGCTGGTGGAAAGGGCAAGGATAGGCTTGATCTTGCCAGCTTCGACATACTGGGAAGCAGCGGCGGGCTTGCTGATCAGCAGGTCGTAGTGGTTGCCCAGGATTGCGGTGATGGCGGCACTTGAGGCGTCGTGGGTGACATAGGCAAACTGGTCTACAGAAACACCCAGTTCCTTGGCAAGGGCAGCGTGACAACCGATGTCGTCACCTTTTGAACCGGCGAGTGTGATGTTCGCCCCAGCCTTGAGGGCTGCAATGACATCTTCAAAAGTCTTGTAGGGAGACACTTCGTTGATAAAGATCAGGTGCTTGTCCACAGCAAGGTGGGCGATGGGCTGGAAGTTCTCAAAGCGGTTGTTTGTGTTCTTGGCCATCGGCATGAGGTCTCCGCTGTTGAAGGTCAGCAGGGTGTGGTCAGCCTGGGTGCCGCCCTTCATGTTGGAAACCAACAGGCGTCCGACTTCACCGGCACCATCGGTCTTGTACTGGATGACAATATTCTTATCATTGACGAGCTTCTCGGTAACCATGATGTCCATCAGGGTGCGGGTAAAGATATCAGAACCACCACCTGGGGAGCTGGTCACATACCAATCGATGTTCTTTGAGGGAACAAAACCTACGGATCCAGCAACTTCACTCTGAGCGGCAGCGAAGACCGGGGCGGCAAGCAACAGGGCAAAAGCGAGTACGATTGCAATTTTCTTCATAATTTCTCTCCTATTTTTTCTATCCGAGACAACACTTGTCCCAAAATACCTAATCAACTGCTCTTCTGAGCAGGGCGTATCTTCTTCAGCGCGAACTTGATGACCGGAGTCAGGATGATCGCAAACAGGACCAGGATCAAAAATGCTGCTATCGGCTTCTGGAAGAAGATATCGAGACTTCCATGGCTGCTGATGAATGACTTGCGCATGTTCGACTCAAGCAAGGGAGCCAGGACAAAGGCAAGCAGCATCGGAGCTGTGGAGTATCCGTTCCTATCCAGGACGTACCCGAAGAGGCCGGAAAAGAACATTACCAAGACTCCGTACATGGAGTTTGAGGTGCTGTAGCTACCTACAATACAGACCACTGTTATGCAAGGAACCAGAATCTTTACAGGGACGGTGAGTATCCTGATCATGAAGGGGATGATCCCCACTGCTATGATCAGGGTAATCAGGTTTGCAAGGAAGAGCGAAGCGATGAGGCCCCAGCAGAATTCAGGCTGGCTGCTGAACAACAGGGGTCCTGGGTTGAGCCCCCACATCATCAGGCCACCGAGCAAGACCGCTCCGGTACCGGAACCGGGGATACCCAAGGCCAGCAAGGGAGCAAACGATCCGGCGGCGGCCGCATTGTTTGCTGACTCACAGGCAGCGATCCCTTCAATGGCTCCGGTTCCCAGCTCCTCCTCGCTCTTGAAAGCCTTTTGCATTGCATATCCCATAAAGGAGCCGGTAGTGGCCCCGGCACCGGGAAGTACGCCGACAAAGGTACCCAGAAAACCGCTGCGGATGGCAGGGGGAAGCAGGCGCTTGATATCGTGCAAGGTAAGCATCGAGCCCTTGATAGTCAGCTTCTGGCTGAGGTTGGCCTCAACCTTCTTGTTTCGGTCCTGCATAAGCTTGAGCACCTGTGAGAAGCCGACAGTGCCGATGACAAACGGTGTGAAGGGAATTCCTCCAAGCAGGTATATGTTGCCAAAATCAAAACGGGGGCTACCGGTGAGGGTATCCATTCCCATCGATGCGACAAGGATGCCCACCAGGGTAAGGATTACGCCTTTGGTCGGGTTCTCCCCTACCAGCCAGCCTATGCTTGTCATGGCGACAAGCAGCAGGGCGGTCATCTCCGCCGGTCCGAACTTCAGCCCAAGGTTAGCCAGGGCAGGACCGGTAAAGGTGAGGATGATCATCCCGATGAGACCACCGATGAAGGAGGACATGTTTGAGGTGAACAGGGCCTGGCCAGGTCGGTTGCGCTTGGTCGCCATGGGATACCCGTCAAGGGCGGTCATGACAGCCGGCGAATCGCCGGGGATATTGAGCAGGATAGCGCTGAAGGCGCCTCCATACATGTTTGCATAGTACAACGAGCCGAGCATGATGATGGCAGTGGTCGGGTTGAACTTATAGGTGAGCGGCAACAGCAGCGCCACACCTGCAAGCGAGCCTATACCGGGCATCGCCCCGACTATAAGGCCCAGGACTGCACCGAGGAGGACCACCAGTACGTTTTGCACTGTCAGCACTACGGTGAAGCCCTCTAACAGCATGGTGAAATTTTCCATCGAGTACCCCTTAGTTGAAGATCAAGTCGTAGATGATCCCTTTTGGAAAAGGAACACCAAGCCAGAATACAAAAGCACCCACAACAATCCCCATGATGACAGCAAACACTATCAGCGTTGTCTTCCAGGGGTACTTCTCATACCACTTCAACCAGAGCACCACAAAAATAGCCAGGGAGGGAAGCATCCCTATGACCAGGGTCGCGAGCATGACCAGGACAGCCCCGAAGGCCGGATACCAGTTCTCCAAAGGATAGTCGGTACCCTCCTCACTCAAGGAGGTGATGAAGCCCAGGACACTCATCACAAGCAGGATACTGCCTATGATGACTGGGAAGAAGCCGGGAAGAGGTCCCCTTGTAGGGTGCCAAAATCCATATTTCACATACCCAAACGAGATGAACAGCACTGCAGCCGATGCACTAAAGACCGGGATCAGCATCTTGCTCGTTATCTTCTTCTTTTGCATACCTGTACGACTCCTCAAGTTCTTGCAGCGATGTGGCTTGCCATCTTGCTTGCCATCTTTACAGCATTTTCAAAAGCAAGGGTATGCACGATACCTTTGCCTGCAATATCATACGCCGTTCCATGGGCACAGGTCACGATGGGAGCAGGAAGGCCACCTGCAATGGTGATGCCCTCATCAAAGCCCTTGAGCTTGAGGGCTATCTGGCCCTGGTCGTGGTACATGGTGACCACACCATCGAACTCCCCACGGAACGCCTTGATGAAGGTGATGTCGCTTGGGTAGGGCCCGGAGGCATCAATGCCCATCTCCTGGGCTGCCTTGATGGCGGGAATGATTACGTCGATCTCCTCACGCCCACAAAGCCCGTTCTCTCCGGCATGGGGATTAAGGGCAGCAAGGGCCAGGCGGGGCTTGGCGACACCGCTGTTGCGGATCGAGGTATTTGCCAGGCGCACTGCGCGCAGGATGCTATCGACTGTAAGGTGCTTGCTCACTTCACTGATGGGGATGTGGCTGGTTGTACGGGTGGTCCAGAGGTCTCCCACCACGTTAATCTCACCGAAGGGTTCGGTGTGCCCAAACAGTTCTGCCAGAAAGTGGTGTTCGCTCTCGAGCTTGCACCCTGCGTCCTTCATTCCCGCCTTGTTCAGCGGGGCGAAGCAGAATCCTTCGATCTTCTTCCCCTGGTACAGCCTGACTGCAACTTCAAGGGCGCGAAGGTTGGCTTCGCCACAGGTGGTCAGCAGCTTGCCAAGGGGCACATCCTTGGGATCCTGGTTCTTCTGGTCCAGGACAGGCAGGCCTTTCGCCCAGTCTGCATCATCTACGGTATCAATTATCTGTAGGGGGACAGAGGAACCAATGATGCCAAAGGCTCGCTCGAGGATTCTTGCATCCCCAATGATGACAGGTCTGCAATGCTTAGCATAAAAATCAGCAGTGGCGAGCTTCGCTACAATTTCAGGCCCTACCCCGGCGCCGTCGCCGAGCAATATTCCCAGTACAGGTTTTGTATCCATCAAATCTTCCTTATCACAGAGTTGCTGGCAACACAGGGTGCAGCCGGCATATATAAGATAGCAAGTAGCGTGCCAACTTATTAATATTGTATACAATGAATCATTTTTAAGATATTTGTATACACATAACTCTTGAAAGAGCAGATACATAGGGGAATATCTGGGTTAATTTTACTTTTTTAGTACTTTTATTGCTATGGTGGAAAGCTGTTTCAATTATTGTTTCATGTTTCATATGAAACATATTTGAAACACCAAACATCACATTCCTTCAAACCTGGAGAGCCTTCTCCACAAGGTGGTCCTGCTCAAGCCCACCTGCTGGGCAAATGCCTCCCGTGTCAGACCACTAGCAAGAAAAGAGCGATGGAGGTCCTCATCGGAAAGTGAGGTTGCCATACGGCGCTTTACAGGAAAGGATGAGGGCATCGCCTCCCCATGCAGGCTGGTGGAACCGATATCGAGCTGCTCTATCTCCAACACACCGACTTCATTGGAGGAGTGCAGGATGGCAAGACGCTCTGCGGCATTGCGCAGTTCGCGGATATTCCCCGGCCAATAGAACTGCCTGAGCGCTTCGATGGAGGCACTGCTTATGGTGGGGATAGGCTGGTTGTGCCGTTTGCAATACTGTTCCACAAAGTACCGGAACAGGATGCCGATGTCATCCTTGCGCTCCCTGAGGCTTGGGATCTGCAAGCTCAGCAAGCTTATGCGATAAAAGAGGTCCAGGCGGAAGGTGCCGCCCTTTACCCGCTCCATGATGTTGCAGTTTGCTGCGCTGATGATGCGCACATCGACCGGGATGACCTTGTCGGCTCCAACCTTGCGAACCTCCTTCTCCTGGAGGACCCTCAGCAATTTTGCCTGCAATACAATGGGCATTTCCCCTATCTCATCGAGGAAGAGCGTGCCCTTGTGGGCAAGTTCAAAAAGACCGACCTTTCCGCCTTTGCTCGCTCCGGTGAAGGCCCCTTCGCTATAGCCGAACAGCTCGCTTTCCAGGAGCTGTTCGGGCAAGGCGGCACAGTTGACAGCGACAAAGGGTTCCCTGCTTCGAGAGGAGTGGTTGTGCAGGCTCTGAGCAAACAACTCCTTTCCCGTCCCCGTCTCCCCGAGCAGCAGCACAGCCCCGTTGACTACGCTGAAGCGCTTGGCCTTCTCCACGAGCTGGAGCATGGGGGCGTTCTGCGTGACGATGTCCTCGAACCTATACCGGGCAACCAGGCCCTTGCGGTTCAGCTCGGTGCGGATCTTGTGTTCCGTCTTCTGGATTGCCTCTGCATTCTGGAAGGTAAAGAGCACCCCGCTGGTCTGCTCATCAACCTTGATGGGTTGCTGGCTTACCAGTATCTGCTGGCCACCGATGCTTTGCAGCTCCTCCACCAAGGAACCGGTGAGCACAGTCTGGGACCACTTGCTTCCCTGGTAGATCACATCTATGGACTTCCCCTCAAGCGGAAATCCTCCGAACAGCTGCTCTGCCTGACGGTTTGCAGCGATGATGACCCCATAGCTGTTGATCGCAAAGAGGGCGTAGGTCGCATTGTTCAGCAGCGTCGCAAGCAGCGTCCCCCTGGTCTTCGCCCGTTCCAGCGATCGTGCGGTGGCAACCGCATCCTCTATTGCATGTACGATCGCCTGGTATCCAGTCTTCACATGGACGCAGGCCATGGAGATCTCCTTGCAGAGGTTGGTCATCGTAAGCCCGCCGACGAGGACTGTGCACCCCTTGGCGCGCAGGGCAAAGACAGCTTCCCTGACATCCTTCTGGTCGCTGACCTTCACCACGCTCACCGGACAGCCGACAAGGGATGCTATATCGGAGCTGTCGCACAGCTCCTCATTGGTGATGATGCCGATATCACAGGGAAGGTTCTGCTGTTTGGCAAGGGAAAGGGCTGTAAGCAGGTCTCCGCTGCCCAAGGCGATGGGTACCACGTGCGTCGTAGGCTTGTACTTGGCGATGGCACCGGCAGTGATGCCCCGTGCAACGATGATGTCACCATCCAGGGCATCGATGACCTGGGGGTCGGAGCCGAGGATATGGGTCGTACTGATATGGATGCCATCATGTTCGAAGGTTTTGATGACCTCCTCAAAAGCATCCTGCAGCTCCCTGTAGGGGACAACAACAAGGATTTTTATCACTTGATACTCCTTATGCACAACACTAGCATAAAGCATCATGGCTTTACAAACCATCGCCCCCTTTCAATCCGACATTGATTTTTAGAAACAAGGTATTTTAGATGAAAGCACTTCATATAGCAAAACCCAGCCATTTAAGTCTTGGCTGGGCTTGTATCAAAGGGACATTAGTTGTCATCATAGGAAACTTAGCCGTATAAATATTAAGAGGCAGCAAGGTCTACAGATACATGGAAGAACAGCTGGAAGCTACTGCAGAACCTGCTGCCTCAGAAAAACCGCTATATTTTCTTTTGTGTCAGCTCGATGATGATTCCCTCAGGAGTAACCCCCACGACAAGCCCTACATGGTTGGTGCTCACCACCTTGCATTTACTCATCAGTGGAATCCTTATACATCCGATACAATTCAGATTGTGAAAGATCGACCATATCGACGGTGAACAGGCTTCCCTTTGCAACATCTCGGGTGAGGGTCTTCTCCGCCAACAGATAGAAAGGGGCTATATTCTTGGGAAGCTCTTTCTTGCAAACCAAAGAGACTGCAACATCATCAATGAGCCTATGGTGGCCATTGAGGGAGAGGGTCTCTCCAGCCTTGAAATCCCTTGTCGCCTTGGAAGACATCACTGCAACATGGTCACACTTGTTATACGTGGAAAGCCCGAGCATAAAAGCATTGACCACAGAGACAGGAGCCTCAACACCCATGAAGTGATAAGGGAGGTACATACAGGCATACTTGCCATTCTTACTGACTATATGACCCTTTTCAGCCAAGAGGTCCCAGACCCTTTCATTATGACACCTGACAATGGCAAAGACCCCACCTGCAAAACTTGCTTCGTCAGGCCTTCGGAGATTGTTGAATACGTCCACAACACCAGTTTTTGTCAAAACCCCACCGTCTTCCACAGGGATATAAATATCGGCCAATTCAGAAACCTTACAGATGGGATAGTGAAACTGACCGCAAGAAGGGACCAGGCCGGTGGCATTTGCAACTACATTCATCTCACAATAGTCAGGAACTGCAAACTGGGGGAAAGAGTGCAAAACCTTGCTTCTCTCCTTGAGGGTTCCCATACCATCGAGATGCCAATGCTTTGCAAGCTCGGGCAAGTTTGCACTCTGACCCTGGAAAGAAAACTCTGCGCTATCCAAGTCATACACGAAATCATATTCGCTCGACTTTCCCGCGGCTATCACCTCAAGGCCCAACAGATCGACCCAGCTGAGGAACTGGATGAGGTTTGCCGGCTGGTCCCCTGCGGTTATCGCATAGACAAGGTTTCTGGAAACTGCCAGGTTATACAGATAGGGACCTGAGACACAGTCAGCCTCTTTTGAGACCATACACACGTGAATATCATGCAACAGGGCATTCTCTGCCATGATCGAACTGGTTTCAGGAACACCTGTCGCCTCTACCAACACATCGATCCCACAAAAAGGCAACAACATTCCGTCTTCAAGGATTATGATGGCATCTTCTTTTTTCAGGTGCTTCTCTATCTCCTCTTTTGTTGAACATGGACAGAACCTGTTGCTGTCATAGCCAAGAGCCTTGAGCAGACCGATGGACACCTCTGCATCAAGGTCACAAATGGCCCTAAGGGAGAGAGAATCCTTCATCAGGGGAACCTGAGCCAGAAACGAGTATCCAAATCCTCCATTGGCACCAATAATCCCTACACGGGCTTTTTGTATACCCCTATTTTTGAACATAGTAGCATAATTCATCGTTACACCTCATTTCCTAAACAACTTAGGAGGGTTTTTCACTCTACCGCTCAAGGCACACCAATAAAAACTACTGGCAAAGAGGTAGAAATTTCATTATAAGAGGGACAATCCAACTAGATTTTCCCATTACATCCGTGGCAAACAAGTGACCGCCTAGAGACCGGTTCTATTTCAAGAACATCCCTATTTTTTTGCTTTGATACGTTTCATCACCCTTTGGACAAGAGGCAACAACAACAAAGTAAACGTAAACAGGAGAATACCAAGCGAAATCGGTTTCTGGAAGAATATCCATCCGCTGCCTTGGGAAATACCCAGGGCCTGGCGCATCGATATCTCTAGGCGTGGGGCAAGGACGAAAGCCAAGAGGACTGGAGAGATGGGAAAACCCTGTCTCTTCAAGTAATAGGCTACGACTCCAGCGACCATCATCAGCCCCATATCGAAGATGCTGTTGCCCACCGAATAGGAACCAACCAAGCAGATGACCATGATGATGGGGATCAGCACTTTCTTGGAGATCTTCAAAAATGATACCAAGAAAGGCAACATTCCCATTCCAGCAACAAGACACAAGAGATTTCCAAAGTACATCGAGGCTATCAGGCCCCAGACGAATTCAGGATTGGACTCGAACAACAGGGGACCTGGGCGAAGGCCCCACATCATCAGACCACCCAACAGGACGGCGCTTGTCGAGGACCCGGGGATGCCCAGCGAAAGCAGGGGGCCAAAAGAACCTACGGCAGCGGCATTGTTGGCGGCCTCAGATACAGCTACCCCGGTTATTTCTCCGGTACCCAGCTTATCACCCTTCTTGCCTATCTTTTTTTCCATGATATATGCAAGGAATGAACCAGTGGTTGCTCCAGCTCCGGGAAGAAATCCTATCAAGTTCCCCAGGACAGCACTTCGGACCGAAGGGAAAAATATCTCTTTCAACTCAGCTTTGGTAAGCATGCTCTCCCTGATGGATAGGGGCTTTATATCCCCCATTTCAACATCGTCCTTGGCAGCCATCATCTCAAGTACCTGGCTAAAGCCAAACATCCCTATCACCAACGGGACGAATGAGATGCCGCCGATCAGGTTGAGATTCCCAAAGCTATATCTGGCTACTCCCGAGGCACCATCGATGCCAATGGTGGAGAGCATTACTCCGATCGCAGCAGCAACCATGCCCTTGGCAGGGTCGTCACCCAGGAGCCATCCGATGGAAGTCAAAGCCATAAAAATCAAGGCGGCAACTTCTGTCGGGCCAAAATGCAGACCGACTTCTGCCAAAAGGGGTCCAAAAATGGTCAGCATGACTATTCCAATCGAACCACCAATAAAGGAGGCGATGTTTCCTGTAGCAAGCGACTTGCCTGCCATACCCTTCTTGGTCAGTTGGTACCCATCAAGGGCAGTCACCACCGCAGGGGTATCACCAGGGATATTCAGCAGTGTGGCACTATAGGCCCCACCATACATGTTTCCATAATAGATGCCGGCCAGCATGATGATTCCGGTAGTCGGGTTCATCTTGAAGGTCATCGGCAACAACAAAGAGACACCAGCTGCGGCACCGATGCCGGGCATCGCACCTACGATTATGCCTAGGATAGCCCCAACAAGTGCAGCTGTTGCATTTCCAAAGGTAAAGGCTACTGAGAAGCCTTGCATCAACATTTCAAAATTGCTCATTTCAAGTTCTCCTCACTCATCAGATACCGAACACACCCCTAGGAAAAGGGATCTTAAGCCACAAGACAAACACTACAAAAACACACAAGGTAATAATGAGTGATATCAAGAACGATTTGACCAATTTGATCTTGCTGATACCTACAAGCCAGATGAAAGCAGTCAAAAACATAGCAGGAAGCACTCCGACAGTTACCATCAGTATAATTGCAAACATGATGTACACCGCAGGGACTAGAGGTTTGATCCATGATGGATACGTATCATCACTCTTTTTGGATTCTTCATGCTGAGTCTCTACCATGGCTCCCTTACCGGTTTCCAGTACCCTTTTCTTCACGGCAATACCAGCCAGGAAACCTGTTAGCGCCATCAGGAACAAACCAAAGAGTACAGGCATGAACCCACTGCCAGGCAGTCCCTTATACCAAAACTTATAGACGGTGATACCTTGTTGCACCCAATAGCCGCCAAGAAGAAACATGAGGACATTAATTGCGATTTCCATGAAACTGCTCCTACTGTTAATCAAGGGGGACCTCATCTGGAGATCCCCCAATGCACAAGGGAATTTTAGAGAATTCCCAAAACCTTTGCGAAGTCCAAGAGCTGTTTCTCAAGTTTTACATAGTAGACTGCAAAATCATCAGCATTCAAATACTTGTCTTCCAACAGGTTTCTCTTGATATATCCGGTCTTCCATTCGTCAGTCGCAGCGACCTTACCCAAGACATCGCTCCAGAAAAGCTGGGCCTCACGACTCATTCCGGCAGGTCCGATGACTGAGCGGGACATCTGCAGCACTGCATCAGGATACCCAAGCTCGCCAAACGTGGGAGTCTGGTCAAATGGAGCTTCGCTTCTTGAAGTTGCCCATGAACCGATAGCCTTCAAGCGTCCGCCTTCTACCAATCCTACGCACTCAACAGGATTAAGGACTGCAAGGTCGAGGTGACCACCCAGAAGGGCTGTTGCAACCTCGCCACTGGAGGCAAAGTAGGCTGTAGTGTTGAACTTAGTATTTGTCTCACCTTCCAACAGAGCCAGAGCCATTGCATCAAGGTCATCGGCAAGGCCGACTGTCAGGGATTTCGGGTTTGCCTTGATAGCTTTCTCTACCTCTGCCCAGTTTTTGAACTTTCCATCGGTACGGACTACCAGGACGATATTGTCCACTGCCATATTTGCGAGGGGAGTAAAAGGTCCTTTTGGAGAGATACTCTTGTTCACATGCATGGTAAGCATATTTGCAGAGTTGCTGGTTAGCAAATAGTAGTCGGGCTCGGACTTTGCATTCACATACCCATGGGATACGGAACCAGCAGCACCACCCTTGTTCACTACAGTTACAGTCTGGTCAACCAAATTGTACTTCTGGATGATATCGGTGATGGTCCTGCCAAGGATATCACTTCCACCGCCAGCACTACCGGGGATCACGAATTCAATCGGACGATCAGGATAGGCCTTGACTTCAGCACTAGCGGCTGCCCAGAGGGTTCCTGCAAAACACAGGATACACAGTAACAAAACAGAAATTCTTTTCATAATTTTCTCCTTTCCTTTATTCTCATGACCAAAATTGTATTACAGCCATGACTTCCTACTACTACCAAAACCAATGCAACTACCATGCCAAAATCATGACATGCCTTTAAAAAAGTCTTATTATATTACAAAGCATATAATTACATGGAGAGGTATAAAAAATAATGATTAGCTTTTACCCTGCATATGGTGCAACACACCTGTAGTGATACTACAGAAGTGTCGCACCACACTTACTGCAATCCATACAACCGAAGCTTCCTATACAAAGTGGATCTGTCGATTCCTAAAACCCTTGCAGCTTCACTCTTGTTGTTGTTTGTCTGCCTGAGGACTTGCACTATCCTTGCGCACTCGCCCTGCTGCTCGGGGGAAGAGACCACCCCAAGGCATTTGTTCTCACGTCCCAGACAGGTGAGGATGTCCTGGGCGGAGACCACGGACCCTGAGACCACCACCGATATTCGTTCGCACAGGTTCCTGAGCTGACGGATGTTCCCATCCCAAGGGTGGGAGAGCACGATGGGAAAAACTTGTGGGTCGAGCATATGCGCCGGTGTTCCGTTGCGCTCATCAAACTGCCGCAGGAAGTGCTTCATGAGGATCAGCACATCCTTGCCCCGCTCCCGCAGGGGAGGAATATTCAGGCGCAAGACATCAAGGCGGTAGAACAGATCCTTGCGAAACTTGTTCTGGGATACCTGGTCCTCAATATCCCGGTTGGTGGCGGCAATGATTCGTATGTCGACAGGGATGACCGTATCATGACCGATTCTCATAATTTCTCTCTCTTCTATGACTCGAAGCAGTCTCCCTTGCAGTAGCGGGCTCATCTCAGATACCTCATCAAGGAAGAGCGTCCCCCCATGGGCCAGTTCAAACAAGCCCATCTTTCCATTTTTGGAAGCACCGGTAAAAGCACCCCCCACATAGCCGAAGAGCTCGCTCTCCAAAAGTGATTCGGGCAGCGCGGCACAGTTGATGGCGACAAAGGGCCCATGGAAGCGGGGACTTGCCCTGTGGATGCTCTGTGCAAAAAGTTCCTTCCCAGTTCCCGTCTCACCCACCAGCAGGATATTGGACTGCACCTTGGCATATCCCAGAGCCAATTTCTTCACGTCCAGCAGGGCTTCACTCGATCCGAGCATCTGGGAGAAGTCATAGGAGGCGACCAGCCCTTTCTGGTTCACCTCCTTGCGAATTCTCGTTTCAATCTTCTGGATCTGTGAAAGCTCCTGAAACGTGATGATGCCGGCAAAAAACTTGCCCTGCACCAGAACAGGGACCCTGTTCACCGCAATGGGGTTTCCCTGGAACTCAATGAAATCACCTAGCACCGGTTGCTTCAGCGCCGACAGGTCGGGATCATCAAGGATGGGAATGACCTCTGAGAGCTTCTTGTCCTGAAGATCCTCCAAATTGAACTGAAGCATCCGCAGGGCAAACTGGTTGCAGATGGTGATCCGTTTATCCTGGTCGACAGCTAGTATCCCTTCGTGTACGTTCTCCACCAGGGCATTCAAACGCTGGACCCGCACCCTCTCCTCTATGTTGGAGTGCCAGAGTCTCCAGGCCTCGTCGATGGCTTGCCTTACGCTCTCCTTACCAGCCTCAATCCGCTCACATGCCACCCCCATCTGCTCAGCACAGGTGGAAACAGAGTCCCCTCCTATAATAAGGTCGGCGCCATCAGAGACAGCTTTACGAATAAAAGCCTCAATGCTATCCATGTGGCCGATCTCATACGTAGTGATGGGAGGCAAAAAACTTGTGGCGAAATTATTGATGCCATAGACAGTATTGGCTGTTGCAATGAGGGCAATCTTTTTGGAACCATTCTTTTTTACCCCCAAACTCATCGCTCGCAAGATATCATAGCCGCTCATCGGAAGCTCAATGACAGTGGCATCCTTCCACAGCAGGTTGAGGTATGAGGCGGTCAAGCCCCGTGCGATAAAGACATCGCCGACCAGCTTGCTCCTGCGGATCTCAGGCACTCCGCCATAGTTCACGACAGTATGTATCTCATTTCTTTTCGGATGCTCTGCAAAAGCCTCCTCAACGACCGAGACAAGATTCCTATAGGGCACTATAAATTCAATGGTAAACACATCTATCCGCCTTTTGAGGAATACTATACTTTTTTCTGAGATATACAATAATCCATAAGCAATGATTATTTTGACACCATTGGCTCTCTACCGCTATTTGGCAGCGTCAGAGAGCTTCTTCCTCATCCATACATTGTATACATTGAGGCTTCCCCATACAGAGGGGCCCCATGGGGAGAAACAATCATGAAGTGGCAAGCATGGCTTTACAAAGTATCGCCGCTCTTGCTATTGTCCTCATGGAGGCTTTTCATGAACCTGTTGCAATATGTCCTTTTGGCATTCCTTGTCCTGCTGACCCTATTCAATCTCTACACCCTGACCATCGGGAGGAGGAAGAAGAAGCAGGCAGTGGCAAGTTTCAAGCAGACGCTCGCTGAGCTTGAAAACAAGACCTTCAAGGAGATGAGGAAGCGCCAGCTAAACTTCAGCGAGAAACATGGGTACATCAACGACCTCAATGAGGGGATCCTGCTGACGTTCGACCATGGGAAGAAGAAGGTGGGGATAACGCTCAAGGATGCTTTCTACCTCATCCCCTTTGACAGTGTGCTCGCCTGCAAGGCGCTCTACGATACCCTCGACAATGGGAAATGGACCAACATCACAGTCGAGCTTGAGACCAAGGACCAGGTGATAACGCTGCTGTTCGGGTCGCGAAGCTGGAAGCCCAAATCCACCTTGGGCACATTCATCCTTGCCGACGCCCAGGAGTTCTGCTCCCTGGTCACCAAGTACTGCAAAGAAGAAACAGAAGAGCCACTAGAGGCTGAGCAACAAGAAACAGAAATCGAAGAGGACAAAATGGAGAAGTAGGAAAAGGGATGCGTGGTACCCGGATGCCCCTATCAGAGCAATACGGAATCTTTTCCAGACACCATTCCCTTCTGTATGTAGTATGGCAAACCAGAGAGAGCAAAGCGACCGGAATCCCGGTCGCTTTGCTCTCTCTTGCACTCATATCGTAACTCTGTCTATCGGGCAAGGTCACTTCACCTACTGCCCTTGCTTCTTGAGTATGGCCGCCTCGATCGCCTTTGGGGCATCGATGATGTGCAGGTCCAACTGCTCGAAGGGAACAGAAAGGCCGACCTCTGCAAGGCGGGTGCATATTTCACCTTGGAAGCGCCAGTAGACTTTCCAGTAGTCCGAAGGCTTGGTCCATGGGCGGGCAATGAAGTCCACCGAAGAGGCGCTCAGCTTACTCACCTCAATAACAGGGACAGGGTCTGGAAGAACCTCCTCATAGCTGGCGAAGATGGAGGAGATAACCCCTTTCACCGTCTGCACATCCGAGCCGTAGGGTACGCTTACTATCATGTCCACCCTTCTTCTCTCCATGTCGGAGTAGTTGATGATGGGACTGCCCCAGACAAGGCGGTTGGACATAGTGATCTTCTTGTTGTCGGGGGTTGCGAGGATGACACAGATCATGTCCATGTCCTTAACCGTTCCGGAATATGAACCGGCGTCGATATAGTCGCCGATCCTAAAGGGTGCGTTCATAACGATCATGACACCACTGAGCAGGTTCCCGATGGTTTCCTGGAAGGCAAAACCAAGGATGACGCCGGTGATCCCCAAACCTGCAAGGAAGGGGCCCATATTCAGGCCCATATGTTGCAGGAACGCGATCAGGAGAAATATCCACCCGATGATGTTCACCAGCTGCAGCAGGAAACGGCCCATGAGGTCATTGATCTTCTTCGATCGGGAAAAGGCACGCTTGAGCACCCTTTTAAACCAGGTGACGAGTATCTTTCCCAGCAGGACTATCAGAAGCCCTCCGCCCAGGGTTATAAGAAAAGCGACGGGTTCCAACTGGGCCCATTCATGGAGATTCACCATCAGTTGAGAGAAGAAATTGCCACTTTCTGCAGCAGCCTCGGGGGCTGTCTCACTTGCAAAAGCCATAATAGTTGAAAGCATCTAAAATCCATCCTTATACAGAGGGGTTGTAAAACCCTACCACCGGGGTAGTAAAAAAGCAAGGGAAGGAAACCCTTCCCCTGCTTTTTGCACTGAGCCGTTCTGTTATCGTGAAAGCAAGGAGTGCAGCTTCTTGGTGAAGGCTACAGGATCCTTGGGCATGACGCCCTCTGCAAGCAAGGCCTGGTCAAGCAGGACCGAACAGAGGTCGGCGACATACTCGGTATCATCGCTGCCTTCGATCTTCTTGACCATGGGGTCCTCAATGTTGACTTCAAGAATAGGCTTGATGTCCTCAAAGTCACCTTGGCCCATGCTCTTGAGCAGCTGCTGCATCTGAACTGAGGGGTCATTCTCATCGACAACCACAACAGCCGGGGACTCCACCAGACGGGATGAGACCACAACGTCCTTGACCTTGTCCCCAAGTGCCTTCTTGATCTTCTTGACCAGCTTCTTGGACTCCTTGGTCTTTTCCGCTGGGACATCGTCACCTTTGAGGTCATCCACCGCGCCACTCTTGTTGATGGCCTTCAGGGGGATTTCCTTGTAGGTTCCGATCGATCCGACAACAATGTCATCAATGTCGTCACTCATGACCAGAACCTCAAAGCCCCTCTTGCGATAGGCTTCCAAAAGGGGGCTGGCCTTCAGGGTTGACTCCTTGCCTCCGGTGACATAGTAGATGCTCTTCTGATCGGCACTCATCCTCTCCTTGTAAGAAGCGAGGCTGACATACCCTTCCTCAGTGGAGGACTTGAACCGGACCAGTTCAAGCAGGGAATCCCTGTTTGCATAGTCTGAGTAGAGCCCTTCCTTCAGGGGACGGTTGTACTGCTCGATGAAGGTGGCATACATTTCAGGATTCTGGTCGCTTATCTTCTGGAACTCAGAGAGAAGCTTCTTCACCGAAGCGTTGCGGATGGAGGACATCACACGGTTCTGCTGCAAGATCTCGCGGCTTACGTTCAAGGGGAGGTCCTCACTGTCGATGATGCCGCGGACAAACCGCAGATAGACAGGAAGCAGTTCCTTGTCGTCATCGGTGATGTAGACGCGCTTGACAAAGAGCTTCACCCCAGGGCGATAGTCAGCCTGGTTCATATCAAAGGGAGCCTTTGAGGGAACAAAGAACAAGGTGGTGTACTCGATGGCACCTTCGGCCTTGGTGTGGATGTAGAACAGGGGGTCCTCGCTGTCATACGAGGAGCTCTTGTAGAACTCGTTGTACTCTTCGACCTTGATGTCGTTCTTGTTCTTTCTCCAGAGGGCCGAGCTGTTGTTGATCTGATCGACCTTGTGCTCGACTGTCTTGAGGGGGTTGCCCTCCTTGTCCTTCTTCTTGTCATCCACCGAAGTCTGGTCATAGGAGAGGAAGATTGGGAAGGCGATATGGTCGCTGTACTTCTTCACCAGCTGCTGGATCTGCCAGCGGTTGGCGAACTCACTGCCCTCCTCATTGAGATACAGGATGATGGTAGTGCCCTGTTCGGTACGGGTGGCCTCTTCAAGGGTGTAGGTGCCTTTGCCGGTACTGCTCCACTTGTGTGCGACCTCTTCACCCGCCTTGCGGCTGATGACCTCTACTTTGTCCGCTACCATGAAGGAGCTGTAGAAACCTACACCGAACTGGCCAATGAGGTTACTGTCCTTCTTCTGCTCTTCAGTCAGGGATGCGAGGAACTTCTTGGTTCCGCTTGATGCGATGGTACCGAGATTGTTGGTCAGGTCCTCGTGGTCCATACCAAGGCCGTTGTCCATGATGGTAAGGGTTCTCTTGTCATCTTCGGTGAAAGAGATGTCAATTCTCGGCTCGAAGGGGAAACCTTTCAGCTTCTCGTCAGTGAGCGAAAGATATTTGAGCTTGTCCAAAGCATCCGAAGAGTTTGAGACGAGCTCACGAAGGAATATTTCCTTGTTTGAATAGAGTGAGTGAATAATAAGCTGAAGTAACTCAGATACCTCAGTTTTAAACTGTTTCTGTTCCATGTTTGCTAGATACCTCCAAAGGGATATAGGCTAACATAATGATTTTTTTAGGTATCGGCAATCTTTCCTTAACAAAAAGTTGCGCTTGGAGTATGCTCTAGCAATGAAGTTCACCCAACCCGCCGCAGCCCGAGAGATAAACCGCCTTAGGGTGCTGAATCTACTCCTCCATGACAATGAATCCAGCCGTGCCGACATCGCTCGGCAACTCAAGCTCAGCAAGCCTTCGACTGGCGAGATAGTCGAGCAGCTCATACAGGAGGGCTTGGCGGCGGAGGCGGGCAAGAGGGAGACCACCACAGGGCGAAGGCCAGTGGCCATCGCCCTTGTCCAGGATGCCGCCCTGGTCTTGGGCGTTGACATGGGAAGCCGCAACACCTCGGTAGCCCTTGCGGACCTGAGGGGAAATATCCTGCGCTCCGAGCGCTTCCCCACCACACAACAGCCTGAAGTGAAGGAACTCTGCTCCAGTCTCATCAGAGTGGTGAGGAAGATGGCAAAGCTTGCCACCTCCCCCATCCTAGGGGTGGTGGTTGCCTTGGACGGGATACTGAGCGAAGACAAAAGGACCTTGGTCCGTAGTGACCACTGGGACTGGGACGACATCCCCTTGGCAGCTCTCATCGAAAAGAATACAGAGCTGCCGACGCACCTGGTCGCTGGTGTGGAGGCAATGGTCTTTGCCGAGCGGTGGGTTGCCCACGAACAGGAAGAGAACTTCTTCTTTGTGAACTGGGGCGAGCATATTAAGAGTGCCTGGGTCAACAAGAGCTCCATCACCGGAGGGGATACGCAGTTCGGCCACCTGATGATAACAAACACGGGTCTCTGCAGATGTGGGAAGATTGGGTGCCTGGAAAGCGTTGCAGCCGGTTGGGCGCTCAGTGAGAAACATGGGGGCAAGACAGTCAAACAACTCTGCCAAGAACCAAACAAGGAAATACAGGAAGACCTCAAACAAGCTGCTCAGGCTATGGCAACAGCACTGGTTGCCGCCAGTGCCATAACAGGGTGCACCAAGATCATCCTGGGTGGGGGCCTGGCCAATCTGGACCAGGAGTACCTCAACTTCCTCACTTCCTTCTACAAGGAGCACTCCAACAGGGAGAACGTCGGCATCGTCTGCTCCCCGCTAGGTGAGAAACAGACACTGCTCGGAAGCATTGCCATTGCCCTGGACAGATGGATGTTCAAGAGCTCGCTGCTGGAAATGATCAGGGAGCAAGGACAGTAAAAACCGCTATCCAGTATAGACCGGATAGCGGCAACCTCCTAGAAAACCCCAGGATCCCTCCCCTGGGGTGGTGTCCACCCGCTGGAAAATTCGGAATGGACGATGAGCAACGACATGTATGATTATTACATGGTTTGGAGGCGATGTAAAACAAAATTAACGGTAATTTGGACATTTCATGGAAAATCTCCACAAACGGCTCCCCTATTACAGATCATTGGTACTGTTACCGGAAACCCAAGCCTCTCAGAATCCAATGAGAGCTCTATCGCAGCTTCCTCCATCCCTAGGGGAAACACCAATGTTCCCCTTTCCCTAACCATCAAGGAAGGAGATGCGTCGGCTTGAAAGAATGGGTTCCTGATCTTCAGTGAAGAGACCAAGGAAGAACCTGACCTGAGAAGAGACACTGGCGATCGGAAACATCCTCCGTGACTACCCATCTGCTAAAGACAGATGGGCTTCTTGCTTCCCAGAAGACTGCTTAGGAACCGAAGTTACTAAGACTGACTGTCTTCTCCACAAGCTTTGAGGGCTAGCCCAGAGCCA
>JAVERP010000048.1:0-32030 GCA_034007055.1 Sphaerochaeta sp.
TCGGCGCTCATGAGATCGATGCTTGGCCTCAAGATGCAAACATAATACAGAAGCAAATCAGAACCGTAATAAGTAAGTCAAGCCTCTCATTTCAATGAGGCTGGCTACCCTATGACTGAACTGTTACACCTTTTTGCAGGTTGCCTTTGAAAGTGTCTCCGCCTTTGCAACGGTAGGGCTTTCAACGGGGATAACCCCACACCTGCATACCGCCTCCAAGTTCCTCCTGATGGCAGTCATGTTCATAGGAAGGTTGGGGCCCATCACCATTGCCACCAGCATCAGGGGCAAGCCTTCTGTCCTCAAGTATGTCGAGGAGAAGGTGTTCATCGGATGATAGAGGAGAGTAAGCTATGAAAAGTGAATTTGATTTGGATGCCTACGGCGTCATCGGACTGGGAAAATTCGGACTCTCCCTTGCCTTGGAACTGACCAAGGCAGGCAAGGATGTCATCGTCCTTGAGATCGAGGAGGAGAAGCTTGATGCGGTCAAGGACAAGCTTGTCAACATCTATCCTGTAACGGGCATTACCCAGGAGGTGCTCAAGGAGTCGGGGGTCGCCCACTGTGGGACGGTCATCGTATGCATCGGAAAGGACCTTGAGTCCAACATCCTTGCAACGATGAATGCCTTGGAGCTGAAGATCCCCCGCGTCATCGCCAAGGCAAGCAGTGTCGACCATGGCAGGGTGCTGGAGAAGATCGGGGCAGAGGCCATCTATCCTGAAGTTGATATGGGGGTACGCCTCGCCCACTCGCTGGTCGCTACAGGCACCCTTGATTTTCTTGAGCTGTGTGATGATTTCTCCATAGCCAACATCTCCATATCAGAGAGCTTTGTCGACCAGACCATCGAGGCACTCGATCTGCGCAAGAAGTACCACCTCAACGTCATAGTGGTGCTCCGAGACGATAAGGCGATCAGTGAAATCACCCCCGATCTTGTCCTGAAGACTGAAGACATCCTGGTGGTAGGGGGAACAAACGACGCTATCAAGAAGTTTGAGAAGGCAAACGAGGTCTAGGAGAGCAAAGTCCTATACTCTGCTGAAGCCTCAGCGTAGTGCTTGGCATTCTCTCTCATCTCCTCCAATTCCTTCTCAGTCAAAGCTCGTATGAACTTGGCTGGTGTCCCCATGACCAGGCTCCTTGGGGGATAGGTCTTTCCTGGAGGGATCAAGGAAGCAGCACCGACCAATGTCTCCTCTGCAAGGATTGCGCCATCGAGGATGGTGGACCCCATGCCGATGAGACACCCGTCTCCTATGGTGCAGGAGTGGATGATAGCTCCATGGCCTATGGTTACATGGTCTCCTATCGATACAGGAACACCTATGGTGCAATGCACCACTGTATTGTCCTGTATGTTGCTCCCTTCCCCTATGTGGATGGATGCTACATCCCCTCTGATGGTGGTATTGAACCACACAGAGGAGTCCTTTCCCATCACCACCTCCCCAATGACATCGGATGAGGGTGCGATAAAGCAGGATGGAGCTATATTTGGTTGTTTTTCTTTGAAGTTCAAGATCAAGGCAATCCTCCTCAAGTATGTGTCAACTTCCTGTAACCCTAAATTCAATAGCATGGAAGGCTTAATTTCTTAGACTTATTTTTGAGCTAGAATAAACTAACGTAGCATTATTTTGGAATAATTACTTTAAACAAATTACCAGATCTATCATCAACAAGTTCTAGGGATGGATATTCTTTGATTGCGCGTCTAATTCCATTTCCAAGCCCTCGATATGGTAGTAGTTTTGTGGCAAAAGAAGCCAAGATAGGATTTCGTATATTAGAGTTACCAGCCTTGATGTTCTCAATTGTCAAATTATTGGGTAAATGTCCTGGGCTAATAATTTCAACCCGATTCTTAAAAACAAAGATCCTGATCGGTGCTGAGATGCAATAATCGCGGTGAATAATCGCATTAGCAATAAGTTCTTCTAATACAATTCTAGGAATAACAGGCTTCCCTGGTGAATTCACAGATTGATCATACTGGTGATGTTGGATGTTGTTAGTGATGAAAGATATTGATTGTTGAAATAAATCGGTTACTTTTCCAATTATATCACGGCTGTCAATGTAGGATTCTTCATCAATATCATTCCCTGGATATGCAACAGCCTTAACAATGAATGTTGGTAAACGGAAATGGGACTGCCGTGCAAAAAGTAATGCTCCAGCAATATTCAGATTTCCGGATTTAGCAAGATTCATATTTTCAAGCAATGTTTGTATCGGTTGGTCCTGTTGGTCTAATGATTCACCATATGTCTTTTGAAAAAAGGAATCAAAGTAGGACATATCAATATCACTGATTAACAAACCATTCGCCGGTAATTCATCTCCATGGATTAAACTGGCCGATTGAAACATCCGTTGAATTTCTTCTCGGCTTGTGGCCTTTCTCTTATCGCTACCGCTCTTCACCCAAAAGTAACTATTCTTATCCTGATAAGGTTTGCTGATACCATCTGAGACAGTGACCACCATGACTAGCCCATCCGGAAGCATTATATTTTCTGTAGTTGGATTTATTGAGGGTTTGACCAATTGGGAGGCAACATTTCCAATATATTGGTTGATACGGTTAACATCAGCTTGAGACAATCCACTTACACTCCAATCATCATCTTTGACACCGATAATGATCCGACCTCCCCCAGAATTGGAAAAAGCAACCATCTCTCCAGCCAATGATTCTTGATCATGCTTATGCAGATTCTCTTTAAATTGGTTCTTAGAATCTTCTCCTCGTGCAATAATTTCTATCAGTTCTGTGGTTTCCATATTCCGTATATTTCCTTTCGTTTATTGAAAGCATCTTCTCCGCCTTCCATTATATCTACAATCTCTTTCTGTAAAGCAGGAGAATCAATGCTTCCTGTTTTTAGTAGCACAGTATCATTTTCATAGCGGCAAGAATGAATCTGTTCTGCATCTCCAAGAACTGGGAAGTTGGCATTGTGTGTGGCAAAAATAAATTGTGTATGTGATTTCATCTCTTTAACGAGTTTTATCACATCCTCATAGATGGTTTTGTTGTCCAAATCATCTTCTGGCTGGTCAACGATTATTACATCATTGTCTTTTTGGTTCAACACAAAGAGAATAAGAGCGGAGGCACGTTGTCCTAGTGAATGTTGCTTTAACTCCTTGCCATGGTAATTGATGGTAAATTTGTTCAGGACTTGATAGGTAAGCAAAGACTGCAAATTGTCTAAAAAATATGATTCAAAAATTACTGAGGATGAGCCAATTTTTCGTTTTACCGTTTCAATGTCTTTATATAGTGACCCAAAATCTGAATACTCTTGAATAAGTGGATTGAATGTAGTTTCCCTGATCCCACTACCACGGAACATGTTCTTGCAGAATTCTAAGAAGCCCGTCTTGTCTCCTTTGAATACCCCATCAATTTGCAGGGGAGCCTTCTTGTCATTAATGGTATCTAAACGCTTCTTTATTGCTTGAAACTCTTTTAGCCACAAATCATTCAATTCTGACAGGGCAAGGAACAGATTGTTTCGCATAGATGACGCTTGGGTCTTTTGCTTTTTTAGTGCTTCAAGCATTAATCTGGCTTTATCAATTTTTAGCTTTATGTTCGGATATTCTTCCAAGTTCAGGGAAGCTGCGCCCTTTTCCTTAAGCTCTGATTCAATCTTTCTTCTAGTTTCCGCAAATTCGTCAATAAAGCTCTTCTTTGTCTGCATGAAGAGGGATTGTTTAGAACGCAATGTTTGGAGGATCGTCTTTAAAGCTGATTTGTCCGACACAAAGTCATGTAGCATGATTGGTACTTTCTTGTAATCAGTGAAAAAATCAGTGAAAAAATCATGATTCTGGTTTGATTCATACGAGAGATGATTCTTGATAATATCCTCATATTGCATAACAAATGAGTCTAAACTCTCTGCAAACTCTTCGGTATCAGCAATAACCCGCTTAATTTTACGCTCATCAGTATCAAAGTCCGTCTGTTTCTTGAATTTTTCCTCAATCCCATATTCTCGGAATTTAAGGAGATTGAACTCTGCATCCTGGACGATTCGAGTCTGTTCAGCAATTTTTTCATCTACATCAGTTAGGGTATGTAAATGACGCACTATATCTGCGACACTCTGTTTTTTACCTTCGATCTGCAGACGGATATCATATAGGCTATCACCTATCAATTTTTCTACTAAATCTTTTTCAAATCCCTCGCCACTACTTGTAAGGTCCTTCTGCCCAAAATATACAGGCTTGTAAACGATGGTTTCTCGAATGGATACTCCTGGCTGTAGTCTCCCATTGATGTAAACCTCAGGAAATTCATTCAAAATCCGACTGACTTGAAACTCAGTTCCATATTGGTCCTGGGCTGTAATTACAGCTTTTCCCCCACTTCCAAAGACAAAGGCAACCAATTTCTGCTTATATTCCTTATCTATAGCTCTATCTCCAAAAGGAATATCTAGAACATAGCGGATGGCTTCGAGGATTGAGGATTTTCCGCTTCCCCTAATACCAATAAACGTATTCAATTCTGGCGATAAATTAATCGTTTGACCCTGGAGGATCCCCCCTTCAAAAGCAATGCTCTTCATAAATGAGTGGCTATATTTCTCAGGTTTATGAGGGTGGATTCGATTCTTATGATCCAGTAAGGCAAATTTGACTGCCTCAAAGGTAAAGCCGCCAATCTTCATCCAAGTCTCTCCATCTCTAGTTCCAATTTCTTGGATGGATTTACAATCTGAACCTTCCAATTCGGCAGGATACCAGTCGCCAAACCACTGTTGCACCTTTTCTCTGCAAACCCTATCTGCTACAGAATGAGTCCTAACTTTCTGGAACCCAAGGGTATGGGATTTGAACTGCTCCTTTTTTCCAAGCTCTCCCAACCTACCTCCGCTCAGCTCTTTCCATAATCCACAGTTTTGCTCAACATGAGCAAAAACCAGAAAGTAATCTCGATGAAACTCATTCAATGTGTTGATCGTAGTCTCAATATCCATAGAACAGCGCCCATTCTCTTGCTCATATTCTGATGGGGCCTTTCCAGAAAAAGCAGAAGTCAAAAATGGGTTTATATAATCATTCCCACCTTCCAACCATGCATCAGAAAAAACAACCAATGTATGGACTCCATTAGAGCCATCCTTCACTGATAGTTCTACTCCGGGTAATAAGAATATTGCTTCAGCTTTAGCTTTTTTACGAATAGCAAGGAACTCTTTTTTATCAAATTTATTATGGTTGGTGATGACTCCTAGTGATATGGAAGATTCTTGTAGTTTGGCAACATACTCTTTCACATAAGAATTTTCTTCACCACTATAGACAAATTGAGAATCGGCTCTCGTATGTAGGTGAAAGTCGGCCTTGATCCATGTAGAACCATTTGCAAATATATCTGTTGCCATTTTTTTACCTTTACCATATTCCCTTTTTTTCAAAAGGATATCTTATGATACCATTTTTTTACTTATGTTTGAATGCTTTCTTTTTTGGCATAAAGAAATCTTGCATACACACTAACACATTCAATATACCTAGTATAGGAAAGGCCTTTCACTTTACTACTCTTCAATGCAAGTCATTCGCATTAATTTGCAAATGACTTGCAAATCCTTCCTTCTCTCAGTATCCTTTCCTTATCCCTAAGGAGGGAATATGAGGAATACCAGAAGAATATATAGCATGGCGATCATCCTGATAGTTGCATCAGGACTCCTTTTCGCCCAAGGCAAGGCTGAACAGAGAGAACCGGAGGGCAAACCTTCCCTTGCTGTGAGCATCCTGCCCCAAGAGTACTTTGTCCAGCGCATAGCAGGGGAAAAAGTCAACACTGTTGTCCTGGTGGGAGAGGGGCAGAGCCCCCACTCCTACGAGCCTACCCCTTCTCAGATGGCCTCCCTTGCCAAGGCAAAGGCGTGGATTCTCAGCGGCACGGACTTTGAAGTGGTCCTTGGGAGTAAGGTCTCTTCCCTCTATCCCAACCTCCTGGTAGTCGATGGGACGGAGGGGGTTACCTTCAGGTCCTTGGAGGCGCATGACGACCATGATGGGCACGACGACCATGCTATCGGAGAAGACAGCCTTGAACGGGATCGCCACACCTGGCTTGGATGGGAGAGTGCAAAGATACTCGCAGGGCACGTATTAAGAACAACCATAACCCTGCTTCCCGAACAGAAAGCCCTTTTGGAAGCTAATCACCAACAGCTTATTGCTGAGATCGATGCAACTTTCCTGAATCTCAAAGAGAAGCTCGCCCCCTTGGCCGGGCGCAAGGTGTTTGTCTACCATCCATCCTTCGGATACTTCTTTGATGAGTTTGATCTTATCCAGGAAGCTGTCGAGATAGGGGGAAAGGAACCGACAGCCAAGGACCTCTCCCTCCTTATCCAGAAGGCGAAGAGTGAGAAGGCCGTTGCCCTCTTTGTGCAAAAGCAGTTCCCCCTCGCCTCTGCCCAGACAGTGGCAAAGGCGGCAGGGGCCAAGGTGCTTGCCCTGGACCCCCTCGCACGGGACTGGATGGATAACATCCGCCTGATGGGCGATGCCCTCCTAGGCACCCTGGGAGGAGCACAATGAGCAACGCCTCCATTGCCCTGCGTTTCTCCGGCGTAGCCTTCTCCTACGATATGTTGCCCGTCCTGGAGGATGTGAACTTCCACATCCATGAAGGTGAGTTCAGCGCCCTGGTCGGACCCAACGGCTCGGGCAAGACCACGCTGCTCAAACTTATCCTGGGCCTTGAACAGAGTCAGAAGGGGGAGGTCCTGCTCTTTGGGGACCAGCCCAGAAAGAACAAGTCTATGATAGGGTATGTGCCTCAGCACATGTCGTACGACCCTACCTTTCCCATCTCCGTATTGGAAGTGGTGAGAATGGGAGGGGTGCTCTCCACCTCAAGAAAGAATAGGGCTGCAAGAAACAGCGCAGCGCTGTATGCCCTCGCTCAGGTGGAGATGGAAGATCTGGCCCAGCGCCCCTATAGCGAACTTTCCGGCGGGCAGAGGAGGCGGGTGCTTGTCGCACGCGCCCTGGTTGCCGGGCCGAAGATGCTCATCCTGGACGAGCCTACTGCAAATATGGATGCAGAGAGCGAAAAGCGCCTCTTCGATACCCTACGCCTTTTCAAGGGCAAGACCACCATCCTCATCGTCACCCATGACATGAGCACAGTAACCTCCCTAACCGACCGCGTCTTCTGCATCGGGGCACAGAAGCCCGGACAGAGGGGACGCACTGTTGTCCAGCACTCCCTGGAGCCTGCACCCTCTGAGCTCTACGGAGGGGAGGCCTTGCGTGTCCTCCATGATGTCGAGCTTCCCGCCGACTACTGTCGCTTTGATGGAGGTTCTGTCAATGGATAATCTTCTGGGTTTCTTCAGCGCCCTCATCAACCCGGCTTTCCCCTTTGTCCGCAATGCCTTGGTAGCAGGGCTCTTGTCCTCCATCCTGTTCGGGGTCATAGGGGCGGTGGTCACCGTCAAGCGGATCGCTGGCCTTGCCGGGGCGATCTCCCACGCCGTGTTGGGCGGCATTGGTATAGCACTGTACCTTTCGGCAACAGGAAAAGTGGTCGGAATAACCCCCATGATGGGTGCCATTGTATTTGCTATCCTAGCTGCGGCCATCATCGGAGTGGTATCGCTGAAGGCGAAGCAGCGTGAGGATACGGTCATACAGGCCATATGGGCCATAGGAATGAGCATAGGTGTCCTGTTCATGGCAAAGACTCCCGGCTATACGGACCCCTCCTCCTACCTGTTTGGAAACATCCTGCTCATCTCGACAAAGGACCTGGTCCTGCTCGCCATCCTGGATGTGCTTGTGATCGTTCTCGCCTGGCGTTTCTATCCCCAGATCGAGGCGACCTCCTTTGATGAGGAGTTTGCCCAGGTACGGGGCATACCGACGCAGAGGGTGTTCCTGCTGATGCTCACCATCACAGCTGTAGCGGTCGTGCTGCTGCAGACCTTTGTCGGTATCGTGATGGTCATTGCGATGCTGACCCTGCCTGCAGGGACAGCAGGGTACTGGGCTAAGAACCTGGCCTCCATGATGGCCTTGGGCACGCTGTTCTCAGCACTCTTCTCCTTTGGAGGGTTGGCAGCGGGGTGGATGCTTGATGTGCCTGTCGGTGCGATGGTGGTTGTCATTGCCGGAGGCGTCTTTCTTGGAACGGCCGCTACAAAGATGCTTGTACTGTACAGCCGTAGGAGGGCACTGCACCATGACAAAGGCTAGGAAGGCCATCCTCAACGCTTTGGAGGAGGCCAGGGAGCCCATCTCCGTCACCGAGCTGGCTAAGGAGCTCACTGACTTCTGTGACCCGGCTACTGTCTATAGGAATCTGCACTATCTGGAGAAGAACAACCTGGCCACCTCGTTTATCCTGCACTGCAGCGAGCATGGCACTGAGCGCTACTACTCAGCCAAGGAGGGCAAGGGACACCACCACTGGTTCCACTGTGAGAACTGCCACCGGTTCATTGATCTGGGAGGGTGCTTTTATACAGAACAGCTGCGCCAGTTTGAGCATCAGCACGGCTTCACGGTCAATGACCATACCTTCTACCTCACCGGCATCTGCCAGACTTGCAAGGAGGAATCAGGGATTTGATTTCTTCTGCAACAAGGAGAAGAGCAGCACGCGGTTGGTTACCCCGAGCTTTGCATAGATATTCTTGATATGGGTCTTTACCGTATTGGGGGAGATGAAAAGTTTCTCTGCTATCTCGCGGTTGCTCAAGCCTTTTATCAGCAGTGCAATGATCTCCTGCTCACGTACAGACACCTCATGCTCTTCAAGGAACTCGGTTTGGAGTGAGACTGAGGTTTCCGTGATCGCTTCATAGGTAAGGAAGTATCTTCTGCTGATAAAGTAGTAGAGGTACATGGCAAAGGCTGAGAAGCTGAGATAGGTGAACTTGAAGGCGTGGTCCCAGAAGAAGACCAGGTCAAGGGGGAAGAGCACCAGCAAGGGGATGAAGGTTGCACAGATGCCTGTCAGAAGCCTCTCCTGCTCCCATCCCTGTGCCTTTTTCCGATAGAACATTGAGGTGAACCCATGGAAGACCATGAACACACTGCCGCTGAAGAGGTGGTAGGAGAAGGTGAGGTCCATCGCATAGACCCAGTCCCCATCACTCTTTCCAATGATTATCAACAGGCTGAGAATGAGGAAGGCAAGGATCAGGAAGCCCAGGATGGTTTTTCCCAGACTCTTGTCCTTCTCCTTAGCAGGCAGCAGCGCTATAAGGTAGCGGCTCATGGTGAAGAGCATCAGGGTGGTCAGGAAGATTGATACCAGGGTTGCTGCAAGGCAGAAATATAGATAGATGGGACCGGTGAGCATCTCCGGGGGGTAGACCCTGGGTATGTAGGCATAGAGCATGGTCAGGAACATCTGAAGAGTCAGCGGGATCAGAATGGCCAAAAACCCATTGGTATAGCTGTCCTTTGCACGAAAGTGCAGGAGAACACAGAGACACGTTATGGAAAATACGAGTGCGGTAGTCAGAAAAAGCAGAATGTCTCCAATAATGAACACTATCCGATCCTCCTGAGGAGGATTCTACCACACTCGTCCTTTCTAGGGTAGGCGTTAGAAGTAGTGAGTTATGCCAATCGAAAGATAATCATTATCCTTCCAAGTCTTGAAAAGGCTATCTTTGGAACCTCCATAGACAACCGCCTTACACACAAGCTTGAGGTCATCACTTACTTGCCAACTGAGTGAAGGCAACAGGGCATAGCCCTCTGTCTCGATCTGGTAGGTAGCCCCTAGGCGCACATTCACCCGCTCACGGAAGAGGGGCATCTCCATAGCCAGCGTGATGGTGTTGCCATAGGCCTTGTTGTCGAAGGCCTGGCCCTGGTCGACATCAAAGCCAATAAGCGGATTGGTTGCATTGCTCTTGACGGCATCATAATCGACGATAAGGTGGCCATTGTACATAAGGGCTACGTACAGTTGGCTTGTTGGCTCAAGGTAGCTCACCCCACCAAGGTAAACCCACTTGCTGTTGTAGAGGGTCGGGTCCGTACCAGCTGTGTCCTTGCTGAGCATATATCCACCCTCAGCCATAAAGGTGAACTGGCCAAGTATATAGGTCGCTTCGGCTCCGAATAGCTGGTAGGGGGTATAGACAAGATCAACATATGTTGGGGGTGCAGCAGGCTCTGGGCTATACCCCGGCTGGGGCATGTGCCCCTTGTAGTAGAGCAGGCCCAGGTCCGCACCTCCCAAGCTGGTTCTTCCCCGTGCTCCGAACTGAGCATAGTCAAAGGAGTCCGTTTTAGGCTCGTTCAAAGTGGTGATGCCAGAAAAGGCGGGAGGGAATAGTGACCATCGGCCATCCATGGAAGCAAGACCCGGCTTATAGGTCGGCTTCAAGTAGAGCTGCAGTGAACTCTGGTCCTTGTAGATGGTGGATGTGACCATGAATTCAGCTTGTTTCATGCTGAAGATGTCATCTGAGAGGCCCTTGGTGTAGTCAAAGGCGTTCAGTACGTCCACGACATGGACTCCATCCCCTGATCCCCACTCCTCCTTGAGCAGGCCTGCCTTGATGAGGCCCCAGTCAAAGAAGGAGGTTACCGAGATGGTGTCGGCACTCAGTTTGCCTTTCTGGGCATCAAAGGAGAGAGCAGCTTCTGACTTGAAGGAAGGCGAGTCTGCGAGGAGATTTAGGTGCAGAAGCTGCTCAGTAAATACATGGTCATCGAAATACGCTCCAACAGTGGCTCCGACTGAACCAGAGACTGAAAAACTCATTTTTTTCGTCTCTTCGGCCAGATCATCTGAAGTGAATATGTCATCAAAGCCTGCAAAGGCAAAGAGGTTGCCTGCCATCAGGCATAGGATAAGGAATACGAGTGCTGTACGTTTCATTATGGCCTCCCGGTCTCTAGAAATCTTGTGGTGAAATAGTTGCTGTTCATGGCAATGTCATACTGTGCCTGGATAATCTCAATGCGGGTACTGTGCCCGCTGGCGATGGTGGTCATGGTTATCACCTTGGGAACCCAGCGCCCGTTTATCTGGTCTGTCTGGCTTGTCTTGAGCTGTTTCTCCAAAGTAACCCCATCCTTGGCGTAGAAATCCACCTGAAGGGGAAGATAGGTAGCCTTGTCGACGGTGGTCTCTGTCTTTCCATAGGTGGAGGTGTCAAAGGGTACCGACCGCACTATGTAGGTCGTTCCAGTCTCCTCAAGGAGGGTGTGGGTCGCCTCATCAGCATCGTACGTGGTTGAAGCCATATCAGCATAGGAGAAGTCGCTTCCCATGAACGAGCCTCCCTCCTCATTGGCCGCAATGCGCTTGACGCGCTTGAGGGCCGGCAGGTAGATCCACTGGTCGGTCTTGCCCTGCTCGTTCTCCACTGAGAGGAAGCGGGTGTTCTTGACGCTGGAGGGGGAGAGGAAGACTGTAATGGAAGAGGTCTTCTCATTCTCGGTAAGGGAGAGGGTCTGTAGTCTTCTTGTCCTTTCCTGCCCGCTTGGATCGATCAGGGTAAGGGCGAGATCCATAGCTGAGCTGGTGCTGCTTTGCACCTCCATGACCTTGTCCATGATCTTCTGCGGCTCTGGAGCAGCTGTGAGGGGGCCCGATAGGATGAGCAGTAAGGCCAGTATGATAGGGATGGTTTTTTTCATGTAAGGAACTCCTTGGTATGTGTTATTTGGTTTCTGCAATGAGCAGCCTGTTTGTTGGGCGAATGCGGCGAAGCAGGGCCGGCATGATGGTAAGGCTGCTCAACGAAGCGAAGACCATCGAGATACAGAACAACAGGCCCATGCGTGATATCGGGGTGAAGCGGCTGAACAACAAGCCCATGAAGCCCAGGGTCACAGAAGCGGCGTTGATCAGGATGGCCTTGCCTGTTGTCTTCATCACCTCGGCGAAGACCTCCTCCTCAGGCAGTATCGCCCCGAGCCTCACATAGGCTGCGAGCAGGTGGATCGCATAGTCCACCCCTATGCCGATGGCCAGGGCAGCAAGCAGGCTGGTGATGATGTCAAGCTCGATGTCCAAGATCGCCATGGAGACAAAGATCCCCATCAGGGCGAACACACAGGGTATGAGGGCGAGCGTTGCCATCTTTAAGGAACGGAAGAGCAAGAGCACCAGCAGCCATACTATGATCAGAGCCCCGAAGAGGGAGTAGATCTGGGACTTGGTCACCAGCTCGGTAAGGGCGAGGCTTATCGCCTCCCCTCCGCCTATCTGCACGGTCCATCCGGGGGGAAGGGTCGTAGTGAAATGCTCCACAATGGTGGTGGTGATGTTCCTCAAGGTCGGGGTGTCGGTCTTCAGGAGACTGATGGTCATAAGCAGGGCGTCCGGCTCTATCGGGTCATTGATGAACTTGCCCAGGTTGCCGCTGTAGAGCAGGAGGTACTGGGTTATGAGCTGGCTCAGCTGCTCCTCGCTCTCCAGGCCGTACTTGGCCGGGTCTGCAGGGATCTCGTAGTAACTGCCGTCTTGGGCGATGACGATGGTCTCTTCAACCGCTTCAGGAAGTTCCTCTTCCTCCTCGAAAGCACCAAAGGATCCTCCGAAGAAGTCAAAATCAGGCATGACCTCATCTGTTTGGAGGGCATCGCCTTGCTGGGGCCCCATGATCTGGTTCATGCGCTTGATGAAGGGCAGGATGGTCTGCACGCCACCGACATCATCGCGTTGCTCCATGCTCTTGGCGAACTCATCCAAGGAGGTCAGAAAAGAGGGTTGGAGGATGGTGGCCTTGCTCTCCCGCTTCACCATGACCGTCAGGATGCCGCTTCCCTGCATTTTGCTGTTGTAGAGCTTGGTGTCCTGTACAAGCTTGGAGGAGGGCTTGAAGAAGGCGAGCATATTGGTCCCTGTGCGGATGCGGGGTACCAACACCACTGTGGCAGCTATGAAGACCACCGACAGGGCGATAAGAAGCTTGCCTTGTTTTGAGGCTATATGGATGAAGATACGCGAAGGGTCAAACTTGGCACGGCCTTTCTTGTTTTTCTTCTGGACAGATGAGTTTGCATAGAAAATACGGATGAGGGCAGGGAGGAGGTAGAGGGCCGAAAGCTGGGAAAGGACAACGCCTATTGCACACAGTAGTCCAAATGTCCTGAACGGGGCCAGGGGACTGGTCAGCTGGGCGAGGAATCCTGCTGCGGTGGTTGCCCCTGCCATGATCAGGGGATTGCGGTTCCTTTTGACAACTGTGGTGATGATCTTTTCGCGACCTTCTCTGGTCAGTCCCTCAGGTGAATTTGCCGCTTCCTCATAGAAGTGGCTGAGGATGTGGATGGTGTAGGCACTGCCCACTATCAACAGCAGGACCGGTACAAGCATGGTGGCCATGGTGAAGGTAAGCTGCAGCACTGCCATGAGGCCGAGCATGAGGCTTGCAGAGACCAAGAGACAGAAAAGGGAGAGGATGACAGCACGGAACCTGCCGAAGGAGAGCAGGAGGATGATGATTATCAGCACTCCTACCACAGGGGCGAGGATTGCCATATCGGTGAGCAGGCTCTGCTCGATGGCATCAGTGACAACAGGCAGCCCTATCATCGAAACTTTGAGCTTTCCCAGGTCTATCCTGGCTATCTCTGCCTTGATCTGCTCAAGCAGCAGGGACATGTCGGCTCCGACCTTGGCCTCTACGATGACCGATGCCATACTCCTGTCGCGCGAAATGAGGTTGCCCTCATAGAGGTCGCCCCACTCGCCTATGCGAGTCTGTAGGTGTGCTAGGGCATCGGGCTCGCTCTTGTCATAGAGTTTTTCCACCAACAGCCCCTCATCAGAGCTGCCGAGGTGGTCGGTATTGGTCAGCGAAGTAGCTGTGGCGCAGAGATCAAGTGGCTCTATGGCTCTGGTCACGCTGTCCAGCACTGCTAAGGAGGAGCTCTCAAGCATCGAGACATCCTCACTGTAGAGATTGACGACGATCAGGTCCAGGGAGCCGAAGGCCTCCTCGATCTTCTCGTTTGTCTGCACAACCGGTGCTTTCTGTGGGATGAAGGCATTGGTAGAGCTGTCGATGTGGAGTCTCCCTAACTGCGTCAGGGAGATGATGCTGAGCAACAATATCGCTGCAACAAGCAGCAGGTCTGTGGTTTTTCTTCCTTTCATATGTATAATCATACGCTTTTGAGGATCTATCACAATCGCCTGCGATGATGATTAGCCTACCCATAGGGGATTATTTCAAACTCACCCGTTGGGGTGATTCGAGAAAACTTTACAAAATGAGCGTAATACACGATGATAGAGGGATAAGGGGGCACGTATGCTCATACAGGGAACCTATACCAAGATCGTTGCGACGCTCGGACCGTCGTCGGAGTCGATGGATGTTATCATGTCCATCATCAAGGGCGGGGCGCGGGTAATCAGGCTTAACTTTAGCCACGGAGATGCATCTGAACAGCAGGTGCGCTATGACAGGGCCCGTTCTGCAAGTGAGAAGCTGGGAATCCCCATAGCCATATTCATGGACCTGCAAGGTCCGAAGATCAGGGTGGGGCAGCTCTCAGAGCCCTCCTTCGCCTTTGAAAAAGGGGAGAGCCTGATCATATCCACCAAGCCTTGCCTCGGGACCAGGGAACGCATCAGCATCGACTACCCCTATCTTCACCAGGAGATCCTTCCAGGAAGGCAGATCCTTATCAATGACGGGCTGGTCTCCCTGGTGGTTGAGCGTATTGATGAGAGTGACATCCACTGTGTCTTTGCCGAGGATGGGGTCATATATCCAAGAAAGGGGGTGAACCTGCCCAAAGTCCCCCTGATGCATCTCAGTTCCTTTACTGAGAAGGATGAGAAGGACCTCGCCTTTGCCTTTGACAATAATCTGGACTATGTGGCCCTCTCGTTTGTTCGCAGTGCAGAGGATGTCAAGGCATTGAAGACCTTGATGAAGAAAAAGTTTGGACGCACCATACCCATCATAGCCAAGATTGAGAAACCCGAGGCTGTCGAGGCTTTGGAAGAGATCATCAAGGAGTCCAGTGTCATCATGATCGCCCGAGGGGATTTAGGGGTGGAGGTTCCTGCAGAAGAGGTTCCCCTTATCCAGAAATCCATCATCCGAAGCTGTATCGCAAGCGGTGTTCCTGTGATCACAGCAACACAGATGCTCGAGTCGATGATGCACAACCCGCGCCCAACCCGGGCGGAGACCAATGACGTGGCCAATGCCGTCCTCGATGGCACCAGTGCACTGATGCTCTCAGGGGAGACTGCAGCAGGGGAGTATCCCCTGCAGGCGGTGCTTACCATGAGCAGGATAGCCCTGCTTACCGAACGAAGCACGGCATTCCAGAGGTTGGTGTTCAACCAGCTCTACTCAACTGAGAGCACCCAGGCACGGAAGAACTCCACAAGGACTGAGGCTGTCGGGCTTGCCACAAGGGAGCTTGCACTCTCCATCCAGGCATCCTACATCGCCTGTTTTACGCAATCGGGAAGTACTGCCAGGCTCATCTCGAAGTTCCGCCCCAGCGTACCCCTGCTTGCCTTCTCCCCTGATATTGCGGTGGTGCAGAGGTTGGCACTCTCCTGGGGCATAACCCCAATCCTCATCGAGGAGCAGAAGAGTGTGGACTCCCTGCTTGCCTACGCCCCGTATTACCTGAAGGAGGAGGGGTATGTCAAGAAGGGAGATTCTGTGGTGATCACAGCTGGGGTTCCTGTCGGAAGCTCAGGCCAGACCAACATGATCAAGGTGTTTGAGTTTGATTGACCGCTCCTGCCTGAAAGGGAAATGGAGATCAAAAAAAGAACAAGGCATAAAGAAAGGTTGCCTAAAGAAAAAGCATGTACATAAAGATGAAGATAGAGAAGATAGCATAGAAGAACGGCCTCCACAGTGTGGGGGCCGTTCTTCTGCATCCTCGACTCAGCTCACCTAGGAAGGTTTGTTATTCCGGCCTGAAGGAGAGTGAGATCGCTACACTCAATGCCCTGCCCTGGTGGTCGAAAAGGTCCAGTGCCCTCAGGTCAGCAGCAATGTAGATGGAGTTGAGGAATTGTATGGGAAGCAGGCGGATGCCGACGTTGACCAGGCCTCGGTCCTTGGCATTGCCCACAGAGGGCTTGTAGCTGTACGAGACGTTGCCGAAGTCCAAGATGAAGTCCACCCTCTCCTTGAAAACAGAGGGAAACATAGGGGTTTGGAATGCGATGCCGAAGTCTATGTTGGAATTGAGGTTTTCGTGGAAGGTGTAACCCACCAGGACAGTGGTCTTTGAAGGAAAGTCCATGATGGAGCTGGTGAAGGTGGAGGCGAAGTAAAGCTGGGCTGCGAGCTCTTTGGTGGTAGCCACATCGATGAGCTGTCCTACAACACCCACAGCCAAGGATGTCTCGTTTTGGTGGGAGAAACGCCATTTGGCATTGAGCAGGAGGTCAGTCTTCGCTTCGATGTCGACAGCGAGACTGAGCTCGGCAGTATTGGAGAAACCCATCTGTATGTAGGGGATGTTGGTAAAACCGTTTGATGAGAAAATCCCTGAGTACCCGGTGGTGACACTCGGGCCTTTTCCGCTGGGCACCGGCTCGGCACTGGGGATCACCAGGTAGCCGTTCACCCCGGACAGGGTGGTGTTGCCTGCGCTTGCCATAAGGGGGGTGAGTAGGATAAGAAGAGCAATAAAGAGAAGAGTGGATCGTTTCATAGGATCCTCCTGATGCCCAAAGGGTGGCGAAAATGAGGTCAAGAGTCAAGGTTTCCAGCCATCTCCTGCTTCATTTTGGTTTTTTTGAGGTACATGGTGCTATCGGCACGATGGATGATATTCATGAATCTTTCTTTCTTCTTTGGGATATACAGGTCCCATCCGACTGCCACGGTGTAGATCTTCTTTTTGTTTTTGAAGAATTCTGTGATGGTATTGGCCAGCTTTTCGAGCTGGTTGTCCGTGATGGTGGGAATGAAGGCAACAAACTCATCACCACCGATGCGGAACAGCTCGGCCATTTCCGGCAATAGCTTGAGCAGTGAGGCGGTGAAGTCCTGCAGCGCCAAGTCCCCGGCCTTGTGTCCTTTTGTGTCATTGATATCCATCATCAGGACCCCCAATACCCCTGTCTTGGAGGAGGGGGAGCTGATTTCATCTATGCGCTTGTCATACGCTGAGCGGTTGCTCAGCCCTGTCAGGGAGTCGGTGTATGCCATGGAGAGCAGTACCTGTTCCTTGAGGATGCTGCGTGTCTTGTCGTTCAGTATTTTGGCACTGTGGAAGAAAAGGATTGCACCGCTGACACTCATGCCAAGATGGAGCAGGACAGGACTGTTCAGCTTGATGTTGAATATCAGCAACATCTCTTCAACCAGGATGGTGACAAGCAAGAAGCCCATTGCTATGAGGAAGGACATGAGATTTGCCCTGGCCCTCAGGTGGCAGGCGATGAGCATGCCCAACAGGACCAGAAGGAAGATTCCCAGGAACAGGCCGGAGATAACTAGCAAGTCGGTGTACTGGAGGATGCCCAGCAGCTGCAGTATACCACCTGCCACATAGGCAAGGGGGAAGAGCAGGGCTGCTTTTTGCATCATCCTGACAGGTTTTCCCACCGTGTAGGAAACACAGACATAGTTGACCAGGAAGATGGGCAAGAGATAGAGCGCTATGAAGCTGAGGTTCATCGGGAGGGCAGGGTTGCGGATGAAGAGCAGCTTGCTCGAGCTTTGCGAGAAGACCCACGCCCCCATGCTAGCCATCAGCCAACCAAAATACATGAAGCTGTCGCGTTCTCTTCCTTTGTGCATGCCAAGAGGCACAAGTATGCAGACAAATCCTACAAAAAGGAGGGTATACCCAAAGACCAGTGATGGCCACTGTGCATGCTTAAGCAGCATGAGAGAAGACTTGCTTCCTAGCAAGGGGGCTTTAATGCTCCCGGCGAAGGGAGTGTTGGAGGTGAAGCGGTAGTCCAGTGTGAGCCTCTTCCCCTTTGCCTCATCGCTGATCCTGATGAAGTTGGCGAAATTCCCCCCGAACACAGGCCTTGCCCACCCCTTGGAGGGACCTTCAAGGGAGTAGAGCATCTCCCCGTCAAGGGAGACGTCCAAGGCTGCCATGCTGCTCTCCACATTGAGGCAGGTGTTGGTGTTTGGTAATACCGGAGGCAGGATGGTGGTGACGGTGCAGGTCTTTCCTACCAGCGGCTTGGGAAATGCATAGGGCAGGGAGACCCCCTTGGCAACCAGAACGCCGTCGAGATAGGCATCCCAACCATGGTCCAAGGCAACTGTATGTTCGTTGTTCAGGGGTTCAACCTGGAGGAATGAGTCCAGATAGAGAGCCAAGGAGAACATGAGCAGGACCAGAAAAAACAGGATGTACTGGATCTGCTTGAAGGGATTCTGCTTGTTTTTCATCGAATGGACCTCTGTTCCTCTTACTTGGTGAGGGGCCTGACTTCAGGATGTCCCTTGTCGTTGAGTTTGCGCTCTATGAGTTTGTCTTTTTCCAGCTTGAGTATGAGGTTTCCAACTGTCTTGTAGCTACTGCGTTCAATGGTGCGGCTCTTATCCATCTGATGGAACTTGATCCCTATCAAGCTCACCAGCAGCCAGGTGTCCGGGTCCAGGGAGTCGACCACCTTTTTCATGATCGATTCCACCAGCTTGTCGTTGCGCTTGGTGCTGTTGGGTTCTGGCTTCTCTTTTTCCTTTTCCTTGTCCTTTCCTTTTGCTGTGCTGGGTTTGGCCTCTTCTGGTTTTGGTTTTGTCTGAAAGGATTCAAGGATCAGTATCTCGTCACAGCTGTTGTTGAAGATGGGTTTGTCACTGACCGCTTCCTTGGTGACGAGGTAGACCTCCTTGCCATATTTCCTCAGGGTCTCCATGATGACGGTAAAGTCGGAGTCTGAGGTTATGAATACATAGCGGTCGATGATGGGGCTTTGGGTGATGATGGTCTCCAGCGCTTCGAGCGAGATGATCAGGTCGGCCCTGTTTTTGTAGTTGGTCGTGATGGACGGGGTGTCGCGTATGTTGAAGTTATACTCTGCGAGCTGTTTCTCCAACTTCTTGATGGAGGCTGCATTGCCACAGGCAAGCTTGATGACGAAGACATTCTCCTCGTCGGGACTTGCATTGTGCTTGAGGGTGAGCTCGTCAAAAAGGCTCTTCAAGTCCAGACTTGAGGGAATATTCTCCAAGTCGATGTAGATGGCGTTGTTTTTTCTCTTCATGCATTCCTCTCCTGCTTGTATGGGTACTATACAACACTTCAGTGTGGGGATAAAGGAAGAATATTCGCCATAGGAATAATTATCTCAATTGCACTCTCGCTTGGACGTACTCTCTTTCTCTATCATCTAGGATTTTCTGTCCCCTCTTTCTGTTTAAAAAGGCTCAGGAGAGGTGAATGTGAGTCGTTCGCCGGTATGGGGATGCATGAAAGAGAGGAATGAGGCGTGCAGGCAGAGCCTCTCCCCCTCCTTGCCTGTTCCATAGAGGCGGTCCCCCACTATCGGGTGCCCGATGCCCTTGGGGTGGGAGCTGTGCACCCTCAGCTGGTGTGTCCTGCCGGTAAGGGGGGTGAAGTGCACCCGTGTAATCAGGCCAGCAGGGGAGGATTCCACCCTGACCTTCTTCCATCGGGTGGTTCCCCATTTGCCCTGTTGTTCATCGTAAATCTGGTAAGGCCTACGCTCGACATCGAGGCGGAAGGGGAGACAGATCTCTCCCTCCTTTGCCTTAACCACCCCTTCAAGAAGTGCGTGATACTCTTTTTCAACTTCTTGGTGCATGAACTGTATCGAAAGAGCTCTGTGGCTCTCCTTGGTCAGGGCTATGACCAGAAGCCCTGAGGTGTCCATATCCAGACGATGGACGGCACACTGCTTCGGTGCTGAGGGGAACAGGCGCCTGACGCGGCTCTCCACACTATCCTGTTTGTCCGCACCCCTTCCAGGAACCGAGAGAAGGCCTCCCTCCTTATTGACCACCAGGAGCGTTTCATCACAGTAGACGATGTCCAAAGCGAGCATATGCCTGAGCAGGGGCTGGCACTTGTCGTCGCAGGGGCCATAGAAGGCCTTGTGCTCCCTGCTTCCGGACCTGTTTGGTCTGCCATAATAGAACTCAGCCATGCTGATGGGCTTCAGTCCATGGCTGAAGGCCCAGTGCAGGAGTTTGGGGGCACAGCACTCCCCGGTTCCGGTGGGGGGGAGCCTTGAACCAAAGATGTCGGCAAAGGTCTTGGTCTGTCCGCCAATGCACGTGAACTCATACAGGGCGTAGAGCTCGCGCAACACGCTCTGAGAGAGGGATTTCCTCTCTTGGATGAGCGTAGCGGTATCAGAACATGCTCCACCCTCGATGGTGGCTGTCAGCTCATGGAGGCGCTCATCATTTGCCGTGACGATCTGGGTGAAGGCAAGAGGGTCGGCAACCGGTCCCACCCACCCCGGAATGAGCCACTCACTGTCATACTGGCCGGAGAAGGCCTTGAGGACGACCTCGGAACCCCCTTGGTCTTCACACACCAACACCCCGAACATCTGACCCCTTGCTGGGCCGAACAGGTAGTCGGTGGATATGAGCTTGTCTCCCTCATAGTCGAGGGCAGTATGGATATCCAGGGCCTCTTGCAGAAGAAGGGCTGCCTCTTTTGCCTTGTGGGTAGGTAGGGGTGATTTCATAGCAACCTAGTATGGGCCACATTGGTGGGGAATTGGAAGCTTGTAGCCACATTGAAGCCAGAAAAGTCAAAACCCTGTGTGCAAGCATACCTATCGGTACATGTGCTTGCGCACATGCTTACTACTGAATTTGGCCATTTCTGCACTCTCCGATCCTATACAAACAAGGAGGGTGCATTCCCCACGTCGGTGAGGTTTTCCCGCTCATTTTTCCTTGGTG
Source organism: Sphaerochaeta sp. (assembly GCA_034007055.1). Classification (GTDB taxonomy): domain Bacteria; phylum Spirochaetota; class Spirochaetia; order Sphaerochaetales; family Sphaerochaetaceae; genus Sphaerochaeta. The sequence continues at coordinate 20,880 of JAVERP010000048.1, forward strand.
AGAATATTGGAAAAAATACCTCATAAATCTTAAAAAAAGGTGCATATATATAGAGACGTTTCCTCTTGTTGATGATACACTTTAGCCAGGAAAAGATCAGAGGATCATGATAGGTTTTTGCTTGGATGAATTGCTCTGATCAAGGACGGTTCCAATGGAACAAATCAATACAAACCAACAAATTAACGTCGACGACGGTGACCCTCCGCTTATAAGCAAGGGCATGCTCGCTAGCATGTCACAGAGAGTCTCCCCAGCAAGTGACCCCAAACGGGCCAGAGCCAGCTCTGGGTCCTCGCGTTGGAGTCAATCCACCAAGTTCAGAAAGACCTATTTTCCTGACGCGACGGCAGAGATGTGGAACGACTGGCACTGGCAGGTCTCGCACCGAATCACCACCCTTGGCCAGATTTCCCGCTTCCTTACCCTTAGCCCTGAAGAGCGCGAAGCTTTGGAACATGCCCAGTCCAACTTTCCCTTCTCCGTAACCCCCTACTACCTCAGCCTCATCGATCCCAATGACCAACATAGCCCCCTGCGCAAGAGTGTAATACCCTCCATCCTTGAGTCCTTCACTTCTCCAGGAGAGAGTGAAGACCCCTTGCATGAAGAGAACACCAGCCCGGTTCCCGGTATCGTCCATCGGTATCCTGACCGTGCACTGTTTCTTACCACCAGTTTTTGTTCGGTCTACTGCAGGTACTGTACCCGCTCGCGCCTTGTGGGAGGCCACACCGAGCCGCTGGAAACGTATTGGAAAGATGCCATCGAATATATCCGCAACACCCCTGCCATCCGTGATGTGGTCATCTCAGGAGGCGATCCGTTGACCCTCCCGGACGGGAAGATCGAATGGTTGCTCAAGGAGCTGACCTCCATAGGGCATGTGGAGATGGTCAGGATAGGGACCAAGGTCCCCATGGTGCTCCCCCAACGGATCACTGCCAACCTCCTGAGGATCCTCAAGCGCTACAAGCCCATCTACCTGAGCGTGCACTGCACCCATCCTGATGAGATAACCGTCGAGTCGGCCAAGGCGTGCAACAGATTAGCTGATGCCGGGGTGGTCATGGGCAGTCAGACAGTCCTGCTGAAGGGAGTCAATGATACCGTTGGGACGCTCATGGAGCTCTATCATCGCCTGCTGAAGGTGAGGATCAAGCCCTACTACCTCTTCCAGTGCGACCCCATATCTGGGTCGGCCCACTTCCGCACTACCGTGGACGAGGGCAAGGAGCTCATACGGGGCCTACGGGGCTTTACCAGCGGGTATGCCGTTCCCCAGTATGTCATAGACACCCCCGGAGGCGGAGGAAAGGTTCCCATCCTGCCGGACTATGAGGTGGGACATGATGAGAAGAACCTCTATCTTCGCAACTACGAGGGAAAGGTCTTCGCCTATCCCGACAGTGCCAAAGAGGGCACAAAGGGCTGACATGCTTATAGGAATGACGTATGACCTCAAGGACGACTACCTCGCGGCGGGATACCCCCCCGAGGCGGTCGCTGAGTTTGACAGTTTGGTGACAATCGATGCCATTGATGATTCTCTCAAGCTGCTTGGGTATGAGACGGTGCGCATTGGCAATATCAAGTCACTGGTAGCTTTTCTTGCCCAGGGAAACAGGTGCGACCTTGTCTTCAACATAGCCGAGGGCCTGCATGGCCTCTGTCGTGAGGCCCAGATCCCGGCCCTCCTTGATGCCTATGAGATCCCCTATGTCTTCTCCGACTCCCATATCCTGGCCCTTACCCTGCATAAGGGGATGACCAAGGCTGTAGTCAGGGAGCAGGGGGTTCCTACCCCCGACTACACGGTGATCCACGACGAGGGTGAGATAGAGGGTGTTGCACTCCCATACCCCCTGTTTCTCAAGCCGGTAGGTGGGGGGACAGGTATGGGCATCAGTGCCAACTCGATCGTCAGGGACAAGCTTGCCCTTTCTTATGTGGCTAAACACCTCCTTGGGGAGTTCAAGCAACCTGTCCTGGTGGAGACCTACCTTGAAGGACGGGAGTTTACTGTGGGAATCACCGGGACCCGGGAGAACGCAAGCCCAACTGCAGTGATGGAGATTGTTGTGGATCCCTCTTGCGACCTGGGTGTCTACTCCTACAAGACCAAGCAGGAGTACCTGGAGTTTGCCAAGTACCACCTTGTTGAGGGGGAGGTGGCCGCCGAGTGTGAAATGGTTGCCTTGGCAGCCTGGAATGCCCTGGGGTGCCGTGACGGAGGGAGGATCGATGTGAAGATGGATGGCCAGGGTAGGGTGAACTTCCTGGAGGTGAATCCGCTTGCCGGTTTGAACCCTGTCGACTCCGACCTGCCCATCCTGTGCAGGAAGGCGGGCATCAGCTATCATGAGCTGATAACCCGCATCATGGATTCAGCAATCCTTCGCATTGGCAAGGCAAAGACCAGATGCATATCCTAATCGTATCGGACAAGCTTTCAAAGAATCCCACCAAGGACGAGCTGGACACCGCCTTGGAGGTGAAGCAGGTGGGCAAGGCCCTCAAGGCCCTCGGCCATGAGGTCTCCCGCCTGGGTTTCTCCCTAAACCTCGAGCGGGTCAAGATGAGGCTGCTCATAAAAAATGCCGACCTCATCTTCAACCTGGTGGAGACCTTGGAAGGGTGTCGCCTCCTCCACTTGGCCCCAGCCCTGTTCGAGGCGATGGGCCTCAGGTACACCGGAGGCAACAGCCATGGCATGATGAGCTCTTCTGACAAGCTGTTTGCCAAACGCCTTATGCACAAGGAGGGCCTTCCCACTGCCCCTTGGGTTGAAGAGTCTTGTCCTGATTCCCTTTCTGGCTTCCTGGGGCTTCCCCTGATCATCAAGCCGGTCTCCGAGGAGGCTTCGGTAGGCATTACCGATGCCTCAGTGAAGACGTTTGCTGATGAGGCCTCACTGAGGGAAGCTCTTGCAGGAGGGTCTCTCTTTGCAGAGACCTTCATACAAGGGCGTGAATTCAGTGTCTCCATCCTTACTGTTGATGAAGAAATGATGGTCTTTGACCCTGCTGAGATGCTCTTTATTGACTATCCTAGCGACAAGCCGACCATAGTCGGCTATGAAGCGAAGTGGGAGGAGTTCTCCTTCGAGTATATCCATACCCAACGCAGCTTCTCTTTCCCCCCTGAGGATGAGCCCTTGCTTGCACGGTTGCAAGCATTGAGTTGCAAGGCATTTCTTCTTTTTGGGGGCAAGGGGTACGCAAGGGTGGACTTCCGCGTTGATGAGGGGGGGGCCCCCTTCATCCTTGAGGTGAACCTCAACCCCTGTATCGCCCGGGACAGCGGCTTTGTTGCAGCTGCCCAGCGTTCAGGCATTTCCTATGAGCAGATGATCGCCCTGATCATCAAAGGCTAGAGAGTGGAAACCTACACCTTCAGAGAACAACCTGTCGATGGCGATATCGAGAGCATAGCCCTGATACTGGGCTCCTCCGGCTTCTTCAACCCGCAGGAGCAGTCGGTGGGGGTATCGCTTGTGCGTGAGCGCCTTGAGCAGGGAGAGGCGTGCGACTACTTTTTCCAATTTGCAGAACACAAGGGCAACCTAAGGGGCTACACCTGCTTTGGTCCCATCCCCGGGACCAAAAGCAGCTATGACCTCTATTGGATAGCTGTGGACACCGCCTGTCGGGGCCAGGGGGTGGGCACCTTGCTGCTCAGGCAGACTGAACAGGAGATAGCGAGGCGAGGGGGTACAAGGATCTATATAGAGACCTCATCAAGTGCTCTCTATGTTCCCACCCGCTCCTTTTATCTGCATAACGGCTATCATCTGGAGGCGGAGCTGAAAGAGTACTATGCCCCCGGAGACAACAAGCTTATCTACGTGAAAGCTTGGTAGGAAAGCACCATGCCCCATATCACAGCCTTCCATCACGAGCAGAATATCCTGGATTTTGAAGAGGTGGTGACCTTGGTCCAGCAGCAGATGTCCTTCATCGGCTACACCCAAAGCCGGGTGGAGGTGGAATCTGAGATCCGCAACTCCATGAAACAGGAGAGCCGGGCAGCCTTGTTTGTCGCCTATGACGATGATGGCTCAGCCATAGGGTTTGCCTATGGGAACATCTGCTGTGGCTGGGAGACACGTGGGGACTACTTCTGGTTGAATGAGCTCTATGTCGCAACAGAGTCGAGAAACCATGGCTTGGGTTCTGACTTGTTGGAGTATGTCCAAGCCTGGGCGAAGGCCCACGGGTGTGTCTACCTTGCCATGGTGACCCATCCGAAGAACAAGAAAGCCCAGGCCCTCTATCGGGACATGGGCTTTGAACTGGAAGAGTTGGTCTGGGTCGACACGTACCTCTGATCAGAGTACCTGTTCGACAATATCTTGGACCAGGTCCTCAAAGGGGAAGCCCCCTTCCAGGGCGAGATGGTAGAAGCCATAGAAGCTGGGGTTGCAGTTTACCTCCAACACCCAGGGCTTCCCCCCTTCATCAACGCGGAAGTCGACACGGGCATAGCCAGTAAGGGAGAAGGCCTGCCAACACCTATGGGCAATTGCAGTCAGCGTCTCCAATAGGGGCAGGTCCGATGCCACTGCATGGTAGTTCGCCACTATGTGCTCGTACCCGAATGAGCTTTCGTTCCACTTTGCATCATAGGTGATGATTTTCTCCTTCTGATGCTCCTCATATCCTTGGAACACCCATTCGTAGGGGGTCAGTACCGTACAGCTCTTGGCAGTGCCATACATGCAGGCGGTGAACTCCCTGCCCTCGATGAAAGCCTCTGCGAAGCAGGGGGTGAGGAGGGATTTTTCCTTGGTTTTCAGCTTCTCCACAACTTCTTCTGAACTGACTATGGAGCTTTCATCCAAGCCTATGGAGGCATCCTCGGCTATCGGCTTGATGATATACCGCTTGATGGCACTCTGCTTGAGCGCTTCTGTCTCGCCAGTGCAGACCCAAGGGGGGGTGTCGATGCCATGGGCTTGCAGCACTCGCTTGGCAAGCATTTTATTTGTTGTCACAAAAAGGTTTTCCAACGAGCATCCTGTATAGGGCAGGCGCATATGGTCAAGGATGCCCGGCACCAGGTACGCAAGGTTTGCCGCGCCGGGTTCCGAGTCGACCAGGTTGAATACAAGCAGCGCTTTTTCGCTGTCCATCGAGGCAAGATTAGAGAGCTTCTCAAGGGAGAAGGGGACCAAAAGGGTTTTGTACCCCTTCTCCCTGAGTATCTCCTCTATCCAAATGGCCTGTCTCTCTATATCAAGGACATCCTCAGGGCTGGTGGGATCTGTCTGGTTGTGAAGTACTGCGATGGTGTGGTGTGTATACATGCTATCCTTGTTTGGACAATGCTGGATACCCATATAGTTCGCTTCTGACCGTCCTTTGTCAACTAGGAAAAAGGAGGGTAGTGAGTAATAGTGGGTTTAGAGGCCCTTTTTCTGGTTCATCCAATCGGCTTTGAAGTAGTAGAGGGTAAACACTGTGGCACTGAGCAGCCATGTGATGGGGTGCGCCCAGTAGACTACGCGGATGTCCATCAGGAAGAGCAGCCCTATCTTGATGTACAGGACCCTGACGATGCACCAGAAGGCCAGCATGACAGCCATGGGCACCATGGCCTTGCCAGCACCCCTGAAGAGGCCGCTCATGACGTGTGAGAGGGCAAGGGCAAAGAGAAACAGCGAGGAGATCTGTGATTTCTGCACTCCATAGATGATGATGGAGGGGTCCCGGCTGAACAGGGCGACCAGCACATCCGCATAGAAGAAGAGGAGGACCCCTATCGATTCAGCGAGGACTATGGCGAAGATGATGCCAAAGCGCACCCCTTTCTTTACCCTGTCGTACTGCCTTGCCCCGATGTTCTGTCCGGTGAAGGTTGTCATGGCAAGGGCGAAGCTGGTGATGGGAATCAGGGCAAAGCCCTGGATCCTCATAAAGGAGCCGGTGCCTGCCATGGCCGCAGCTCCGAAGAGGTTTACGCTCGACTGGACCACGACATTGGCAAAGGAGGTCACGGAGTTCTGGATCCCCGAGGGTATGCCCAGGCGCAGTATCTTGGGCAGCATCCCTTCTCTGAACCCTATCTGGCGTATCTCCACCCTAAAGACATCCCTGGTGGTAAATAGGAGTCGGAAGGATAGGAAGACACTCACCCCCTGGCTGATGATGGTTGCATACGCTGTCCCTTCGATGCCCATCTTGAAGACAGCGACAAAGAGCACGTCAAGGACGATGTTCAGGATGGCTGCAACTATCAGGAAGTAGAGGGGGTGACGGCTGTCGCCTACAGCCTGCAGGATGCCGGCTGCGGTGTTGTAGAGTACCAGGGCGGTGATGCCTAGGAAGAAGACCTGCACATAGGCCTTTGCATCGTCGAAGACGTTGGGTGGGGTGCCCATCCAGCGCAGGATGACCGGGGCGAAGAAGTAGCCGAAGATGGTCAGCGCTACGCTGCTGCACAGACTGAGTGCAATGGTTGTGTGGATGGCTTTCTTGACTGAGGCGAGGTCCCCTGCACCGTAGTAGGTGGAGATGACCACCCCGGCCCCTACGAAAATGCCTTGGACCAGGCCGACAAGTAGGAAAATGAGGGACCCGCAGGAGGTGATGGCAGCCAGAGCCTCCCTTCCAAGGAAGTTTCCTACGACTATGGAGTCCGCCGTATTGTAGAGTTGTTGGAAGAGGTTTCCCAGGAATATGGGGATGGCAAATCGGATGATATGCCCTTGTATCGATCCGGTTGTCATTAGTTTTGCCTGTCTGCTCATAATAAGGTGTACTGTAATCCAATTGGAGGTGGTGTGCAAGCGTCGATTCGTTGCTTGATCAGATCACTGGCCTCTGGTGAGAGTGCCTTTGGAAAGCACTGTTTTTCCCACAGTCTTGCGTGGTGAGTATGATATACTGGGCGAGTAAGGAGCACCGGTATGCCAGTAGAAAACAAGTATCATAACGCAGTTCTTCTTTGGAAGAGTTATAGAATAGAGACCCCAGCGTCCCTGCAGCAGCATCTCGACAGCTTTCGTGTGCTGTTTGCCTATCACTCAGGGAAGATTGAGAACGATGCTGTTACGTTCAACGATACACGAGAAATCTTTCATAATGACAAGGTCAGCTCGTTTACAGGAAATATCCGCACCCTTTTTGAACAGCAAAACCAAAAGACATGCTATGAATTCTTAGTACCTAAGATCCTAGAAAAAAGGGCAATTTCGATAGAACTGGTCAAGGAAACCCATGCAATCCTGACTGCGGGAACCTATGACGAACGCAGGTATATTGAAAAGGGGGAGCGCCCCGGTGAGTTCAAGAAGCATGATTATGTTACAGGAATGCTGGAGGTTGGCTCTTCCCCAGGTGAAGTTGCGCAGGATATGGCTTCGCTTGTAGCAGAGATGGCAGCTCTCACTGTCAGTGACGAAACGAAACCGGAAACACTTCTCAAGGCCGGGGCATACTTTCATGCCAAGTTTGAGTACATCCACCCGTTTGCCGATGGCAATGGACGGGTAGGAAGAACCCTACTCAACTACTTTCTTATGATAAACGGCCACCCTCCGCTCATCGTCTATGAAGAGGACCGAGGGCGGTATTTCGATAGCTTGCGCTTCTATGATAGGGATGAGGACCTTGAGCCTATGTTCGAATTCCTTCGCTTTTCCGTCGAAAAGACCTGGGAGAAGAGCATTGCAAGAAGCCAAGGGGATACGCAGGGGAAAAGATTGAGCTTGAAGGAACTGCTCTGAAGGTGCTCTGCAGTCTTGGTTGCAGGTTGACCGTAGATTTAGATGAACTATAATTAGTGGTTGATGATTGCTTGGCTCGGCATGGTTGCAGGTTGACCGTAGATTTAGATGAACTATAATACTCTTGAGTCCCGTACGAAGCTATCGCGTGTTGCAGGTTGACCGTAGATTTAGATGAACTATAATTTACTGGTTATGGTGAAGAATCCTTTTTTGGTTGCAGGTTGACCGTAGATTTAGATGAACTATAATTCCTTCAATTTCAACGACTCTGTCCTTAACGTTGCAGGTTGACCGTAGATTTAGATGAACTATAATGAAGAATGTTGTGGACACCACTACTGACGGGTTGCAGGTTGACCGTAGATTTAGATGAACTATAATAACACCTGTGACAACAGTAATATTCTCGGTGTTGCAGGTTGACCGTAGATTTAGATGAACTATAATTAATCAGTTAAACACAAGTGTCAACTGGCCGTTGCAGGTTGACCGTAGATTTAGATGAACTATAATGACGTCAAGGAGGAGCAGGAGCAGAAGATAGTTGCAGGTTGACCGTAGATTTAGATGAACTATAATTTCTAAAGACCAGGCGAAAGCAATGCACGAGTTGCAGGTTGACCGTAGATTTAGATGAACTATAATCCTGTCCACTATGAAGAGACTAATGATGCTGTTGCAGGTTGACCGTAGATTTAGATGAACTATAATGGAGCAGGATTACGTTCAACGAGACTAAGGGTTGCAGGTTGACCGTAGATTTAGATGAACTATAATAACCGCAAGATGCGCAGGACCAAGGAGAATGTTGCAGGTTGACCGTAGATTTAGATGAACTATAATGGAATATCCTGACATAGCTGACGAGATGCTGTTGCAGGTTGACCGTAGATTTAGATGAACTATAATAATGAGCCTGCTGTCTTATCATCCCTAGTCGTTGCAGGTTGACCGTAGATTTAGATGAACTATAATTCAAGGCACTTTGTACTCTTTCTGACATATGTTGCAGGTTGACCGTAGATTTAGATGAACTATAATTCGGGAGTGTTGCAACCCCATCACACCTGAGTTGCAGGTTGACCGTAGATTTAGATGAACTATAATAACCCATAAGAGAGAGGTCGGACACTATAAGTTGCAGGTTGACCGTAGATTTAGATGAACTATAATGAGCTTCTTAGCAGCTTGCTCCGTAGTCATGTTGCAGGTTGACCGTAGATTTAGATGAACTATAATAGAAACAATCAATCGATATTGATACGCTAGTTGCAGGTTGACCGTAGATTTAGATGAACTATAATCGCATACTTTCGCTTGCGTGTCTGTCACATGTTGCAGGTTGACCGTAGATTTAGATGAACTATAATCGTACACGGATACTTCCTTGTCTTGCCATTGTTGCAGGTTGACCGTAGATTTAGATGAACTATAATTTTGTCATTTACTTGGTTGAATGTTTTCTGTTGCAGGTTGACCGTAGATTTAGATGAACTATAATGCATAAGCAACGGTTATACAGAGATGACCTGTTGCAGGTTGACCGTAGATTTAGATGAACTATAATGTAAGAGTTTGCATCAATTGCTTCCCATGTGTTGCAGGTTGACCGTAGATTTAGATGAACTATAATGAGCAAGAGTTTATGGGTTGGAGTTCAATGGTTGCAGGTTGACCGTAGATTTAGATGAACTATAATCAAGGCTGGTACAGGCATCAAGGCTGGTACGTTGCAGGTTGACCGTAGATTTAGATGAACTATAATTTCTGTTTTTCGGGTCCTCAATGATTTTCTGTTGCAGGTTGACCGTAGATTTAGATGAACTATAATAGAGCTCCCAGCCTCTCAATAATACCTGGTGTTGCAGGTTGACCGTAGATTTAGATGAACTATAATCATTTGGCTGGATTGTGTGCTCAAAAGTCTGTTGCAGGTTGACCGTAGATTTAGATGAACTATAATGTGATCTGACATGAGGCGGGGAATAAGGCTGTTGCAGGTTGACCGTAGATTTAGATGAACTATAATTTTGGGTTCGAACACCGTACCAGCTCGGTTGTTGCAGGTTGACCGTAGATTTAGATGAACTATAATTATATGGATATCTTTGAGAAGGGAGGGCTTGGTTGCAGGTTGACCGTAGATTTAGATGAACTATAATTACAGAGGATAAGGACAACAAGGCTGTATGGTTGCAGGTTGACCGTAGATTTAGATGAACTATAATACGTTCGATGGGGTCCCCACCGTGCAGTCGGTTGCAGGTTGACCGTAGATTTAGATGAACTATAATCGAGCTCGTAAGGGGCTCGCAGAAGCCCAGGTTGCAGGTTGACCGTAGATTTAGATGAACTATAATTTCATGACTGGGACCTTAACCAACCTTGGGTTGCAGGTTGACCGTAGATTTAGATGAACTATAATAGAAAGTTCTTTCAGGGTTGCAAAACCCTTGTTGCAGGTTGACCGTAGATTTAGATGAACTATAATGACAGCACCGAGACCAAGAAGCTGCTGAACGTTGCAGGTTGACCGTAGATTTAGATGAACTATAATATGCAGCATAAATTCGAAGTTGGATTAGTAGTTGCAGGTTGACCGTAGATTTAGATGAACTATAATTCACTCCTCTTTAGGCATGAGCCCTGTTCAGTTGCAGGTTGACCGTAGATTTAGATGAACTATAATATCAACCCACGTAGGGGTCCAGCCCCGATTGGTTGCAGGTTGACCGTAGATTTAGATGAACTATAATCTTGTGCGTTCAGCTTCTGCTCCGGCCTTCAGTTGCAGGTTGACCGTAGATTTAGATGAACTATAATAAGTCACTACAACTCAGATATTTCACCTTTGTTGCAGGTTGACCGTAGATTTAGATGAACTATAATTGTAGTAGCCATCGGTCACGACAGTGGTATGTTGCAGGTTGACCGTAGATTTAGATGAACTATAATCTTTGCTTGATTCATAGTTTGCTAATCCATGTTGCAGGTTGACCGTAGATTTAGATGAACTATAATAGGATATCTGTACTTCTTTCTCTTATATGAAGATAGTATGGACTATTCAAAATAAATATGCCGTTTAGAAGAGTAAATATTGTTTGTTTACTTGTTTTTGCTTTGATTTTGTCCTCCCACTATAAGAAATTATGTTCTCATATTGCTTATCTGTTATACAAATAATATCCACTTTTCCCTGGTTAGGCAATGCGTTATTAATTTTAGAAGTATATTGCTCAACAGCTTCTTTTCCTGAAAGTAGCTTTATATATACAGAAAACTGAGACATTTGGTAATGTCAAGCAGTTTTAACATTTTGTGGTAAGCAATTTTTCTTATATCTTGGTAAACAAAATTTCCTTACTCTTGGTAAGGAGTTTTTCTTAGTTCTTGGTAATGAGTTTTCCATACTCCAT
>JAVERP010000005.1:0-117163 GCA_034007055.1 Sphaerochaeta sp.
GCAACAAGGGCTACCTGCTCACTGCCTACGACACCTGCTGGATTCCCATCGCGGGTTACCCTAGCTGAGGGAGTCCCGTCGTAAGTTTTCGACGGTACTATCTGGGTATCGACAGATGTTGATACAGTCAGGGCCTTCTTCGTTATCGTACCAGTTTTCGTGTAGTAGGATTCAGGTGCTGTGTAATGCTTAACCTGATCCTCTGGTCCGGACAGGGTGTATGTGACCTTTATATACTTGTTGTTCTCTACCCGTGCAGTCAGATAGTTTGCACGAGCCGTTACAGTTACTCTATCATCTGTAAGAAGAACACCACTGAGAATTCCTGCAGTGGTACTAATACTATCATTTCCATCATAGGCCTTGCTTGTCTCAGCAAAGCTGGGATCGCTGATGCTCAGCTGTATGGGCCTGATAACACCTGTAAGGACTGTGTAGTTCTCAGGCTTGGTGTAGTTGGCTATCTTTTCTCCCGCCAGTGTATAGTAGACGGTTATGGCTTTATTTGCTTTAACAGATATGTCTTCATAGTATGCCTCTACAGACAGGACTATGCCATCCCCTCTGACCTTGCCACTCACTATCTGGTCCACGCTGACCTGGGCTGTGAGGTTCTTGTCATACGCCTTGGAAAGGGTAAGGTAGGTCCCCTCCGTGGTGAGGGCTCTCTTCTGTATGGTCAGCGTCGCTGTCATGTCTTCGATGAGGGTGTGGTTTTCCTCATCCACACTGAAGGAGGCAACCACCGTATAGGTGCCTGCCTGGGTGCTGGTGTTGTTGCTGCTGTAGGAAACGCTCACTCCATCAGGCAGGGTCCCCCCTATGGCCAGCGGATGGGCATGGGTGTCGTAGGTGGGGCTTTGGCCTACAAAGGTGATCCCGGTCATGTCAAAGGTCTTCTTGGTGATGGTCCCCACGGTCTCTGCTGTTGTTCCTGAAATGGAGTAGTTGTCCTTCTCAGAACCTGTGAGCATGATCTCTGTCACGCTGACCTTCTTATCGGAACCTACAACGCCATCAGCATCAGTAAAGGTGAAGGTGCCCGTAGCACCCACGTTGAGTAAGTCTGCTTCTATCACTCCAGTAAGGGTAATGCTACCAGTAGCATCTGCATTACCGTTATAGGTCTTGTCATCTGCAAAGACGGTGAAGGTCAGAGGCTTTTTGGTTATGGTACCTGTATTGGTCGTGTTGTCTGCAGGCTTGATATAATTTGCTGCATCAGTGCCGCTGATGGTGTAGGTGACAGTAATTACCTTGTTGATCTTTGCATCCTTGTTGTCATAGGTAGCAGTTGCAATAACAGAGACATCATCACCTTCCACTACGCCGATAAGCGATCCTGCGATGACAGGGAGGGTATAGGAGCCGTCATATTCCTTATCCTGTGAGCTTGGGAAGATTGGGGCGCTTATGGTAAGGGGCTTTGCAGTTATTACACCTTCGGTGAAGGTGTAATCTGCAAGTGGGGCATACTTGCCGGTGATGGCAGTATCTTTTGCATAGACCAGGGTATGGGTGACGGTGATGAGCTTGCCACTGCCTACACTCTTGTCGTTATAATTTGCTGTCGCCGCAACTTGTACCTTATCATCCCCGTCACAATAGCCGGACAGTGTTCCGACGGTGACCTCAAGGCTCGTATTGCCGTCATATACCTTTATGGGATTAGGGATGGTAGGATTCGAGACACTCAGCGGTAGGGGAACGAACACTACAGGGACCTTCAGGTTCACCTGCTGGCCCTCTATCAGGATGATGCTCTTCGTGCCTCTTCCTATTTCAATTTTACAGTCTTGATCAGAAAAAGCTACAACAGTGAAGGACCAGTTCCCTGAAGCAATCTTGGGAATACGGACCTCCTCTCCAGGGGCCAGCCCGTCAAAGGTGACGGAGGCCCTGCTATTCTCAAGGTTTCCCACCAGCGAGTATCTCGCCACAATGGTCCTGATGGTGTCTTCAGGCTCTATCTGCAGGACGATCTCTCCCATCCTGTCCATCATGTCGCTACAGCCGACAAGGAGCAGCAAGAGAGAGGCGAGGACCACGAGCAATACGGAAATATGCTTAGTTCTATGTTTCATACCAACCACCTATAGGGAGACCCGGAGGCCGGCCTGGCATCCGTACATGAAAGCGAAGTCATTCTTTTCAAAAAAAGCGACGCCCATGGGAGCGATGAAGAGCTTGTACCTCTCATTGAGGGCATACGTGAGATAGAGGGAGAAGGTGAACTGCTGGTCCACGAAGAACTCGAAGGTGTAGCTCCCGTCCTGGTCAAAGTCAGCTTCAAGGAAATGAAAGATAACCCCATAGCCGATCTCCGGGATGACCTGTATCTTTTTCGTCACCGTCAGGGGGTCGGCCATGCCAAGCGAGAGCCCTAGGTACTGTTGGCTCTTGACCCAAACACTCTTGGGAGGCCCTTTGCTGAACGTGATGCCCGTATGTCCGAGCACCTTGCCCACAGGACCGTTCATCTGGAATGCCCCGCCTGCCACATAGGTGTAGAAGTTCTCACTGCGTCCGCTAGGAAGGAGGGCCAAGCCCTTCACATCGAAGGAGAGGGGGTTGCTCTTCTGCTTGGGCTTTGCTTTTGTAGCGATAAGTGACCATCTTGAAGAGAGATAATCGTATTGGTAGGTGTAGGTATCGCTCCACACTATCTGATTTTCTTTTCCAAGGGTCTGTAACGCTTGCTGGACGAACAGGAAGTCCTTGGTGCTGTCAAACCCCTCTATGTACATGGAGGAGGCGCCGACTTGCCAGTTCTCATCAGGCTCACGCCCATACTGGTAGCGGATCGTGCGCAGATCTCCATCGACAGGCTTGATGCTGAACCTGACACTGCCCTTCGGCGGAAAGGTTGCCAGGGTCCAACGGTCCTTATCCCTGTCATACTGGTAGGCGTAGAGTTCCCCCCATGCCTGTCCTGCCTCTGCCTGCTGGACAAACAGGAACTCCCCTTCACTGTCAAAACCCTCCAGAAGGAGGGGGGCAGCATCAAGGGGGGCGCTCTTCCAACCCTTGTCAGGGAGGGTGCCGCTTTGGTACCTGATCTGCTCTATTGCCTCTGATGCAGGGCGTATCTGTATGCGTACAGGATTCTCCGATGCAAAGGCCGACGAAATCGATGCTACAATAATTATGAGACTCACTAGTGAACAGGTTCTTTTGGACATCGCCACCCCCAAGGAATACAACCGGTGCCTTAAGGCAACGGAAGCGAGAAGACACGGACAGGGATTTTGCATAGGTGCATCGTAAGGATTGAAGTTGTGCAAGTAAGAGAAAATCCCACTATCATGATAAATCGTCATTGACCGAAAACAAGAGCTTTGGCATAAATGGTAGGTTGTACGGCATATTTGGTACCAGATACCACAGTAATGGTTATGGGATATGCTCATTGAGACTACAAATACGCAAATTAAGTATGATTTGATCGAAAAGGGAGCTAGGGATACATTTGCTTACGATGACCAACGAGGATGTATTTGAGTTGGGAGAATACTTGAAATCTCAGGGATTTGGCAGTTTATTATCAATGCTATACTATATTGGTGCTGTATTACAGAGCCTGAGAAAGTTCTGTTGCTAGTGCCACCATATAAGTGCAGCAACAGTACGGGACTGTTGCTGCACAAAACTTTTTAGGAAAGAGTACTCTTCCTACCAAACAACCTAGTAGTCGGTTGTATTGATGGAAGGTTCCAGATAATTGTCTGCGTGAGGGCCGGTGAGGTAATATTCGACAGATATGCTCTTGCCTGTACCGACATACTTTTCACCGTAGAAGGCTCGTGCCCCCAGGGTCACCTCATCACCGCTGACAACACCCAGCAAGATTCCAGGATTGACCACCTTCGCTTCGTTGGTACCATCGTAGGTTTTGCTCGGTTCGATGACTGTACTGTTTTTCTTGACCGTAAGGACCTTCTTGGTTATCACACCATTCTTTGCATAGTAGTACTCAGGCTCTGCATAGTTCCTGACCGACTCAGCGGAACCAGACAAGGAGTAGTTGATCTTGATGTACTTGTCAGTTCCTACCGCAGAGGTAAGATATCTGCCGTCAGCCTTCACCTCAACCCCATCATCGGCATAGAGCCCGGTGACCTTGCCCATGGTGAATTCTATGCTGTCGGTGCCGTCATACTGCTTGTTCAGCTTGATGCTGGCAGGATCGGCCACTGAAAGCCTTCTCTTCTCAATGGTACCTCCGGTGACAACATAGTCGTCAGGGGCAATGTACCTCTGGCTGTCAGAGCCTGCAAGGCTATAGCGCACGGTTATCGTCTTGTCCGTACCTGCATCCTTGTTATCAAAGGTAGCTGTCGCCAAAACCTGCACATCCTCTCTTCCGACAATGCCGGTAACAACACCTCCAGGGATGACCTGACACTCATCAGAGCTGTCATACTCCTTGGTCTTCACCAGTGTCGGGTCGGAAATGACCAGCTTCGGCATGGTGATGCTGCCTGCATACCTCACATCCTTTACAGGAGCGAGATAGTTGTCGGCATCAGGGCCACCTATGGTGTAGCTCACCATGATCTTCTTGTCGCCACCAATCTCCTTGTCCGCAAACACGGCCAACGCATCAACGGTGACCTTGTCCCCTGCTACGACTCCACCAAGTACACCCTTGGAGACAGGCAGCGTGTTATTCCCGTCATAGGGCTTGTTTGTCGTGCCTGGGAACGCGGGTGTCCCGATGGTGAGCTGTTTGGGTGCAATCATCCCAATGGCCACACTGGCAGGGGGAGCAATATAGTTGGAGGCATCAGGACCCTTGAGGGAATACACTACGGTGATGGCCCTCTCTCCAATGTTCTTGCTGGCATAGGCGGCAGTCGCATCGACCTCCACCTCGTCGCTTCCCATGACGCCGATCAGGTTGCCCCGGGTAAAGGCAATCTTGTCGCTGCCATCATAGACCTTGCTCTTGGTCTCCAGGAATATAGGTTCGCTGATGGCAAGCTGCGCGGGTGTGATCAAACCTCTGTCGGTTGTATAGGGAACAGGGGCGAGATAGTTCGCCTTGGCCTGGTCAGTGCCGACAAGTGAGTAGGAGAGAGTGATGCGCTTGTCCTTTCCAGCCTTGGCATCACCAAAGGATGCTGTTGCACTCAAGGTCACCTCATCATCAAGGAGACCGGTGAGGGTCTCTTTGGCAATACTAAAGTCGGAATCACTGAGCTTGGTCTCCCCATCATAGCTCTTGGTGGTATTCCAGAAGATGGGATTGTCTATGGTCAGCTGCACAGCCTTGATGGTACCTGCATTGGTTGTGTAGGCGACAGGTGCTATGTAGTTTGCATTATCACCATAGCCCGGTGCAAGCTGGTAGGTGACCTTGATCATCTTGTCCTCACCAACATCTGCACTCTCATACGCCGCTGTAGCAGAGAGGCTCACCGTATCCTTACCGACAATGCCAATTAGGGAACCTGCGGAAACGACAACAGCTGTAGTGCCATCATATGTCTTGCTCATAGTCCGGAAAAAGTTGGGCAGGTCGGCAACAAGCTGCTTGCGCTCTATCGATACACCTTCGATGATACTATACCCGACAGGTGCAATATAGTTGCCCGCATCAGTGCCGCTGAGCCAATACTCTACAGAAATACGTTTGTCGGTACCGGCATGTGCGTCACCGTAGAAAGCTTTCGCCTCCAGGGTAACATCATCACCGCTTACAGCACCTTCCAGGGTGCCCGGATCGATTACCTTGGCAGAGAGAGTGCCATCGTAGATTTTGTTCAATTCAACGATGGTGGTATCTTTCTGTACAGTAAGCGCCCTCTTGGTTATCACACCGGTCTTTATGTTGTAGGGTTCGGGCGCTGTATAGTTCCTGACCTGATCAGCTGGTCCTGACAAGAAGTAGCTGATCGTTATGGTCTTTCCACTCCCTACGGCATAGCTGAGGTACCTGCCATCGGCCTTCACGGTAACCCCATCATCGGCATAGAGCCCGGAGACCCTGCCCATGGTGAAATCAACACTTTCGCTGCCGTCATACTCCTTGCTTAGCTTGATGCTGGCAGGAGCGGTTATTGAAAGCTTCTTCTTCTCAATCGTTCCACCACTAATGATATAGTCTTCGGGAGGCATATACCTCTGGCTGTCAGAGCCTGCAAGGGTATAGCGCACGGTTATGGTCTTGTCAGTGCCCGCATCCTTGTTGTCATAGGTAGCTTTCGCAACAACCCGCACATCCTCTGTTCCGACAATGCCGGTCACTGTGCTTCCAGGGGTGACCTGGCTCACATCAGTTCCATCATACTCCTTGGATACTGTTATGATCGGATTGGAAATGCTCAGTGAGGGCCCGGTAGCTATACTGCCTGTATACCTTGCATCCTTGACCGGGGCAAGGTAGTTGCCCGCATCGGGTCCTTCTACAGAATAGGTCACTGTAATGGTCTTGTCGCTTCCAATATCTTTGTCCGCATACGTAGCAAGGGCAGAAACAGCTATGCTGTCACCTGAAACGACTCCTTCGACGGTGCCTATCGTGACAGGCAACGTAGTTCTGCCGTTATAGGCCCTGTTCGTGCCTTCAGGGAACGTGGGGGCGCTGATGGTCAGCTGTTTTGCTGTAATCTTGCCAATGGCTATCGTGTTGGAAGGGGTGATGTAGTTAGCAGCATCAGGACCCTTGAGGGAATACGCAACGGTGATTGCCCTTACACCCACATTCTTATCGGCATAGCTTGCTACTGCATCGGCTGTTACCGTATCACCGGCGACCACGCCTATCAAGTTGCCCTTGGTAAAGGCAACGCTGTCAGACCCATCATAGGTCTTGTTCCTATAATTTGAGAATATGGGAGTGGTGATATTCAACTGCTTGGCTTTGACCACACCAGCATAGGTTGTATAGGGAACAGGAGCGAGATAGTTGGCATTCTTGTCTTCCAATGCATAGGTGACTGTTATCGCCTTGTCAGAACCCACGTTCTTGTCCGCATAGGCTGCAGTTGCTATCACAGTCATCGTACCGGGGAGGAAACCATCGGCGGTACGTGAGGTGACACTAAGGCCTGCAGTCCCATCATAGACCTTGCTTGTCACAGGGAGGCTGGGCATAGCTATGGTCAGCTGTATGGGCGTGATCACAGCCGTATCCACTACGTAGCCTGCAGGGTCATTATAGTTATCCTTGTCAGCACCCTCTGCAAGGGTATACCTGACGAGTATGCTCTTGCCTTCGCCTGCATTGACATCACCTTGGTAGGCTGCCGTTGTAGAGAGGATTACCTCATCGTTGCCCAACACACCTTCAAGGGTTCCCCCTGCAAGGACTGAAACAACAGAAGTGCCATCATAAGGCTTCTCTGTTTGGATCTTTGTGGATCTGGGCTTTACATTGAGATCCCTCTTGGTGATCGTAGCTCTGTAGTCTGTCGTGTTGACAGGGGGTCTGACATAATTGTTGGCTTGGGGTCCGGTGAGGAAATATTCAACGGATATGCTCTTACCCAGACCGACATTCTTATCGCTGAAAGAAGCCTTTGCCTCCAGCGTAACATCATTACCTGTGACGACACCCTCCAAGATTCCTGCATTGGTGACCTTTGCTGAAAGCGTCCCGTCGTAGATCCTGCTCGGCTCGATCACGGTACTGTTTTTCTTGACCGTAAGGACCTTCCTGGTTATCACACCGGTATTTGCAAAATAGAAACCAGGCATTTCATAGTTGTTGACCTGATCGGCAGGACCTGACAGGGAGTAGGAGATCTTTATGAACTTATCAGTGCCTACCAACGGGGTCAGGTACCTTCCCTCAGCCTTCACCTCAACGCCATCAGAGCCATAGAGCCCGTAGACTTTGCCCATGGTGAACTCTATGCTGTCGTTGCCATCATACTCCTTGCGGGCCTTGATGTTTGAGGGGTCGGTTATGAAGAGTTTTTTCTTCTCGATGGTACCGCCGGCGGCGATATGGTCATCGGGGGCGTTGTATCTATGGCTGTCAGAGCCTGCAAGGCTATACCGCACGGTTATGCTCTTGTCCGTTCCAGCATTCTTGGTGTCATAGGTTGCTGTTGCTAGAACCTGCACATCCTCAGTTCCGACAATGCCGGTGACTACGCTTCCTGCGGTGACCTTGCACACATCAGAGCTGTCATACACCTTGCTCTTCCCCAGGATGGGATTAGAAATGGAAAGCTTGGGCCTGCCTATGCTGCCCATATAGCTCTGGTCCCTGACGGGTGCGAGGTAGTTTCCGGCATCTGGGCCGCCTATGGTGTAGAGCACCGTGATCTTCTTGTCGTCGCCAATTTCCTTGTCCGCAAACTGGGCCAGGGCATCGACGGTGACCTTGTCCCCTGCAACGACCCCACCAAGGGTGCCTTTGGATACAGGGAGGGTATTCTTGCCATCATAGGGCTTGGCTGTCGTGCTTGGGAAAGCAGGGGCCCCAATGGAAAGCTGTTTAGGTTCAATCACCCCTGTTTGAATTGTATAGGAGACAGGGGCGAGATAGTTGGCGTTGTAGGTCTCCAAAGCGTAGGAAACGGTTATAGCCTTGTCGGTTCCTACACCCTTGTCTGCAAATGCTGCAGTAGCAGTCACAGTCATCTCACCTGGCTGGAACCCTTCAGGAGTGATTGTGCTGAAACTGAGAGCTGTTGTCCCATCATAGGTCTTGCCCACTTCAGAGAGACTTGATCTGGCAATGGTCAGCTGTAGGGGGGTGATTACCCCGGTTTCAAGGGTGAAGCCTTCAGGAGCTATGTAGTTATCCTTATCAGCTCCTTCTGCAATGGCATAGCTCACCGTTATACCCTTATCTTCACCTGCATTGACATCACCTTGGTAGACAGCCCTTGTGGAGAGGATCACCTCATCGTCGTCCACCACCCCATCAAGGACTCCTGCAGAAAGGACAAAGGCGATATCTGTCCCATCATAAGGCTTTTCTGTCATGATCCGAGTGGTTTCGGCATATACACCGAGCGCCTTTCTGGTGATGCTCCCCTGATATTCCTGGGTATTGGTATCAGGTTCTTTGTAGTTATCTGCATACCTTCCGGTGAGGAAGTACTCAACAGTAATGCCCTTGTCTGTTCCGACCAGCTTGTCGCTGAAGAAAGCCCTCGCCCCCAGTGTAACATCGTCATCGCCGATGACTCCCACCAAGGTTCCTGGGTCTGTTACCGTTACAGTGGGCGTACCGTCGTATACTTTCGTTTTTTCAAGCTTTGTTGTGCCGGGTTTCACCGTCAGGGGCTTCTCGATGATCACCCCTGCATTGGTGGTAAAATCCACAGGAACAAGAAATCTTGCAGCATCGGCATCACTATCAATGGGTGTGTCTGCGACCGTAGCATCGGCCTTTGGTGCATCAGCAACCGGCGCCACAGGGGTCTTGCTTGCAGCAGGGGCCGGAACAGTTGGTTGTACGAAATCCTCTGCGGGCTTGATGGTCTGTTGTGCCTCAACCTGTACGACAGGCACCCCTGCCTTCACTTCCTTATCACCACATCCGGTCAGGACGAGCAACAAAGCTGCAAGCACCACGAAAAACACTGAAAGATTCTTCTGCACATGTTTCATATAACCCACCTATAACAATATTAGAGAATGTTCTGACATCCATCATCATTGCTTTCTAGAAAAAATCAAACAAAGCAATAAAACTACCCATATTTAATAATCTAGCCCTTGGGTATGAAAGTCAAGGAGTTTTCCCTTTGATTGGGACCAGAACTCCACTCTCTTCACTACTAAGAGCATTTTCCCACCAATATGACCTTGTATTGCAACAATCGAAGGAGGGAGACAAGCAATACTTCAGGCTATCCCTACTATGATGACTGATCTGTTGCAGACACCTTTGTACAAAGTTCCTACAGGTAAAATCACCTATCATGAGGTGTATGCCCAACACGAAAGGCATACCTGCGAACACCCCTATCACTCTTCATTACCCTCAAATAGACAGACAAAGCATACATACACAGATAATATGCACAATATCTTTGGCATAGATGTGCATTATTTCAGCATGGAACGAAGGCTAAAGAGAGGATAATAAGAAGAAAGAGAAATGAAAAAAGGTATGAAGCAGGACGAATTGGCTTTGCCCTGCTTCATACCATCCGATCAGCAGACCCTTTCAGCGTACGCCTTGATGGCAGAGGCGTTGGCATAGCTTGTGGCCACTCCATCCTTGAGCACAACCAGCGTTGGTGCCTGCATGATGTCATACCTCATTGCAAGGGCCTTCTCCTGCTGTGCATCAACTACAGCATAGGCTATGGATGATGCATCAAGGAAGCGCTTGGCAACCTTGCAGTTGGGGCAGGTCTGAGTGGTGAACAGCAACACCTTCTCTTGTTGCGCCTTGCCTTCATTGCTGTCGTTGAAGGCGTAGAGCTTTCTCTCCTTGAACTCCTCGGCCTTTCCATCATTCCAGTTCTTTACCGGACGATAGTAGCCGGTAATGCGGCTGTAGACCTCAGTCTCCTTGCCACAGTGCGGGCAAAGCGGCTGCTCCCCTACAAGATAGCCATGGTCACTGCATACCGAGTAGATCGGGCTCAGGGTATAGTAGGGCAGCTTGAAGGCCGTTGCAATCTTTCTGACCAGGGCGGCGGCACTCTGCCAGGAGGGAAGGCGCTCGCCAAGGAAGGCATGGAACACAGTCCCTGAGGTGTAGAGGGTCTGCAGCTCATCCTGGATGGAGAGGGCCTCGAAGATATCCTGGGTATAGTTCACCGGAAGGTTGGTGCTGTTTGTGTAGTAGGGGGCATTATCCTCGCTTGTGGCACTCTTGATAAGGGGGAAGGCCTTCTTATCGTGTTTGGCCAACCTGTAGGTGGTCGACTCGGCAGGGGTTGCTTCAAGGTTGTACAGGTCCCCATATGTTTCCTGGTAGAGAGAGAGGCGGTCGCGCATGTGGTTGAGCACCTCCTTGGCAAAGGCCAAGCCCTCCTCCGTACCTATATGCTTGCCCAGGAACCTCGCATTGAGACACGCCTCGTTCATGCCCACCAGCCCTATGGTGGAGAAGTGGTTCTCAAACGTACCCAAGTAGCGCTTGGTATACGGATAGAGGCCGGCATCCATCAGGCGCGTGATGACGCTTCGCTTCACCTCCAGGGAGCGGGCGCTGATGTCCATCATCTTGTCAAGACGCCTGTAGAAATCCTCCTTGTCCTGGGAGAGATAGGCGATCCTGGGCATGTTGATGGTCACTACCCCGATGGATCCGGTGGATTCACCGCTACCGAAGAACCCGCCGGATTTCTTTCTCAGTTCCCGAAGGTCCAGCCTCAGGCGACAGCACATCGAGCGGACATCGCTGGGCTCCATATCGCTGTTCACATAGTTGGAAAAATACGGGGTACCGTACTTGGCCGTCATCTCAAAGAGCAGCTTGTTGTTCTCAGTTTCGGACCAGTCAAAATCCTTGGTGATGGAGTAGGTGGGGATGGGGTACTGGAAGCCACGCCCTTCGCTGTCGCCGCCTATCATCACCTCGATGAAGGCCTTGTTGACCATATCCATCTCCGCCTTGCAATCCTTGTACAGGAAGGGCATCTCCACCCCACCCACTATCGCAGGCAGTTCTGCAAGGTCTGCAGGAACTGTCCAGTCGAGGGTTATGTTGGAGAAGGGGGCCTGGGTTCCCCATCGTGAGGGTGTATTGACCCCGAAGACAAAGGATTCGATGCACTGCTTTGTCTCCTGGTAGGAGAGGTTGTCAGCCTTTACAAAAGGGGCGAGGTAGGTATCGAAGGAGGAGAATGCCTGGGCCCCTGCCCACTCATTCTGCAGGATCCCCAGGAAGTTGACCATCTGGTTGCATAGCGAGGATAGGTGCTTCGCCGGTGCGCTGGTTATCTTGCCAGGGACACCGCCGAGACCAACCTTGATGAGCTGATCAAGCGACCATCCGGCACAGTAGCCGGTAAGCATGGAAAGATCATGGATATGCAGATCCGCACTCCTATGGGCATCGGCGATCTCCTGGTCGTAGACCTCAGAGAGCCAGTAGTTGGCCGTGATGGCACCGCTGTTGGATAGGATCAGGCCCCCTACACTGTAGGTGACCGTGGAGTTCTCCTTGACGCGCCAATCATCAAGTTTCAGATAGCCGTCCACCGCATCCTTGTAGTCAAGGATGGTGGATTTCATGTTCCTCACCTTCTCGCGCTGCTTGCGGTAGAGGATATAGCTCTTTGCCACATCGGCATAGCCTGCCTGCACAAGGACGGCCTCTGCACTGTCCTGTATCTCTTCTACACCAACGGTCCCGCCCTGTATCTTGGGCTCATAGTCGCTGGTGACCTTCAGGGCAAGAAAATCTATGATGTTGGGGGTAAACTGCTTATTCTGTGCTTCAAAAGCCTTTGTAAGGGCCGATGCTATTTTCGAGATGTCAAAAGTGACAATGGAACCATCACGCTTGATGACTTGGTACATGCTCGTTCTCCTGTTCAGATCATTATTCAGAACCAGAGTACAGCATATGTGGTGGTAGTTCAAGGTAAAACACGCAATATGTGGTGTTTCCAACTATGATAAGGATTACACTCCTCGAATGGATATAGCTCTGATATAACTCTTCAACAACTTCTTATGGAGCATCATTTCCTCTTCGGAGAAGGGTGTCATCACCTCTTTTCCGAGAAGATTTCCCGAATCCACAAAGGATTGCAAGCAATATGCCCGACACCCCTTCAGCCACTTGCCGATGGCGAGCATATCCTGCTCTGTATGGAATTCACGCACCAAGGTCGTCCTGAACTCATAGGGAAGAGCCCCTCCCATAAGGATGGCTGCACTTCGCTCTATATCCCGGGTATCATAGCCAGGAAGGCCGATGGTCGGTCCATACCGCTCCCTGCTGTTCTTGATATCCATGGCGACATAGTCCACAAGACGCTCCTCAACCACTCTTTCCAGGCGATCGGGGAAGCTTCCGTTGGTGTCGAGCTTGACCAACAGCCCCCTGGCCCGGATCTCCCTTATGAAGGGTTCCAAATCAGGGTTTGCCATGGGTTCCCCCCCGGTGATGCATACGCCGTCGAGAAAACCCTTTCGCTCTTCAAGAAAGAGGAAAAACTCCTCTTCGGTGATGAAGGGTTCTGGGAAGGGACCACTTACAAGGTCGGGGTTATGACAGAACGGACAGCGGAAATTGCAGCCACCCAAAAACACGGTGCAGGCCACCACCCCAGGATAATCAAGCAACGTCATCTTCTGTAAACCGGCAATATGCATCTTGTCCCTCCCCACTGAGTGTAAAACCTCTAGCGACAAAGGGGAAGGCTTATGAGGTGAGGATGTTGTTCAGGAAGAACAGTACCCCTGGAATTGATGGCTCCATCAAATGGTGACAGTGAAGGCGATGCTTGCGTGCATCGCCTTCAATTCTGAGTGGTGTGTTTGTGTTCTTACTACGGCTTCAGGTTCTCTTTACTGCATTGCAGGGGAGTTGCCGTCGGTGCGCTGGTTGATGATGCGGATCTGCTTGTACAGCCCCTCACCTTCGCTCTTGGTATCCACGCCGCCGAAATCAGTGAGGGCTGTGTGTACCAGTCTTCTCTCATACGGGTTCATCGGCTCAAGCAGGCGGCTCCTGCCGCTGCTTCGAACCTGTTCGGCACTCTTGAATGCCATGCGGATGAGCTGCTCTTCATGGCGCATGCGGTAGTTTTCACTATCGACCACAATCTTCAGATCAGGCTCGGTCTTGCCTACAAATACATTGGCAAGCAGCTGGATTGCATCCAGGTTCTTTCCTTTTCTTCCGATAATGATGCTTGAGTTGTCACTTTCAATGTTCAGCCCAAGCTTTCTCTCTTTGCGGAAACCGATGGTGACCTTTCCTTCATACCCCATCTTCTGCAGCATGGTTGCCACAAATACCAGGACATCCTGCTCGAGCTGGCTGTTTACCGGGTAGTCTACAAAGGCTCCGTCACTCAGGCGGGGTTCGTAGGCATCAGGCTCGATGGGGGTGTTCCCATCATCGAAATGAATCCTGATCTTTACATTGCTTTTCTTAAAAAGGCCCTTACGGACCGGCTCGACGATCTCTACATCAAAGTCTTCACGTTCAATATGCAGTTCTTCAATTGCCTTTGCAATTGCCTCCTGCTCGGTACGTCCTTCGAATTCTTTCATCATATGTTTACTCCGTTTCGGGAGGGAATCCCCCCGAAGTTAAAATCTTTTTTATACCCTATTTGCGCTTCCCTTTCGGACCGGGAAAAGTCCTGACGTTGCTTGCCACCTCTTCTTGCTGTTCAGCCTTCTTCTTGTTGTTGGTATAGACCTGCTGGACGATGGATATGGCGTTCATGACCGACCAGTAGAGGATCAGGCCCGATGGTGCGCTATAGAGGACAAAGAAGAACATCAGCGGCATGCCGTACGTCATGAACTTCATCATGCCCTGCTGACTGCCTGCAGTCTGTGCATTCTGTGTGATCTTCATCGAGAAGATCATGCTGACTGTGTAGATGATGGGCAGCAGATGCAATTCATTGCCTATGAATGGGAGGGTGAAGGGGAAGGTGAATACGGTATCGGGCATGGAAAGGTCAGGTATCCAACCAGGGATGAACATCGCCCCACGAAGCTCAAAGTGCTTGTTCAAGAGGCCATAGAAGGCGATGAGGATCGGGAACTGGACCAGCATGGGAAGACACCCTCCCATCGGATTGATCTTCTCCTTCTTGTACAGGGCTGCTATCTCCTCGTTCTGCTTGGTCGGGTTGTCAGCATACTGCTCCTTGATCTCCGCCATCTTCGGTGAGAGGGAACTCATCTTTGCAGTCGACTCCATACCCTTCTTGGTGACAGGGTAGAGGATCAGCTTCAACAGGAAGGTGAGGATGATGATGCCCACGCCATAGTTGGGGATCAGGCCATAGAGGAAATTGAGGATCCACTTGAGGATGTTCTCAAGCCACCCAAGCCAGGTGTTGCTGTCAAGGGCCTTGTCCAGCTGCAGGTTGGAGACACCGAAGCTGTTCAGGCTCGCATCATCATAGATGCTCATGAAGCTCTTGATCTGAGGACCGGCGTAGAAGCGGAACGTATCTGTCTGGGAGGCACTCTTGATGGAGGGCCTGGAGAAGTACATGCTCGACTCCATGGGAATGCTAGCATCGGTGGTCTCACTGAGGCTGATTGCATAGGAGGTGGCATCGGGGATGGCGATCATGGAGAAGTACTTGCCTGCAAGAGCTACCCAGGAGACAGGCTTTGTGGTGCTGTACAACCCGTTGCTCAGCTTGATCTGTTTTTTCTTTGCAGAGCCGTCTTCCTTGACGTAGAACCTTCGGTAGTTGTAGTTGTTGTTCGGTGCACTGGTGAAGGATGGCCCTATCTGCGGCTCGAAGGCCAGAGTATAGGCAAAGTTCTCAAAGGAGAGGGGAATGGACTTGTTGACGCTGTTCTGCATGTTGATGTCAACCTGGAAGAGGTAGTCATTCTCCCCAAAGGTAAAGGTCTTGTTCAGGGTGAAGAACTCACCGGTGGTCTTGCCCTCGGCGTTGAGCATCTCAAAATCCTGGGTAAAGACAACCCTGTTGCCCCGTATGCTATGGCGGAAGGTCGCATCGATCGGGTTGGATTTGTCATTGCCTGCATACATGAGGAATGCATCGTTGCTCTCTTCGCCTTGGAAGAGCAGTTCGACAGGCATTCCGTCATCAAGGTGCTTGTTCAGCTTGAACGACGAGATGGAAGCGCCGACAGGATTGAACTCAATGGTGAACAGGGGGGTCTTGTAGATGAATGGGTTTGCCGTCCCCACCTCGCCAATTGCCACCAGCGAACCCGGAAGGCCGCTGTTCCAGGCAATGTTTGCAGAGACCATGGCATTCTGTGCAGGAGCCAGCAGGGATGAGGAGGAGCTCTGTGCTCCCGGGGCGGGGGCAGGGCTCTGCTCTACCGAGGCTGTGGGAGAAGGTGCAAAGAACGAGGTCTGGATGGTCATCCCTACTGTTATGACCACAACGGAAAGGACAATGGCTAGAATGGTATTTTTATCCATATCTGCTCCTGATGGGTTGATACATGAGAAGAAATCACAGGAAAGATAGGATTGTTTCGAAGGGTTCTACACAAAAAAAGTGATGCAGGACTATAGCAGTACCTTAAGGCTGAAGGAATACCCCAGCCTTTTCACAAAGAGATATGAGTTGCTTCGTTTGGATTTCATGGTCTGGAACCTTTCCTGGATATACGATAAACGCAAAGTCGTAGCCGGTGCGCATAGAGGGTTTAGCGTTACGCCATATCTCCTTGATCTGACGACGAATCCTGTTACGCTGCACAGAATTTCCGTAGTGTCGAACAGGAATTACTATAATTCTGTTCCAATCAAGGTCATTGCGACTTGCAATCATTTTCAATCCCTGGCAAGAATAGCTCTTGCCAGTCTTGAAAATATGGTCTATCTCCGGTTTACGTTTTACTATTTCTTTTTTAGAAAGGCTTCTTCTCATCACATACGCTAAGCTTATGCCTGCCCTTGGCTCGTCTGCGAGCAAGTATACTCCTACCACCGACTGTTGCCATGCGTGCACGGAACCCAAATTTTCTATTTCTCTTTACTCTACTAGGCTGGTAGGTTCTTTTTCCTTTGTAACTCATGAGATGTTCTCCAATTTTTCATCGCTTTCGCGGATAGTATTCATAGTAAAAGGGAGGTAAACTCCCCGAGTGGTGCAGTATATAGAGCAAGTTTCTTTAGGTCAAGTAACTAGGAGCTAACAACCTGAAGCGACTTTACTCCCAAGGAAGGGTATTTCCTCTGAATGGAAGCAAGTATCCTCTTCTGCTGCATCATGGTTATCTGAGCCCAGGAAGGGTGGTCCGCTTTGAGCACCAGCGTACTACCCTTTATATCAATTATTTTAACGTGTGGATAGAGTCTCGTACCAATTATATCCTGCCAATTCATCCCGATTGCGGCTTTAGGGTTTTCCGGGCGAATATCCAGCCTGTGCAGGACCATGTCCAGCACCTTTCTGCCCTCTATCGGTTCGCCATCCTTGCAGATGCGTTTTTTCTTATCCTTCATGGATGAGGAAACTCCCTTCCCTGACATCATAGAGCAGGGCATCGCTACCTGCCAAGGAGGCGAAATAGTGCTCCTCAGGCAGAAAGGTGAAAAATGCCTGGCTGTACCCTTCCATGAGCGAGAGAAATTTCTCACGCTTGGGCAGATCGAGTTCAAGAAGCACGTCATCCACCAGGATAAGGGGTCTTTTCCCTGTCTTCCTATGGAAAAATGCCATCTGGGCAGTGCGAAGGACTAGCGAGGCAAGCCTGAGCTGCCCCGTCGATCCAATCTGGGAGAAGGCACCCCCATCCTGGATGATGGTGAACCGGTCACGATGGATGCCGCTGGTGGTGGTCATCATCGTCAAATCCCTCCCTCTGGTCTCCGCCAGGTACTGGACTATCTCATCTTCGGTGGTGCACTCCGACCAGGAGGGCTGGTAGCGTATCTCTATGTTCAGCTCGGTTTCCGATACCTCCCTGTACATCTGGGGAAAAATGAGGCCGAACTCAGAGACTGCCTTTGCTCTCTCCTGCTGGATGGCAATCCCATATTTGGCCAGCTGCAGGTCATAGACGCTCAGCAGCGAGTGCCTGCCCTCCTTGATTGCAAGGTTCCTTTGCTTCAAGAGAAGACGGTAGCGGCGCATGTCATCGAAGAACAGCGGGTCGTACATGCTCATCGTCTGGTCGAAGAACCGCCGCCTTTGCTCCGGTTCCCCACGGACAAAGGCAATGTCATCATGGCTGAAGACAATGCAGGGGATGTTGTAGACCAGCTCCTTTCTGTCCCTGATTTCCCGCTCATCAAGGAATACCCGCCTTTTGGAGTCCTGGTATTCCAGCACAAGGGTATGGCTGAGGTTATCCTCACCAAGGTATTTTCCGCTGAGCTTGAATGACCGCTCTCCATGGCTGACCAGCTCGCGCAGCTGTGAAGATCGGAAGGACGATCCATAGCAAAGTGTGTATATGGCCTCAAGGAAGTTTGTCTTTCCCTGTCCGTTCATGCCTATGAGGAATACTTGTCGGTTTGCGACAGGTACCGCCTCACCGGTGAGGTTTCTGAACTGTGCTGTCCTGATCTCAGTAAATACCATCAGGCATTGAGCTGCATGGGCATGATGATGTGGTAGTAGTCCTGCCCACTCTCTCCCTTGACGGTCATCGCCCTGGTAGGTTCGGTGAAGTTGATGGAGAAGAACTCGCCTTCCATCATCTTGAGGGGATTCATCAGGTAGGTGAAGTTAAGGGATACCTTGTTCTCAGGTCCTTCATAGGTGCACGGGATGATCTCCTTCGCCTCCCCAACCTCATTCTCATCACTGGTAAGCAGGATGCCCGCTTCGCTGATATCGAGGTAGATGCGTCTGGCCTTGTTCTCCACAAGCAGCGACACCCGCCTCAGGGCATCGAGCATATCCTGGACCCTCATCGTGGCGCTGTAGCTCTGGCTTTCAGGTATGACCCTGCGATAGTTGGGATACTGGCCCTTTATCAGGGTGGAGTAGAAAAGTCTCTCTGCAATCTGGGCAAAGACGATGTTCTCCGTGATGCACAGCTTGAGCATTCCCTCATCCGAGGAGAGTTTTTTCAAGACGGCGAAGAACTTCGGGGGGATGATGACAGGCTGGAATGCTGGTATATCCTCGTCGAATTCCCTTTCGACTATGGAGAGCCTTCTTCCATCGGTGCCCACCATGGTCATTCCGGTGGGTGTCCTTTCAAGAAAGAGGCCGCAGAGAAAATACCGTGTCTCATCTTCGCTTATGGCAAAGATCGTCTGGTTGGCCATGTCGTTGAAGCGTTTCTGCCCAATGGAGAAATATGTGTTGTTCCCTATGCTCTCCAAGGCTGGAAATTCATCTGCGTTGATGGTCCTGAGCTTGAAGTCGATGCTCTGCCCTTCGGGCTTGATGGCAAACACACCAC
The DNA here is from genome assembly GCA_034007055.1 of Sphaerochaeta sp. Lineage (GTDB taxonomy): Bacteria > Spirochaetota > Spirochaetia > Sphaerochaetales > Sphaerochaetaceae > Sphaerochaeta. Next base: position 18,979 of record JAVERP010000005.1, read on the forward strand.
TTTGTGCTGTGAACTGGATGTTGCCATCAGGTAGGGAGCGGAGGATGTTGAGGAATTTGTCACAGTAGACCATAGTTTTCCCCCTCTCCAGGGTCTGGACCGCAATCTCTGTGCTGAAGCCCACCTTCTGGTCTGTTGCCCTGATGATCAGACGGTCATCACTGGTCTCCATATAGACGTTTGAGGTGACCGACAGAGAGTTTCTCTGACTCGTAAAATCCATTGAATATATGACTTCATTGAGGATTGATTCTTTGCTGCAGACGAATTTCATCTTTGACTCCTAATATGTAATATAATTTAGTAATAGTAGTAATAGTAGCACGGATTCTGTGGATAACTGAATAATTCATTATACAACCTATCCTTAGATTTTGTCATCTTGTGGACAACTGCGGCAGTTGTCCACAATTGCTCCACAAGCAAAAAGCGCTGTCCACAGGATTTGTGAGTTATCCACAACCTATCCATAGGGTATCCACAGGAATTTACCGCTTAACATTCATTAAGTCCCTCTTCAGTTTCAACACAGTATTGGTGAAGGCCTCATCACTTTTCATCAAGGATTCAATGCGGTTGAAGGAGTGCATCACCGTGGTGTGGTCACGTCCGCCGAACTCGGTGCCGATCTCGGTGGTGGAGTATTCGGTGATGTCGCGCGCGAGATACATGGAGATCTGCCGGGGTTGGATGAGGCTCTTGTTCTTTTTCTTCCCCTTTATCTCAAAGGAACTGACGTTGAAATACTCGCCGACTACCTTGATGATGGTATCGATGGAGAGCGTCTGGTTTGCATTGGCGGCAAGCGAGGGCAGGGTTCCCAACAGCTCCTTGGTCTTGTCCAGCGTGAGCTCCTGGTCGAGCAGTTCGCTGAAGGCTATCAGCTTGGTCAGCGACGATTCAAGGTCTCGCACATTGGTGCAGACGTTGGTCGCTATGTAGTCGATGATCTCCTCGCTCATGGAGCTGCCCCTCTGCTCCGTTTTGCTTTTGAGAATCGCAACCCTTGTCTCGTAGGAGGGTGGCTGCAGGTCGACATTCAGCCCGCGTTCGAACCTGGAGCTGAGGCGGTCGCTGATGTTCTTCAGTTCGCTGATGGGCCTGTCACAGGTGAAGACCATCTGCTTTTTTGACTCGTAGAGGTTGTTGAAGGTGTGAAAGAGCTCTTCCTGGGTCCCGTCCTTTCCTTGGAGGAAGTGGATGTCGTCGATGAGCAGCACATCGACTTTTCTGAACTTGTTCTTGAAGCTCTGCATCTTGTTGGACCCCACCGAGTCGATGAACTCGTTGGTGAACATCTCTGCGGTGACGTACATCACCTTCAGTTCCGGTGTGTTGTCGATGATATGGTTGCCTATGGAGCTGAGCAGGTGGGTTTTTCCCAGGCCTACCCCTCCGTAGATGAGGCAGGGGTTGTAGCTCACCCCCGGGTTCTTCGCTATGGCCAGGCTTGCGTTGTAGGCGAAGGTGCTGTTGTCCCCTATGACGAAGTTTCCGAACTGGTAGGAGTAGTTGAGGTTGCACTCCTTCTTCATCTTCATCGTCGCCTCTTGTGACGCCCTCTGCTTTGGTGGCGGCTGCGCTGTCTTGGCCTCCTTGGGAGGTTCGATCACCGACGAGGGGTCCGCGTCCTTGTGTTCCTGTATTTCAGAAAGGGACTTGACGATGAAGTCCACCCCAATGTCCTCTCCGGTAAGTTCGCACAGCGTATTTACCAGGAGGTCCCTATATCTGGCAATGACGGTATCGAGGATAAATTGGCTCGCTCCGGCTAGGATGACTTTCTTGTCATCCGAACCGACGTAGACGATCCGATTGAACCAGGTCGAGTATTCCTGTACCGGCAGTGTCTCTTGTATGCGGAGGATGGTTTCCTGCCAGAATTCATAATAGTTACTGTTTGTGTCGCTCATGCGGCCATTTTACTCTGTCGGTCATCGGCTTGCAAGAGCTCTTTGCCGACCAGAGGGGGCAACCTGATAATCTATTGTCTAAAAAGCAGTTATAAAAGGTCAGTTTTTCATTCGAATACTTGCAACAAAGCCCTTTTTCTGGTATAATCAGTAAGGATTGGCGTAGGCCTTTTTTTATTATTACATAAGGATATAACTGATGAGTGAAGGGAGCTTTGACAAAGGAAAATTCCAGCCACCACTGCACCATAGTGGTTCGCACATGGAAGCTTCGACAAATACCTATTCTGCCGGGAGCATCCAGGTCCTCAAGGGCCTTGAGGCTGTAAGAAAACGACCCGGAATGTATATTGGTTCCACTGGCATCGATGGCCTGCACCATCTCGTATACGAGGTGGTGGACAACAGCATCGATGAAGCTATGGCAGGGTATTGTACTGATATCCAAGTTTTCCTCGACAAGAATGAGGAGGGTAGGGATGTCTGTACCATCGAGGACAACGGACGCGGCATACCAGTTGAGATGCATCCCACCGAACATAAGAGTTCCTTGGAGATAGCACTTACCCAGCTGCATGCCGGAGGCAAGTTCGACAAGAACTCCTATAAGGTCTCCGGGGGTCTGCACGGTGTGGGGGTTTCGTGTGTGAACGCGCTCTCCGAGTGGATGGAGGTGGTTGTCTACCGTGACGGTGGCATCTACAAGCAGGTCTACTCAAAGGGCCTGCCACAGACTCAGGTCGTACAGACAGGGGACAGTGACCGCACCGGCACGATAGTGAGCTTCAGCCCCGACTACACCATCATAGAGGACAATGCATTCAGCTATGAGACGCTTGTAAACAGGTTCCGTGAGCTCTCGTTCTTGAACAAGGGCATCACCATCACCGTCTCAGACAGGCGCGGCGAGGAGATCCGGGAGAAGACCTTTCATGCCACCGGAGGGCTCAGCCAGTTTGTCAGCTATCTCAACGAGTTCAAGCATGTGCTCAACGACCCCCCCATCTCTGTTGAGGGTGAGCGTGACAACGTCAAGGTGGAGATCGCCTTGCAGTACAACGACAAGTACGACGAGAAGGTGCTCTCCTATGTGAACAACATCAACACCCGTGAAGGGGGGACTCACCTCACCGGTTTCAGGACCGGTCTTTCTCGCGTCATCAACGTACAGCTGCAGAAAAATCCAAAGCTTATGAAGAAATATGAGGAGAAGCTCGAGCAGAGCGACATCTCCGAAGGCCTGACGGCCATCATATCGGTGAAGATTCCCGAGCCCCAGTTCGAAGGCCAGACCAAGATGAAGCTGGGTAACTCAGCTGTTAGCGGTATTGTCTACTCTATGGTCTACGAGAAGCTTGGCAACTACTTTGACGAGTTTCCTGCCATAACTGAGAAGATCATCGAGAAGATCATCAGCGCAGCCCTTGGGCGGGTCGCCGCCCGCAAGGCGCGCGAGCAGATCCGCAAGAAGAGTGAAGGCGGAGGGCTTCCCGGCAAGCTGGCCGACTGCTCCGAGAAGGATCCTGCCAAGTGCGAGGTCTTCATCGTTGAGGGTGACTCTGCAGGCGGTTCGGCCAAACAGGGACGGGACCGCAAGTTCCAGGCGATTCTCCCTCTCTGGGGGAAGATGCTGAACGTGGAGAAGGCACAGGAGTTCCGTGTATTGGGCAATGACAAGCTCCAGCCTGTCATCTCCACTATCGGGGCAGGCATCACACGGTACAACAATACCGGCAAGGATCTGGAAAATGACAGTGAGAATGGCATCACGTTCGATATTGAAAAGGTGCGATACCATAAGATCATCATCATGGCTGACGCCGATGTCGACGGCTCGCATATCAGGACGCTCCTGCTTACCTTCTTCTTTAGGTATATGCGTCCTCTCATCGAGGCCGGCTATGTCTATTTTGCCATGCCTCCCCTCTATAAGATAACCATCGGAAAGAAGGTGGAGTATGCCTATGACGAGGAAGCACGGGTGAAGATTCTCAAGGATAACAACATCGGCGAGAACTCCAAGGCATCCATCCAGAGGTACAAGGGTCTTGGTGAGATGAATCCCGATCAGCTTTGGGAGACGACCATGAATCCAGAAACCCGCATGATCAGCCAGATTCGCCTTGATGATGCGGAGGAGGCCGATAGGGTGTTCTCCATGCTCATGGGTGAAGAGGTTGAGCCTCGCAGGGCCTTCATTGACGCAAATGCCGTTTATGTATCGAATCTGGATGTATAGGATAAGGATAGTATTGTGGAAGAAGAGATTAACAGCAGAATAATTCCTGTGGATGTGTCAAAGGAGATGCGCACCTCGTATCTCAATTATGCCATGTCTGTAATAGTAAGTAGGGCTCTGCCTGATGTGCGTGATGGGCTCAAGCCTGTGCACAGGCGGATTCTGTTCGATATGTTTGAGATGGGCATCAGGGCCAACTCCAGCTATAAGAAGAGTGCACGTATCGTCGGAGACGTCCTGGGTAAGTACCACCCCCACGGCGATGGCTCGGTCTATGAAGCCCTGGTCCGTCTGGCCCAGGACTTCTCCCTGAGGTATCCCGTCATCACGCCCCAGGGTAACTTCGGTTCCATCGACGGCGACCCCGCAGCGGCGATGCGTTACACTGAAGTGAAGATGAGCCGCATCGGCGAGGAGATGCTCGTCGATATCCAGAAGGAGACTGTCGACTTCGGTCCCAACTATGACGAGTCGCTTGAGGAGCCCACGGTCCTTCCCGGCTCCTTTCCCTTCATGCTGGCAAACGGAAGCAGCGGTATCGCCGTAGGTATGGCGACCAATATGGCGCCGCACAACCTGCAGGAAATCTGTGACGCTGTGTGTGCTGTCATTGAGAATGCCGACATCACCATTGACGAGCTTATGGAGCACATCAAGGGACCTGACTTCCCTTCCGGTGCGATCATCTGCGGTACGCAGGGAATAAAGGATGCCTTTACCACCGGTAAGGGCAAAATTGTCCAGCGTTCCGTCTATGAGATCGAGTCCTTTGACAACGGGCGCGACCATCTGGTCTTTACCGAGATCCCCTACCAGGTGAACAAGGCCGACCTGGTCAAGAAGATCGATGACCTGAGAAAGGACGGGGCGATCCCCTCCATATCTGTAGTCAGGGATGAGTCCGACCGTAATGGAATCCGTGTTGTCGTCGAGCTTAAGATGGGCAGTGAGCCGATGGTTGTCGTCAACCAGCTCTTTTCCCGCACAGCCCTTCAGACAAACTTCAACGTAAACAACCTTGCCCTGGTCAACGGAAGGCCCCAGCTGCTCACCTTGAAGGATATGCTGGTCTACTACATCGAGCACCGCAAGGAAGTGGTGGAGCGCAGAACCCGCTATGACCTGAGAAAGGCTCAGGAGAGGGCCCATATCCTACGGGGCCTGAAGATCGGCCTGGACAACATCGATGAGGTAATCCGCATCATCAAGGAGTCCCAGGACAACAGTGTCGCTGCAGAGAGGCTCATCTCCCGTTTCGGCCTGGACATGATCCAGGCACAGGCGATCATCGACATGAAGCTCGGGCGCCTCAGTCATCTGGAGTCCTCCAAGATTCTTGATGAGTTGGCCGACCTTGAGCAGAAGATAGCCTACTACCAGGAGCTTCTTGCAGACGAGCTGAAAATCCTCTCTGTCGTAAAGAGCGAGGTCAGGGCCCTTCCTGGTAGCCTTGCCCCTAAGGACCGTCGTCTTTCGCAGATCACGCGTGAGGAGATCGGCCAGTCAACGATGCAGGATTTCATCAAGAATGAAGAGGTTGTTGTCCTTATCAGCAACAAGGGCTTTGCCAAGCGTATCCCGACTGAGGAGTATGACACCCACGGAAGGGCCGGCAAGGGCAGCAGGACCGCCAAGCTTCAGGATGGTGATTTCGTTGACCATATGTTTGTAGCCTCAACGCACGAGTATGTGCTGTTTGTCACCAATGCAGGAAAGGGTTACTACACCAAGGTCTTTGAAATCCCCCAGGCTTCCAAGAACGCCAAGGGTATCAGTGTAAAGAACATACTGCAGCTGGAGACAACAGAGAAGATCACCTCAATCATCAACTTCAAGGAGTTCAGTGAGGACCAGTACATCATGATGGCAACACGCCTTGGTGTGGTGAAGAAGGTCTCCCTGTATAACTTCCGCAACGCAAGGGCACGTGGCATCATCGCCATCTATCTTGATGAGGGTGATGAGCTGCTGCACAGTGAGTTTGTCCAGGAAGGCGATGAGTGCATGCTCATCACCAGAAAGGGACGTGGCCTCAAGTTCGCCCAGTCCGATGTAAGGGCCATGGGCCGTGCGTCACGGGGCGTGAGGGGCATAAAGCTGATCGGTGAAGATGTGGTTGCAGGGCTCCTGAAGGTTGATGATACCAAGCGGATACTCATGGTCACCGAAAATGGCCAGGGCAAGCAGGTTACCTTCGATAGCTTCACTGTCCACAGGAGAGCCACCCAGGGCCAAAGGATCTACAAGCTCGGAGGGAAGGCTGACTTCATTGTAGGGGCTCTTGCAGTCAACGATGATAATGATGTGGTATGTGTGACCCTCATGGGCCAGACACTGCGTGTGCATGTGAAGAATATCTCCATCCAGGGCAGGAATGCCAGTGGGGTGAAGGTTGTCACCATGAAATCCCCCAAGGATTCCATAGTAGCCATAGCATCCACAGGTGATGATGAAGAGCTTGAAGAGGATGAACTCCTTGACGATGCCCTTACAATCGATGACGAGACCACTGATTCCATCGAAATAGAGGAAGAATCCATCGATGAAGAGGACGAAGACTCAACTGCAGAGACCGAATAATACATCTGTATAGTACTTAAAACAGGGCCGCTCCAAAATTGGGGCGGCCCTGCTTTTAGCTAAAAAAAGATATGAATTCCCCAAGCTAATCTGTATCGTTATATAGAAACAAGAAGAATAAACCTGCAAATGGCGTTCTGGATTGCAGTTTTTGAGGGATTTGGATTTCTCTGAAAATGTTTGGTGAAAAAACGGACCAAAACGAATGCATCAAAAAACATCCCAAACAAGGCCCTCCCTACCAGCAAAGAATAGAGCTTTTGAAAGCATGGGTATCCTAAAGGGCTAATAACCCGAGGAGTGAAGATTGAGCGTTGTTTCACGTGAAACATACGAGGATTGATCTAAAAAAAACACATGAGGTGAGGGAAGAGTAGGTAAAGAATGCATACCCAATAGGTAATGTAGTTTTGAAGAACCATACCAAAGAGATACAAGTGAAACCCCATTGTTTCACGTGAAACTTTCAACAAGAGTCCTACGTTGTCATTATACATGAATTAATTGGAACTCATAGTAAGGCCACAGCTTTTGAGATAGGCTTAAGATTGTATCCATGAATTCTGAGTGAAAGGAACTACTGGAATATCAGATAATTACAGGTAGCTTGCTATAAGGGTAATGTTTCACGTGGAACATAGGTACATCTCACTAGATGACTATACATAAGATTGAACACCTATTAGAAAGAAAAGCATAGTTGGTATTGCGTATTTATAGATCTAATACAAAAACCTGAGACGATACTTCCCTGTTTCACGTGAAAAGCAAAGAGTTGTCCTCGCTATTCAATCATTGTAAGAATCTAAAGAGTATAACAAATAGGGCTGGGTATAAGCTTGTGATTGAGATGGCAGTTGCCTACCGATGTTTCACGTGAAACATCGGTAAATATCCTTAAGGCAGAGTATTTTCTGTGTGAGGAATGTTTTTGGAATGTATGGTAGGGATTTTCTGCTATGTATTACTGGATTTTTGAGGAAAGAAGATTATTGGTAGGTAATTTTAATAAAAAAACGTTTCACGTGAAACAATTTTCGTGAAACGTTTAAGACTGCAAGCGGTTACTTTATAGGTCAGTGCCGTTTATAACAGTAAGTTTGGGGTCGACGAAATTTCTGAGATATCGTTCGACGCCACTTTTGAGAGTAATCTGGGACATTGGGCAGCCTGCACAGGCTCCAACCAGACGTACAGTCACATCGGTGCCTTCCAAGCTGATAAACTCGATATCGCCTCCGTCATTTTGCAGTGAGGGTCGTATGTCCTCAATTGCTTTTTTGACTTTATCTTCCATAGTATTTTCCTCCATAGGGTTATTTAAAAGATACAATAGTGTCGCATAAGGGTCAAGGAGTCTACCTTTTTAGGTGACAAGTCTTCAACTATTCCTTATAGTAGATACATGAGTGTGAAAAAAATCATCTTTTTAAACCAAAAGGGCGGAGTAGGCAAAACTACGACCGCAGTTAACCTTGGTTCCGCATTGGCTAAGATGGGAAATAAGGTGCTTCTGCTCGATCTTGATTCACAGGGAAACCTAACCAGTGGGATTGGAGCTGACGGAAGAGGTCCTGGAATGTATGAAGTCATTGCGGGAACATGTTCAGCCGAGGATGCTTGCCAAAAGACAGTGGTTGAAAACCTTTTTGTCATTCCCAGCAACATCCATATGGCTGGACTCAACATCGAACTGGTAGCCCAGTATGAGCGGGAGCAGTTCCTGAAGAGAGCCCTTTCCAACCTGGATGAGGGATGGGACTACATCCTTGGCGATTGTCCGCCCTCCTTGGGCCTGTTGACAGTCAATGCAATGACATGGGCCCAGCAGGTTATAATCCCCATGCAGTGTGAGTACTATGCAATGGAGGGGCTCAATCTTCTGATGAGGACCATAGGGAACATCAAGAAGTCGCTGAACCCCAACCTTGAGATCTTGGGAATTCTTTTTACGATGTTCATCAAAAGGACAAACCTGACCTCAGAGGTGGTGGAAGATGTTTCATCCTACTTCCCTAACCTCACCTTCACTACAGTCATTCCCCGTAACATCAGGCTAGCAGAGGCTCCTTCCCATAATCTTCCCATCGATATCTACGATGGTGGCAGCAGTGGAGCCAAGGCCTACGAAGCACTCGCAAAGGAGGTCTCACATCGTGTCGCAAAACTCAAATAAAAAACATGGGCTAGGCAAGGGAATAGGATCCTTGATGCAAGACTACTCTTTTGATTCAGTCTTGGAGAATGCATTGGGCATATCCCCTACCCAAGGGGATAAGGCTGCAGGTGATGCAGTCCTTATGATCCCCTTGGCAAACATCCGTGCGAATCCCCGACAGCCTCGTAAGGAGTTCGATGAGACCAGCCTCAAGGAACTGGCCGCCTCAATCAAGGGCCAGGGGGTATTGCAGCCAATACTGGTAGAGGAGATAGCCCCGGGGGAGTATAGCATCGTTGCTGGTGAAAGACGGTTTCGTGCGTCAAAACTTGCTGGTCTGGATACGATCCCAGTACTTGTCAAAGATTTTACCGATCTGCAGCGCCTTGAGGTCTCCCTGATAGAGAATATCCAGCGAGAGAACCTTAACCCCATCGAAGAGGCCAAGGCGTATGCCTACCTCATCCAGGAGGCTGGGATCACCCAGGAAGAGCTTGCCGCCCGCGTGGGAAAGAATCGGTCCACCATCAGCAACAGCATAAGGCTGCTTCAGCTGACAGGAACCATGCAAAACGATCTTCTTGCAGGTAAGTTTACAGCAGGTCAGGCCAGGGCGCTCCTGTCTGTGGTTAATCCTGCCGATAGGGAGATCCTCTATCGTGCCGTGTTGGAAAAGGAGCTCTCTGTGAGGGCGACCGAACAGCTTGCCTCCCAATTCAACCAGGGAAAGCGGGTTGCCTATCAGGATAAGAAAAAAAGATCCAAGAAGAGTTTGCCTAAAAGCCCGGATGTTATTAGTGTTGAGGATAAGTTTCTCCACGTCGTGGGATCACAGGTGGAGGTCAAAGGTTCTCTGGAGAAGGGTAGGCTAGAAATTCCCTACACCTCCAGCGAAGAGTTGGAAAGGCTGTACCAGTTGCTGGCCCCAGGGGCCGATCTGTTTGAAGTATAGTGTGTAGGAGAATAGGCAAAAATGGAAAAAAGTAAGCTCGCTGATGGCATGTACGCTGTCATGCATACCACAAAGGGTGATATCACCCTACGTTTGGAGTTCAAGAAAACCCCAATGACTGTCGCCAACTTTATTGGGTTGGCCGAGGGTTCCTTGAACATCAATGGAAAGAACAAGCCTTTTTATGATGGACTGACCTTTCATAGGGTCATTGAGAACTTCATGATCCAGGGCGGTTGCCCCAAGGGAACAGGGACCGGCGGTCCTGGCTATACATTCCCCGATGAGTTTGACGACTCCTTGAAGCATGCTGCCCCCGGTATGCTCTCCATGGCCAACTCTGGTCCCGGGACCAATGGAAGCCAGTTCTTCATCACGCACGTGCCCACCCCTTGGCTCGATGGCAAGCATTCCATCTTCGGTGAGGTGCTCGAAGGGCAGGATATTGTCAATGCGATTGCGCAGGGCGATAAGCTTGCCAGTGTTGAGATCATCCGAAAAGGAAGCGAGGCCGAGGCCTTTGTTGTTTCACGTGAAACATTCACCTCCTTGGTGGCTGCCGCGGATGCCAAGACTAAAAGACGTAATGCTGCAAAACATGCCAAACTTGACCTTGAGCTCAAGAATCGCTGGCCTGAAGCGATTGCGACCCCAAGTGGCCTTAAGTATGTAGTCAATGAAGCTGGTGACGGCAAGGCTTCCCCCAAGCATGGACAGAAGGTTACCGTGCACTACACCGGGACCCTTCTCAATGGAAAGATGTTTGACAGCTCTGTACAAAGGGGTGCTCCTGCAGTCTTCGCCGTAGGTGAGGTGATCGAGGGGTGGAACGAAGCTCTCAAGACCATGAGCAAGGGCGAGAAGAGAACCCTCATCATCCCTCCAGATCTTGGGTATGGCGCTCAAGGGTATCCTGGCATCATCCCTCCTGAATCCTATCTCGTGTTTGATGTTGAGCTCATTAGTTTTTAATTGTTCTGCTATAAGGAGATGTAGGTGAAAGACAAGTCTTTGCAGTTTGTTTGTACCCAGTGTGGACGTGCAGAAAACAAGTGGTTGGGACGCTGTCCTGATTGCGGAAGCTGGAACTCCTTCGAGGAAGAGCTTATTCTGCCCAAACAGGGCAAGCCTGGGAAGACTGCACAGATCAGCCTTGAGACAAAGCCCGTCTCCCTTGAGGATATCCAGGTGGAGCCTGGTTTCCGCTATGAGAGCGGTATCTCCGAACTTGACCGTGTTTTGGGCGGAGGGGTCATGCGTGGCTCCTCCATCCTGTTGGGAGGCGAGCCTGGGATAGGGAAATCGACGCTCATGCTGCAGATGATAGAGAAATGTTCGCTAGAGCGGACTGTTCTCTATGTCTCAGGTGAGGAGTCCCCATCGCAGGTGAAGCTCAGGGCCCAGCGGTTGGGCCTCTCGCTCTCCAAGATTTCAATCTTCTGCGACACCCGTGTCGAAGTCCTGGTAAATGTTCTGGAGAAGATGAAGCCGCAGGTAGTGGTCATCGACTCCTTGCAGACACTTTCCAGCAGTGAGGTGGCCTCCCCTGCCGGATCGGTCAACCAGATACGTTTCTGTTCCACCGAGCTGGTGGGCATCTCTAAGCAGCTTGGCATATCCCTGTTCCTTGTTGGCCATGTAACCAAGGAAGGGGTGCTTGCAGGGCCCAAGGTCATTGAGCATCTTGTCGATACCGTACTCTATTTCGATCAGGTGGGAAGTGGCGTACGCCTCATCAGGGCAGCGAAGAACCGGTTTGGATCAGTTGATGAGATAGGTATCTTCCACATGGGCGAGAAGGGCCTCACTGCTGTGGCCAACCCCTCATCCTTCTTCATTACCGATAGGGAAGGGGAGGGTACCCCTCCTGGAATTGCCTATACCGCTGTGGTTGAGGGGTCGCGTACCTTCCTTGTGGAGATCCAGGCCCTTACCGTCCCCAGCAAAAGCGGCTTTTCTCGTGTCTACTCCGACCGAATTGATACTGCCCGGGTCACGAGGATCGCCGCTATCCTGGAGCGCCATGCACAGGTTCGCCTCAACGACCAGGATATCTATGTGAATGTTGCCGGCGGTATGCGGCTCAACGAGGTCTCCATTGACCTTCCCTTGGCTCTCGCGCTTTGGTCCGCCTTGAAAGGAGTCCCCCTACCCTCTTCATTGGTCTCCTACGGGGAGATGAGCCTCGCAGGGGAAGTACGTACGGTGGGCTTCGCTGAGAAGCGTGAGAAGGCCTCCAGCGAGCTGGGCTTCAAGAGGGTTTTGCTGCCCAAGAGCAACAAGGCCAAGAGTTCCCTCAAGGCCTATCCTGTGGATACCATCAAGAAGGCCCTGGGAGTCTGCTCGACCCTGACCTAGAAAAAAGCAAACGACCATAAAGACACAAAAAAACCTCCGCTTGGGAGGTTTTTTGCGTCTGCGGCCATCTCTTAGTTGGTTTTCAGCGAGATGGTGATGGTTGCGTTGTAGGTGCCTGCAGGAGCGAGTGCGGCTGCGCCGACGGTGGCTTCCTTGATGCTTATGGGGATGTTCTTCAGGGTGCCGAACTTGCTGTCTTTAGAAGCATCAATGGTCTGAGCATAGGTGGAGAGAGTGAGGGCTACTTTGTTGGAGGTCCCGGACTCAAGATCTGAGATTGAAAGGCCAAGTGCAACAGGTGCAGTCGTGTTGTTGATGCCTGAGAGGTGGCCTACAAGGACAAAGTCATTGAGGGAGAGCATGGCGATGGCGGTATCAACGTTGGAGGATACTGCGCCCTGGAAGGCTGCGATGGTCTTGAATGCGTCATCACCTACTGCAAGAGAGGATACGCCGAATGCGGAGAAGTCAGCGACGACGGTCTTTACCTTGATGGTAGCAGCTTCCTTTGAGTTGTCCACAGCAGCGAAGAGGCCAAAGCCGGCGAGTACGAGGATCAGGAGGATGGCGGTTATTTTTTTCATGGTGTTTTCCTTTTGGAAGCTCTGGGCTTCTGTGCAAGTTATGTTGCTCTTTTCCTGAGCACACCTGTACTATACATAATCTCCCGACTTATGTCAACAGGGTTATCATAAAAATAATTAAAAATATATTAAAACATTTAATAATTTATAAAATCATATATGTTAACAAATTAAATAATTACTACATATTTGGTCTTGTGACATCAAATTTATAATTGAACGAAACCATTTCCAATGTCAGTTTTTATGAATTGTATTTAGACGTGAAAAAACCCTCTAATGTCAAAGGTATGGCGTAAGATATCATTGCTTGGCCTTCCGTTGGTTCCCTGTAAATGCTTATCCTGTTAATCCTTCTTTGCAAATGGACTCTAGGCAAGAGTACTTTCCCGATCCCTTTCAAGGAGATGTAATGCAGAACTTCTACCTTTTCCCCAGTCTTGATTATGGATGCTAGGGGAGTGGAGAGTGATTTCCTGGACCTTGATGGTTTCCCTGCTTGGATGATCAAGAGTATGGGTAGAGATCTGCCTATCTGTAGTTCAAGAGCTTTTGGTTGTACAGCTGCACAGAGGCTCGTACTTCTTTCCTGTTTATTCCAAAGCTGTTTTTCTCTTGCTGTGGCAGGCTTGTGGGACTACCGTTGGAGTATCACAAACAGAACGGGAAGGCCATGGCAAGATTAATCAGGTACCAGACAAGCAGGGGGTGACCTGTGCCCAGCTCATGGATTCCCTGAGGGTGGATGGTGCAAAGAAAAATATTTATATCGAGAGTCTTGGCACAGTCATCGACAAGGAAAGGGGAGTCTTCAAGTCCAAGCAAAGGGATGTGTACTCGTTTACGCTGGAGGGCGGCTATGCCGTTGCTCCGGCTGGGGCCTTGCACTCAGAGGCGTGGGGGGAGGATCGCATCCTTGATTTCGGGGACAGCTTCATGCTGGACAGGTACCTGAGGGACAATACGACCCTCTTCGATCTGGTTGCTGATATCCTGCCCAACCAGAGGGAGGCTCTGCTCTCCCTAATTCATTACGGGCTCCTATGCAAGCATCCTCTACCCCAAGGCCAGGCTCCAGAGCCAGGAGATACAGGATTCCCTGGTGGCTTTGGGCTCAGGAGATGTCAGTAGTGACTTCTTCTCCTCCTACTTCAGGATGCTGTATCCAGATGGGGAAGGCGCGGGTATCCTCATCGACAGTACAGGCCAGGATGCCGCTGTATATGCGCTACTGCTCTGAAGGCATGCTGGATATCAGCACCCTGCTCGCCACAGCTGAGGAACTGGAGCAGCTGGGTGTTAAGACGAACATGGTTCTCTCTGATGCGGTGTATTCCAGCAAAGGCAATGTAGAGGTCCTCTATGCCGAAAGGATGGCCTGTGTCTCCAGGGTTGGACCAAACAGGAAGCTGTTCGATGAACTGGTGGAAAAACATGCGAATAGCCTGCGGCAAGCCAAGTACATGGAGCTGTTTGAGAACAGGATCCTCTATATGAGTCGATCTCCACGGCCATGCAGGCTATGCCTACCTGGGCCAGGACATGGGGAGCCACGGTGTCCTGGAGGAAAGGACCTCCCTTGAGGCCCTCAGTGATAATTTGCCGTTCGAAGAGATAGGAAGCAATATGGGAAGGCTAGGGACCTTCGTCCTGGTCTCCTCAGAGAGGTTGGAAAGCAAGGAAATTCTGTCCCTATACTATACCAGGGTGCAGATGGAACAGCTATCTGACAGAACAAAGAGCAATTGCAGCCTATTTCCTCTGGGTATCCATGGGGAAGAGGCCTTCAAGGGCCATCTGATGCTCACGTTCCTGTCCAGTATCCTTTCCCAGCTGTTGCAAAAGGACATGCTGCAGCATACCCAGGAGAAGGCCTCGATAGACCTTGGGGGGTGCTTCCTTGAGCTGAGAAATCAGAAGTGCAAGGTATTCGATAAGGTTGTCAGGAACCCACAAGGAAGATGCGTGACATCTACAAGCTCCTGAAAATGGAGATTCCTGCCTCTATCCCATATGGCAAGATATGATGCCTCCGGTACTCCAGGCCTTGAAAAGGGTTTTACAGCAAGAAGGCCCTGGGAGTCTGCTCGACCCTGACCTAGAAAAAAGCAAACGACCATAAAGACACAAAAAAACCTCCGCTTGGGAGGTTTTTTGTGTCTGCGGCCATCTCTTAGTTGGTTTTCAGCGAGATGGTGATGGTTGCGTTGTAGGTGCCTGCAGGAGCGAGTGCGGCTGCGCCGACGGTGGCTTCCTTGATGCTTATGGGGATGTTCTTCAGGGTGCCGAACTTGCTGTCTTTAGAAGCATCAATGGTCTGAGCATAGGTGGAGAGAGTGAGGGCTACTTTGTTGGAGGTCCCGGACTCAAGATCTGAGATTGAAAGGCCAAGTGCAACAGGTGCAGTCGTGTTGTTGATGCCTGAGAGGTGGCCTACAAGGACAAAGTCATTGAGGGAGAGCATGGCGATGGCGGTATCAACGTTGGAGGATACTGCGCCCTGGAAGGCTGCGATGGTCTTGAATGCGTCATCACCTACTGCAAGAGAGGATACGCCGAATGCGGAGAAGTCAGCGACGACGGTCTTTACCTTGATGGTAGCAGCTTCCTTTGAGTTGTCCACAGCAGCGAAGAGGCCAAAGCCGGCGAGTACGAGGATCAGGAGGATGGCGGTTATTTTTTTCATGGTGTTTTCCTTTTGGAAGCTCTGGGCTTCTGTGCAAGTTATGTTGCTCTTTTCCTGAGCACACCTGTACTATACATAATCTCCCGACTTATGTCAACACATTTAAATTTAAAATATAGAAAAAAACAAAATATGATAAAAAATTATGTAATTTGTTGTATAGTAACAGTTAGTCATTATATTTAATTTTTATACTTGTGACACTATAAGGGTTAAAGCAAATTAGTTCTACCAATATCAAAATTAATATTATTCCGTCTAGGAAGAAAAAACCTTAGTATGTTGGAGGTATGGCGTAAGGTGGCATCCCCTTTTAATGCAATGGCTTTCAGTAACTGCTTATCCTGTTTGTCTTTCACTTGCTGATCAAGCCTTTTCCTGGATTCTCCCCAACACTTGATGGTCCTGCATTACCCCATAGGTGGATAGTTTCTGATAGGTCATAGGCGATATATGAAACGAAGCGACTTCAGGCTGTCGGGTAAGAAGATAGAGAGATGATGTACAGCTCTGATCCCTCCAGCAAGCTTCTCTCCACAGAGTAGCGTATTGGGAATGACGAACGATCGACAGCTATGCCTGCACTTGTCTGTAGCCCAGGGATACCTTCTTCATATAAGGGTTCTGCACCGTTTGTAAGGCTTCTTTACTTTCTCAGAATGAGTCCCGTGCTGTCTCAAGACCTTATCTCCCTTGTAAGCCAGTGAGATGCCAGTCCCTGTTTCTTGTTTTGCCATCACTATGTAGAGAGAACATCCATTGCTGGTTAGTCTTGAGGTAGGAAGACTTCTGTTCATCATTTCCTGGTTCATCGTTCTAGCGTGGCTATGGATGTTTCTGTGACATTCATTTAATTAGGGGGCATAATTAATTGAGTTTATGGTATATATTTCTTAAGAAGCCCCCTGCAAGGCTCTGAAAGGGGGTTCTTGGATGGTGCTGGCTTTATAGGCAGTGCAGGTCTCTGATGCAGGAATGCCTGTTTTGGACAAATAAAAGGCGCTCTAAAGAGAGCGCCACTTGTTAGTTAGGACCCCTGCCTAAAGCATCATCTTCAGTAACATGGGAAATACTACCACATTTCCTATGGAGGCACCGAAACTGGTCATGAGGAATACCAGGAGGATATGCAGAACCCTGTTCCTGTACCATCCCTTCAGGGTGATGGCATCGTCACTGAGGTTCTCAAAGTCCTTTACCTTGGGCTTGCGTAGCGTCGCTTGCATAAGGCCGCTGACCATACCGATGCCGATGCCTGGGTGCAAGCTAGTTAGGGGGGCTGACAATATGCTTACCAAGGTGTTCAGAGGGTGGGCCAGTGAGAGGATTGCCCCTAGTGCTGTAAAGGACATGTTGACTGCAAGCCAGTAGCCGAACATCCGTATGCCCTCCTGCTGCCCAAAGTTTATGAATCCGTAGGCGAGGAATCCGATGATAAGGATGGGGAAGGACCAGGAGAGTATTTTCCCTCCCTTTCCAGGGGGGGGTACATCGGTGATATCGTCCAGGTTAGTCTGCAGTTCTCCGCTTTCCAGCTTTTCCATCGTCTTGATGATGCCGTTCTGGTGTCCTGCCCCGATGACGGCAAGCTTCTTATCCCCTGGGGCGAGGTAGATGCTTGTGGCAAGGTAGCGGTCGCGTTCGTCGATGAGGACGGTCTTGACTGCAGGAAGTTCCTTGGCCATCTCGTCCATCATGCTCTGCATGACGTCGCCTTTCTTCAGTTCCTCCAGATCCTCTTTGGAAATCTCTTCATTGCTGAAGACAGCTGAGATGATGGTGGCGATGAGCTTTGCCTTGTTCCACAGGTTGGACAGTCTCCAGGCCCGCTTGAAGGTGATCTGGATATCACGGTCGCACAGCGAGTAGGGGATATCCCTCTCCTTTGCTATGCGTGCGGCTCCAAGGATCTCCTCACCGGGCGCACTGTCTGTCTGGTTGCCCATGCGCTTCTGAAAAGAGGCGAGGGCCATGTTGGCGACCAACAGGAACCCCTTGCCCTCCTTGAGCACCTTCTTGATGTCCATGTTGGACCAGGAGCTCTGCTCTTCCTTGTTCTTGAATCTTCCGTCATCAAGCTCGAGGCAGATATGATCGGGCTCTTCACTGTCGATATACGCAGAAACCTCATCCACACTCTCTTTCGAGACGTGTGCGGTTCCCACAAGGGTTATTTGCCGACCATCTTTGAAGGTGAGTCGGTGGAATGTATCACTGAGTTTTTCTGCAATCATGAGAACAACTATACTCAAGAGAAGGAAGAGAAACAAGAGAAACAAGGGAATTTGACACAGCGCAAGGATTACTATACATTTTCACCACATGGAAACCTTCATATACCTAGGAAAATTGGCCCTTGCCCTGCTTTGTGGGGTGGGCACCTCCCGCTTGTTGGGAAAAAAGCGGTTCGTAAGGACCGCTTCAGTTGGGCAGACCTCCCTAGTCTGGCTACTGCTCTTCTTTATGGGAGTCAACACCGGCAGCATTGAAGGGATAACCGCACAGTTCGCCACCATCGGGCTTTCCGCCCTGCTGCTTACCACTGTCAGCGTATTGGGAACCATGGTAGTTGCCACAACCGCTTCTCTGCTTCTCTCCTCCGAGGACATCTCCTTGGGTATCGACATAGCCCCCCGTAAGGAGCAGAGCAAGCTCAGACGCGTCTGGGATGTCCTGAAGGAACCGCTGTTCCTGATCAGCATCGTGCTGCTTGGGCTGGGCCTTCGGCTGCTTACCCCCCTGTTCGGGTGGTTTGACAGCTCGCTAGTCAGCTATCTGCTCTACGGTATGCTTTTCTTTGTGGGGATGGCCCTGGTGCAGAAGGATATCAGCTTCAAGGGAATCCTTTCGGACAAGGCTGTGCTGCTGTTGCCTCTGCTCACCATTGCCGGCAGTTATCTTGGGGCGCTTCTGACCCCTGTGCTGACCCCCTATACCATTAAGGAAGGACTTGGCATGGTCAGTGGATTCGGCTGGTATTCGCTATCGGGTATCCTCATCAGCGATCTGGGCTATCCTGTCCTGGGATCGGTATCCTTCCTGATCAATTTGCTGCGTGAGAGCTTTTCCTTCTTCCTCATCCCCCTGCTGGGTAGGATGGGCAGGCGCTACTTCTACCCTGCGGTCTGCACGGCAGGAGCAACAAGCATGGATGTGACGCTGGTCTTGCTGACCAGCAATTTTGGATCGAAGGTCATCATCGCCAGCATCTACCATGGTGTGGTGATGAGCCTGGTGGCACCGCTTCTCATGCCCCTTTTCTTCTAGGATTTGAAGATGAGCTGGATTACCAGCTCGACCACACTCTCCTTGAGGATGCGAAGATAGATTATAGATGGGCCGTCACAAAGAAGCTCTTGCAGGCGTTTTGCTATGGTTTCGGCCTGAGGGGCTATGGGCAGCTGCAAGAATTGATAGGGGCCGGCCTCTATGCTGAAGTCTCCCTTTGTGTGGGGGTGTTTCTCCCCCTTTTCCACGGCAAGGCGCATCTCCTCCCCAGGAGGATCCTGATACCCGCCTTCCAAAGGGGTGAGTACACTGCTGAGGCGCAGGCAGGCTTCACTACCCACAGGGGCGCTGTCCAAAAAAACAAGCATTGCTTCGATGGCCTTTTCTCCATCCCTGGGAAGGTCGGAAAAAGCGACGTATGGAATATCCTGAAGCAAATGGAGTAACATGGGGTGTATCTTTAGCATAGGAGTTACTGTATCAAAATGGAAACAGTCGGTAAAGTGGCAGGGATCACCTACACCCTCTCGCGCCTCAGGCGATGCAAGAATATAACTGTGCGGGTTCTGGGCAATGGGGAGGTCAGGGTGAGCGCCCCCTTTCGAGAGCCCCTGGGCAGCATTGAACGCATCATCAGGGCCAACCAGAAGAAACTGGAAAAGACCATTGCAACCCAAAAGGCAGAGCACGAGCTCTATGGGCACTCCTGGGAAGATGGGGATACCTTCCTGTTCCATGGCGAGTCCCATACCCTTTCCATCATCCCAGGACAAATGGATACCCTCAGCCTTGAGGATGGGGTGTTCCTGCTCACCTATGTAGGCGACCCTCCAAACAAGGAGACCCTTTCGCATGCCTTGAAGGACCTCTACCGGAAGGCCGCAAGGCACAGGATAGGACCGTTGGTACGATCGTGGGCAGGAAAGCTCGGCCTGGAGGTCCCTCCGTTTACGATTAGGGATTCCAAGAAACGGTGGGGTAGCTGCTCCTCACGGGGCAACCTCAACTTCTCACTGCGATCAGCGAGCCTCTCTGATGATGAGCTCTCCTATTTGGTGCTGCACGAGATGGCACACCTTGTGCACTTTGACCATGGGGCAGGCTTCCACGCCTTTCTCACAGTGCACATGCCCTCCTGGAAGGAACACCAGCAAAACATCTTCTCTCTGCAGCGCAGGGCGGACCTTACCCCCTAGCCCTGCAGCCAATTCCCCTGAAGCCCTTTATGGTGTATCTTTGGAGGTGAAGGAGCAAACTATGAAACCTGACAAACTAACTGATGGAATATATCGCGTGGCTGCCAAGGTCGGAAACCGGGACCTCTTCGAAGGCATATGGCCGATCCCCCATGGGGTCATGCTCAATGCCTATGTGGTAAAGGGCAGTGAGAAGAACGCCATGATCGACCTGGTCAAGGATTGGGACGGAGCCGGTGCTACCGTCGATGCAGAACTCCATGAGCTGGGACTGCCCAACGGCCAGCTTGACTACCTGGTGCTGAACCATATGGAGCCCGACCATACAGGGGCCATGGTCGATTTCATCGCAAAGCACCCCAATGTCGAGATCCTCTGCTCAGCGAAGGCTGTCCCCCTTATCAAGCACTTCTACGCCATTGAAAAGAATGTGCGTGCGGTAAAGGATGGGGAGAAGCTCGACCTTGGGGGGAAGACCCTGCAGTTCTTCATGACCCCCAACATACACTGGCCCGAGACGATGATGACCTATGCAGTCGAGGATGAGATCCTCTTCAGCTGTGACGCCTTCGGATCGTTTGGACAGTACGGGCACTGCTTCGATGACCAGCTCACCAAAAAGGAACTGGACCTCCTTGCAGGGGAGACCGAACGCTACTATGCGAATATCGTCTCCTCCTTCTCCGCGTTCGTGCTGAGGGGCATCGCCAAGCTTGAAGGGTTGTCCATCAGGCAGGTCGCCCCAAGCCACGGTGTGGTCTGGAGGGAGGAGCCGATGAAGATCATCAACTGGTACAAGACCCTTGCCACCTATATGGACGGCCCGAGGGAGAAGGAGATTACCGTCGTCTGGTCCAGCATGTACGGCAACACTGCAGCCTTGGTTCCCTACATTGTCGAGGGGGTTGAAAGTGAGGGCCTTCCTGTCCACGTCCTGGAGATCCCCCAGACCCATGAGTCCTTTGTCCTGGAGAAGGTATGGCGTTCAGAAGGGCTGGTCATCGGCATGCCCACCTATGAGTACAAGATGTTCCCCCCGATGTACCATATCATGGACATCCTCGAGCGTAGCCATGTGAAGGGGCGCAAGACCATGCGCTTCGGATCCTTTGGCTGGTCCGGTGGGGCTCAGAAGCAGTTTGATGTCTTCTCCGAAGCGATGAAGCTTGAGTGCACCGGTGTGGTGGAGTATCAGGGCTGTGCCTCCGAAGAGGACAAGAGGCGCGCATATGAGATGGCCAAGGAGATGGCCCGTCAGATCAAAGAGGCCTAGAGGCCTTTACGAAGGCTGAGAACAAAGGCAGCATACCCTCTGAGGTCATCATCATGACCTCAGGGTGCCACTGCACCCCTACGCACCACGACCCACCCTCCATCTCTATTGCTTCGATGAACCCATCATCACACCGGGCTGTGGCTTCCAAGCCCCTGCCCAGACGATCAATGCCTTGGTGGTGGAACGAGTTCACCTCCAAGGCATCCGATCCAAAGATGGTGTGGAGTTTGGAATCCTTTTTCAGGGTTACCGAATGGCCGAAGGGCTTATCCATGCGCCTCGGGGCATGGATGGTTCCCCTCTGTCCACAGAGGGATAGGTCCTGGTAGAGCGTACCGCCAAAATGTACATTGATGAGTTGCAACCCCTTGCAGATACCCAGCACTGGGATGCCTTTTGCATAGGCAGCTTTGAGCAGGGCGAGCTGGAACAGGTCGCCATCACGCTCAATCTTTCCACAGAGAGGGGACCTCTGCCGCCCATACAGGCCAGGGTCGATATCAAAGCCCCCGGGAAGCAGGATGCCGTCGCACAAGGCGAGCAGGGCCTCCACCTCCGACAGTACTGAAGGAAGAAGAATCGGAGTGGCTCCTGACCTTACCAACGAGGCGGTATACGCCTCATTGGTGAAGTCGCGCCGGACAGTTTGGAATGCTGAGGTCCGGGGAGCAGGGCCAAGAGTCCCCGCTATCCCCACTACAGGTTTTCGCCTCATCCTACTCGATGATGGAGAGCAGATGGCGCAAAAAGCCCATGATCCTCTCAACTGATGAGAGTGAGAGCCTCTCCTTGACCGAGTGCACATCATGCATGTTAGGACCGAAGGAGACCGAGTCCATGCCTGGGACCCTGCTGTTTATGATGCCGCACTCAAGGCCTGCATGAATCGCTGTGATATGCGCCTTCTTATGGGCGTACTGCTCATATGCTGTGGCACAGAACTGTGTGAGGGGGGAATCGGGATTAGGCTTCCATGAAGGGTAGGCCCCGACATACTTGACAGCAGAGCCTCCGCTTTTCATTGCCTCGCCCATCCTGTGGGCAATGTCGTCACGCGATGAGAGAATTGATGAGCGGTGGCTGCTGGTCACCGAGAACACACCCTCGGAAAAGTTGAGGATTGCAAGGTTGGAGGAGGTCTCCACGACCCCCTTGATGGTCATGCTCATCGCATCGACCCCATGGGGGGCGATGTAGAGGCTTCTGATGAAGGCCTCACTCTGCTCTGCCGAGGCGGCCTTCCTGGGCATTTCAGTTTTGACAAGGTCGATCCTGATGCCCGGGTCGCTGATGGAGTACTCTTCTTTGAGCTCCTTGGAGCAGGTGAGGACTGCTGCCTCAATGGCCTGTGCATCAGCTTTGGGAGCGGCAAAGCTGATCGAGCATAGGGAGGGGATGACATTACGCTTGCTCCCTCCGCTCGCTGCAAACACCATCTTCGTCTCAACAGGGGCAAGGGCCCTTGCCACCGCCTTGATGGCATTGGCTCGCTGCTTGTGGATCTCCCCACCGCTATGCCCCCCAAGCAGGCCGCTGGCAGTCAGGGTGAAGCCCTCATAGCCGGAGGGGATTGCCTGCATCTCTGGGGCAAGCTTGGCATCGACTTCAAGACCCCCTGCACACCCTATGTAGAGCACCCCTTCCTCTTCGCTGTCCAAGTTGATCAGAAGCCTGCTCTGGATAAGGTCGGCCTCGATGTTGAATGCTCCGGTGAGACCGGTCTCCTCACTGACGGTGAAGATGGCCTCCAAGGGACCGTGCTTGGCATTGGGGTCGGCTAGTATGTCCATGGCCATAGCCACGGCAATGCCATTGTCGCCACCGAGGGTGGTGTCCTTGGCACGCAGGACATCCCCTTCACGGACCAGTTGGATTGGGTCGGTGGCGAAGTTGTGGTCGCTCTCCTCTGTCTTGACGCAGACCATATCCATATGACCTTGCAAAGCTACTGAAGGACGGTTTTCATATCCAGTGGCGGCTTTCTTGCGGAGAATGACATTTCCTATGGTATCGACGACAGCTTGCAGGTTGTGCTCCTGTGCAAACTTCAAGAGAAATTGGCGCACACCTTCCTCATTGCCGGACTCCCGGGGGATCTGGGAGAGTTCATAAAAGTAGTTCCATAGGGCTTGGTCTTTCAAGCCTTCAAATAGTGGTTGCATGCATATAGCTCCTTGGGTTTACGCGAAACGGTCGCGAATAAGTTCTCCGTCGATGAAAAGGCCCTTCATCTGCAGGTTCTGGTCCAGGATGACAATGTCCGCCTTGTAGCCGGGAACCAGCATACCCTGCTTGGTGAATGAGTAGATCCGTGCAGGGTTGGTCGATGACATCTGGGAAGCCTGTTGGATGGGGATCTCCCACTCGACGACATTCCTGAATCCCTGGAGCATGGTAAGTGCCGAACCGAGGAATAGGGTGGGGTCCTCTATGCTGACAAAGGAGCCTTCAGAGCCTATGACGCAGGCGATCCCGTTTGCTGTCTTGGGACCCGATCGCTGTTTGGTCGGCCTGAGCGAGTCTGTTATCATGACGATGTTGTCCAGGGGTTTTTCCCTGAGAAGCATCTTCACCAGTTCCTGGTGGACATGCACGCCATCACAGATTATCTCGCACTGCATGTCTCTCTGGATCAGGATGGCTCCTACGGTGCCTGGGTTGCGGTGGTGCAGGCGGCTCATTGCGTTGAAGAAGTGGGTGGAGTGGAAGATGCCGCACTGCATCCCTTCCATGATGTTCTCATAGGTTGCATCGGTGTGTCCGGCAAGCAGGACGATGTTCCTCTCACGGGCTAGCAAGGCGAGCTCACGCATATGCTTGAGTTCCGGTGCCACTGTCATGCACAGCACCTTGCCCTCACCAGCATCGATGAGCTGGTTGAAGATGTCCAGGTCGACGGGGAGGACTCCCTTGGGATTCTGGGCCCCTATGCGGGCAAAGGAGATGAAGGGACCTTCGAGGTTTATCCCCATGATCTTCGCTCCCTTCTCCTTGCCCATAGCCTGGACTATGGCCTTGGTGCTGGCTATCATGATGTCCAGCTCGTCGGTGTAGACGGTGGGCATGAAGGCGGAGACTCCGAAGTCAGCCAGGCGTTCGCTCATGGCGAGGATTGCCTTGGGGTCGCAATCCTCGGTGCCGCTTCCTCCGATGCCATGCAGGTGGGAGTCAATGAAGCCCGGCATGACGTAAGCTCCTGCCATGTCGATCATCAGGGTGTCGGGAGGGAACTTCTTCTCCTCAAAGCGTCGCATGTTGAAGATGTCGCCGATGAGCCCATCCTCATTTATATACAATGCACAATTCTTGAGCTTTGCATAACCGGTGACGACTGTGCCATTGGTGAGAACTGTTCGTATAGCCATTGAATGCCCTCTCTTACCTTAAATATACGTTCATATGGGCAATAGGTCAATGAACACCTGTGAGGTCGGTGATCCATTTGCCGCGTTTGACACGCACCAGACCCAGGACCAGTTTGGCCATCTCTTCCAAGCCCAGCAGCAAGTATACCTGCCAGATGTTCAGGTGCAGGACCAAAACTGCTATGAAGGCTATGGGGACACCTATGGCCCAGACGCCGAACATCTCGGCGAACATGGAGAAGCGGGTGTCCCCACCTGCCCTGAGGATTCCCACTATCACCGACATGTTGATGCTCTTGATGGGGAGCAGCATGGAGTTTACCAACAGGCACAAGATGGCCATTCTCCTCACCTCATCGGTGATGTTGAAGAGCGTGGCGAACCAGGGTGCCATAAGGGCCTGCATCGCCCCAGCCGCTATGCCGGCAACCAGGGCAATGATGACGAACCTCCTGGCATAGAGCTTTGCCAGGTCGGTCCTCCCTTCCCCTATCTTTATTCCGATCATGATCAGCGTAGCGTTGCTGACGCCCATCATGGCGACAAAGAACAGGTTTGCTATAGCCTCGTTGACATTGACAGCTGCCAAGGCACTGATGCCTATCCTGCTGAAAGCAATCTTATAGGTGGTCATTCCCATGGACCAGAGTATTTCATTGAGGATGACTGGCAGGCTGGTGGGTACGACAATGCGGATGAATTCCTTGTCCCATGAGAAGGCCGTCCTGTCCTTGATGGCCAGGACCGGGTGTTTTTTGTACGTAATGTACAGAAGGAGGGCTACCTCTGAAAAACGGCTGACAGCTGTGGCAATTGCTGCTCCAGCTACCCCCAGTTCAGGGAACGGGCCGACACCGAAGATCAGGAGGTAGTTGCCCACCGCATTCATCGTCAGGGAGAAGAGCGCTACCCCCAGGGGTATCTTTGCGTGCCCGATAACCCGTAGTGCAGTTGAAAGGACGTTGCTTATCGCGGTGAATATATAGCTTATCGCAACAATCTTGAGGTAAGAGACACCATAGCTCACCACAACAGCGTCATAGGTGAAGATATGCATCAGTGAGACCGGAAAGAGAAAGGAAACAATTGCGGCAAAAGATGCCCCTATGAAGGCAACCGTTACCGACAGGCCTATGACGCGTTTGATGTTCTTCTCGTTTCCTGCACCCCAGAACTGCGAGAGGAAGATGGAGGAGCCGCTGGAGATGCCAAAGAAGAGCAGGCTGATAAGGAAGAACATCTGGTTGGCAAGCCCTACGGCTGCAATAGCCTTCTCCCCGAGCTGCCCGATCATCAGGGTGTCTACAAAGGAGAGCGAGTTGGTCAGGAGGCCTTGAAAAACAACAGGAAGAGCTATGGAAAGCATCTTCCTTGAAAAATCTTTTGGATTGTCTAATTGGGGTTTCACAAACTGTACCGATTTGTCAAAAGCACTCTTGACAACTCCTTTCTGTTGGCTTTTTCCAAGGCTTCGACAACCATGGAGCGGTTTTCAGCCTTGTTATACTGCAGCAGTGCTCGCTGCAGGTGACGTTCCCGTCCTTTTGGAATGTAGAGGGGAGCATAGTTTTTTTGTGGCCGAGGGTCCAGCCCCGTATAGTACATGCAGGTGGATACTGTGCCGGGGGTCGGGTAGAACTCCTGGACCTGGTCGGGGACAAAACCCGTCCTTTGCATATAGAGGGCGAGTTCAATGGCGCTGTCCAGCGTGCTGCCCGGGTGGGCGGCAATGAAATAGGGGATGAGGAACTGCCGTTTTCCCAGATCCTCATTGGTCTCCTTATATAGGGTGCTGAACCGTTCGTACAGCTCCGCCTTGGGCTTGCCCATCGCATCGAGGACCTGAGGATCGACATGCTCGGGTGCTACCTTGAGCTGTCCGCTTACATGCTTGAGCACCAGATGGTTCATGAAACGCCGTCGGGTCTTCTCTGTGGCCACCTCAAGGAGGTAGTCATAGCGGATCCCTGAACGGATAAATACCTTCTTTACCCCGGACACCGCTTCAAGGGCGTCAAGGATGTCGAGGTACCTTTCATGGGAGTCTTTGAGGTTATCACAAGGCTCAGGCCAGAGACACTCCTTGGTAGGGCAGGGACCGTAGGTCTCCTGCTTGTCACAAGCCCTCCCCTGGAAGTTTGCCGTCGGGCCCCCCAGATCATGGATATACCCCTTGAAGGAGGGGTGGCGCACCATCCTCTCCGCTTCAAGAACCAAGGAGTGTTTGCTACGGGTCTGTATCATCCGACCCTGATGGCTGGTGATGGCACAGAACGAGCAGGACCCGTAGCATCCCCGATTGCTCGTGATGGAGAAGCGCACCTCCTCCAGGGCAGGTATGCCCCCCATCTTCTCGTAGTCGGGATGGGCGTTCAGGGTAAAGGGAAAGGAGTACAGCTCATCGAACTGCTCATCGGTGAGTGGATGGGCAGGGGGGTTCTGGACTACGACCCTGTCCATGCATCTCTGTAGGATCCTCTCCCCCAGGATCGGGTTCTCATGGGTCATCTGGAGGTTGAAGGCTCGTGCATACGCCTTCATACCCTCCTGTGTAGGGGTGTTCGATTGCTTGTCCCTATCGCTTACCTCCTCAAAGGAGGGTAGCGATATCTGGCGGTAAGCCGTGTCCAACGATCCGATGGTCTTCTCTGAGAGGGCAAACACCGTCCCGCGGACATCTTGGATATCCCCTACAGGCTCGCCCTTCTCCAGGCGTGAAAGGATCTCCAGTGTTTGCAGCTCCCCCATGCCATAGATGAGCAGGTCTGCCTTTGCATCGAGGATGAAGGGCTTGCGCACCTTGTCGGTCCAGTAGTCATAGTGGCTCAAGCGCCTCAGGGAGGCTTCAAGACCCCCTATGATGATGGGTGTCCCCTTGCCGTACGCCTGGCGTGCACGGTTTGTATAGGAGAGGGTTGCCCTGTCTGGGCGAAGGCCTGCCTTTCCCCCCGGGCTGTACTCATCTTCGCTTCTGGGTTTGGCATTTGCCGTGTAGTGGGAGACCATGCTGTCGATGTTTCCCCCACTTATCATGCAGGCAAGACGAGGTTTTCCCATTTTTAGGAAATCTTCTGTTGAATCCCACCGGGGTTGTGCGATAATGCCAACACGATAGCCCCGACTTTCCAGCAGCCTTGCCAGGAGTGCCGTGCCGAATGAAGGGTGGTCAACGTAGGCGTCTGCTGAGATGAATGCTATGTCCAGCTGGTCCCATGACCTTTGTTGCATATCTGCTTTGGTTGTAGGAAGGAACGCAGTTCTTGGGGGTTGTTGTTGATGATTCACATCGTCATACTATGCTATTGCCTACCGGGTGTAAATAGGATACATATCTTAGGATGAAAGGAGCTCTATATGCCTGATAAGAAACTCTTTATACTGCTCAATCCCCATGCTGCGAAAGGACGGGGGATGGCACGTAAGAAAGAGATAATGGACCTATTCAGCAAAGGTGGCTATGATGCGACCGTTGTTTTTACTGAAAAAGGGATAGGGGCCTCCGCTCTTGCCTATCAGGCGACCTGTGAGGGGTGGCCTGTCATCATCGCAGCAGGCGGGGATGGGACGGTGAACGAGGTGGTGGACGGCATCCTTCGCGCTGTGGCCGAAAAGAAGATTCCCGCTCCCTCCCTGGGGGTACTTCCCATAGGGCGGGGAAATGATTTTGCCTGGGCCATGGGTATTCCCACCGATTTGAAAAAAGCGGTCGACCTCATTGTTGCAGGAAAGACCCGCCTCATCGATGCAGGCATCACCTATGGGGGGAACTATCCCCAGGGAAGATACTTCATCAACGGACAGGGCATGGGCTTCGAGCCTCTGGTAAATTTCATCGCCAGTGACTTCAAGCATGTCTCAGGAACCCTGAGCTATGTCCTTGCCCTGATCAAGATCCTCGTCGACCATCCCGACCCCTATCAAGTGGAGCTGACCCTCGATGGTGAGACTCACTCGTATACGACCCAACAGCTGAGCATCTGCAACGGACGGAGGATGGGCAGTGCCTTTATCATGGGCCCTGATGCACTCTTTGATGACGGGTATTTTGATGTTGTGTTTGCAAACCGCCCGATCAAGAACTCGCGCCTGTTGCTTATAGCCCTGAAGTTCTTCAAGGGCACCCAAGTGAAGCTCCCCTCCTTTTCGGTTGTCAGGGCGAAGAGCATCAAGCTGGTTTCAAAGAATAACCCGATGCCTGTGCATGTCGATGGGGAGGAGATTTCCAAGGGGTGTGTGCAGTTCTCCACCCAGTTGTTGCCCTCTATTCTGCCAGTTTTTGCGCAATAAGTGAAAACCGTGTCCAGTGGGTTAAGGGAAACTACCCAAATTGTTATATTTGTTGAGTATTTAGTGGTAAAAAGTTCTTTCCTTTTCGACTTCAATTGACTATTATATATATGATTAGCATTCGTTTCTATTAAGGCGCTATCGTATTTTGCTAGATTTTCTTTGCTTTGTCTATGTCGATCATATCCGGTTGACTTCTCAGAAAAGAGAGTATATCCTAAAAAATGCGCGTCTTTTTTAGTTTTACCAGCAATGGCACATATAGCAAGGAGTCCCCATTTGATTAAGGATTTGGTACCGTTCGTACATTTTTATGATCAGGATTTTGTCGATATGTATGACAGGTCTTGGGTATGGATTGACGAACTTTGGAAGCAAGGCACTGAGGCCAACGGGTTTTCGGGGTCCTACCTTTCCTATCCTGACCAGACCACATTCAATCAGTACTTGTCCTGTTTTTCCGCTCTTTTTCTTGTATACAGCAACCAGAACAACTCACCGTTCCCGTTGATGGACTTTTTTTATCAGAAACAAGAAGAGAACGGAGCAATTCGAGGTGATTACTCCATCGAGGATGGATCGCCGGTTTTTACCGCCTCCAATCCCGAAGGAATTTCACCCCCCCTGTTTGCGTACGTTGAATTCGGATTTTACCATAAGATAGGAAATAAGAAGAGGCTGAAGGAGATCGTACCAATTTTGGAGAAATATTTCTCCTGGATCCAGGCAACCTTTCAGAAACCCAACGGACTGTACTCAGTCCCCATCTCCTCTTGCGAAAGCGGAAACACTCCCCGTGACCGGGTCTACTATCCCCTTGATTTCAACGCACAACTTGCGGTGAATGCCCTCTACATGTCGGCAATTGGTGATATCCTCAACGACAAGGAGCTCAGCTTCCGGTACAAGAGGCTGTACTTCTCCCTGAAGACCAGGATCAACTCCCTGATGTGGGACCCTGACAAGAACTTCTACTTTGATCTGGATATCAAGGAGAACAGGGTCAAGAACAAGTTCATCGGTGCCTATTGGGCTATGCTTGCCGAGATTCCCAATGACGAGCGTGCAGCCTACATGATCGAGGACCTGCACAACCCCAAGGAGTTCGGTACGGACAACCCCTTCCCCGGAGTCCCTGTCTCCTCTCCCGCGTTCAGCGAGAAGGGAAACGGCCACTGTGGTGGGGTCCTGTCGGTAAACACCTTCATAGTCATCAAGGCCTTGGAGAAGTTCAACCAGTTCGTCTTTGCCCGGGAGTGTGCCATCAGGCACATGTACTACCTGCTTGACACCCTCCACCCTGATGCCGAGACCATCGGCGATGTGTGGGAGGCCTACCTTCCCAATAAGGAGGGGTACTCCACAACCAAGGATATCGCAGGTTTCCCCCGCAGGCGCCTGATGCCCTTTGCAGGGTTGGTGACCATCACGCTGATGATAGAGAATATCATCGGGCTCGATATCTCACTGCCTCGCAAGACGGTCAACTGGGTCATGCCCTCCTTGGAGGCCATGGGTATTGAGAACCTCTCCTTGAAGCGCAACATGATTACGATTCTCAGCAACAAGACCGAACGTGGTTGGGAAATTCGCCTCGAGTCGGAAAAGCTCTACTATTTCACCATTGAGATTCTCGGAGAGAACAAGAAGAAAACCCTTCCCATACCCTCTGGCAAATGCTCCATGCTGATCGATAAGTTGTAACAGTATGGCGTGGATGGGAAAACTCTTCGGAGGGACCTTGGGGTTCATGTTTGGTGGACCTTTGGGCATGATAGCTGGGATTGCCTTCGGGCATATGTTTGACAAGGCAGGGTCCCTCGGGACAGGACAAGCTGGTACGTACCATGCTTCCCAAGACCAGTCGCAGATGATGTTCTTCGTGGGAGCATTTTCTATGATCGCGCGCATCGCCTCTGTCGATGGCAGCGTCTCAGCCATGGAGCGTCAGAAGGTGCAGGAGTTCATCCGCACAGACCTTCGTTTGGGCGTCCGAGAGGAAGAGGCCGCCTGGCAAGTCTTCGATGCCGCCATCACCGGGGAGGGGACGTTCGAGCAGTTCGCCTCCCAGTTCTATCAGAATTTCGCCCATGCCCCGAACATCCTCCAACTGATGGTGGACATCTTCTACCGTGTCGCTGCCGCTGACGGAAGCGTCACCTCCAGCGAAGAGGCCCTCATCAGGCGAGCCGCCCTCATATTCCGACTCCCTGCCTCCTTTGTGGATGCCTTGAGCCGTAACTATGGAGGCTTTGCCTCTGCAGGGGAGCGCGCCTATGCAATCCTGGGCCTTACGAAAGCCGCCACCGACGATGAGGTAAAACGCGCCTACAGGAAGATGAGCATCGAGTTCCACCCAGATACCCTTGCAGCCAAGGGGATGGGGGAGGAGTTCCTCACCCATGCCACTGCCAAGTTCAGGGAGATCCAGGGTGCGTATGACTCCATCAAGCAAGAGCGGGGCATGCGCTAGGCCAGGGTAGGTACCTGAAACCCACAACAAATACAAAAAGAACATACGACACCATACAGTGAAGGGATCAATTCATGCAGAACTGATCCCTTCCTTGTCCTTTCCCCTATGAATCACTTAAAAATTCTCATTGTCTCCTGGGGAAGCGAAGTGCAGGTTGTTTGTTTTCCAGCGTTGTAGCCTGCAAGCACCCCAGGGTGCATACAGCCCCAAGGTAATGAGTGATAGAATGACAATGAGCAGCCAGGTCCCAAAGAACCCTGCTCCTGACCCAGTGAATACCAATTGTTTGTCATCCACATATGTGTGTTTAGCCTTCCATTTTTCAATTGAACAAGCTGCCCAAGGATAAAACAAAGAAAAAGTGATGACGTTCAGTACTGTTGTCCAGACAAGCAACCAGAAATACGAACCGCCCCTTCCTCTGAAATCAAAACTCCCGTATGACATGCAGACCCCCCAATATTGGTCGATTGGATGCATGATACGGCGGGTCTCCATGAATGGCAAGAAAAAGATTGGGACATTTCTTTTAGCATAGTCAGAAGGAGTGCGCACTACTCAGCCTTTGAACTGATATGCGTGTTCCGATCAGCCTAGAACACCACACGCCCGCGCAACGACCTTGCCAAGGTGATGCGGTCCGCATACTCCAGATCCCCTCCTATAGGCAGGCCGCTGGCCAGGCGCGTGATGGCAAGTTCCGGCTTTCCCTTGAGGATATGGCGGATGTAGAGGGCAGTGGTATCTCCTGCCTCTGTCGGGTTGGTGGCGATGATCAGCTCAGTGAAGGAGCCTCTCTCTATGCGCTTGAGCATCTTGGAGAAAGAGAGATGCTCAGGACCCACCCCATCCAAGGGACTTATCGCACCCCCCAGGACATGGTAGAGCCCGTTGTATGCACCGCTGGATTGCAGCGTGACAATGTCCTGGGGCTGCTCCACGATGCACAAGAGGCTTCTGTCGCGAGAGGCGTCACTGCATATGGGGCAGGGGTCTACCTCGGTGAAGCTGCCGCAGGTGGAGCAGGGGAAGATGCGTTCCTGGATGGTTGCAATGGTATCACCAAGGACCCTGTTGTAGGCAGGGTCGGTCTTTATCAGGTGGTATGAGATTCTTGAAGCGCTCTTCGGACCGATTCCAGGCAGTCGTGAGAGGGTTTGTATCAGTTGTTCCAGTGCTGTCATGTTCAGAGCTGTGGCATGAGCGAGCCAAGAGGTCCGGCCTGCTTGAGGCCTTCGTTCTTGATCTTCTCTTGTATCTTGTTCGAAGCGTCATTGAAGGCTGAGGCAATGAGGACCTCAAGGGTGCCTATATCCGCCGGATCGACAATCTCAGAGGCGATCTTCACCTCGGTGACAACAAGTTTTCCATTGATGGTGACATCGACCATCCCCGCTCCAGCACTCCCTTTCGCGGTTATCTTGGGAAGGTTCTCCTGCATCTTCTGCATGTTCTCTTGGAGACCCTTCATATTCTTCATCAGTTCAAACGGATTCAAATCCATAGTTCACTCCTCTAGTAGGTTTGTTCGGTCAGGTTTTCAGTTCGCCGCGAAACAGGGAGGCGATGGAGCTGAGGACGGGATCCTCAACACCTTTGTGTATCGTCTGCTCTGCTTCGGCGCAATGGACTGTAGTTCTCCCGGTAAAGCCGGAAATCTCCTTGATCAGGCCACTGAGCAGATCAAGATTATCCTGGGCAGTATTCCTGCAGAACTCTGTAGAGAATATAAGTTTCAGGGTATTGCCTTCCTGCTCAACCGATTGTATGGAGAGGGCAACCTGGCTGAGTATAGGGGTTTTGGTAAGTTTGGCCACCAGGGCGGGCACATCACTCTTGGTGAAGGGCCTGGCAGGAGGGGTCTTCGGCTCTGTTACGGGTTTTTGCAGTACAGGTTCGCCCACCCTTTGCTCAGGAGATGGGGGCACCTCCCTTTGTGGTGGGGCTTCGGCAACCCTTTGGACGGGAGCAGCTTCAGGGGCTCTTTGAGCTGGTGCGGCCTCCCGCTCCGAAACCCTTTGCGGTGCAGGAGCAGCAGCAGGACGCTCGCCTACCCGTACCTTGCCGCTGAGCAGGTCCTCCTTGAGGGCGGTGAGCTTGCGTACCAGCTCGGTAGGGGAGGCGAGATGGGGCAGGGATGCAAGGCGGCTTATCGCCAGTTCAAGCTCAAAGCGGGGATTCAAGGAGAAGCGAATGTCGCGGTAGAGCTTGAGGAACATTTCAAGGGCTGCCTCGAGCTGTTCCTTGGAGTAGGCGCCTCGCACGTGCAGGGGTATGCGCTCGGTCTGGATCCCCAGGATGGCCTCTTCGGTTATCCCCTCCTTCATAAGGAGCAGGCTTCTGAAGAACTGGGTGAAATCCTTGATGCACTGCTCAATGGAGATGCCGTTGTCCAGCAGGTCCTGTACGGCGATGAGTGCTTTCTGACTCGAGTCGGAAAGCAGGAAAGTCACGATTTCGGTGATCTGGTCGATGCCGACCAGCCCCAGCTTGTCACTTATCAGGGCCAGGGTTATGTGGTCGTTGGAAAAGGAGAGTACCTGGTCGAACAGGGTGTAGGCATCGCGCATCGAGCCTGTCGACTCCTTCGCTATCCAGAAGAGGGCGTCGTCATCGGCCTGTACCTTCATCTCCTGTGCCGCTTCAGCAAGGCAAGCCTTGATGGTGTGCAGGTCGATGAGCTGGAAGTGGAACTGCTGGCACCTTGAGCGGATGGTTGCAGGAACCTTCTGGGGCTCGGTGGTGGCGAAGATGAAGATGATATAGGCAGGGGGCTCTTCAATGGTCTTCAGCAGTGCGTTGAACGCACTGGTGGAGAGCATGTGCACCTCGTCAATGATATATATCTTGTAGAGGCTTGTCTGTGGAGGGAACAGGACCTCATCCTTGATCTGGCGGATATCGTTTACGCTGGTGTTGCTTGCGCCGTCGATCTCAATGACATCCACACTGTTGCCCCGGGTTATCTCGGTGCAGTTGGCGCATACCCCGCAAGGAAGGGGGGTGGGTCCGTTTTCGCAGTTCAGGGCGCGTGCGAGTATGCGTGCCGAGGAGGTCTTGCCGACTCCGCGGGGACCGCTGAAGAGATATGCGTGTGCGATACGCTTTTGCTCGATCGCATTCTTGATGGTTGAGACTACAAACTCCTGACCCACCAGGTTATCAAACAGTTGGGGTCTTTTTCTTGTAGCCGTTACTTCATATGCCATTGGGTCTCCCTTGAAAATATACTTGCCAAGTATAGCACAAATCACTGTGAACGGGTACCGAAAGGCAGAGGATGTCTTTCGGAAAGGAGGGTGAAAAAAGTATAGGAGGTCACAAGTTCTTTGTATTCCTTTTACATAGCAGAAAACACTATAGTCGAATAGACATTTATTTCGTTGCGCCAATACTCTCTTTGGTCTATACTCACCTGTGGGCGTGACGTACTGCTAGAACTTTCTACTCATACTCAGCGTTACAAAGTCGCAAGGAAGAACTGAGGTTTTCCCTGCATTTTTTCATGTATAGAGAGAGGATGGTATTTTGGTGCAGGAAGAAGAGTTACGGATAAATTTCAAAAACCTTGTCGCTAACCTTGCCGATGGTGTCTACTTTGCCAACCCCCAAGGGGTCATCATATACGCCAACAAAGGCCTGGCCCATCTCTTGGGCTATGAGGACCCCTCTGAAGTGATGGGGAAATATCTCCATGACTTCCTTGATGCCGCGCATGCGGAGAAGCTAAAGAAGCTCTATTTCCTTGATGACCCGAAGAAGATGGAACCTCTCAGATCCGAGGTGCAGCTGTTGCGCTGCGACGGCTCGTTTGTCTGGGCGGAGGTCCGCCCTACCCTCAAGATACCCGAGACCTGCCCGAAGGGAAGCTTCGGCGTGGTCAGGGACATCTCCGAATTCAAGCGCCTGGAAGAGCGGCTTCAGAACCTTGCCATCACCGACGAGCTTACAAGCCTGTACAACAGAAGGGGATTTCGCCTTATGGCGGAGCAGGAACTCAGGCATGCACAGCGCATCAATGCAGAGACGGTGCTGCTGAGCATAGATGTGGATAACTTCAAAAGCATCAACGATACCTTCGGACACGAAGAGGGTGACAAGGTCTTGAAGCTGGTTGCTGCCACACTCACCCAATCCTTCAGGGTGACGGACATCATCTCCCGATGGGGAGGGGACGAATTTGTCGTCCTTGCCCTCGATGCCCCGATAGGATTTGTCCCTCTGCTTTCAGAGCGGTTCCAGCTGAACCTTGCAAACAATGCACAGAAGAACCTGCTGCCCTACCCTTTGGGAGTGACCATAGGTATGGAGAGTTCTGAAATCTTTGAGGACTCCACCCTTACCAACCTGATCATGTGTGCCGACAGGCATATGTACCAGCAGAAAAAGATAAAGCAACGCCAATAAAAGAAACCCAGCCAACAAATCGCCTGCGTCTCATGTATGGTTCACTTACCGCTGCTACCTTCCGGTCCTGACGGGGTTGGGTGAACACACATAGCACAGAATCTGTCGGCTGGGAAAAAATACGGAGAAGGGGGGATTTGAACCCCCGGTGCCTTTCAGCACACACGCTTTCCAAGCGTGCACCATCGACCACTCGGACACCTCTCCAAACGAACGAACTGACTGTCAAACAAAAACCATAAAAGAATCCAAGCTATCGGAGAGAGAGGGATTCGAACCCTCGGTACCGTAAACGGTACAACGGATTTCGAGTCCGTCTCCTTCGACCACTCGGACATCTCTCCAGGTGTGATAATGACCATAAAAACACAATGAGACCAAAAGGATTCGAACCTTCGACCCTCAGTTCCGCAAACTGATGCTCTATCCAGCTGAGCTATGGTCTCGTCACTGTAAAAAAACACAATCGGAGAAGGGGGGATTCGAACCCCCGGACCCGTTACCAGGTCAACTCCTTAGCAGGGAGCCCGATTCGACCGCTCTCGCACCTCTCCAGAGTAATGATTCAACTGTCAATAATCCCGAACAAAAAAATAATGAGCGGAGAGAGAGGGATTCGAACCCCCGGGGACTTGCGCCCCAACAGTTTTCAAGACTGCCTCCTTCGACCGCTCGGACATCTCTCCCTAATAACAGCCATGGCAAACGCCAGGCAATTGTCAGGTTGCTTAGCTACCAATCGGTTTTTTACTATATTGAGTGGCTCAATCTTTGTCAAGCCACTATAGGGAGCATTCCATCTTTCTTGACAGTGCAACCCTATCTCGGCATCATGAAACGAACATGAGAATTCCCATTTTTAGGAAAAGAAAGAAAATAGCACCTCCTATGGTATCAGAAGAGAGTGAGCTCAAAAGGCCAAAGCTTGATACCCTAAAGGCAGGCAGACTCGCCCAATTGGCCCTTGAACTCACCTCAACCATCATTGATAAGGTAGGTGCAAGAGTTGCGGGAACAGAAACGAGCAGGCAGAGTGCGGCAATTCTTGAAGAACACCTGAAAAAATACTGCACCACCACAGAATACCGGGAATTTACCCTGCATAGCCGTGCATATACCCTCTGGCTGAAACTCATGGTGGTCGCCTACCCGACAGTCCTGGCCTTCCTTTGGTTTGGCCTGCCCCTTCTGGGTACGGTTATCTACCTGCTGTTCTGCTTCTACATATTCCGGGAATTTCTGGTCTTCAAGCCTTTTGGGGAAAAACACACCCCCTCTTCCCTTGGCGCCAACTGTCACGGCATCATCGAACCGGAAAATGAGGTCCTGCATACCGTCATCTTCAGCGGACACCATGACAGCGCCCGTCTCTACCGATACAACAAGCTCGATCGTAAATCCTATTACAAGAAGGTGCTCGCGCCCTTTTTCCTCTTTGCCCTGTTGGGGTTCTCCGCAGTTGTACAACTCTTTACCGAACTGCTCAGTTTTCGCCTCTTTGTCATCAACCTGCCTCCGTTGGCCAACTTCATCCTGAATTTCCTGCTTACCTTGGGCATTCCCCTGCTCTTCCCCCTGCGTGACTTCGTACTCGAAGAGGGTTCCCCCGGAGCTGGGGACAACCTCATCTCCTCAAGCATGGCAGTGCAGCTTGCACGATTTTTCGATTGGAAGAAAAAATGCGGACAGCCGTTGCTCAATACCCGTCTGGTCTTCTGCTCATTCGATGGAGAAGAGGTGGGCCTCAGAGGCTCGCGCCACTGGTTCGACCAGAACCTGGACCTGCTTGAAGATCCGATCCATCTTAACTTCGACTCCCCCTACTATGAAGATGAGCTGACCTTTCTTGAACGTGATGTAAACGGCCTGCAGCCCCTCTCGGCAAAGCTTGCAAGGCGTTGTGTCCACATCGCCCAGGGGATGGGCTATCAGGCACACAGTGCACCGATCCCGATCTTTGCCGGCGGCACCGATGCAGCCTCAAGTGCAAGGTGTGGCATCGATGCCACCACCCTCACTGCCGTAGCATGGGACGACCGTAGCAAGCCCTCTGTCTACCACACCCCTGATGATATTGTCTCAGCCATAGAGCCCAAGGCGGTGGAACATGCCCTATCCATAGCAATACGCCTTGTAGAGCTTGTAGACAACAACCGGCTCTATGAGGAATCGGGGACGCTGTTCAAAGAGGGGCCTGAAGTTGATGAAGATGGACCTGACCTCAAGTTCAGCAAACTTTCCGTTAGGTAAAGACCACGTGGTCCCGACCGTTGGAGAGTTCTGTCACTGCCTGTGAAACCAGCTCTTTTTCAGTAATCGCAAGCGTCCCCCCAATGAGAACATCGGTAGTGAACTGTTCGTCAATGATTGCCGCATTGGCTTCTATGAGCAGTTTCTTTATTGGTTCATACAGGTTATAGGATGTTGTTATGGAGAAGGAGCACTTCTCTATGAGTTCTTCAGTCTTAAGTATCTCCAGGACGCTTTTGGCGCTGTCACCATAGGCCTTCACCAGGCCCCCTGTCCCCAGAAGGGTCCCTCCGAAGTACCGTACGATGAAGATCGCTACATTGGTGATGCCGCTGCCCTTGAGCACCTCCAGGGCGGGGCGCCCTGCGGTGTTCCTGGGCTCGCGGTCATCGCTGTAGCTGAACTCATCCCCATGCTCTCCGACCACTGCCGCATGCACCACATGGTTTGCACCGGGGTGCTCCGCCTTCAGGGTGGCGACCATGCTTTTTGCTTCGGATAGGGAGGTGCAGGGAATGGCAAGGGCAAGGAATCTGGATTTGCGTACCTCCAGCTCCGTGTGTGCACTCTCCAAGGGAATTCTCACTTCTACCACCTGTGTCCGAATAGATTGTCCTGTCCTGCAGGGATTGTTGCGCCAAGCAGTGAGGCTGCCCTGTCGAGAGCAGAGCGTTCATCCTCAGAAAGCCTTATCGACCCCGCTGCCAGGTTCTCCTCCAGCTGTGCTTTGTCTCTCGCTCCAAGGAGCAGGAGGTCAAAGCCCTGGCCCATCGCCCAAGCGAGGGCCACCTGAGCCATCGAGCTCTGATGCTCCTCGCTGATGGCTGTAAGTATAGCATAG
The DNA here is from genome assembly GCA_034007055.1 of Sphaerochaeta sp. GTDB lineage: Bacteria > Spirochaetota > Spirochaetia > Sphaerochaetales > Sphaerochaetaceae > Sphaerochaeta. Next base: position 57,775 of record JAVERP010000005.1, read on the forward strand.
AGATCCTTGTAGGTGGGGTAGGAGGTTTCAGAGAAGGGGTAGAGACCCCCCCTGCTGTCATCAGGGGAGGTGAGGTGGCCTCCATTGAGCAGTCCCAGGCCCAGGGGGCTGTAGCCCACCAACTTGATCGACCTCTCCTTGCAGTAGGAGATGAGCTCTACATTCCCTCTGGTCCAAAGGAGGGAACAGGGGCTTTGCAGGTATGAGATGGGATACTGTTCAAATTGGGGCAGCAGGGCCAGGGGGAAGTTGCTCAGCCCTAGGGAGCGCACTACCCCTTCGTCTCCAAGCTCTGTCATGGCATCGAGGATGGGGGAGAGGTCGAGTTCACTGCTCGGCCAGTGGAGGTAGAGGATGTCGAGGTAGGGGGTGCAGAGCCTGGAGAGGCTCTTGAGCACATCCTTTCTGACAAGTGAATGGCTTTTGGGCATGATTTTTGTTGCAATGGTGAGCTCTTCGCGCCCTATGGTGTTGGAGAATCGCTTCAGCTGTTGGCCCAGGATCTGTTCGCTGCTGCCGTTTCCATAGGAAGCGGCGCTGTCGAAGTGTCGTATCCCCTGCCTGAGGGCAGCGTGGAGGACGCGAAGCGAATCGGTCCTCCTCTGATCCTCCCAAAAACCGAAGGAGGGCCCGAACTGCCAGCAGCCGAGTCCTACGTTACTCCTCTTCATCTTCCTCGATGTTCACCAGCTTGTCGAGCATCACCTGTCCGTCGAAAATGAAGAAACCTTCAAAGTTTTTGCCTTCAAGTGCCTGGGGCAACCAGTAGAGGTCATCCTCCCACATCTTGTCATAGGGAATCTCCTTGATGGGGCACCAGAAGGGTCTGGCCTCTTCGGTCTCGGCGGCAGTGCCGCTATGGGAGTGGGCAAAGAAGACATAGGCGCGTTCGGACAGCCCGTCCTTGAATTGGAAGTTGAGCCTTCCGACCAGTTTGGGGTCATGGATATCAAGCTCGGTCTCTTCCTTGAACTCCCGGATGGCAGCCTCGGTTGCCGTCTCGGCTAGCTCGATGTGTCCGCCGGGTGCGTTGACCAGGCCTGTTCCCAACCCCTGTTTCTTATCGATGAGCAACACTTGGTCGCCATCAAAGAGGTAGGTGATGACACACACTTCCTTGGGTTCCCAAAGGTCCCAGTCCATCTCGGCAACCGTATCGGGGACTACCAGAGGAGCAATCTCCTCCACGACTTGGACAGGCTTCGGCTTCTTTGCCGCTTCAGCGGCGGCCTCTTCAGGATGGGCCTTGTTGTAGCAGTCGGCGCAGGTGTTGTTGTCATGACCGATGATATGGTTGAAATCTAGGCGTGTCCCACACTCGACGCAGTGTATCCTGAAGGGCAGGGCCTTGTTTCTCAACAGGTAGAGAAGCCCGACACAGAGGGCAAACACAAGCCAGGCCAGGTTGTGGTTCATGCCCCGGGAGAGGATGGTTACGATGCCTATCTCAAACACAAGGAGAATTGCTGCCAAATAGATGGTAGCAAACCGTTTCTTTTCCGTTCGGGGAATTTTTCTTTGGGTGAAATTCACCAACAGGATGGCGATGAGTGCCCAAGTATAGTACTTCTCAATGGTTTCTAAAATCATGAGACATAGGGTATAGTGCTGTGAAGCATTCGTCAAGCTTTGTCCTTGTTACCACTTTGCATAAATCCGTTGATAGCAATAGGGATTTGGAGTAAGCTTACTGTGTACCTTAAGCAATGGAGGTTGCCATGATAGTAGAGGATGTCGCCAAGTACATCGACCACACGGTTCTCGCCGCTAATACAACGCGCGGGAAGATAGAACAGATCTGCAAAGAGGCCCATCAGTGGAATTTTGCTTCAGTTTGTGTGAATAGTTGTTGGGTTACCCTTTGTGCCAAGCTTTTGGCAAAAAGTGAAGTCAAGGTCTGTACAGTTGTAGGTTTTCCCCTTGGGGCCATGGCTACAGAGAGCAAGGCTTTTGAGGCAAAGCGTGCTGTCACTGAAGGCGCTGATGAGATAGATATGGTCATCAACATAGGGTGGCTGAAGAATCATGACGATGACCTTGTGCTGGATGATATAGCAAAGGTAAAGCAAGCTTGCGGGAAGAAGATTCTGAAGGTCATCATTGAAACCTCTCTGCTTACCGATGAGCAGAAGGCACGTGCCTGTCGTCTTTCGAAGACAGCCGGAGCTGATTATGTGAAGACCTCCACAGGCTTCTCAACAGCAGGGGCGAAGGAAACCGACATCCGTATCATGCGCAAGGCTGTTGGACCTGACTTTGGCATCAAGGCATCCGGTGGTATCCATACCTATGAAGAGGCGAAGGCGATGATAGAGGCCGGTGCTACCAGGATCGGCGCTTCCAATGGGATTGCCATCGTAGAGGGGCAGAATGCCGCGAATTGACCCGCGGGGTGAGGGGACTGATTTTCTCAAGAGCCTTGGGTTCCCCACCATCGATATACATACCACCTTCTCGCATTTTGACTTCACCAATCCTGGGCGCAGGGTCCTTCTTATAGGACCCATGGGCTCGGGCAAGACTGAGTTTGCAGCCAGGGTATGGCGTGACGCCGCCATAGCGCAAAAGAAAGGCGAGAAGGTGCGCGCCCTGACCAGCAGCGGTGAGGTGGACCGCCGCAAGGTCTTTTTCATCCGCAGCGAAATTGACGGGCAGAGGTTCTCCGAGTATCCCGAGGATGCGCTGTGCTACCGCAGCGGCTATATAAGCTGTGGCACCAACATCGCCAAGATCCGCGACTCCTTCGGCCTTGAGGAGGTGCTCAAGGACAACCCTACAGTGGGAACCTTCATCATAGACGAGGCCTCCTTCTTCGATGAGAGGCTCGCCTATGTGGTGCGCAACCACAGCTTCGAGCGTGGGGTGATGTTCATCTTCCCCACCCTGATCCTCAACTTCCGCCGGGACATCTTCAATTCAACCGCACGCCTGATGCTGGACATCGCCACCGATGTCATCCCCCTTACCGCCTATTGCGAGCATCCGGACTGCATGGAGGATGCCTTCAATACCTACCGCTATTACCAGGTTGACGATCAGGAGTGTCCGGCTCTCTATTTCGATCCCCTGATCATAGTGGGAGGGGATGCCTTCAAAAGCAGCAACCTTGAGCCGAACTATGCCGCAAGGTGTGACGAGCACCACTACCTGCCAGGAAAGGAGTATACCTTCTTCCACCTCAAGCCCCTTGGGGAGCAGGCTGCACGAGGGGAGGAGAAGGCCCTACGCAAGGAGCTGGATGCCCTCAAGCACGACATGGAGAGCTCGATGCTGTTTGCCAACATCCAGGGTCGATACAAGGGCAAGCCTGACGAGGCGATCTACTTCAACTCCCTCAAGCCGGCGAACATCGCAGAGAAGGCACTCATCTTCCTGTTCTGCGAGCACAACCTTGTCCCTGAGGAACTTCTGCTCAGGCTGGTCGATGACCTTGCCCTCGACAGTGTCTATATGGAGAAGGTGCTCACCGACAACAAGCGTCCTGTCTCGTTTGCCCAGCCTTTCCTGTTCTAGGTCTGTATTCTGCAAAAACTGGTCACCAAAGAACCTTGCCACCGGAGCGTGGCAAGGTTCACTATTAGCTAGTACAGAAACTCCCTCTCCACCCGTATGGACCCACCACAGCTTCTATGATGGTCCGGCAGGCGCGGGAAGCAGAGCACCCGGAGGTTATGGCGTGCAGTACCATATGGAAAGTTTCGGAGGGGTCGGGCAAGCCACCCATGATAACAGCACAAGCTTTGCCCTGGCCCTTACAGCCCTACAAAGTGGGGACACCCTCATCGTCAACGAGGGCATCTGGAGGACAGGACCCCTGGCCATCCTCAACAAGAGCAACATCACCCTACACCTTGAAAAGGGTGCAAGGATCCTGTTCACCGATGATGAGGATCTGTATGAGCCTGTATATTCGCGCTGGGAAGGGGTCAACTGCCACTGCTTGCAGAGCTGCCTCTCCATAGTGAACTCATCACACATACGCATCAGCGGTGAAGGTACCCTCGATGGGAACGGCACCTCCTGGTGGGCGGCCTCCCTCCATAAGCGGGAGTTCCAGAAGGGCCCTGTATCACCAAAAGAACATCAGCTTGCGCAATTGAACCCCGGCTATGAGAAGCATAGTGGTGGAGGCGGTGGTAGGCTGTCGCAGTATTTACGCCCTCCTTTGCTACAGATCTATAAGAGCTATCATGTGAGTGTTGAGGGCATCACGCTCGCCAACAGCCCCTTTTGGACACTGCACCCCCTTTACTCAAGGAACCTCACCTTCAAGGACCTGGTCATCATCAATCCCAAGGATGCCCCCAACACTGATGGCATCGATGTGGATTCGTGTCAGGATGTGCATATAATAGGATGCACCATTGATGTCGGGGATGACGGCATTGCACTGAAAAGCGGGAGTGGAGAGGATGGCATCAGGACAAACATTCCTACAAACAATGTCCGTATAGAGCACTGTACTGTCAAGAACGCCCATGGAGGTGCTGTTGTAGGCAGTGAAACTGCTGGTGGAATCTCTGATGTCAGGGTTTCTGACTGCCTTTTCGATGGGACCGATAGGGGGATACGGATCAAGACCAGAAGGGGCAGGGGGGGGAAGATAACAAACCTGAATTTTTCCCATATCAGGATGAAGGACAACCTCTGTCCCCTTACGCTGAACATGTACTACCGCTGTGGTTCAGAGAATGATGAAGATTTTTCCCTGGAAAAGGTACCCTTAACTCCAACAACCCCTTCCCTTTCCGATATAACCATCCGCAATTGTGTAGCAACAGGATCGCGCTCTTCAGCCGGATTCATTGTCGGCTTACCGGAAGAGCCGATAACAAATCTCAAAATACAGAACTGCTCTTTTGGCGTTGCAGCAACAAACCTTGAGCCTATTGAAGATAGTGAGATGACCCAAGGGTTGCCACAAGTCTTAGAGCGAGGTATACGGCTGAGGAATGTGCACCTTACAGTAGAAGACCTCGTGGTGCCCGGAATTGGCAATCCTATGGTTGTTGAAGAGGGTGTGAAGGTTAGTGAGCTGTAGCATTATTTCTTCGCATACCCCTATTTCGTTTTGGTTCATTTATTCATCCTTTGATTGGAAAGTTTTACTGCTTTCATTATACATGAATACAAGTATACGAATTCTGGTATCGCCAGATGAATAGGAGAGATATTCGATCTACTTTTCACAACAAGGAAGGCCAGATCCTGAGGAACTGGCCTTCTTTGTGGTGTGATAATATGCTACTTGTTTTCTAGGAAAGAGGATGAAACCCACTCACATGCAATTGATTCTTTTCTACTCTTCATCCTTGTTCAGCAGCCTAACCCGGTCGGGGGCGAAGTCGATGGAGACATCGCTCCCCTCTGCATAGATCTTCTTTGCATGGGGGTCGTCCACCTGTACGAGGACCTCTCCAAAGGAGGTGCTGATGAAGGACTCCAGGCTGTTGCCCAAGTAGACATTCATACGGACCTTTCCTTCGATGTGTCCGGCTCCCGGCTCCACCACCCTGAGGGATTCGGGCCTTGCCATCAGGACAGCTTCCTCGCCTACGACGACATTGTCCCCTGCCTGGCTGACGACGGCTTCCTTGTCTCCGAGCTTGCAAATCCAGTTCTTTGCCTCTTTTCTGAGTATTGTTACAGGGAAGAAGGTAGCCTTGCCGACAAAGCCCGCTACAAAGCGACAGTTCGGCTCCTCATAGATCACCGAAGGAGGACCTATCTGGCGAATGAAGCCATTCTTCATGACAACGACGCGGTCAGAGAGGCTCATCGCCTCAACCCTGTCGTGGGTGACATAGATGGCTGTTATACCCAATTCCTTCTGGATCTTGCGGATCTCCACGCGCATCTGCTCCCTGAGCAGGGCGTCGAGGTTTGAAAGGGGCTCGTCGAGCAAGAGGACCGAGGGTGTTACGATGAGGCTTCTTGCCAGCGCTACACGCTGCTGCTGACCACCTGAGAGCTTGGATGGGGCCCTGTCCCCATAGTCGGCGAGGCCGACCATCGCCAGGGTCTCATTTACCCTCTCCTTGATCTGCTCAACGGGAATCTTGCGGAGCTTCAAGCCATAGGCCACATTGTCAAACACCGTCATATGGGGGAACAGGCCATAGCTTTGGAACATGGTCGCGGTATCGCGCTTGTTCGGAGGCATCATGGTGATCTCCTCATTGCCGATGAATATCTTGCCATCGGTGGGCAGCTCAAAGCCTGCAATCATCCTCAGCATGGTAGTCTTCCCACACCCTGAAGGCCCAAGCAGGGTGACCAGCTCCCCTGGTTCGATGACCAGGTTTGCCTCATTGACTGCGATCACGTCCTTTTTGCCCTTCACATTCTTGAACCGTTTGGTCACTTGCTCAAGCGTCACTGATACACTCTTTTTTTCCAACATTGAAACCCCCCTTACCGGGTAGAAATAGTTTTTTGTGTGAGCTTGTCATCCTTGACCAGCACCTGCATCAGAGCCCAGACGGAGAGCACGATGACGATGAGGATGGTTGACAAGACGCTGGCCAGACCGAACCTGAGGTTCTCTGAGAAGTTGAAGATTAGGACCGTCAGATGGTTCCAACGCGCCGATATCAGGAAGATGATGGCACTGACTGCAGTCATCGAGCGTACGAATGTGTAGGACATGCTCGATAGGAATGCAGGGCGGACCAGGGGAAGCACGATGGTCCTGAACACGGTGGTGACATCGGCTCCGAGGTCAGCTGCAGACTCCTCGATGGCAGGGTCTATCTGGTGCAGGGCTGTTATGCCGTTCTCAACCCCTACGGGCAGCTCCCTGATGACGTAGTTGATGACGATGATGGCCCCTGTCCCCACCAGCAAAAGAGGTGGCTTGTTGAATGCCAGGATATAGCTGATACCTATCAGGGTTCCCGGTATTGCATAGGGGGTCATTATCACCAGCTCAAGCAGGCGTTTGCCGGGGAACTTCTTACGCACCAGCAGCATCGCCGCCAGCATGGCCAGCAGGCCAGCTATCGGCGTTGCTATCGCAGCGAGGGTGACCGTGTCTCGGATGGCTGTCCAGCCTCGCGAGAGGGCCTCACCCCAGTTGGCAAGGGTAAAGGAGTAGTCGATACCCCAGTTCACCACAAAGCATCCTGCAACAATGGTCAGGTAGAGGGCGACGATGAAGCCTATGATCGTCCATGAGACAGCTTCCAAGCCTATGCGCATAGGCCTGTTGGTAAGCTCGGTAAGTGTTGTGGAGGGCTTTCCCGTCACCGTCACATAGCTCTTCTTACCAACCCACTGTCGTTGGATCAGGAAGGCTGTGATGGTAGGCATCAACAGCAGGAAGGAGATCGCCGATCCTGCACTGAGGTTGCTTCGTCCTGTAACCAGCATATACGCTTCGGTTGAGAGGACGCGGTAGTCACCGCTGAGCAGCAGCGGGTTGGCAAAGTCCGCAAGGGAGTTGGTGAAGACCAACAGCCATGCAGAGACGATCCCAGGCGCTGAAAGCGGCAGCGTGATGGCCTTGAAGGTCTGCCACTTGGTGGCGCTCAGGTCCAGTGAGGCATCCTCGACGGTGGAGTCTATCTGCCTGAGGACCCCGCTAATCGTCATGAAGGCGATGGGGAACATGCCGATCACCTGCACGATGGTCAGGCCCCCGAGACCGTAGATGGAGGTGTTCAGGTGCAACAGCTGCTTGGAGATCAGTCCGTTGTTTCCGAACAGGAGGATGATGGAGAGGCTCAGCGAGAAGGGTGGGGAGATGACCGGCATGGTTGCCAGGGTGCTCATCACCTTTTTCTGCCTGAAGGATGTCCTTTCGATAAGGAAGGCGAACATGTATCCCACGATGGTGGAGATGGTGGCTGTCAGCACCCCAAGGCGAAGCGAACCCCACATGGCCACAAGGTAGGTGGGCGAAAGCGTCTCTTTCCAGGTCTGCAGCGATACGACCCCATCCTTCATGAAGGAGAGCCTGACCGCTTCCAGAAGCGGATAGGCGACGAAGATCACCACAATGCCGAAGAGGGCCAGGACCATGAACCCAGTTATGGGATCGCGGGTAAAGGTAATGACCAGCATGATCGACAGAAAGATCACCGCAGCTGAGATGAAGATGGTGCGAAGCAGGTTCATGTAGCCGGTTGCCGTGCTGTTGGGAACCAGGATCATGATGGCCCCATTGGCCTGGTAACCGTTCTCATCGATGACCGGTACGAAATACACCTGCGAGGCGATGGTATCATTGCTGTGTATATCAGCATCGAGGGTGTAGTCCGCCTTGTAGGAGCCAGAGAGTTTCATGGGTTCGAGGTAGTAGACACTCTCCATGGCCTTTTGGAATTCCGGGCTGTTCTTCTTCTCATCCCAAAGCCTGAAGTTTGTCTCTGACCCTGTGGATGGAACAAAGTCCCCTTTATTCTCGTCGAAGGAGAAGTAAAAGGCACGAGCGCCTGCAATGATGCCCTTGACTGTAGGAATCCACTCTTCATAGGCACTCATCGATTCGTCTTCAGGAGCTGTCTGGGCAAAGAGGGCTATCTCATTGAAGTTCCTGAGTTCCTCATAGCTTCTGAAGTTTGTGGCGAGCGTGTTGAACATCCATAGGTCCAGGGAGAGAAATATCAAAGCGGCGAAACAAAACTGAATAATACGTTTTTTTGTAAACATCTAGTTTTTCCATTATTGAAACACACCCTGCAAGGATAGCTTGCAGGGTGGTATGAAAGCTAGAATTACCAAGGGTAATTATCTCTTGTTGCCGATCTCATTGGTCCAGCGGTCGAGCAGACGAGTCTTGTTGACCTTGTCTCCGTCCCAAGCCATGTCCTGCTCAACTGTCTTGATGTCGCTGATGGCCAGGGCATCAGGGTGCTTTGCCGCTCCGTCGGCAACCAGGACGACAAACCATTCGGTAAAGGTCGCTTGTGCCTTGGGGCTTGAAAGGATCCAGTCATACAGTTTCTTGGCGTTGACGCTGTCCTTGCCACCTGCGACGAGGGACATGGAAGCCAACTCATAGCCGGTGCCTTCGCTAGGAGCGGTAATGACGACAGGAGAACCTGCTGTCTTGAGCTTGACCTGGTCGTGTGCATAGCCGATTGCAATGGGGATCTCTCCGGTTGCAACGCTCTTTCCGGGGGCAGAGCCGCTCTTGGTGTACTGGTCGATGTTCTTGTCCAGGGCCTTCATGTACTCGATCATCTTGTCTTCAGTTCCAAATACATCCAGCATGGTGGTCAGCACGTTGTACGAGGTTCCTGAGGAGTTGGGGTTTGCCATACGGATATAGCCCTTGTACTGGGGTTTGGTGAGGTCAGCCCAGCTGCGGGGGATCTCAAGGCCAAGTTCCTTTGCCCTGTCGAGGTTGGTGACAAAGGTAAGGGGTCCGACATAGAGGCCGATATAGTAGTTGTCGGGATCTCTGAAGCGTGCAGGTGTCTTTGCAGCATAGCGGCTTACATAGGGGGTGGTGAGTTTTTTGCTCTTGGCAGTGATGTGGTCAAGGCCAACTCCACCGACCCAGATGGATGCCTGGGGGTTGGAAGACTCTGCTTCCAGGCGTGCTACAGCTTCGCCACCGCTGAGGCGGACAAAGTTGACTTTGATGCCTGTTTCAGCTTCAAAGAGCTGGAACATCTTTGCAGCAAGGGGTTCTTCCATTGTGGTGTAGGCATTTACGCTTCCGGAGCCCGATGCGGGGGCAGCAACAGGGGTTGCAGGAGTTGCTTCAGGTGCACCCTGGGCAAATAGAGCAGGGACGAGAAGCAACAGAACCATAAGGATAGCTAGTGATCTTTTCATCGTGTCCTCCATAGATTGTACTTCCCCCAAGGGGGAACATATGTGTGTATCCGTATGCTACCCTCACTATATGGTGGCGTCAAGAAAATAAAAATCCAGACCAATGCCAGAGCCAAAGAGTTACAGGGAAGACAAATTCAAAGCATGGTAGTCAACTTGGAACTCTATTTCGAACCCCAAAGCGCAATAAAGAGCAAAAGCGACGGGGTTTACCGAATCAACCTCCAGGGTGAGAACATCACACGACATAAACAGTGCATCCAGTGCCAGGGCAAGCATCGCCTTGCCGTGGCCCCGACCCCGATAGGCTTCATCTATGGCCACCGCATGGAGCATGGTCAGGCCTTCACTGTCTGTGTACTGTTGCAGGACCCCTATCGGCTTGCCCTCGTAGAGGTAGAGATACCCTGTGCGTGCAGGGTCCGAGAGTAACCGCTGAACACAAGCGGCATCCTCCCTCAATAGGAGCGCAGCACTCCGTACATACTGGGGCAGGGCCTCCCCGGTAGCCTCAACGAGGGTTCCTTCGTTTGTTGGTATGGAGCTCTTCTTCTCTCGCCAGCGGCTTTTGGAGAGCCTCATGCGGTACTCAGTGCGGTCGATATGGGGAAACCTTGTTTCCAGATAGGCTTTCCCGCTCTTTGAAGAGCTCTCCACCTGAAAGAGCATCTGCAGGAAACCATGGGGTGCATAGGTCCTTCTTGCCTCGGTGACCAGAGAGGAGAAGATTCCCCTCCTCCTGTAGTCCGGAAGGACAAGAGCGTTGACCTCCACCTCGGCCGTTGTGGGGAAGAATGCCACAAGCACTCCTGCAAGAAGGCGCTGTTCATAGCGCAGGAAGAAGCAGGGCAGGCTTGGATCTGTGTTCATTTCGTTGGAGAGGAACAGAGAGTTCTCCAGCTGTTCATACTCAGAACACATCGTTCGGAGATGGAGTATCTCTGTTCTCTGCTGTGGTGTAAGGGTGTTGGTCCTGATTGTGCTCATCACAAGGATAGTACAAGAGAGAAGCCCCTTCGTACAGATACGAAAGGGCTTCTCTCATGTTCAATTGCATGAACTCTTGGCCAGCTATGAGAGAGACCCTACCGTATGGCAGGCTCTCTCTTCTGGTTGTCAGGCCCTGATGAGGTGGATGGCAAAACCGCTGAGTTCCTCATTGAGGTAACAGACCTTGATGGTCCCCTTTGCATCGCGGGCGACGGTCTCTTCATTGACGGTGAAGCCGCTCTTGGCCAGGAAGGCGAGGGTGCGCTCGATGTCAAAGCAACGGAATCCGATGTGACCGTTCTTTCCGAGGTAGAGCTTGGGCAACACTTCGATGAAGGGTCCCATGAAGGTGGAGGAGTTGCCCCTTTTTGTCGGCATGCCCAAAGCGGCAAAGCCTACAATGCTTTTTTCAGCCTCTTCAGCACTCTCATTGTTGAGGCCCATGTGGGCAAACTCAAGGCCCTGCAAGGCGATTACCGCATCACTGCACAGTTTTGCGATGCCGTCCCAGTCTTCATTTTCAATGAGGTCGGCCTTGACCATCCATGATCCCCCGACAGCGAGCACGTTGCTCTGCTTTGCATAGGAGGCGAGGTTCGCCAAACTGATGCCGCCGGTGGGCATGAACTTCAGGTGGGGGAAGGGGCCTGCAAAGTTCTTGAGCATATCCACTCCCCCGGAAGCTTCTGCGGGGAAGAACTTGAGCGTTGACAGCCCGCGTGCAAGGCCCTGCTCAATGTCACTGGGGGTGCAGACGCCAGGGACGATGGGAATGTTGTTTTCCAGGCACCAGTCCACAACTGTTGGGTTGAAGCCGGGTGAAACGATGAACTTGGCTCCAGCAGCCACTGCTTTTTTCGCATAGTCGAGGTTGGTCACGGTCCCTGCCCCCACGAGCATGTCAGGATAGGCTTTGGTAATATTGCGGATGGCCTGTTCGGCGGCATCGGTGCGGAAGGTCACCTCAGCACAGGGAAGTCCTCCCCTGATCATGGCTCCTGCCAGACCGGCAGCCTTTGATGCGTCGTCTATCTTGACGACCGGGACAAGTCCGATGTCATGGATTTGGGCAAAAAGTTGTTCGTGCATAGATAATTCTCCTCTTTTGGTTCCAAATATGAAACGTTGTTTCAAAATAATGTTGACAGAGCTCAGCATACCCTCTATGATTCTAAATATCAAGAGAATAATGAATGTTCACAAAATATTTTAGGAGGATCATATGGGCAAGAAGTTTGTTACCTTTGGCGAGATTATGTTGAGGCTTAAATCTCCCGGCCATGAACGTTTCTTCCAGTCTCCCTCATTGGAAGCCACCTTTGGTGGAGGAGAGGCCAACGTAGCTGTATCGCTCTCCCTGTTGGGCAAGGAATCCAGGTTTGTGACCGCCCTTCCGGCAAATGCCATAGGCGAGGCGGCAGTAAGGGAAGTAAGAAAATATGGTGTTGATGTCTCGGCGATCAACAGGACCAAGGATGGTCGCGTAGGAATCTATTTCCTTGAGACCGGTGCCAACCAGCGCGCTAGCATGGTCGTCTATGACCGCGCAGAGAGCTCCATCGCCCAGGCAAAGCCTGCCGACTTTGACTTTCCTGCAATCTTCAGTGATGCCCAGTGGCTGCATGTCACCGGCATAACACCCGCTATCAGCCAGAATGCAGCCGACTCTACCTTGGAGGCCATGAAAGCTGCTAAGAAAGCCGGTGCAACCGTTTCGGTCGACCTGAACTTCCGCAACAAGCTCTGGAAGTATGGAAAGACCGCAGTAGAGGTGATGCGTGAGCTGGTCAAGTTTGCCGACGTCATCGTTGCCAACGAAGAGGACATCCAGAAGTGCCTTGGCATTGAGGCCAAGATTGATGTGACCAAGGGCGAGCTCGACCTTGATGTCTATAAGGAGCTTACAGCCGAGGTGAAGCGCCAGTTCCCCAACATCAGCGTGGTCAACGTAACGCTGCGCGAAAGCAAGAGTGCAGACCATAACGGCTGGAGGGCTGCCATCAACGGCAAGACAGGGTTCTATGTATCAAAGCAGTATGAGATAACCAATATCATCGACCGTGTTGGTGGGGGCGACTCCTTCTCAGCCGGTATCATCTATGCCCTGAGCGAATACCCCAATGATGAGCAATATGCGATTGACTTTGCAGTCGCTTCCTCTGCCCTGAAGCACTCCATCGGTGGAGACTTCAACCTTACCCTCAAGGGTGAAGTGGAAGCCCTTGTCGGCGGTGATGGAAGCGGTCGCGTCCAGCGCTAAGCAGCAGGAACCAGAGAAAAGGACTAGAGAACAAAAACTAGAACGAGAAAAAATAGAAATCTAAACAAAAAGGGCTGTCACGCTTTCTAGGAAGTCGACAGCCTTTTTTCATGCTCATAGAGCTCCTCAGTCGCCAAGGCCATCTTGGTGACTGAGAAATCCTTGCCTTGTGGATATATGTAGTAGGTATCGTTCAAGGTCGACAGGTCTATACAGTCCCCCTTGCCGAAGTAGTCGAACTCGATATGGCAGGAGTACATCGAGAGAACAGGCTTGGCCAGGGAGAATGCTTCGCTATCAAACACAGCCTCCAGGAGGAAGCCTTGCATGGAGTGTGTCAGTTTTGCCTCCCCAAGGGGAATGTACCCCTTGGCATTGGGCAGGGCTTCCACCAGGGCAACAACCTCACAATGGTAGCTTCCCTCAGCAATCTCTTTTCTGACCTGTTCGCGCTCGAACTCATACCAGGAGGGGATGTGGGTGAATTCAGTGAACAATGTAGATTCATCGGTAGCCATGCACACACTCGACAACTCTCCTAAAACAGACATCTCCCACCGCTTCTTGCAATGGTTGCACCAAAGGTGCGTACCTTTGCTTTCCATCTCATATTCGGTGAGGCAGTGCGGGCACTGGTAGAGCACCTTGTGCAACCCTTCGGCACGCTTGGGGTGGTTGATGACTATCCCATTATCTTTCTGCCAACGATACTCATCATAGGTGAAGGCTTCCTTGATGACAGAGTTGATCTCCTTGGCCGAACTTGTAGCCAGCTCTTCGGATGTATAGAGAAGCGTCATGTCAGCCTCTATCCTGTTCCCCCGCTTGGTGAGGTTCCAGCAGGGGCTGTTGAGGTAGTGGCCGTGCATGTTCAGCATCACCACAGGGAAGCCCAGCAGCTTGGCCATCTTGCCCAAGGAGTCCGGCAGGACTGCGTTGGTGCCGACAAGGGAGTATCGCGCCTCCGGATAGAGGGCAAGTACAGTTTTTTGCTTGACCAGCACATGACGGATCTGACGGATGAGTTGGATGTCGTTGGTGAACTTGCGCTTGCAGATGCCCCCGGCATTCCTGAGCAGCCACTCCCGGTAGAGAAAGCCGTCAATGGCCACCACATAGCTTGCCCTATGGGGAAAGAGGGCGGCAGTGGTTACCTTGAAGTCGAGAAATGCCATGTGCGTGCACAGCAGCAAGTAGGGGCCCTTGACCCCTTCCATGCCCTTCCTATTGATCTTCAGGCGGTGTCTCCAGACAGCAGGGAAGCTCAATGCCCAGGTCAGTGGCTTGAGATAGCACCTTTGCCTGATAGGTTTTCTAGCCATATCAAAGCGTGGGGCCTTGTGGAGCTGTGCAATGCCCTGGGGTTTTCCTGTGCGTTTTGCCATAGGCATATCGTACAGGGTGTTGGGTCTGTTGACAAGAAAGAAGTTCTGAACCTGCGACGACAGGGGAGATTGGATATGCTCCTGTTTTTCTGTATCCCTTGTTTTCGCTTGAATTCTAAAAAATATGGTATCATTTAGTTTATATATAACAATTTACTTACCTAGTCACTAAGAAAATACCTGTGCTGTGTTAGGTCTTCTGCAATGTTGTCTGTATGATTTTATCATTCTTTTTTCTCCAAGGGAGTCATCCCCTTTAGGATTTTTCTATGGTAGGTATTCATCAAGCCTTGATTCCTACATCCCTTTTCAAGGGATAAAACCCCAATAGAAAAAGCATCATGATGAACATTATCAATATTAATTATGATACTGCCGGATTCAGATGACTGGATCCTCCGTCCTGCTTCTCATTCAAAGAAGAATGCCCCAATAACAAAACACTTCCTGATGTGCATTATCAATATTAATTATGATATTTGCCGTCTTAGACAAAATATTCCTCTTCCTTTTTCCCCTTGTTCTCATTGTAACGCCTGTAGAAGGTCGCTATGGGCATCCCAAGGGCGGAGGCAGCCGCCTTTGCTCCTTCGGTCTCCTTGAGCAAGTCCACCTCACCACAGGTAAGGTGGGTTTGTCTTCTTGTCCTGGGTCTTCCTGCGTTGCGGTTCCGCTTGAACTCGGTGTATTCGTCGTCGTACCGTATGGAAAGGAAGTGCCTGCCATCCTTGGCAATGAGTCTCACCTGGAGACCCGCGACCTCGCCAAGCCCATACAGCTTCATGACATCCTTATATAGAGTTCCTCCACGGACGACCTCAAACAGCAATTCTCCGTCTTGCATCATAGCTTCTCCTGTCTGGGGGCACCTGCCTTCTTGGCATCACCCATCATCTTCTTGATATGTTCCTTGGTATACACGTTCCTGCCGAACTCGATGCCGAGCTTCTCCTTTAGCTTCTGGAGGGTCCGGTCATAGTAGAGCGTCAGGAAATGCCGCTCATCCAGCTGCGCCACGTTTGCCTTCCTCAGGCTTGTCAGCATCTGCTCGCTCGAATACTCGCCGCCGAGCTTCCGCTCCAGGATCCTCACAATGAGCAGCGAGATGAAGCAGGTGAGGAAATGCGCCTGGATGCGGTCTTCCCGGGACACATACACCGGCCTTGCCTGGAGTTCGGTCTTGGAGACCCTGAAGGACTCCTCAATCTTCCACAGCCCCCGGTACATGTCTATGATGTCCAGAGGAGTGACCATCTTGTTGAGCTGGAAGCGCCCCTCCTTCTCCAGCCATCTGTTCTCCTTTCCGAAATCCCCCTCGATTTCCCCGGTCTCCTTTCCCTTTGCATCAAGGATGGGTTTCCAGCCGACCACATTCGTCTCCAGTATGTAGTAGCCGTCCAGGCTCTCGTCCTCTTCGAGCTTGGCAAAGTCGAACTGCACCTGGGTATCATACTTGTCCATCGCCTTGCCCGTCTGGGGGTCCTTGATGACGGTCTTCAGGTACTTGTTCTTGCCGTGGTTGTTGTCCACGACGTCCTTGGACTTGGAGTGGGAGGCCGCCATGGCGCGCTCCACAGCATTGGCGCGCTCCAGCTTGGCCCTCTGCGCATACTTGCGGCTCCAGAATATGATCTCATACTGGCCGATGTCCTTCGCCTTCTGCTTCTCGCCGTCCACATCTTCGACATTCAGGTCGGTTACCCCGTTGGATATCTTGTACATGAAGGAGACCTCTGTGGTGAGGTCCGTTGCCTTGATCTCGTTGCCGTCGCCATCAAAACGGACATACCCGTCCTGGGCCCTGATGTAGTCCTTGGTGGTCTGCTTTGCCTTCCTCACCGACTTGCTGAACACATAGCCGTTGTGGTTGGTGATGATCTCGGCAACGTTGGTGCCGCTCATCATGCCCTTGTCGGCCATAAAGATCAGATGCACCAAATGCAGCTTCTCACGCACCTTCTGGCTCATCGGCGGGAATGTCTTGCTGTCGTTTGTGTTGCCGGGAAAGAGCTCGTAGGCGACAGGCAGCCCCTTTTCATCCATGAAAAGCCCCATCTGCACGATGGGAAGGGGGCGGTTCTCCTTGGAGACCCCCTTCATGCGGAACCCGTCCTCATCCTCGATCTCGAAATAGTAGTTGGTCACGTCATAGAACAGGAGCGTGGTGTTCCGCCCGAAGCGCTCCACCATGACCTTGTGCAGATGCACCATCAGGTCATCCCTGTACGAGTTGAATATGCTCAGCGAACGGTAGACTGCATTCAGGTCGAAATCCATCTTGTCGAAGTACCGCCCCTTGCCTTTCCACGTCTCCCGCTTGGAGCCCGGGTGCAGGATGCGCCCATAGACGAGCAGCTTCATCACTTCGGTGAGGTTGTAGCCGAGCTTCAGGTATTTCCTGCGCGAATCGATGAACTTGGGGATGCCCAGCTCGTAGAAGATCTTGCTGACCGCTGCATAGCCGATGTTCTTCACACAGTCGTAGGCATCGGTGTCCTTGCTGAAGGGAAGCAGGGCTTCTGGAGCGAGCGCGATTGTGATGGGCTTCTTCTTTTCCTTCATCTCAGCAGTCTCCTTCTTGGCGACTGCCTTGAAATGCGCGATGGGGTCGGCATACAGGTGCTCGAACTCGTCGAGGTAGCCAACCCTCCTGATATGCCTTTGCTTCACTTTCCCCCCCTCACGATATCCTTCGACGAATACGATGAGAGTCCTGCCCGTTTTTTTCTCAGGAATGGTTTGTACAAACATGCTGTATCCTCCCGATAAAAGTGTATCACAGGGCTAGACACATAATAACACATAACTACTAATTTCTTTAAAACTATTTGCAAAGGACATAAAAAAAGCCCCTGGAGGGCTGCA
Organism: Sphaerochaeta sp.; assembly: GCA_034007055.1. Lineage (GTDB taxonomy): Bacteria > Spirochaetota > Spirochaetia > Sphaerochaetales > Sphaerochaetaceae > Sphaerochaeta. The sequence continues at coordinate 75,061 of JAVERP010000005.1, forward strand.
ATAGGTGAAATTCAGGAGTTTTACTTATTCAGAAGTGACAAAGACCGGGGAAGCTCAATGCCCAGGTCAGTGGCTTGAGATAGCACCTTTGCCTGATAGGTTTTCTAGCCATATCAAAGCGTGGGGCCTTGTGGAGCTGTGCAATGTCCTGGGGTTTTCCTGTGCGTTTTGCCATAGGCATATCGTACAGGGTGTTGGGTCTGTTGACAAGAAAGAAGTTCTGAACCTGCGACGACAGGGGAGATTGGACATGCTCCTGTTTTTCTGTATGATTGGTTTGTGGAGGCCCTGATGGAAACCAAAGCGTTCTATTCCCTTATCAAAGAGTACCAGCAAGCCCAAGTCGATACGGTCTTTTCAGAAAATGACCTGTTTGCAATAGAGTTGGATGACAAGAGTCCTGCCTATGTCTCGATCGTGGAGGATGCCCTTGCCCTCTATCTCGGGGAGAAGGGCATCACCGGCTACCTGCGTCTCTGCTTTCTCGATCCTGATGGCCCACAGTCGGAAAAGCATGAAACGGAGAACTCCCAGGAGTGCTTTATCCTGACCTTGAATAATACAAAGGAAGAGTTGGCACCTGAGGATCTGCAAGCCATCGAAGAGAGTGGCATTGGGTTTGAGGAAGGATTTTATCCCATGGTGAGGGTCAAGCGCCAGTACCGCTTCCCCTGGTTCCTTACAGAAGAGGAGAGGCAATCATTTGCCCTGGCACTGAGGGGCATCCTATTTGCCAAGACCTATGTCGCGCAGTTCGGCAAGGTGGGAAAGACAAACTCCCTTGTACCCTGGCTTGAGGGCATGGGCCTGGATGACATTGAGAAGCGGGAGTACTATCCCTACTTCAAACAGACAACAGAGGGAATGGAACCCTTTACCGTAGAGGCCAAGGAGCTCGGCGATGATGACTACGGGGTGGAGTACCCCCAGGCAAGGCTTACCAATATGGAAAAGCTTACCCTCTACAAGAGGATGAAGGCAAAGCCTGGAAAGATCCTCTATGCTGCAACCTTCCTCATGCACGAGCCTCTCAGGCATGAGAAGGGTGGGGCCCCTGTCTTTCCTGTAGCCTATCTGCTTTTTGACCCTCAGAAACACATCATACTCGATCTGCATATGGTGGATGATTATGAGATCAGCCACATCAAGTTTGTCTCCCGGTTGCTTGAGACATTTGACGAGGTGGGAAAACCCCAGGCCATACACTGCTTTGGGGAGCGTACCTACCCCCTGCTTGCCCATCTGGGAGAGCAGATCAACATCATGATGGTCAAGGGAAAGCAGAATGATGAGTTGGATACCCTTATCGAGGAGTTCCAAAGCCAAGGGCTGCATGATGAGGAGGAGCATGAACATGTGCATGGACCAGGGTGTGCCCACCATCATCATGAGTAGGGGCTGTAGGAGAAAAGAGCCCAAATGAATGGGGAGAAGAGAAGTTAGAAGATTCTACTTCAAACCCTTAGGCTTTTCTCACAACCTTTATTCTCTAGGGATTCCTGATATTACAGCCAGGGTCGGGGGAATCTTATATGGATGGTTATTTTTCTTGCTAACCAAGAAGTACTGTACCATAATCATGGAACAATGAAGATTCAAATCCATTATATGGGTTTCCAAGGATTACATGATTTTAAGTGGTTTACATGCAACAACAATGAGCTATTACCGAGATATATGTAAAAATGGCTTTAAATCAGGGAAAGGCTTGAGAGGGACTGGCGTATATTTCTGGGATGATACAGAAGACCTTGCTTATGAATTAGCTTGTAGTTGGTATAAATAGAGTCTCCACACAAAAGCTTACAGCGGTTGTGACAATGTTGAGATGGTAATTGTCCAAGGTAAGTGGGAAATTGAAGAAAATGAGTTCGTAGATATCGAGCCGCGAGATGTACGTGTTGAAGTGTATAAAACTGGTATTGCTTTAGGAATTGATATGACAGACAGGAAAAAGCTATGTGGTTTGTATGATGCTTTTTTCAAAAGACTTGAAAAAAATCTGGATTGCCAGATCAAAGTTATTGGAGTTGGAGTTTCTCCGTTACCGAAAGATTATTCACCAAAGTATCCCAGCCTGGTATTAGGGCCTCCCTATTGCTATATAGCCCACATTCCTCACCCTTTAAGCCCATTTCCCCTATGAATTTCATTGCACCCAAATTTTCAGGAATTTGGGTGCCTTCATAGGGTAGCAAATCAATGCCTTTCCCATATTTGGGCTTGCTCTGGGACTCAATCTCGTATCCTCAAATACTGGCTATCATCATGGAGACACAGGCAACCTCCAAGGCTTCTGCCTCGGAGAATGGGGAGGCCCCTTTCTGTTATGGCAATGTCATTTGTGCGTTCAATCATCAGGCTTCCCCCTGCATTGCAGCATGCACTTGATGTTCTTGTCCAGGAATACACGCTCATCGAGGCCCAGGGCGTCGAGAAACTGCATCTGGCGGTCACTCAACGGACGGAGAAGTATCGGGTCTCCACGTCTGGGGCGTGCAACCTGAATACCGTAGAATACTGTGCTCATCATGAAAGATGTGGGGCGGTTGGTCGGCTTTTTGTCCCAACCAGGCAACCACTTGCCCTCATGGGCGAGGTACATCCTCATCTGACGTTCCATCAGTCTCCAGATGAGCAGTGTAATGACCAGGATCATACCTAGGGCATCAATGCGCGAAGGCTTTTTCAGGAACAAGTCATTGACTACAAGCGGGTCCTTGAAAATGCGAAAAAAAGCGTTGCTCTCAAGCACGAGCGGATAGCCAACTCTCGTCTCGACTTCAACCGGAAGCTCGCTACCCATCTGAGCTGTGAATACGATGCAGTTTGCATCGAGACCCTTTCGTTGAAGGGGATGTCACAGACCTTGCACTTGGGCAAGTCAGTACATGACCTTGGATATGCTGACTTTGTCTCACGATTGAAGCAGAAAGCTGCAGAGACAGGGACCAATGTCATCCAAGTGGTATCCAAGCTCAAGACTCTGCAGCAACTGTGGGTATAAGAACAGGGATCTCACTCTTAAGGATCGCACCTGGACATGCCCCAATTGTGGAGCGCTTCTCTCTCTTGATGAGAATGCAGGAAAGAACCTACGAAATGTAGGTTTGGATCTTTTGGCTCTGGGCTAGCCCTCAAAGCTTGTGGAGAAGACAGTCAGTCTTAGTAACTTCGGTTCCTAAGCAGTCTTCTGGGAAGCAAGAAGCCCATCTGTCTTTAGCAGATGGGTAGTCACGCGTTTGGCCAATTTCAAGTGAGGGGAAGCCTCTTGCCCCTCCTTTTCTTCATTGGTGCTCTTCCCGGCACTCACCTAAGGTACTTTCTCTCCCCATGTACTAAATCTTATCTGCCAGAACTTGTTTGGGACAAAATTCCCATCACCTGTCCCCAATCAATGCCTCCCTAACGCACGTGCGTTAGGGAGGCATTGAGTAAGCAGCAGGGGAGCTGTACTAAAGGATCATCTTAAAAGACAAATACTGTTTTTCTCTCCTCTTTTCCCTCTGCCTCTACTTATCCCCCACCTCAGGTACAATGCAGATGAACACAAAATTCTCATCCCCTGCATTGGAAATCTGATGCAGGATATCAGAAGGAACATAGGCAGTTGATCCTGCCTTCAGCGGGTAGTTCTTCCCATCCATGAAGAGCATGCCCTCACCTTCGACACCATAGATGATATGTTGCCAAGGATGGGCATGACGAGGTGCGAAGCCACCCTTGCCTAGGGTGAACATCCGCATGACGTGGTCCTTCCACCCCTGCTCCGGGCCTACAAGTACCTGCTTGGTGACCTTGTTGGAAGAGAGACTTTCGATCTGCTTTTTCTCAATCTCATCACGATGTGATACAAACATAGCGCTTCTCCTATTTGCCTTGCAGCTTATCCATGACCCAATCGGTCCTCGACCCGCTCTCTCCTGTGCTCAGACAGATACCTTTTCCCAGGAGCTCATTCACCACAGTCTGGATCATCGGTTGGGCAATATGTTCGGGTGGCCTATCAACCTCTATGATCTGTTCCCCATCCTCTGTTCGTATGAGGATAGGCTCCCCATTGGCGAAAACAGAGTAGGAAATTTCTCCCTTGCTACCACAGATGATGGTCTTATCTTCATCCTTGTACGTATTGAAGCAGAACACCCCAGTTCCCAGGACATCATGTTCATGTTTCCAGCTACCGCTGACAATATCCTCGGCAGCATAGGTCTTGCTCTGGTTCAGAGCAAAACCCTCTACTTCCTTGATGGGACCTACAAACCAATCCAAGAGATCCAAGGCATGCGAGCCAACATCCAGAATCAGGCCCCCACCTGAAATCTCAGGGCGGACACGCCAGGAGCCACCCTCGCTCTTGTCCTTTTCAGAGATGCTCTGGTTCAAGGAGAGGTGCACATACCGCACCTCCCCGATGGCTCCACTATCGAGGAGCGCCTTTACCTTCAGGAACTTGGGAAGGGCCCTGCGGTAGTACGCGCTGAAAAGCTTGACGTTCCTCTCCTTACAAAAGGCTACCATCTTTCTGCTCTCCTCACTGGACATGCCCAAGGGTTTCTCACAGTATACAGGCTTTCCAGCCTCTGCAGCCTTGAGGGTATACTCCATGTGGGCATTGGGAGGGGTGGCGATGTAGATAGCGTCCACTTCAGGATCGTCGATGAGCTTCTGGGCATCATCATAGCTTCGTGGCACGTTGTGTCTTTTTGCATAGTCGGCAGCCTTCTCGCCGTCACGGCGCATGACTGCGACCAAGGAGGAGCCTTCGGCCTTCTGAAAGCCCGGTCCGCTCTTCCTTTCGGTGACGTCCCCACACCCTATGATACCCCAACGGATAGTCTTCATAAGCTCCTCCTTGCTCTGTATTCGTGTAAGAAGTTTTTTTTCTTCTTTCTGCCTTCAGCTTTGTCCTATTCGTTCTGTTCCCAACCGAGAAGCTTCGAAAGATCATTGCACTCAGCCAGGATGGAAGCGACAATACGCTTCTTATTCTCAGGATCGAATCTGAACAGGGGCCAGGAAACGCTCATCGCAGCGATTGCCCTCCCTGTATAGTCCCTGATGGGAGCTCCTATGCATAGGGTCCCCATCTCATGCTCCTCGTCATCGGATGCCCATCCCTGGACTCGGATCCTTTCCAGTTCTGCTCTCAGGGCCTGCTCATCCCTGATGGTATTGGGGGTGAAAGGCTTGAGCGTCACCTTGCCAAGGTAGTGCAGAAGCTCGCGCTCACTCATGTCGCTAAGCAGGACCTTGCCTATGGCAGTACAGTAGAGGGGGATGGTTTTTCCCACTCTGCTGTACATGCGGATAGTGAAGGAGGACTCCTTCTTCAGGACATAGACAGCACTCTTACCCTCAAGAACGCCCATGTGGACAGTCTCTCCCAGTTCGGTGCAGAGCCTTTGGGCCACTGGGTTGGCCAGACTGATGAAATCAATATGTTCCAACCCATGTGAACCCAATGAGAAGAGCTTCAGCGTCAGGCTGTACAGGTCTGTCGGGTCACGATAGACATAGCCCAGACTGACAAGCGTGGAAAGGAACCTGAGCAAGGTGGCCTTGGGTAACTTTGTCTCCTTGGCCAGATGCTCAAGATTAATCTGCTGGTTTCGTGAGAGTGTCTCCAATATGGCGATGGTACGCACCACACCACTGGTCATCTGCTTATCCCCCTGCAGGTCAGATCCTTTTTCCCCCATCTTCTTATCCTTCAAAATAGGCCTTCGCATTTTCAAATGAGATATTCTTCACCACACTGCCCAACATCTGCATATCGGAGGGGATCTCTCCCTCCTCTGCCCATGTGCCGAGTATGTTGCAAAGAATCCTTCGGAAGTACTCATGCCTGGGGTAGGAGAGGAACGAGCGGCTATCGGTGAGCATACCGATGAAACGGGGCAGGAGCCCAAGGTTCCCCAGTATCTTCATCTGCTGTTCCATCCCATCCTTATGGTCTGCAAACCACCATGCCGAGCCGAGCTGAATCTTTCCAGGCATCCCGCCCTGGTAGCAACCCATCAGGGAGCCCAGGGTATAGTAGTCCTTGGGATTGAGGCTGTACAGGATGGTCTTGGGCATCTCATCGGTGGCGGTCAGGGCGCTGAGGAAGGCTGAAAGCCCCTCAGCGATCTCCTTGTCGTGGGTTGCATCGAATCCTGTATCGGGTCCGAGCAGCTTGAACATCTGGGCGTTGTTGTCCCTGATGGCGGCGAAGTGCAGCTGCATGGCGATGTCCCGCTTTGCATAGGCCCTTGCCAGATGGGAGAGCACAAAGGTCTTGTAGGCCTCTATCTCCATACTGCTGAGCGTTGCCCCTGCAAGCTTCTTAGCGAAGATGGCATTGACCTCACTCTCGCCCTTGAAGACGGCAGGAGCCGTCACCAAGGCGTGGTCGGATGCCTTGCACCCATGCTCGACAAAGAAGTCCAACCTCGCGATGAGGGCTGCAACCATCTCCGTTGCAGTGCTGATGCTCTGCCCTGCGGCCTTGGCCAGCAGCGTGACATACTCACCGAAGCTCTCCTTCTCGATGGCAAGGGCCTTGTCCGGACGGTAGGAGGGAAGGACCTTTGAGGGGAAATCCTCCTGCGATGCTATATCCTGATGGAAGGCCAGGTCATCGGCAGGGTCATCGGTGGTTCCCACTGCATAGACCTTGAACTGCTTCATGATGCCCTTTACCGAGAGGTTCGCATCGGTTGCAAACCTTCGGTTGGTCTCTTCATAGATGGCCTTGGCACTCTTTCTGTTCAGCGGTTCGTGAATGCCAAAGTAGCGTTGCAGCTCCAGGTGGGTCCAGTGGTAGAGGGGGTTGCCCAAGGCATTCTCCATGGTGTGGGCCCAAGCGTAGAACTTGTCGAACGGATCGGCATTCTTTCCGGTGATGAGCTCTTCGGGCACTCCATTGGAACGCATGGCCCTCCACTTGTAGTGGTCCCCACCTAGCCATGCCTCGGTGATGGTGGTAAAACGCTTGTCGGTAGCGATTTCCTGGGGGATGAGGTGACAATGGTAGTCAAAGATCGGCTGGTTCTTGGCAGCCTCATGATACAGCGCCTCAGCTGTCTTGGTTTGCAAGAGGAAATTCTCACCCATAAATTTTTTCATAGCAGCACTCCTTTCTAGAGGATGACCCCATCCTTGAATAGGGAAATCTCGGCATAGCCGTTTATTTCGTTTTTAGTCAGCACCTCGCCCGAGGCTATCTTTTGCATCAGGGAGATGAAGTCGTTGAGCACAACATCATCCTCTTCGCTGAGCAAGCGACCAGCATCAAAGTCGATCCAGTTGGCCTTTTTTGTCGCCAAAGCGGTATTTGAGGCTATCTTCACCGTAGGGACCGGAGCTCCTAGCGGGGTTCCCCTTCCTGTGGTGAACAGGATGATATGAGCTCCGCTGGCAGTCAGGGCTGTTGTCGACACAATATCATTGCCAGGACCGGAAAGCAGGTTCAGCCCTCGTTTGGTAACCCTCTGGCCATAGTCGATCACATCCACAATAGGTGCCTGTCCGCCCTTTTGTATGGCACCGATGCTCTTGTCCTCCAAGGTGCTGATGCCCCCCTCCTTGTTTCCCGGGGAAGGGTTCTCATACACGACCTGGTCATGCTTGACGAAGTAATCCTTGAAGTCGTTGATAAGGGTGACGGTCTTTTCATAGACCTCCTCGTTTACTGCACGGTTCATCAGGATCTGTTCAGCTCCGAACATCTCAGGAACCTCGGTAAGCAGGGAGGTGCCGCCCATGGCGTTGAACTCATCGCAGAACCGCCCTACAAGGGGGTTTGCCGTTATGCCGCTGAAGCCGTCAGAGCCACCGCACTTGAAGCCGACCACCAGTTCCCCCATGGACACAGTTTCGCGCTTGTCCTTGGAGATGGTCTCTATCAGGCTCGTGAGCAGGGCCTTGCCGCTCTCTATCTCGTCCTCAACCTCCTGGCTGGTGAGGAACTTGACCCGGTCAGGGTCTACATGCCCCACCAAAGCCTTGAAGGAGGCGGGTGTGTTGTTCTCGCACCCGAGGGAGAGGACCAGGACCCCTCCAGCATTGGGGTGGTGCACCAGGTCCGAGAGGATGGTGCGCGTCGCCTCATGGTCGGCCCCTAGCTGGGAGCACCCGTAGGGGTGTGCCCAGACATGGATACCGTCATAGTCATGGGAGGCAAAGGTAACCTTTGCCCACTCTATGAGGGTCTCCGCCACCTTGTTGACGCATCCGACGGTAGGGATGATCCACAGCTCGTTGCGGATGCCTATCTTGCCATTTGCACGCCTGTACGCCTCGATGGTGGGGATTTTCCCCTCCCAGCTTTTGCGCTTCTCCTCGGCCTTTGCCATGTAGTAGGCGCTCTGTTGCCTGTCATACTCGTATTCGGCCTTCTCACTGAGCAAGGTGGCGATGTTAGCGGAGTGGACATGCTCCCCTTCGCTGATGGCCTTTTGTGCCTTGCCAATGGGAAAGCCGTACTTGATGATCGGCTCATCCTTGTTGATATCCCTGAGGGCGAACTTGTGCCCTGCAGGGATGTCTGAGACGAGCCGTACCTCTTTGCCCCCCACCTCAACGACCTCGCCTTTGGCAAGGGCCTTGATGGCGACAGCCACGATATCCTTATCCGCAATCTTCAACACTGAATATATCTGCATAGTCTCTTAACTCCTTTAGAGTGCCGAAAGGGCGCTCTTCATACCGTCCTTCCAGATTGATCTGAGGTGGTCGGTCACCTTTTCCTGTAGACCCTCTATCAGGGTGAGGTCCGCCCCCCACCAGGAAACATCACTGAGGACTGCCTTGGCCAATGCCTGTGCATCCTTGTTCGTATACAGGGTGGCAAACTTTTCCAATACCTCAGGACCATCCTGGATCAGGTAGGTCTCCTCACCCCTCGCACCCTTCAGTGCCGATCCTTCATACTCGGTGCCCTCATAGAAGCTGATCAGAGCTGCAAGGGAAAAGACAAGGCAGTTGGGAAGTTCCTTGTACTTTTCATAATAGCCCAAAAGGGAGGGCAGGTCACGGGTTTTGAACTTGCTTACCGAGTTCAGCGAGATGCTGAGCAGCTGGTGCGGGTTGAACGGATTTTCAAACCGCTCCAGCACGTCTGCAGCATATGCCTCAAGCATCTCCTTGGACCCGTCCATCGAGGGGATGATCTCATCAAAGATACCCTTGCGCATGAATGGGTAGACCAGAGCCTTGTCCGCTATGCACTGCTGCACCGTATCAAGGCCTGCAAGATAGGCGGCAAGGACGGTGAGGGTGTGTGCTCCGTTGAGGATGCGCACCTTGCGCGTCCTGTAGAAGCTCATGTCGTCGGTCCAGATGACATTCAGCCCTGCCTTGGCAAAGGGCAGCTCCTCCTCGTGGAAGGCCTTGTGGCACTCGATGACCCAGAGATGGAAGATCTCAGCAGAGACCAAGAGGTTGTCCTGGTACCCAAGTTTTTCACAGAGTTCCTCGGCTTCCGCCCTGGGGTAGCCGGGGACAATGCGGTCGACCAGGGAGTTGCAGAAGTCACACGCTTCGTCCAGCCAGGAGGTGAATGCATCCTCAAGGTTCCACTCAGATGCATACTGCTTGACGATGCGCTTCAGGTTGTCCCCGTTCTTGTCGATGAGTTCGCACGGGATGATGATCAGGCCCTTGGTGTTGTCCCCCTTGAATGCTTGGAAACGCTTATACAGGAATGCACATATCTTGGCAGGGAAGGAGCTCTGGGGCTTGTCTTCCAGTTTGTCTCCCGCGTGGTAGGCGATGCCCGCTTCCGTGGTGTTGGAGAAGACAAAGCGCAGCTCTTCGCTTTCGGCGAGCTTCATATAGGTTAGGTAGTCATCCTCACGATAGGGGTTGAGGCAGGCTTCCACACTGTTGATGGTCCTGTACTCCTCAACAGTCTTGCCCCCCTGCACACCGCGCAGGACTGTGGTGTAGAGCCCCTTTTGCTCGTTGAGCATATCACCGAGGCCCTGCTCGAGGGGTTGGACGATTACCACGTTGCCATTGAAATCGGTCTTTTCGTTGAGAATGTCTACCATCCAATCAGCGAAGGCTCTGAGGAAGTTTCCTTCCCCGTACTGAAGGACACGAACTGGTCTTGTTATTGGTTCTTTAACGGTGGTGATTGCTTGCATGGCTTACTCCTTAGGGTATGGTGCGATAGTCTTTTTTGTCCAAATAGGTAGTGCCCCATAAAGGCACATACAGTCTGTTGAAATACAATGCCGAAGATGACAGGAAGGGCTGTCGTAGCTGGAAAGAACTGGATGGAGAGTATAAGGGCTGCACTGATGTTACGCATGGAAGTGGCGAACGTGATGCTTATGTTCTCCTCGTAGGAAACCTTGGCAAGCTGGCCCAGGGCATAGGCGATGGGGTAGCCGATGATGGCAAGGAAGGCACACAGCAAGGCTATGGGAATGTAGGTCCATGAGGCGTCTGCTATCAGGCGCTCCGAGACCAGGGATGTATTGATGATAATGATGATGAAAAGGGAGATTTTGCTGAAGGGCTTGAGTGCAGGTGCCAGATGGACAGTCACCCCTCCTTTGGTAAGGCTATTCAGCGAGACACCCACCAGCGAAGGTATGACGACCATCTTCAGCATGGAGAGCATCATGGAGATGCTGTCGATGGATACGCTGCTTCCGGTAAGAAAGCTAATGGTGAACGGGGTCAGCAGCGGGGCGAAGATTGTCGAAACAAGAATAAGGGTAAGGGAGAGGGCCCCATCACCTTTGTAGATGGCACTCCATATGTAGCCTGAGACGGCAGTGGGTATGGAGAGCAGCAGGACGTAGCCGGTCACGACAGCGGGATTCGAGCCGAAGAACAGGGAGGCAAGAGTCCAGGCGATGACCGGCATGATGATGTTGGTGCCCAGGAAGAAGACGAGGATGTTTTTGGGCCTCTTGACCACCTTCAGGAAGCTGGAGGAGCTGATGCCCAAGGCCCCGCTAAAGGTAAGGAATGCAAACAGCCAGGTGGTCGACGGTTTCATCCATGAAACGCGGGTACCCAAGATCAGGCCGAGCAGTACTCCGGTGGGGGTAAGAATCGGCATAAGGCGCTCCAGGGCTTTGTTCAGTCTGTTAAGACCTGTCTCGATAAGTTGAAATTGAAACATTGTTCCAATGATATCCTTGAGTAAGTTGACCTGTCAAGCTTAGTGTTGTTCTAGGATTTGTATCTTACAGGGTGAAACTAGGACAAAAGTGCATGAGTACCTTATATAAAAACACCAAAAGTAGAGGAAAGAGGTACCACACATGCTGATACAGTTTACTGTAGGGAACTGGATGTCCTTTAGGGATAGGGCAAATTTCTTCAAAGCTATCAACTTTGCCAAGCAGTTTATGACGCGCTCTCCTCTTCCTGATCGTCCGATCAGCATTGAACCATTTCTTCTACACCCGGACTATGCAACAAGGCCTGTGCTTTTCCATTTCGAACTACTCGTAGGAGATGATATCTATGAGCTGGAATTCGCCCTTATCTCCTCAAAGGTCATTGAAGAGAGGCTAGTAAAAATATTCAGTTCCAACGAAAAAATCCTGTATCATAGGATTGAGGGACGACCTGATCCTCAGTTGCATACATCTATAACCAGCAAACTACTTCTCTTTGCCTTTGAGGGGACACGGGATAATCAGTTGTTTCTCACAAACAGCGTATCTCAGAATATTCCAATCTTCCAGAATGTTTTCCAATGGTTTGATGAAACCTTGGTATTGGTTGCCCCTGATACAAGATTCGACGCCCTAGAGCATCTCGTTTCTGGGGAGAGGGCACTGTTTGAAACAATGAATGCAATACTCCCTACTCTTGATACGGGGATATGCCGTCTGGACGGAAAAGATGTTTCTCTTGATAGTTTGGTTTTTTCTGATGAGTTGGGGCAAAAGATCAAAGAAGATGCCAGAAGTACCATGACAATAACATTCAACAACAAGGATGAGAAAATCATCGTAACACGACAGGAAGCTGTCAGCTAAAATTTTTCTGGATTGGCCTTGCTACATGAGAAACAAGAGGAACCAAACTGAAGCGGCCACCATTTACCATTGTCTGCAAACAATATTGGCATCTCTGCCGAATGGATGATACTGTAGTGGGTGAGGAGTTACCTGTGAAAGCAACAGAACACAAGAGGATAGGGCTCGTCCTTGCATCAATCCATACAGGCGCTGCCAATGCCCTCTGGTCTGATGTAGCCCGCTTCTCCCAAGGGCAAGGCAGTACCCTGTTTGTCTTTCCTGGAGGGAGGCTGGGATATCTGGACGATCATGAACACCTGCGCAACTCCCTCTACCCCTTGGTGCACAGTGGTAATCTCGATGGCATCATCGTCTGGGGATCCTCCCTAGGTGGTTCTGCAAGCATTGAAGATGTCCAGCAGCAGTACAGACGATTTGGAAATCTTCCCTGTGTAACCCTAGGAATGAAACGGGAAGCTTTTCCTGACATCGCCTTTGATGCATACTCGGGTTTGATGGGCCTCCTACAGCACTGCATCACCGTCCATGGGACAAAGCGTATTGCTTTTATTCGCGGACCTGAGAACCATCTCTCCTCGATGGACCGTTACCGAGCCTATATCGATACTCTTGATCAGAATGACTTTATGCATGACCCCCTTCTGGTAACCGATGCCTTCCCTTGGACCGAAGGAGACAAGGCGGTGCAGCAACTCTTGCTGGACAGGGCTCTAGTGCCAGGCACAGACTTTGATGTCCTAGCCTGTTCGAGCGACATGATGATGTTTGCAGCTGGCAAGAAGTTGGAAGAGTTGGGATACAGCATACCTGAAGACATCAGGATAATAGGATTCAACGACAGCAGTGAAAGCCACCTTCTGAAGGTCCCCTGCACCACGGCAAAGATGCCTGTCAGGCAGATGGCCCTGATGGCCTGGAGCATGATCGCCCAGATGGTGCAAAGGGAGAGTGATTCCTGGCCTGACATCCTCCTTCCATGCGAATCGGTGATCCGCCAATCCTGCGGTTGTGAGTACTCGTTGGGAGGGTATGAGCAGGCACAGGCACTGTTTGTCAGCGATGAGGCCTTCCTGTCCTATATCTCTAAAACCTTTGCCCTGGAAGCCCAGGCATCAAAGGAGGTTGCTGATCTCTTCAGCCTTAGCTCTGATTTGTCTGAACATTCGGATGACAAGATGGTTTCAACCACCCTGTCCAGGGTTGCGAGCCTGGTATATGTCTTCCTTGACAAGGGGGGCGACCCGAGCCAGCTCAGTGAGGCCCTGCACTGGTACTCCCTCTTCTATGCCGGCGAGGGCTTCTCCCTGAGAATGGGCGATGCCGTCAGGGACCTCTTCTTGCGCCAGCACTCCCTGGTATCCCATGAACATGCCTATGCACTCTCCATGCAGACCAAACGGCTCAACTCCTTCAAAAGTGACCTTCTGGGGGTGCGGACCCTCGGCTCCCATCCCCAGCTCCTCCAAAGGCATCTTCCCTCCTTGGGTATCGAGGGATGCCTGCTCGTCCTCAACGAAGATGAGCAGGCCAGCCGCTTTATCGGGGGATTCGAGGCAGGAAGGCTCTATGACAAGGAGATCCTGTTCAACAAGACGCTCTTGCTTCCTCCCTCAATGAACGAGCATCTGGCCAAGGGTGTCTATGTGGTCGAACCTCTTTTCATGGAGAACCAGCCCCTTGGCTATCTGGTGATGAGGACCACTGTCTTTGAGGGGAGCATCATGGAGGAGTTGCGAACTGCGCTGAGCAGTTCGATAAAGGCCTCCTTCCTCCTTGATGAGGCGAACAGGGCAAAGGAACTGGCAGAGCGTGCCCAGCGATCACGCACTGAGTTCTTTGCCAATGTCAGTGAAGGGCTTCGCAACCCCCTTGATGAGATACTGGTGCAGATAGAGAGCCTCAAGGAAGAGCAGTATGAGCCTTTGAAGCGTGCAATACACCAGGAGGTCTTCCAGGCGACCCATCTGTTGGACCTCTCCCTCAGTGAAACTGGCGAGCTGGAACTCGAGAGGCAGGTCCTTGACCCCACCTCCCTTGTGGAGGAGGTGGTGTGGAAACACAGCATCCCTTATGAAGGACCTGAGGCCTTGCCTGCCGTCATAGCCGACCGCTTCAGGCTAGAGCAGGTCTTTACCATCCTCTCCAGCCATATGCAGAAGGAGGGGGGGCAGGTAAGCCTTGGCTGTGCCATCCTTTCTGAGGGTCTGGTGTTCTCCTTCACATCCTCTTCCCCCGGCTGGCAGGCAGGCCTGAGCAAGCAGGACCCTGGCATCAGCCTTGCAGAGAGCATCATACTGCTCCATGGAGGATTGTTCTGGTCCCAACAGAATGCCGTCCATTTCAGGCTCCCCTGGCCTACACTCTCCATGGGGATTCCCCCTTCTGGTTCCCTGCCCTTTGTCTACATTGCCGATGAGCAGGAGTTTGTCATCGCGCCGGAGTTCTCCACCATGGAAGATGTCACCCTACTGAGCGCCTCTGCCTTGCTGCAGAATAGCCGTGATTTCTCCAAGTTCGGAGGGATCCTATGGGATGCTCGCAGGAAGAGCCCCACCTTGATGCTCCTGTTGCACCAGATGGTCCATGCCAAGGACGCAAGCCCCCTGGCCTTTGTCTGTCTGGGGTGTCCCAGTGGTGGCTCTTCCCTGCGGGGGGCACTCAATTTTGCCAGTGAAGAGCTTATGGTCATCTCCTTTGGCGAGATCCCGGCAGAGATAGCATCCCTGCTCTCCCCCACAGAGGGCTTCGCCTTGCACTCAGAAAAGGAGTTCTGGAGCCAGGAGGGAGGCAAGGAGCCCTCGCTGCTTGTCACCGATACGCTCTCCCTTGCATTTTTCAGGGAGATCCGCAGGAGGGAGACCGGCTCATCGCTACCCATCGTGCTGATCCGGGACTCCTATACCACCGGTGAGGTTGATGAGCTGAGCCTTCTTCCCAATCTGCTGATGGTGCATACCTCAGTGGTGACAAGCAGTGAGTTTCTCTCCCGCCTGATCGCCTTGGGAGGGGGGGAGGACCTGCTTCCTCCCCTGACCTCCGCCCTGGTAAAGAGGGCCCTTGTCTACATCGGCGAGCATGCCACCAGACAGTTCTCACGCTGGCAGCTCGCTGAGGCGGTCAATGTCAGCGAGGATTACCTGACGCGTATCTTCCGCCGGGAGATCGGGCTCTCCCCCTGGGACTATCTGAACCGCCATCGTGTCCATCTCGCCACCGAGATGCTCAGGCAGACCACCCTCACCATAAATGAGATAGCCGGCAGGACGGGATTTCAGGACCAGGCCTATTTCTGTAGGGTCTTCAAGAAGATCAAGGGCTTCCCCCCAGGAAAAGTGCGAACCACCTAACCTTTCATGACTGAAAAGTGCAAGAGTCTCCCTGCATTGTATCCCGAGCCTGTCATATCCTTTAGGTGCGAGGTTCAATGGGTGTATGACACAAGTACCGATGAAAAAACGAAGATCACAGTTGGGCAGGGATATCAGGCGCCATAGGTCGGTATACCTTCTTTTGCTCTTTCCCCTGACCTATTACATCATCTTCAAGTACATACCCATTTTCAATGGGCAGATCGCCTTCAAGGAGTATATGGCCCTCGATGGGGTGCTGGGCAGCCAATGGGTTGGCCTGAAGCACTTCAGGACCTTTACCTCTTCCTACTATTTCCTTGAGCTCATGCGCAACACGCTGATGTACAGTGTGGGAAAGCTGTTGTTCAGCCTCCCCTTGGCAATCATCCTTGCCATAACCATCTACGAGTGCAACAAGCCCGCCTTGCGGAAGATGGTGCAGACCCTTGCGTACCTGCCGCACTTCCTCTCATGGGTCATCATGTATGGGATCCTGCTCGCCCTGCTTGCTCCCGGGGACGGCATCATCAATGACATCATCAAGCTCTTCGGAGGAAAACCCATAGATTTCCTGACCAATACCAATGCGTTTCCCTGGATAGTCATCTTCAGCGATGCCTGGAAGGAGATGGGCTGGAGTGCCATCATCTTCATCGCCGCCCTGATGGGCATCGACCCCTCACTCTTTGAGGCAGCCCTGGTGGAAGGGGCAACCTCCTGGCAGAGGGTGCGCTACATAACCCTGCCATCCATCAGGCCCGTGATCATCATAGTGGTCCTGCTCCGTCTGGGAACCATCCTGGATGCAGGGTTCAACCAGATATTCATGCTCTACTCCACGCCTGTCCTCTCTGTAGCGGACATCATCGACACATGGGTCTATCGTCAGGGCCTCTTGGAGTTCCAGTTCGGCCTGGCCACTGCAGTGGGGTTGTTCAAGGGCTTCATAGGAATGTTCCTCATCCTTGGCTCGAACCGCCTTGTTAGGCGCTTCGGGGGAAACTCACTCTTTTAGGAGTCGGTATATGTTATTAATGAAACTACGAAAAAGCCAAGGCCGATACCGAAGAGTGGGGACAAGTTTTGTTGCCATCAAGCCCAGCAAGTCCGACTATGTATTCAACTTTTTAGTCGACCTGTTCCTTCTGGTCTTGCTTGTGATCATAGCAGTACCGCTGTGGAGCACCATCACCCTCTCCTTCAGGCCCAACGACTATATTGGGAATAATCTGCAAGGGATGTTCCTCGCCCCTTGGGAATGGTCGAGCGCGGCCTATAAGGCCCTGTTGGGAAACCAGGGCTTCATCCTGGCGTTCAAGAACAGCTTCCTCATCCTTGTCGGGGGGGTTGCCTCCGCTCTGGTCCTTACCATTCCCCTTGCCTATGTGCTCTCCATACCGACTTTGCCAGGCCGGAAGTACCTCAATTTGTTGATCATCGTCCCCTATGTCTTCAATGTGGGGATGATCCCCTCCTACCTCCTGGTGACCAATCTAGGGCTGATAGACCACCTTGCTGCAATATTTCTTCCGGGGGCCATAAGCACCTACAACTGCCTGATCATGCGCTCCTTCTTTGAAGGGTTGCCCAATGAGCTGAAGGAGTCGGCACGCATCGATGGGGCCAGTGAGATCCAGGTGCTCCTTCGTATTATCCTGCCCCTTTCCAAGGCTATCATCATGACCATCGGCCTGTTCTACGGGGTCTCATTCTGGAATGACTTCTTCCACGCTATGCTCTATCTGAACAGCAATCTCTTGCAGCCGCTTCCCATCCTGCTGCGCAACATCCTGATGGCCAGCGGAATGAACGAGTATGTGGAGGTCAGCGCCTTCGGCGATGCCCCCATAGCCGCCATCAAGGCTGCCTCGGTCTTCATGAGCGCCATACCGATGATCGCCGCCTATCCGTTCATTCAGAAATATTTCACCAAGGGTACGTTGCTAGGCAGTGTGAAGGGCTAGCCTTTTTCCTGCCGGCTTGCATATAGGAACATCCATCGAAGCACTTCATGTAAGGAGGATTCATCATGAAGAAACATTGTACGCGTAGTATGCTCGTGGCAGTTGTCCTGCTAGCATCACTGGCCCTGTTCGCACAGGGAGCAAAGGAGCCTGCTGGCCCTACAACCATCGAGCTCTGGTATGGGGCTGCGGTCACAGAAGCTGGACCACCACCCTCGGATTGGGTCGGTTTTGAGATCATCAGGGAGAAGCTGGGAATTGAGCTGAAGCTGACCGCCCTGCCTTCGAATGAGAGTGACCAGGATGTGAAGGTCCAGGCGGCTGCCGCAGCCAACAACCTGCCTGACCTCTTCATGGTCAGGCGCGATGTCCTGGGACGTCTTGTCCCCCAGGGCCTGATAGCCCCTGTCGACGATCTGTATGCGAAGATGCCTGTTAGGACTGCTAACCATTATGATGCAGTCAGTAAGAGCCATGCCCGCATCGGTGGCAAGACCTATGGCCTTGCAGACCCTGGTTCCATCATGAAAAATGAGGGCCTTCTCATCCGTAAGGACTGGCTTGATAACCTTGGGCTGGAAATTCCCAAGACCACCGACGAGTTGCTGACGGTGATGCGCGCCTTCTCCTTCAACGACCCTGACGGCAATGGACGCAACGACACCTGGGGCTATGGAGCCTTCCAGGAGATCAACAACTATGAAGCATGGCCCGGCAGACGCCTGGAGCCCTTGTTTGGAGCCTTCGGAGTCGATGGCACCTGGAGTCTGGAAGAGACCGGTGCAGGGCTGAACCTTTTGAAGCCTGAGTTTTATGATGCCATGCTCTTTCTCAAGCAGATCGCTGATGAAGGAATCATCGACCCCAACTGGCTCTCCTACAAAAAGGATGACTTCAGGGCCGCTTGGAAGCAGGGCAGGTTCGGCATCATGCGCGAGCAGAATGCCGCCTTTGCCGCACAGTCCAACTATGCGCCGTTTGACAAGAACTTCCCTCAGGGCAATTGGGTCATCATCGATCCTCCTAAGGGACCTCAGGGCAAGGCCTCCATCGGGCCCTATACTGCAAACTTCCGAATCTATGCCATCAGCGCCAAGGCCGCCAAGGAAGGCAAGACCGACAAGATCGCCGCCCTTCTTGAATGGATGGCCTCGGAAGAGGGGTACTATCTTCTTGGTTGGGGCGTCGAAGGGGTCAACTATACCAAGGATGCAAACGGCATCCCTGTTGCGGCAAACCTTCCCAATGCCGACCTTGCCTTCTCCGCTCCTGGCGGCCAGACGGTCACACAGCTGAGGAACATGGTCTTCTACAACGGTGACATCGAGCTCTATGCCCGATACCCCAAGTACACAACCGAGGTGAGCAAGAAGGAGATGTCTGCTTTGGCGGTGCTTCGTGAGATGCAGACCAAGGCCTGGACAGCCCAGATCGGATCAGACACCCTGCCCATTCCCAATGCTGACCTCAAGCGTTTCTATGAACAGGGCCTAAGTGAGTTCATCACCGGCAAAAGGAGTCTGACTCCTGCAGCCTGGTCAAAGTGGCTTGATGAGTTCAAGCGCCTTGGCGGACAGGATTGGAACGACAAGGGCGTTGCCTTTGCTCGGGAAAACAACCTGCTGACCAATTAGCGTACGGACATGGTATGTGGCCAGCTATATGGCTGGCCACTTGCACACAAGAGATGTATTTCAGGAAGGACATAGTAATGAACTCAGGTGTTCCCCTCTCCCTTGTCATGGCCAGGGGTGTGAAAGATCGATATGTCAAAGGTATGATGCGTTGGCATTACGAACATGGCTTGGTCATACAGGCCTGCCTGGCGGTAGGCCAACACTACCATCTCGAGGAGGAATTCTCCCCTTGGGCCTACAGTTTGTACGACCCGCTCATCGGCCAGGACGGGACGATCGCAACCTACCGCAAGGGTGAGTACAACCTTGACCAGATCAATGCAGGGCGGAACCTGTTCGCCCTCCATGACAGAACAGGGGAGGAGCGATTCCTGCTTGCCGCCCACAGGCTGAAGGATCAGCTGGTCCACCATCCCAGGACCCTCAGCGGGGTGTTTTGGCATAAGGAGATCTATCCTTGGCAGATCTGGCTTGACGGTGTGTATATGCAGGGACCCTTCAATGCGCAGTATGCCACCCGATTTGGAGGGGATGAGGACATTGACGACCTGATCAGACAGGTAGAGAGAGTATATGCACTGCTTTCCGATCCTGATACCGGGCTGCTCTACCACGCCTATGACGAATCGAAGGGTATGCGATGGTCAGACCAGCAGACGGGGCTCTCCCCCCATTTCTGGGGTCGCGCCGTAGGGTGGTTCTGCATGGCTTTGGTGGACATCTATGAACTGCTTCCCCACAAGGAGGTCCTTATCAAAATCCTGACCTCTGTCCTGGATGCCGTCCTCTCTTTCCAGGACAGTACAGGCCTCTGGTATCAGGTGATGGACAAGGGCGGCGAGAAGGGCAACTACCTTGAGTCTTCCGCTTCAAGCATGTTCGCCGCCGTCCTGTTCAAGGCGGTCAGGCTTGGCATCGTCACCGATGCCAAGGAGCAGGAGCTCTACCTCAACCAGGCAAGAAAAGCTTTGGAAGGACTGAACACGACCTTCCTTCGTCGGGACGAGAGAGGCACTCTCCATCTTGGGGGGATCTGCTCGGTTGCAGGACTTGGGGGCAACCCCTACAGACCAGGAACATTTTCCTACTATATTTCGGAGCCGGTGGTCGAGGATGACTTCAAGGGCGTCGGGCCCTATATCCTGGCTCTCCTCGAGTCTGAACGAACCTGATGGCACCTCCAGGGCGTTGTATGCGGCAAGACTTCTCTCATGAAAGTCTTGCCGTTTGTGTTTTGTAGGGGAAAGCCATTTTTTTCTCATACAGTTTTTTTATCTTGTTTTTTGCATCTTCTGTCGTAATTGACTGTATCGGGGAGAAATACCCTGTGCGCTATCCTTCGAACGAGCGGTTTCTTTGTTTGACAACAGCAGGAGGGGATTGTAGAATGGAGAGGTAATGACCCGTTATAATCACGAACGACTAATAGGAGAAACTGTATGAAGAAACTGACTGTTGTCTTATGTATCCTGCTTATGCTCGGTTCCATGGCCTTTGCCCAGGGATCAGGCGAAAAAACTGGAAAAAGCAATCTTCGCGTAGGAATGGTAACTGATGCAGGTACCATTGATGACAAATCCTTCAACCAGGGAACCTGGGAAGGTGTCAAGCGAGCTGGTGTTGACTATGGTCTGGATATCAAGTATCTCAAGCCTGCCGGAACAACAGAAGCCGACTACTTGAAAGAGATTGGTAACCTTGTCGATGCAGGGTACAACATGATCATATGCCCCGGATTCAAATTTGAGACCACACTCTTTGAAGCTCAGGACAAGTACCCCAAGGTAAAGTTCGTCATCCTTGACGGCGAGCCCCACAGTGCTGACTACTCGGTCTTCCGCATTGAGAAGAACGTTGTCGGTGTCTACTGGGCAGAACACGAATCTGGCTTCCTTGCCGGTTTTGCCGCAGCCCTTCAGATGAAGGATGCTGAGTTTGGGTTTGTCGGTGGTATGGAAATTCCCGCTGTGCAGAAGTTCAACTGGGGCTTCCAGCAGGGTGTGAAATATGCAAACAAGAACCACGGCACCAAAATTGTCATGAAACAGGAAAACAACCTCTACCAGGGCACGTTTGACAATATCAGTGCAGGTCAGCAGATTGCAGCATCCATGTATGACAAGGGTGTGAAGGTTGTCTTCGCAGCAGCTGGTGGTGTTGGAGTTGGCGTTATCAACGAAGCTAAGAACCGTGTAGCCGCTGGACAGGATGTCTGGGTCATCGGTGTTGACGTCGACCAGTATCCTGAAGGCTTGATGAGTGCCGGTGGAAAGTCCATCATCCTCACCTCCGCCATGAAGTACCTCGACCGCGCCTCCTATGATATGATCAAGGCTGAGCTCAACGGCGAGTTCCCCGGTGGTGAAGTCCTCCATCTCGATGCAACTAACGACGGCGTTGGTATCCCTGTGAACAACCCGAACCTCTCTAAGAGTGTCACTGACGAAGTGGCAAAGGTCTATGCCAAGCTCAAGAGTGGTGAAGTAAAGGTTGCTGCATCCAAGGACGGCCTTTTCAAATAAGGCTCCCTTTCACTCCTACATGCAAGGGTCACCAAACAAAGGTGACCCTTGTGTGCTATTATAGACCTATCCTACACTACGTGCAAAGCGTATCCCCATAGGGAGTTTACCAATGGACCATGTTATTGAAATGCTAAACATTCGTAAGGAGTTCCCTGGTATCGTCGCAAACGACGATATTACCTTGCAGATAAGGCAAGGGGAGATTCATGCTATTCTCGGAGAGAATGGAGCGGGAAAGTCCACCCTGATGAGCATCCTTTTCGGTTTGTACCGTGCTGACAAGGGAAAGATTCTAGTTCGGGGAAAGGAAGTCTCCATCAACAGCCCCAATGATGCCAATGATCTGGGAATCGGGATGGTCCACCAGCACTTCCAGCTGGTACATAATTTTACCGTTACAGAGAACATCATCCTTGGAAAGGAAGGGAAATTCTTCCTTGACCGCAAGTCAGCATCAAAACACATCAAGGCCCTTTCTGAGAAGTATGGGCTGAATATCGATCCTGACATGATAATCGAGGATATTACCGTCGGCATGCAACAGCGCGTGGAGATCCTGAAGATGCTCTATCGCGATGCCGAGATACTCATATTGGACGAACCTACCGCGGTTCTTACCCCCCAGGAGATCATCGACCTGATGCAGATCATGCGCAACCTGGTCGCAGAGGGCAAGTCGGTGATCCTCATCACCCACAAGCTCAACGAGATCAAGGAGGTTGCCGACCGGTGCACCATCATCCGCCGAGGCAAGCTCATCGGAGTGGTGGAAGTGAAGGAAACCTCACAAGCCGAGATGGCCTCCATGATGGTCGGCCGTCCTGTAAGCTTTACCGTCGAGAAGAAGCCTGCGCAGGTGGGCAGGGTCATCCTCGAACTCTACGACCTGAATGTGATGAACAACAAGAAGATGCTTGGGGTCAAGGGTCTCAACCTCTCGGTCAAGAGCGGGGAGATTGTAGGGATCGCTGGGGTAGACGGAAACGGGCAGACCGAACTGATCGAGGCGATAACCGGCTTGAGGGCTGTGGAGGGAGGGACCATCGTCCTCGATGGCAATGACATCACCCACGCCTCGGTGCGCAAGCGAAACGAGGTCGGCCTGGGCCACATCCCTGAAGACCGGCAAAAGCGAGGCCTGGTCATGGAGAGTTCGCTATTCAACAACATCGCCATCAAGGAGTTCTACCATCCCCCCTTCAGCAATCGGGGAATCCTCAATGCCGACTATATAGAGCAGTATGCCCAGGATGTGGTGACCCAGTTTGATGTGCGCAGCGGCGAGGGAATCTACTCGCTTGCTGGAAAGCTCTCGGGAGGCAACCAGCAAAAGCTCATAGTGGGGCGTGAGGTTGTCTCGGATCCGGAGCTGCTCATTGCCGTGCAGCCGACCAGAGGCCTGGATGTCGGCGCCATCGAGTACATACACTCCCAACTGATCGCACACCGGGACAAGGGGCACGCGGTCCTTTTGGTATCCTTTGAACTGGATGAGATCTTCAATCTCTCCGACAGGATCGCTGTCATGTACTCAGGGGAGCTCATTGACGTGGTGAGGACCGAGGATGCTGATGAGAGCTCCATCGGTCTGATGATGGCCGGCGTAAAAGAAAAGGACGGTAAGCGATGAGTGATAAAGAGTCCAAAGAGATGAGAAGCAATGCCTTCCTTATTGCCATCAGTGCGGTTCTGTTGGGGCTTCTGGCAGGTGCCATCCTTATGGCGTCGATAGGGAGCAACCCCTTTACCGGATTTTGGTACCTGTTCCGTGGCGGGCTGATGAACATCGAGCGCATCGGCAACACCCTTGCCACCGCAACAAACCTGATGTTGGTGGGGCTCTCTGTAGCCTTTGCCTTCAGGACCGGCCTGTTCAACATCGGAGCGAGCGGTCAGATGCTGGTAGGCGGCCTGTGCGCCACCTTGGTGGCACACCACATCTTTCTGCCCCGTCCCCTCTACCTTGCTGTCCTTATCCTCTCAGCCCTCCTTGGGGGTGCACTATGGGGAATCATTCCGGGGTTTCTGAAGGCGAAGTTCAATGTGCATGAGGTCGTGGCGACCATCATGATGAACTGGATAGCATACTGGTCTGTCTACTACTTTGTCCCTGCCTATCTGAAGGGACCTTCCCTTGAGACCGAGTCTGCAAGCATCGCCATTACCCAGACGCTGCGCTCGCCCTGGCTTACCAAGCTTTTCCAGGGCTCCTACATGAACCTGGGCTTCTTCGTAGCCATAGCCTCTGTCATCATCATCAAGTTCATCCTGGACAAGACGACACTGGGTTTCGAGCTGAAGGCGGTGGGCTCGAACCGCGATTGTGCCGAGTATGCTGGCATCAAGGTCAATAAGAATGTGATCCTCTCGATGATGATCGCAGGGGGCCTTGCCGGCCTTGCCGGCCTGACCTTCTATACCGGGTACTCGCGCAACATGCAGATCGGCGTGCTTCCATCCCAAGGCTTTGACGGCATCGCAGTAGCCCTGCTTGGAGCGAGCAATCCTCTGGGGGTCTTCTTCAGCTCGCTTTTCTTCGGTATCCTGCAGTCGGGCAAGGGCTTTATGAACGCCATGACCAAAGTCCCGCCGGAAATCGCCGATACCATCATAGCTGTAATCATCTACTTCACCGCTACCAGTGTCCTGTTCAAACGAATTTGGGAGGCTCTTTTCAAAAAGCTTAGAAGAGACAAGAGAGACAAAAAGGAACAGGCCGCCATTGATGCTCAAACAAACAAGGAGGTAGAATAATATGTGGGTAACCCTTACACAGATTTTTCCCTATGCGATAGCCTACACCATACCCATGCTGGTCACCTCCTTGGGAGGGCTGTACAGCGAACGAAGCGGTGTCACCAACATTGGCCTTGAAGGGCTCATGCTTGTCGGATACTTTGCATCGGCGATCACCATCAAGCTGACTGAAGCAACGCTAGGCATCAATGCCCTGCCACTCGGCTTGCTTGTCGGAGTCATTGCAGGGGCGATCTTCTCGCTACTGCACGCCTTCGCCTCCATAAACCTGCGTGCTGACCAGATAATCAGCGGAACCGCCATCAACATGCTGGCAGGTGCCCTCACTGTCTACCTTGCCCGTACCATCTCCGGAAGTGGCAACGTGCGCATCTTCATGGGCATTGTGCGAAAGAACATCCCCTTCCTTGCAAAGATACCCATCCTGGGGCCCCTGTTCTTCAGCCAGACCTACTGGACAACCTGGCTGTGTCTGATCATCTGGGCCCTTTCCTGGATCCTGCTCTACAAGACCTCCTTCGGCCTGCGTCTCAGGGCTTGTGGCGAACACCCTTCGGCTGTCGCCTCAGCTGGTGTCAATGTGCGCATGATGCGCTACTTCGGCGTCACCATGAGCGGAGCCCTTGCCGGACTCGGTGGATCGGTGATCCTGGTAACCTATTCCGGTGAGTTCAACGGCACGGTCGCCGGATTGGGATTCCTCTCCCTTGCCGCCCTGATCTTCGGGCAGTGGAAGCCTCTTGGCATACTTGGGGCGACCTTCTTCTTTGGCATCGCCACCACCATTGCCAACGTTTCGCAGGTCATCCCTTCCTTGAATGTCATACCACCTGTCATATTCAAGGTCTTCCCCTATATCGCCACGCTGCTCGCCCTGGTGATCTTCTCCAAGAAGTCGGCGGCCCCGAAGGCGGTGGGAGACCCGTTCTAGGATATGTGCGATACTATCTGTTGGTGTAAGCAATTCTTTTTTTAATGGAGGATATATGGAAAATCTGAATGAGAAGATGCAAGAAGCGGCGATGTACATAACCTCGCGCATTGGTGATGAGCCTGTGCTCATCGGTATGGTGCTGGGTAGTGGCCTGGGGGACCTGGCCGAAGAACTGGAAGATCGCATCTATATCTCCTATAAGGATATTCCCTTCTTCCCCGTCTCTACGGTCTACGGTCACAAGGGGCGCCTGGTGATAGGCATTCTGGAAGGCAGGCGTGTGATGTGCATGCAGGGGCGCTTCCACTACTATGAGGGGTATGGGATGGACCAGGTGGTATTCCCCATACAGGTTATGCATGCCATGGGCATCAAGGACCTGTTGGTCACCAATGCCGCCGGGGGGGTGAACACCTCCTTCAAGCCCGGGGACCTGATGCTGATCACCGACCATATCAAGCTCATCGCGGACAGCCCGATGCGCGGGCCCAACAATGACAAGCTGGGATCCCGCTTCTTTGACATGACCAACACGTACGACAAGACGCTGATGGGCATAGCCCGGGATGAGGCTGAGACACTGGGGATGAAGTTGCAGGAGGGTGTCTACATGTTCTTTGCCGGGCCCTCGTATGAGACCCCGGCTGAGGTCAGGGCGGCACGGATACTGGGCAGCGATGCGGTGGGCATGTCAACAGCCCCCGAGGCCATCGCTGCGAGCCACATGCGCATGAGGGTGCTGGGCATCAGCTGCATCACCAATATGGCTGCAGGGATCCTGGACCAGCCGCTCAACCATTACGAGGTGATGGAGACCAGCGAAATGGTCAAGGAGAGCTTTGCCGCCCTGATCCGTGGCGTTACCCGCTCATGGCCGCTCTGATCGAAGAGGTCGCTCTTCTGATAAAGAAGCTTGGCCTCAAGGAGCTTGAAGGGGAGGGTGGGTATTTTCGCAAGTACTATACCCACCGAAGTGGCTCCTCGATCCTGGGGGGGACCATCTACTATCTGGTAACCGAGGATAGCTTCTCCTCTCTGCACTGGTTGCCCACCGATGAGCTGTGGTACTTCTTGCAGGGCTCACCCCTTGAGCAGCTGGTGCTCTATCCTGACGGCAGGCACTCCCTCTCCCTGCTCGGGCCGGTTGGAGAGGGGGTTGCCCCCCTGTCCCTCGTCCCCGGGGGGTGCTATCAGGGGACAAAGCTGCTGGAGGGAGGGTATGCCCTCTGCGCCACAACCATGTGCCCCCCCTATGACCAGAGCCGCTATATACAAGGGAAGATCACATTGATGCAGGACTATCCGGCCTGCACCCGCCTGGTAGATTTCTTACGCGAGGAGGACCGATGAGAACAGTCCTGGTAACGGGAGGGACAGGGAACCTTGGCAAGGCCATCTGCCGCCTTTGTATCCAAGAGGGGGACCAGGTCATCGCCACCTATGCCCACAACCGTGACGGAGCCATTGCCCTGAAGGAAGAGCTTGGCGATAGGCTTGTCATAGAGGAGTTGGACCTGCTCAGCGAAGAGAGCATCACAGCTCTGTTCTCCAGAATTGATGCTCTCGATGTGTTGGTAAACAACAGCGGGCTCTTTACCCTCTCTGACCAACAGGACCTGACCTCAGAGGCTTGGGGCCGGGTATTTGACATCAATATGAAAGGCCTGTTCCTGGTCACCCGTAGTGCCCTGCCCCTGCTGGAGAAATCCTCTTGCCCCTCCATCATCAACATCGCCTCGATCAATGCCATCCACCCTGGCTTTGGCCAGACCGCACACTATGATGCATCCAAAGGGGCTGTGGTGGCATACACCAAGAGCCTTGCCGCAGAGGTGGCACCCATCAGGGTGAATGCTGTTGCCCCTGGCCTGCTCGATTCCCCCCATCTCTCTGATGCGGCCAATCCTGTACGAGTCATGTTTGAAAGCCGTGCCCCCCTTAAGAGGATGGTCAGGGTTGAGGAGGTTGCCTCCTGTGTCTCGTTTCTCTCAGACGCACAGGCGATAACCGGGCATGTCCTGGTCGTCGACTGCGGATACCTGGTAGGATAGCGATGAAAATACTCTGCATTTCCGATGAGACAGACCCCCTTATCTACTCCAAGAACATAGTATCGCGATATGGGGATGTCGACCTCGTGCTGGCAGCCGGAGACCTTCCGCTGAAGTACTATGAGTTTATCATCTCATCGCTGAACAAACCCCTGTACTTTGTGTTTGGAAACCATAACCTGGAGTACCTGCATCAGTTCAGCACCTCCGCTACCACGGTGCAGTATGGCTATACCGACAGCAAGGGCTCGATGCAGCTGCTGCCTTCGTTCGGAGGCGACTTTGTCGATGGGAAGGTTGTCTATGACAAGCGCAACAAGCTCATCATAGCAGGCCTTGGCGGTGCCATGCGGTACAACAAGGGCAAGCATCAGTTCACTGAACGGGAGATGTCCTTCAGGATACTGAAGATGGTGCCGCACCTGCTGTTCAACCGCCTGTTTCGGGGAAGGTACCTGGATATCCTGCTCACTCATGCCGCCCCCCTCGGACTCGGCGATGACACCGACCGCTGTCACCAGGGTTTTGCCACCTTCCTGACCTTTATGGAGAGGTTCAAGCCAAAGTACCTCCTGCACGGCCATATACACTTGCATGACCTGAATGCAAACAGGCATACTGTATATAAGGAAACCAAGATCATCAACGTCTTTCAGAACTACATGCTGGAGGACCCTTCACTAGGAAAGGATAGATACAGTGGCAATTAACACATCCAATCAGGCTAGAGAGGATTTTGAAAAGGCCCGTACCCGGGGAAGGATGCAATCCCTGCTCGGCAGTCTCGCCTGGAAGAATACGGACCTGCTCTCCCTGTATGCTGTTACCGAGCTGATCAAGCCTAAGAATGAGACATACCTGGGGATGAGGACCATCTCCGTGGACAAGATCATAGGCAGCGAGGGCCGGTATCAGGACTTCACCTTGGCCTTCTATCCCAAGAAAGAGATGCTGCGCTCCCGTTGGCAGAGCATCGACAGGGCGGCGATGGAGTATGTCATCCTGCCCCCGATATCCGTATATAAGGTAGGGGAGTGGTACTTCGTGCGTGACGGGAACCATCGGGTTTCGGTTGCGAAGACACAGGGCATTGAGTTCATTGATGCCGAGGTAGTCGGCCTCGATACCGAGATAGCCCTGGAAGCCGGCCTGACAATGAAGCAGCTGGCAAAGCGTGTCGTCGAGTATGAGCGCGAACGCTTCATAGCGCAGTACACCCCTACATTCCTGCCGATGGACCAGATCCGCTTCACCTCCCCCGGCTCCTATCCTGAGATGGTGAACCACATCCTTGTGCACAAGTACTACATCAACGAGGGGAAGGAAGAGGAGCTGAGCTTTGAGACGGCAGCACGTTCGTGGTACCGCACCGTATATATGCCCATCATCGATGAGGTGCGCATGGCAAAGCTGCTCTCCTCCTTCCCTGGCAATACAGAGGGGGACCTCTACCTGTGGATAGTCAGGCACTGGGATAACCTCAAGCACATGAGCGGCAGCCATGAGGTCTCCATTGCAAGTGCTACCAATGACTACAAGACCCGCTATGGAAAAGGAAGGCTCAAGCGCTGGATCCATCGGATAAAGGAGTTCTTCTCCAAGGA
Organism: Sphaerochaeta sp.; assembly: GCA_034007055.1. Lineage (GTDB taxonomy): Bacteria > Spirochaetota > Spirochaetia > Sphaerochaetales > Sphaerochaetaceae > Sphaerochaeta. The sequence goes on from JAVERP010000005.1 coordinate 103,879, forward strand.
TTCGGATGCGAACAAGGAGTACCAGCCATAAGGCCCTTTCAGGCTCCACCTAAAAAATAGCAAGCCTAATACGGTAAAACCTAAAGAATAGATAGTATTCTTTAGGTTTTCATTATCTATTTTTGTGTATGGCAAATAGGAAAAATAGGAAATATACAGCTCGAGCAATCAGGACATAGACTATAGATACAAAAAAGGAGATTCAGACCCATGAAAAAAAAGTTACTTGCTACGGTATTGATCATCTCTATGGTCAGTTGCCTGTTTGCTGCAGGGCAAGCAGAGAGTTCTGGAGCCAAGGCTTCTGTCAGGAAGACAGACCTTTTGCTTTGGCTGCCTCCATTCGGTAGTGCCGATTCCTTGGATCAGGTGTTTTGGACCGATACTTTGCAGCCCTGGGCTGAGAAGAACAATGTCAACCTTGCCATTGAGATCACCCCTTGGGGTGGCTATGAGGAGAAGTACCTCACAGGGTTCGCCTCAGGTGAAGGCCCGGATGTGGGGTATATGTACCTTGAGATGTTCAACGACTTCATTGAGATGGGGACCCTTGCTGAAATCGATTCCTATTTTACTGAAAAAGAAAAACAGAACTATGTCTATTGGGACAAGGGCAAGGTAAAAGGTCGCCAGTATGTACTGCCGTTCATTGTTGGCAATCCCCGTGTCCCCTTCATGAACATGGATATCCTTGCCAAGGCCGGGATAACAGAAATTCCTGTGACCTGGGATGAGCTTGTCGCCGCTACCGTCAGGATCAAGAACAATGTCCCTGCAGTCATTCCCTTTGCACAGGAGTGGGCCGACCCCGCCATTGGCGCATTGAACAACGTCTACTATCCGTACCTCTGGCAATCGGGTGGCACAATCTATAACTCAGACAGTACAGCCGTTGCCCTTCTTGATAATGGAGCAGCTGTGGAGGCCGCACAGTTTCTGTATGACCTCAAGTTCAAGCATGGGGTAATTTCCAATGAGTGTATGGCAATGGCAGGGACGCAGATCAGGGATGCCTTCATTGAAGGACGCGTTGCCATTGCCTCCATGGATGCAAACAGTGCCAATGCGCTTGAGAAGGCCGGAATGAAGAACTGGACGTTCATTCCCAGCTTCCAGAACAAGACGAAAGCCATTTGGGTAGCTTCAGATTCACTTATCATGAACAGTGCAAGTGAACATAAGGAGCTTGCAGCTTCCTTGATGAAGTACATCACAAGTGCCCCTGTCATGACCCGATACCATAAGGAGATTGCCTCCTTCCCACCCATTACCTATGATGAGGAGTACAACGCCAATCCGATCTTCAAGGATATGTTCGACAATGACAGCAAGTACTTCCACACACTGCCGGTTGCCGAAGGTGCCTTTATGGTCATGGATACCCTGTACAAGAACCTCCAGCTGATGATGCTTGGTGACCTTACTCCCGAGAAGGCGATACAGAATACTGTCAAATACAGTAAGAGCGTTATCTCGAAATAATAGGTGGCGTGACACCTCATACCTGGCAAAGGCTTAGCCTTTGTCAGGTTCTTCCAAGGAAACTGCCAATGCATAAGAAAAAAAGTGAGATGGTTTTCGCCTTTTCCTATATCTTGCCAAGTCTTGTCCTGATTATGATCTTTTCGTTCATACCCATTGCCATGGATGTTATGTACAGTTTCACCAAGTACAATGTGATCCAGAAGCCACAGTTTGTAGGGTTCGATAATTTCATCAGGATGGTGCACGATCCCTATGTTTGGGCATCATTGAGAAACACCATTGTGTTCACCCTGTTCACAGTGCCTGTCCAAACAGCACTTTCCTTGTTCATAGCAGCAATTCTTGCTGGTAAGTGCCAAAACCAATTCGGCAATGTTGTCCGAAGCGCAATGTTTGTTCCTGTAATAGCTTCAGCAGTATTGGTAGGAACCCTTTGGTCCATGCTGCTTGCCCCTACAGGCCCTGTCAACTACATCCTTGACTTGATCGGTATAGGAGCAGTCAATTGGCTGGGTGGCAAGACAACCAGCTTGTTGAGCGTCAGCATGGCTACCATCTGGAAAAATGTGGGTTACTTTCTTGTTATCTTCTACGCAGGGATTATGGATATCCCCAGACAGCTCTATGAGGCTGCTGAAGTTGATGGTGCAACCAAACTCCAGAAATTCTCCTATGTGACGGTTCCCTGCCTTTCTCGCATCACCTACCTTGTCATGACGCTCGGCACCATCTGGTCGTTCCAGGTCTTTGACATGGTATATACGATGACAGGAGGAGGCCCGGGCCTCTCTACCCAGACCTTGGTCCTGACCATCTACAATGCCGCATTCAAGGCATACAACATGGGGTATGCCTCTACTGTCGCCTTGCTTATGTTTGTCTTTGTAATAGCGTTTCAAATCTTACAAAAGCGACTGTTTGGAAAGGAGAATGACTGATATGCAACGAAAAAGTTCTCCATTTCTCCCTGTGATACTGCTGATGGCCCTAGCTATCATCGCCCTTGGAGCGATTTTCCCTTTTGTATATATGGCTTTGATATCACTGACACAAAAGACCATGCTGAATTTCAAGTTTGACATATCAGAGTTTAGTCTCATCAACTACAGCCGCGTATTCAAGAACTTCAACCTGCTGGTCAATTTCCGCAACAGTGCCGTGGTGACCGTATCGGCTTGTATCCTGAATTGCCTTGTCAGCTCCATGGCTGCATACGCTTTTGCAAAAAAGAAGTTTCCCTACAGGGATACGCTGTTCTTTGCGTACCTTGCAACCTTGATGATCCCCGGGCAAGTGACCTTGATCCCAGTCTTTGTCATCATGAAATCAATGGGACTGATGAATACCTATCCAGCTTTGATCTTACCCATCATCAATGCCTTTGGTGTGTTCCTTATCAGGCAGTTCATGGCAAATGTCCCAAATGATCTGTTGGAAGCTGCCAGGATTGATGGATGCGGTGAAAACAGGATTTTCTTCACGATGGTGATTCCCCTGATCAAGGCGGTGCTTGTTTCTCTGACCATTTTTACCTTCATTACGGCATGGAATGATTTTCTCTGGCCGTTGGTCATCGCGTCAAAGCCGAACATGAAGACGCTGACGCTGGCTATTGCGGCGCTTAAAGGAAACTATGGGACCAACTACGGCCTTGTCATGGCTGGCTCTACATTGACCTTCCTTCCCCCCTTCCTACTCTATATGTTCCTACAGAAGCAGTTCATTGAAGGTATTGCCCTGAATGGCATCAAAGGCTAACTATTTTGGAGGTTTGTATGGCTTCTTACGAGTTTTTTCTTACCAGTTCTTTGGAAAAGGTCTTTCCTGATTCACGACCGAAACCACTTCGAACGCATCTGTTCAGTGGGCTTTCCAATGAACGACTGGCATTCCAGCTGGTCTATTCTGTCTCGGATGAGATTGCATTGGATACGCAGCAGGAGTTTGTCTTCAGCATCGAAGGGTGCCCTGTCATTCCCAGGATACGCAGTGTCGAACTTATCCCCTCGCACTATCCGGCAACCCATGTGAGGGACCGTAATTATCTGCGTACAGATCCCGGCCTGTTCCCCGACCTCCTGGTCCCTGCAACGGGTAGGATACGACCGGTTGCAAATCAGTACAAGAGCCTTTGGATAGATCTCGATCTGGAAGGTGCGAAGAGCGGATCATATGCACTTACCGTCAAGGTCAGTGCAGACAAGTATCTGACCCTGGTCAATGAAGAGACAAAGGTCCCATCCTCTGCAAGCCGTTTTGATTGGCAAACTGCATTGACCCTTGAGGTGATCGACCAAAGGCTGCCGCAGCAGAGCTTGCTCCACACCGAGTGGTTTCATGCCGATTGCATCGCAGATTACTATGGGGAGGAGGTCTTCAGTGAGGAGTATTGGAGAATCCTGGAGAACTTCATGACTTTTGCTGCAAAGGAGAGCAGGGTCAACATGCTGCTTACCCCTATATTCACTCCTCCTTTGGATACACAGATCGGAGGGGAGCGCACCACGGTTCAGCTGGTAGGCATCACAAGGACAGAGGGGGAGTACAGCTTCGACTTCGCCAAGCTCGATCGGTGGTGTAGTATCTGCAGGAAGGTAGGTATCACGCACTTGGAGATAGCTCACTTCTTTACGCAGTGGGGTGCCTATGCGACTCCTAAAATTATGGCCATAGTTGATGGAGTAGAGACGATGCTCTTTGGCTGGCATGTACGTGCAACCGATCTGGAATACCGTACATTCCTTACTAGCTTCGTCCCCAGTCTGCTTGAGGCTCTTGCACAAGCGGGATATGAGAAGCAGCATCTGAGGTTCCACATATCCGATGAGCCCAATGAAGCACATTTGGATTCCTACCTTGCTGCTAAGGCCCAGGTCATCGACCTGCTAGACGGTTGCATTGTGATGGACGCCCTGTCCAGCTTTGAGTTCTATCAAAAGGGCATTGTCACCAATCCCATACCTTCGAACGACCACATCCAGACGTTTGTTGACAACAAGGTTGAGCATCTGTGGGTCTATTACTGTGTTGGCCAGGGAAAGGATGTTCCCAACAGGTTCTTCTCCATGCCCAGCGCAAGGAATAGGATCATGGGGGTGTTGCTCTATCTCTATGCGATCGAGGGCTTCTTGCAGTGGGGCTTTAACTTCTATAACAGCCAGTATTCCAAAAAGCATATCAATCCCTATGTCACCACTGATTGCGGGCAGGTTTTTCCTTCAGGTGATGCTTTTCTTGTCTATCCCGGTGATGATGGTGAGGTGTACAGTTCCATCCGCAATGAGGTGCAGGTTGCTGCATTTCAGGATGTGGAGGCATTCACCTTATTGGAAAGCCTCTCTGACCGTGGGACAGTTGTCTCCATGATCGAGGAGGGGGTAGGATATGCCCTGAGCTTTACCCACTACCCTTGGGATGAAGAGTATCTCTTCGACTTGAGGGCGAGGGTGAACACAAAGATTGTCGAGTTGAGCAGAACATGAAACCTCAGCATGGGAAGTCAAATGGAATCTTTTTCCTTGCCTCCCATATCGGCTTTGGTGGCTTGGTCGATAGGTTTGGCTTAAGAGGACTGGAACGTGATCGTGCTTGGATGTGCGACGCTGATCGCTTCGCTTCTCCCCCTGTATGAGAGATGCAGGGAGGGCGAAAGGATGCATTTCAGGGTCCTTGCCCATTCAAGGGCTTTTCACATCTGTGTGCTTGCCATCATCCTAGGGGGAGCTGCAGAGGTGACGATGTCCCAGTGGGCATCAGCCTTTCTGGACAGAGAATCATTTCTGCGAAAACAGGTTGGGGATATTGTCGGGGTGTGTGGGTTTGTCTGCTTTCTTGCTTCGGGACGGTCCTTGTATGGTCTCTATGGTGGGAAGTTCCCAATGCACAACACGATGGTTGCCCTGGAAGTTCCCGCCCTATTTCCCCTGATGGCTTGCATGGTGCACATCTTGGTGAAAAGTCACAGGACAATAACCCTTGATGGATGATCCTGGGGTATACTGGCGAATGAAATGAGAATAATTTTGGAGTATGCATGAGGAATCTTAGAGCTTCATTACAATGGGTAAAATCAATCATGTTCACCGTTGTTATCGTGCTCTTGCTCTGTTCCATCCTTCTGGGATTCGTTCTGCTCTCGCTTCGGCAGAACCTGCTTGCATCCAGCCAGACTGTTGCTGATTACCTGCAAGAGTCCATTGATTCCAAGGTCTTGGAAATCTTGAAGTATCGCAGGGTACTGGAACTTGACCCTACGATCACCTCGATGAAGAAGCTTTCCTCAAAGGTCAGCGAAGTGCCCACTGAATATTACGATATAAGTGTTCAGCTAAGAAACTATACCAATGTCAACTCCATACTGGAATCAGTGCAGATCTACTTTAGGAAAGCAGATCTCATAGTTGGTGATTTGGGATGTTTCGAGGCTCCAAGTTACTACAAGCTTGACAATTGGAACAGCTCTACTGATTTTGAGAAATGGTCCGAGACTCTCAAGCAGGGTGAGAATGGGTTTGCTGTCATTGAACATGGGGGGAAGAACAAGGCCTGCTATATCAATGCCATTATCCATAATTCTGAGGTAGTGGGGTTTTTCCTGATCAGGTTGAACTCGGACGAATTGCTGAGGGTGGCAAACACCACTCTCCTTACCCCTAGCGAATATCTTTCTACTGCTATCTTGTTAGGACAACAGGTCATCACACAGATAGGCAATTCCGATGAACTGGCAGCATTCCTCAAGGAACAGACGGTTCCAGCGATAAAGACGCAGGTTTCTGCCGATTCCCACATGATATATGTATGTCCCTCCAGGTTTGAGCCATTCACCTTCTTGTTTGTCTCCTCTTTGGAGAAGCCCATGGCCCCTTTGCGCCTGATGCTCATTATCTGCATCTCCTTCATCATCGTCATAGGCCTATTGGCTTTGTTCATATCCTTTATCCTTGGCAGGAAAAATGCCAGGCCAATAGAGGCGATGCTTGAGAAGATGGGTGTGGACCCTGATGGCAAGGAGAACGCATTCGCCTTGTTGGAGCAAAACATAGAGAAGCTCCTTAGTGAGAAGAGCATACGGGTAGGCAAGCTGCAAGAGCAGCAGGACATGATCAGCGGCCTGTTTCTGAATTTCATCCTCAGTGGAGAGGTCTTGAGTGAGAGCGAAGCATACAGTGTTGCCTCCCGGTATGGCCTGACGTTTGAGAACCCCTATTTTACTGTCAGTGTCATCACCAAGAAGAACTCTGAGGATGAAACCTTGCGTGGTGATATCCTCTCCTTCTTAGGCAACAAGGATGTCATTGTCTCCTACCGAAGAGGTTCGTATGTGCTTCTGTTCAATACTGAGGAGATTGTTCCTCAGCAGGAGCTGGCTTCACATATTGAGCAGATGGTGAGGGCTGTTTTTGCTGATAGTGATGTGGTGATTGGCATTGGCCTTGTGTATGACCAGATAATAGACATTCCCTTGAGCCATTCGGAAGCTCAGTATGTTGCAAGCTCTGACAATCATTCGCAAGACGCCTGCTGTTACTCAATGGATTTGCTCCCAGAGGAGGTGAAACGGTCTGGCAATGAGCTCCACTCGCTTCTGATACAGCAAAAATTCCGGCAAGCGAAGGCCCTTGTCACAGCAATGTACAAAAGGGATAAGACCGAATATGCCAACCTCTCTGACCTGCGGGACATCTATGACCCTGTAGTGGCTGTGCTGCTCAAAGCTATGGAGCAGTGCAAGCGCGATGGCCTGCTTGCCGCAGATATAGACACCTCACAGATCTTCACCTTTGAGGATATCTCCTCGCTCGCATTGCTCACCGCTGAGGTCATCGATATTCTTGCAAAATCCCGGACCTTAGGTGAGAAGCCTGTAGGTCCGTCAATTGCCGAGAGGGCAAAAGGCCTCATTGAGAAGGATTTTACCAATCCCGCACTTGGGCTCTACTATGTTGCAGCGCAGATGGGTATAAGCAATTCATATCTGTCAACGACATACAAGGCTACCTTTGGTATAGGGGTTGCCCATTATATCAATCAGCTGAGGATTGATTTGGCAAAGGAACTGATTAGCTCCACTGATATGACCGTCAAGGATATTGCATTGGCGATAGGCTTTTCCAGTGACATTTCGTTTATCCGGGTGTTCAAGCGCCATGAGTCCCATACTCCTGGTATGCTGCGCAAGCAGTGAGGATAGGCCACACCAGGCATCAGAGGATACATGAACAGCAAGAGAAAAAGGCTGTTCCAAACGAATGTTTGAAACAGCCTTCAAGAAATCGATAGCTACAGGAGCACTACACGCTATTCCTATTCTTCATCATCCTCCTGGATATAGGCACTGAGGATATCGGCATAGGTCTCCATCTCCTTGCCCAGCCTGTCGCTGGGGCGGATGGAGTCCTCCCTGCCTGCAAGGTGGACGATGCCTGCAACCGGCTGGTCATAGCTTTCGAGCTCCTCATGGACACCGTAGGGGATGTGGAGCATCCCCATGCTCTGAGCCCAGTAGATCATGGCACTGAGGGTATGTGCCCCTTCGCAGGTGGAATGGGAGCAGCTGGTGAAACAAGCAAAGAACTTGCTTTCCAGGCTCTGTTTCTTGCTGAGGGGGAGGGTGGTATCCAAAAAGGTCTTCATCTCCGCTGAGATGTTGCCAAAGCGTGTGGGGCTACCCAATATGACCATATCGCTTTTCAGGAGGGTTTCAGAGCTTGCCACGGGAAGGGCAAGGATGTCCTCGTAAAAGTCATTGGTTGTCTCTTGGGTATTTGCCCAGATATGCAGGTCAGGATCTTCAACACGGTAGAGCCGTGCATCTACATTGCGCTCGATCATGAGTTCCTGCAAATAGGACCCGATTATGTAACAATTACCGCTTACACTGTGAATTATGATGGAACAACGCTTCATAGCAGACCTCGCTTGTTATGTTCTTGCCTAAAATATACTACAAAAAAACATCGTTGTGTAAAAAAAAGGAATTCCAGTGGTCAACACCAGGCGGTGTAGAGCCCCTCACGCTGGTCGACAAAGACCCTTGACCCATATGCAGAAGAAAGAATCTCCTCCCGGATGATCTCGTCCTTGGGGCCGTCTGCAACTATACGCCCCCCCTTCATGACCACCACACGCCTTATGGCAGGGATGATCTCACTGAGCTCGTGGGTGGCGAGGATCAGGGTCTTTCCCCTCCTGTCCAGCTGCTCAAGGGAGGCCCTGTACTGGTGGCGTGCAGGGAAGTCTAGGTTTGAACCAGCTTCGTCGAGCAGCATCACCTCAGGGTCGTGCACACTGGCGCGGCACATGAGCACACGCCTCGCCTCGCCTGAAGAGAGGCGGTTCATCCGCTTCTCCTCTAGGTGCCAGACCTCAAAGCTTCTCATTACCTCCTCAACCCGCAAGAGGTGCTCCTCTGTAACCTGATGATGGAAATCCAGACCGATGGAGCTGAAGAAGCCCGATGCCACTATCTCCCACGCCTTGTAGGTGGTGTTGCACAGGTACTGCAGTGATTGCGAGACGATGCCCAGCCTCTTTCTCAATTCAAGCACCTGCCACCGCTTCCTTCCGAAGAGGACCCTCTTGGACAGGGGGTTGTACAGGGGGTGGGTCTCTTCGCTGATGACCTGCACCAAGGTGGACTTGCCCGCACCGTTCGGGCCGATGATCGCAACATGCTCGCCAGAGTTGACCGTAAAGCAGACATCGTCAAGGATTGCCTTTCCCTGCCTTTGCACTGTGGCGTGTGAGATTTCAATGATGGGTGTGAGCATAAGAAAGGCCTCCTCGTTGGACTATACCACAGGGAAGGCCTCTTGCTGAAGAACGTCTGTGATCAGGCGTAGGCAATTGCGCTGTCGTCAGGGTAGCGGTCAAGTACCTTGTTCTCCAAGGTGGTGAGGGTGACCAGCACCAGGGCAACCGCCAGGTCAGTCTGGCCGTTCTGCAGTGCTTCACACAGGTAGCTGTACTCCTTGGCCCGCTTCTCAAGCTGAGTCGGGGTGAACTTGATGGCGTTCAAGGCAGATACCAGCAGGGGTGCAAGGTTGTCGTAGATGCTGCATAGGATCTGATTGCCGTTCGCATTGATGAGGATATGGTGGAATTCATTCTCAGCATCCTGGAACATCTTCAGCCCTTCTGCGTCTTTCTTGAAGACTTTGGGAACTGCTGCCTCCATGGTGTTGCTTGCCTTCCACAGCTGGGCCAGGAAGCCAGCACGATTCTCAAGCCGGGTAAACTCCCTTGCCGCACTGGTTGCAACAGAGATGCGTACCTGCATGAGGTTTCTCATGAGCTTTCCTGTGCTGATGGGACTGTTGACCAGTTTGGTAGAGAGTGTCCCCACATACTGGTCAAGGCTGTTGGTGCGGATCTGGGCGCGCCGCCCTTGTGTGATGGAGACCAGGCCCTTCGCCTCAAGCAGCTTCAACGCTTCGCGTATCGGGCGGCTGGAAGTTTGGAACTGATCTGCCAACTTCTGTTGCGATGGTAAGAAACTCCCTGTTTTGAGGGTGTTGTCCAATATCATGGTTTCAAGGGCCTTCGCTATCTTAGTTGATTTAGTTTCAGAAATATAATTCATTCTGATATCCTTTTAGTATTCGTTAATATGTTCGAACTTAAGGTGTCATAAGTTCTATGTTGCCTGCTGAATATAAAGTAACCTACTTTTTAACTTTATGCAATACTTACATATCAGATAATTTATATATGTCACCAGTTGCTATTAATTCTTTAATTAGTCTACATATATCACACTTTTGACATAAGGATTTGCCCACCCAACTTTGATAAATACTTATGGGATGTAGACTTCTGAGCACAAAAAAACAGAGAAACCGAGGCTTCTCTGTTTTCTCCCCATACGGACAATCTAGAATTTAAGGGATTCGAACTTATCCTTGATGGTGGTCAGGCTGACCAGGGTGAGTGCTACGGCTAGGTCTGTCTGGCCGTTTTCCAAGGCTTCGACCAGGTAACGGTACTCGTTGACCTTCTTGCGCTGTTCGTTGTAGGTCTCCGGAAGACGGTCGAGTGCAATATAGAGCTGGGGGGCAAGGTTCTCGTAGATGCTGGTGAGGATTGCGTTGTCATTTGACTTGATCAGGGTGGCATGGAATTCAAAGTCAGTCTGCTTGAACTGCTCGATCGCTTCGGTGTCCTTGCCGCTTTCAAGGGAGGGAAGCAGGTGCTCCATCTTGGTACAGCAACGGTCGAGTGAGCGTACGATGAGCATCCTGCTGGGGTCACGGGAGAGCTCCCTGGTGGCGGAGACCTCAATGGTGGTGCGAACCTGCATGAGGTCGGTGAGAAGCTTCTTGTCCGGTGTCTGGTTCCTGATCATGGACATGGAGAGGGATTCAACGAACTGGTCAAGGTTATTGCTCTTTACCAGGGCCTTTTTGCCCTGCTGCACCTCTATGAGTCCTTTTGCCTCCAGGTTCTTGAACGCTTCCCTGACACTTCTGCTGCTTGCACCGAACTGGGTGGCGAGGGTGTGCTGACTGGGCAGGCTCTCACCCGCCTTGTATTTCTTGTTGAGGATCATCTCTTCAAGCTGGTTGGCTATCATTGTCGATTTGGTTTCTGAAGCAATTGGCAATATCATTTGTGTATCCTTTCTATTGTATCAGTGCATCCCAAGGGGAGCTCTGGTCTTGGTAACTTCTTACATAAGTAAGATTCAACCCATATGGTATCCTGTTTATGGGAAAAAGACAATACAAAGCTCGTGTACAATGTAAGAAGTTTTTACAGAATTTTGCACGAAAATGGTAACCTATTCGATACGATGAAATTGCATAAATGCTTATACGAAAGAAAATTATTCATTTTTGAAAAGAATATCGAACCTAAACATCTCTCATTGTTGACTTCTTTCGAAGTGACATAGGGGAATATCTGCCATAAGCTTGGGGAATTGTAAGGATGCATAGAGTAGGGAGAGGTTTTGTACAAATAATCTAAAATGCTTAATGATGTCATAAGATGAAATTATACAAACCTTTATAATAAAAGACAATAAAAATAAATACTATAATATATCGTTATAATAATCATAGTTAATGTCACGTTCTTGACACAAGTTTCTCTTTGGCGTTATAGTTAGGGGGCAGGAGAATGAAACCTTGCACGCTTACTTGGAGGAAGAAGGCTGATGAAGAGATATCTTCTTATAATATATATTCTTGTACTATCTTTCAATGTGGGGGCGGCGGGTGAGCCTGCCAGCGTGAACATCACGCTCTCTACGACCGCTCCCGGATATCTTTTGCATGGATTCCTGATAGACCCAGAAACCACTGCGCTGGTTGGCACCCTAACCGTTACCGATGCGTTCAACCCCGACGGTGCGGTCCTGCACTACGGGATCAAGACCAATACCACCATCCCCCTGATCGTAAAGGCGAAGATCTCCTCCTTCGAAGAACAGGATGCTCCCTATCCCGCCGAAGTGCCCATCACCAGAATAGAGGCCCTTTCCTCCTCTGGCCCTTCAACCTTGGATGTTGGTCCGGAAGGTACGTATAACCTCCTGGCGCTTACCCCGACTATCGGGAGAGTCTTCTATCCATACAAGCTGACAGTGTTCGTAGATCAGGATACACTGTTGGACGCTCCTGTAGGTAGGTATGTTGCAACTGTTGAGTTGCACATAGAGGCCGGCATCTAGCCTAACATACTTCATTATAAAGATATAAATGGTGTCCTTATTGGGAAATGTAAACAATAATAAATCATAGTAGTTCTATCGGCTATGACAGATGTTTAAGAAATACTGATGCATGTTCTGCATTTTACTAGGAGTTTATCTACTAATATTTCAGCATACACGAGTATGTATTTAAACTTGCGTGGTAGGATATAAGTTAACAAGTACATACATAGAAAATAAATAAGTATAATAAATAAAAATATTTTATTTATCATTCTATCAGGATGTTTGGATGTTGACATAAGTCTGACTAGGATGTAAGCTTTGTGCATAGATTGAGAGATTGAAAATTCAACTCTCACTAAAGGAGATTTTATGAAAAAGACAATGTTAGTTATAGCAATGATTCTTATTATTGCAACATCAGGTCTGTTTGCAGCGGTAGTCAATCCTGGAACCGTAACAGCCACTCTGAAAGCTACTATCAACGAGTTTTTGTTGCACGGCTTTAACGATGGTGTGACCAAGTACCTTCCTGCAATCGACGTAACAGATGCATTCAACGCCGTTACCCCATCCTTCAAATATGGGTATACGACCAATGCTGCGCCTTACAACTTTACCTTCACCATGAATGTAGGTGATTTTGAAAACCAGAATATTCCAGGCAATTACGTAAAAATCCAGTCTGTAGCGAGTTCTGGTGGACAGTTTCTCCAGATAGGTGCAACTAGAAATTTCCAGGTCTTCGTTTACAACGCACTTACTAATATCTTGAAGTTGGATGAGACTACACTCACTATTACCCCATTCCTTACCTTTACCGGTGGCAATGATATAACAGGTAACCCAATCTCAACTTCACAAGCTGTGTCTGGAGCGCCTCCTGGAAACTATGAAGCTCCAATTGTTTTCACAATCACTGGAGTATAATGTTATCTAGCTAATGTATTGATAATCCGGCTGTGCAGTAAACTGCACAGCCTTTTCTATGTCCCATACCGCTCTTTTTTTACCCACTCGGCTGAGAAATCCCAGTTCTCTTAAGGGGCTGGGATGAATCAGAGCAGATTTTGTATGTATGTTCGTATTACTTCTGTGGAAGCATCGCCTACAGAACAAGCAAAGTAACCCCCCAGACCA
>JAVERP010000080.1:0-11405 GCA_034007055.1 Sphaerochaeta sp.
ATCCTTTCTTTTTCCTGCTCAATCTTCTTTGGGCCTTGGCAAGTTGCATTTCATATTTTCTCGTGTTTCTCACAAATCCAGGACTGTTCCCCTCATGGTCAACATAGAAGTCCGATAGACTCATATCCAGCCCCACGACTTTTTTAGGATCTGTTACAACTTTCTTTACGATAACAGGAGCTTCGCGTTCAAAAAGGAACGAGGCAAAACAGTTCCCTGTTGCGGATCTTGTGACTGTAACCGACTTGATCTTACCTTCTGCTGAGGTTCTTTCATCCCGAAATCTTATCCAACCAAGCTTGGGTAGCTTGACTTTTTTAAGTTCAAAGTCAACAGCCATGTTGTTGTTGATGCAGGATGAGGTATAGCTGCCCTTTGCCTTTTTTTTCTTATATTTGGGGAACCCTACTTTCTGCCCCTTACGTTGCCCTTTCACTGATTTGTAAAAGTTTGAATAAGCATTGAGAAGTTTTACCTTTTCCCAAGCCAATGCTTGGGAGTCAGCTCTTTTCAACCACTCGTACTCTTTTTTGTAAGCAGATATTTCCTTGTACGTATAGTCATAGAGTTTCTGCCTGTCATCTTTATACTCTTCAAAGACAGTGATCCTTTCATGAAACATCTTGTTGTAGATAGCTCTCGAACATCCGAGAGTCTTATTAATCTGTATTGTCTGTTGCGGATCAGGGTAGATTCCCAACCTCAATGCTTTGTTGTGCTTCATGTGTTACGTGTACAAGTGTTACCTGAATATGTACAGGAAAATCGTACCGAATATGACAAGATATACTACGAAATCACCCTGCAAGTTCTCTCTAGAAGGCATATCATCCTTGTTTGTAAGTATAGAAGAGGTTACTTACAGGAAACCTGGACAAGTGGATAAAAACCGAACTGTCGAACATTGCCTTGGAAGGTGAATTTAAGCATAGATGCTCTTGAGTCGGATACAGACCATATCCATATGTTGATATCATATGAGCCCCAGTCAGAATCTCAATGATTAATCGCAGACTGAAGACTCTGACAACCCATCGAGTTTGGAAGTATCATGAGACAGAAAAGGAAAAGCATGTTTGGAATGAACGTACTTTTTGGTCTGGGGGGTTACTTTGCTTGTTCTGTAGGCGATGCTTCCACAGAAGTACTACGAACATACATACAAAATCTGCTCTGATTCATCCCAGCCCCTTAAGAGAACTGGGATTTCTCAGCCGAGTGGTTAAAGAAGGGGAGATGCCCCTCTCCTATGGCTCCAGAACGTCCTTCTCAAGCTGGCTTTCCAGGTATGCCATCATCAGGTCGGCCTTGGCCTGGGCCATCTCAAGCTTGCGCTCCAAGGCCTCTGTCTGCTGCTTGTATGCATCCTTGAGATTCTTTATGGGATAGGATGAGAGTACCCAGACCGTTCCGTCGGGGGCGGTATAGCGCTCTGCAACAGAGACCCCGCGAAGGGCTATGTTGACAGTCTGCACGCTCAGGTTCTGCAGCACCTCAAGCATCTGCTTGTTCCTCAATGACTCACCGGCTTCCTCGACAAAGGTCACCAGGGCATTGTCCACGGTAGTGGAGGCCCATCGCCCGATGGCATCCTTTGCACCGGACTCGGCCCTCAGGAGGCTGAGCTGGGGAGTCGATTGCTTTGCCGAGCCCACTTCGTAGTGCAGGGTGCGGGTGCTCTTAGGGGTGGAGGTGGTCCAGTATGGTGACCCGTCGGCATTGGACTTGGGTTTTGTTGCACAACTTGCAAGGGCGAGCAGCAGGCTGACAATGCATGCGAGTGCGAGATATTTCCTGTTCATTGGGTAGCTCCTTATTCTAAGATGGAGGCGAGGCTCCAGTAGGTATCACATTCCTTGTCATAATAGCGGTCCACGATGGTAAAGCCCTGAAGAAGGCCCCGCTGGGCCTGGTAGAGGACATTGTCCATACTGCTTGCACTGCCCCCGCGTGTGGTGACGAGGCCTTTGGAGAAGGCGTGCTCGGTGTAGAGGTCCAGAAGGTTCTGCGCAGCGGAGAAGTCTGATGCCTCCAGCGAATCATTGAGAAAATAGTACGCCTTGCTGCTGCCGACGCCGAACCTATAGCCCGCAACCTTGGGAAGGCTGAGGAGCCAGTCAGGCCTCCCTCCCTCACCAATGGTGGCCTTGTAGCTTCTCCTTGAGGAGGGATTGGCCGGATAGCGAGCCCGCACCACAGAGCCTGCCTGTGGATCGAACATGATGGAGAGCACCTCCAGCCCATCGATAACTTCGGTGAGGCTCTTGTCGTCATAGTATGCCTTTTCTCTCTGGGCAAAGGAGAGAAGGCCCGCACTGCTGCTGGACTGCATCACAAGGCGGTTGTCCAGGGCAAGCGCCCTCTCAAGGAGTATGCTCTTCGCACAGGCAAGGATAGCCGCCTCCACCATGCGTTCCTTGGTGGAGTATGGACCTGAAACCCCCACATAGACATTGGCGGGATGGCTTCCCAGGTCAAGAAGAGCAAGTGCACTCTCCTCTCCTTGCTTGCCGGCACCCCCACCTGTTGTGGTGGAGCATCCAGTCAGCATAAGAAGGAGAGTGCAGAGGATCAAAATCCTAGGCATTGGTTAGCGGTCTGCACTTTTCAGAAGGTTTGCAAACGCATCCTTCATCTTGGCATTTGCTGCGGCAGCCGCATCGCTCTCTACAAAGGCCTCTGCAACGGCCTCGGCAGCAGGCTCAAAGCTCTTCTCTATGTTTGCCAGGGGGATGGAGCAGAGAACCCACACACCATTGTCCGCATCGATCCACATCTCTTCGGTGGTGACCCCCGACAGCGTAGCCTCCGCAACCTGCTGGCTGATGCTCTCCATGGCATCCATGGCCTGGCGATTGTCTCCGCTGCCTGCATCATTGACATAGGTTACGACCACTTCCTTGACGGTTGTGCTTACCCATGCGGCGATCTTGTTCTTCGCCTCGACGGTAGCGCGCTTGATGGAGATCTGCTTGTCACTCATCTTTCCATAGCCGGACTCGTAGTGCATATCCTGAGTGGACACCGTCTTGTAGACCCAATCAGGCTGGGGGATGCCGTCGGCACCAAGGACGATGGTCTTGGCAGGGGCAGGTGGTGGACCATCCTTGGCTACAGATGCACAACCGGTCAGGCCAAACGCCAACACAAGGGCAACAAGTGCGAACACAATCTTTTTCATGAGAGACCTCCAATAAGAGAAATATTACTTCGTATCCCCAAGCCTTTCCTGCAAGAGGGTAAAGAACTCCGAAAGTGATCCTGTGGTTGCCTGGATCAGGGCTTTCTTCTCGGCTTCACCGATGCTCATCGCCGCCTCACGTTCATTCTTCTGATAGGAAAAAAGTGTGGTCCTGCTGCTGTTGAGTTGGGCTGACAGCGTATAGCGTGCATATTTGTACGGGCTGTTCTCTAGCTCAAGGGGCGTGCACCGGTACTGCAGCTCCAAGAAGGCTGTGGGCTTCCCATCCAAAGGTACGATAGAGAAGCCAAGGGAGCCCAAGCTCTGGGCAAAGGCGGAGAACAGCACATCATGGTCGCCGGTGCTGTCAACCGATATGGCAATCCTTACTGAAGAGGCGATGTCGGCCAACTCCCGCTCCAAGGGTATCAGGGTGGAGCTCTGGCTCCTTTTCAGAAGGACCTGCATCTGGTCATAGAGGTTCTGCTGCCTCCGGGCATAGGAGAGGGCCTTCCTGAGGATGAAATAGCGCTCCAGGGGTTCGGATACCCCAATCATCGAGCCCCTGACCGTCATGATGGAGCGGTCCAGTTCCTTGATCTCCTGCTGATAGAGTTCACCGGTCTTCTTGCGGTCGAGCGCTATCCTGACGTACACCCGTGCATTGCCATCGATATAGGTGTTCACCACCTCAGCTCCGACAATCTTGTCGGTAACCGAAGAGACACTGCCCTGGTCCACCATCTCGGAGAGCTCGGTGAACTTCATCGATCCTGACCCGTCATCCTGGGCTGTCGAGCGCGAAAGTACGGTGGTGACCGAACGCACCTGGGCATTGAACACCTGGGACAGGGAGGCCAGTGCGGCATCGGAAGCCTTCTCGCGCGAAGAGCCGCTGCCTACGGCACAAAGATAGAGATCCTCGCTGTACTGCTTGTCATACAGAGTATCAAGCCAGCGTGGGGTGCCCTCCCTGCCAAGGGAGGTGCAGCCGCTGAGCAAAAGGAGTGTGACTGCGCCCAAGAGAAAAAGAGGGATCGCTTTGAACTGTTTCATGAAGGCCCCTCCGTAGGTCAATACTTGTACTTGCTCTGCTTGACCATCTTCTTGATGGTATCCTCACCGACCCATACCTTCTGGTTGGTCTCTATGTTGATCAGTTCGGCCGAGACGTAGTAGGTCCTCACCGATTTACCGCTTACCTGGTCAAGGTTGGTCCTCACAGCGCCCTGCAGGAGGAAGTCTGCCCCGATCTCCTTGCCCAGTGCCTTTGCAGTCGATTCGCTAGCAAAGTACTGCTGCTCCTCGCGCTCATCGCGCACCGTCGCCCTGAATGCAATGTCGGCAACCATGTCAACCTTGCCTGAGTTGATGAGGGCCATCTCGTAGCGCTTGGCAATGATGGAGGTATCGATATGTTCGCTGCTTCTGTTCAGGAAGCTTCCTACGATCACCACGGGGTTTTTCATGCTCTTCATCCTGAACTTGTCCAACCAGGGGGAGTTCAGGCTGTCCTCTACCAAGGAGGAGGCTACAAGCCGGATGTCGGTATCATTCCAATTGCCGCTGAGATCAATATCAGCATCTGATGCTAGCCTGTCCACTGAGACTGTGGATTGGCAGGATACCAGCAGGACAAGCACCACCAGAAGAAGACCCAGACGTACCTTGTTTTTCATATGTACACTCCCTTTCAACGAATACTCTTGAGTATATACCAGGATAGGACCGGTCGAAACCATATATTCCCCTAAAATCCACAAGTATTGCAAAATATCTATCTCTAAAACAGTACCCAGTGAGGTTGGGTTACATGCCACCTATGCACATAGTACAATATGAAAGGGAGAAAGTACAAATATATTGGCCAGTAATACTTCTTCTAGCCAAGATGTTTGTACCTGTCCAATGGTTTTTTGTTGCAACACACCATCAATAATGGTACATTTTTTAGACACTCTGGTGCATTCGCTGAAAAATGCATGTAAGGATTAAGAAACAATGAGAAAACTAGCATGGGCTCCCATACTTTTCCTTCTCCTCCTGCTGGGAGGATGTTCCTCGGTCATCGACATATCCAGCACCGAAAAACTCTACATGCAGGGGAACTTCTCAGGAGCCTATGCAAGCCTGCTTTCCAAAAGGGAAGCTATCATACAAAAGCAGGGCTCCCTCATCATGGACATGGATGCAGGCCTTCTCTCCCGCCTGGCAGGGCAGTTCAAGCTCTCCAATGAGCAGCTCTCCTCATCGGAGAGGAAGATACTGCAAGCCTATACAGAGAGCGTCAGCGCAAACATCGCATCCTTCATCGTCAATGACAATACCCGTGAATACCAGGGCGAGGCATACGAGGACATCTACATCAATGTGTTCAAAGCCCTGAACTATCTGCACCTGGGCCAAGCGGAATCGGCCCTCGTCGAGCTGAATCGATCGATCGAGAAGCAGACCTTCCTCAAGCAGAAGTATGAGACGCAAAAGAAGAAGGTCACCACCTACGCAACCAGCCAGGGGATCAAGGATGTCGATATGGAGACCTACTCCATCGCATTCTCCTCCTCTGCCCTGGCAAACTACCTGAGCATGGTCGTGGCAAGGGGGATCGGGGATGACAACCTCTTCAGGTACTCCCTCAACCAGGTGGAGCGCTCCTTCCAGACCCAGCCGACGCTCTACCCTTTTGCCATCCCCTCCTCCTTGGAGGTTGAGGCCCAACCTATACCAGAAGACAAGGGCAGGCTCAATTTGGTTGCATTCAACAGCTTGGCCCCGCAAAAGATCGAGGCGGTTGACGCCATCTATGTATCTCGGAACAACTATGCAAAGATTGCCTTCCCCGTCATGGTGGAGAGGGTCTCCCCCATCCAGAGGGTCGTCGTGACCTTGGATGACGGCACACGCTTCCAGCTGGAAAAGCTTGAAAGCATCAGTTCAATCGCCGTTGAGACCTTCAAGGCCTCCTCCTCCCTCTCCCGGCTGAAGGCGGTGACCCGTTCGACCCTGAAGGCCCTGGGCATCGCCATCTATGACGAAGTGACCAGAAAGGACAATGAGCAGACGGTAGGGGAGGAGCTCCTGGGCTGGCTGATGAAGCTTGCCAACTATGCAAGTGAAAGTGCGGATGTCCGCTCATCCCACTTCCTTCCAGCCACCGCATGGGTTGGGGCTGCCAACCTCGCCCCTGGTGAGTACTCCCTGCGCGTTGCATTCCAGGACGGGGGAGGAAGGACCATCTATACCCAGACCATACCCAAGGTGGAGGTGCGTCTCTCACAGGCCAACCTTGCCGAGGCAACCTGCCCACTATAAAGGAAACTCCCCCAGACGCCGGTGCGTTTGGGGGAGCATACAGTATGCCGGATGGGTTCAGTCGTCATCCTTTTCCAAGATCATATCCTCTTCCTCAGAACGGTGTTTACCTTTCTTGGCTTTGGGTGGCACGACCCTATCCTGGTCATCCCAGTCGGGAACAGCTTCACGGTCGATGGGTTTTCTGATGGTTTCACGTTTCTTGTTCACATTTCGCTCCTTAGCCAAATCTGGCATTGTTCGATTGCAAAACATAAGGACATTGGTCTGTTGGAACAACAGCCCAAGGATATCGAGGCCCTTGATTCTCTTCTTTTCATGCTTGCCATATCCTCCCTACAGAATCATACAGGGCGCTCCATTCGTCAAGAGTGTGACGCCCTGTTTTTTTCTATGCAAAGCTGAACTTTGGTGCTACCCTGGAACCATGGCAAACAACTGGACAGAGCAGCAGGATATCATAGCGCTGTTTTTGTATACCCTCCTGCCTTCAGGGAAATGGGATAAGGACAACCCCACCATCAAGGAGTATGCCGCCCTGATCAACAGAACCCCTGATGCTGTCGTATTCAAGCTGGGGAACCTGCGTAGTCTGGACAACTCCCACCAGAGCAAGGGGCTTGCAAACAGCAGCAAGATGGACCGCCAGGTATGGAATCAGTATCTCAACAGGCCCTATGAGCTGATCGCAGCCTACGAGGAGAGCATACGCCTGTTCAAGCCTGAGGATTCCTGCGCTGCAGAGAGTAGAATCCTGCTTCCTTTCAGGCAGGCCGGTGATGATGAGCCTGATTATTCAGAGAGGGACTTCTATGGCTGGGTTGCAAGGCGCAAAGGACAAAAAGCCTTCCGCTTCGCCTTGCTCTCAAACTACAGGTTCCAATGCTGTCTTTCGGGTGTCACCACCATTCAGATGCTACTTGCCAGCCATATAGTCCCTTGGAGCCAAGACCAGACCAACCGAACCAATCCCCAGAATGGCCTGCTGCTCAACCCACTCCTGGATAGGGCGTTCGACAAAGGCTTCATTACCTTCTCGCCTCTGACTTATGAGGCCATCATCACTGAAAGGATCAAGGACAACGCCCTGGTTGAGGTTCTCACCCAGTTCAAGGGCAAGAGGATCATGTTGCCCAACAATCCGGCGCGATGGCCAAAAAAAGAGTTCCTCGAGTATCATAACGACACTATCTTCAATTCATGCGAAGACATCCTTCCCTTCACAACGCCAGCTCTCCCATACTAGCCGATGGCTGAAACCCCATGCACCCCTTCCGAAGCGAGCTTCTCAATGATGAAGGAGTAGAGTTCTTGAGGGACGCTCTCCGGCAAACGGAACACCATCTCCACCATGGGAAGGATCTTCCCCTTATCATCAATGATGGTTTTCTGCACATTGGTCAAAAACTTCGTTTTGCCCAAATAGTAAAATGCTCTACCCTCATCAGTGCTTTTCTGCACAAACAGGAATGTTTGCATCGGACCCTTCTCACCTCGGATATAGGGGGGCTCAGAGCCATTGACCTTAACATTGTTTCGAGTAGCCCACTGAAAAAGATCGCGAGAGAGGAACTCGTCCGGATAGTCGGTACTTGCGTTTATCGTTTCCTTCTTTTTATGGTAGGTCACAAACAAGGGGCAGGTTCTGGATTGCTTATGTACCTTGTACCCATAGATGGTTGAAGATTCGTCCTTCTCCCAGTGCAAGAGGCGGCAAACATCCTGGCGGGTATACTTCTGATACAGGGCCAGGTCGTGCTCGTCCCTGCCCTCCAGGTAGTGTTGCCTGTACTCAAACTCGCCAAGGGCGAGGATGTCCGCAACTTCCATTCGGTACGCCTCATTTTCCAACAGTGCTAGAAATGCATCGGTGGGGACCAGGCAGCCCTCTTCTGATGTGCAGTAACAAAGATTGCCAAAGGAAGCGAGTTGCGCCTTCTGAAAGAATCCCCCTTGCAGCATGGCTATTGCCGACAGAACAGAAGCCTCGGAAGGGACAAAGCCATATTCCGAATCAAGCTTCCCGACCAAGGCCTGCAGACCTAGGGTTGGATGGTTTTTCATCAGGGATGCTATGACCATAGCCTCATGAGGGCGTTTTCCATTGCAGAGTATCTTGGAGAGAAAAGAGAGGCTTTGCAAATGCAAAGGTGAAAGCTCACCATGACCGGAGCCCTCCATTGCGAGCTTGAAGGCGGCGAAGCTCATGGATTTTTCAATGAACAGGAAGGGGGAGACCCCATCCAGACGGACAAAATCCATCATGGTCGGAATTTTTCCTATCCGCCCCTTGACCTTCAGATACTCCTCCTTGAGGAACTTCAGGTGTTGGAATGGGGCTGTGTTGATCGCCTCATAGATCCTCTCTTGTGCAATCTTGTCAAAGTTCACCGTGGAGCAGCCCTGTATGCCCAGGCTCCCTCCGCTGACGAACCTGCGCAGCGTATCCTTCTTATAGCTGTTGTCCCCGTATAGGGCTATAGGAATCATATAGTTATTGGCATAGTTCGCTATAAAATCGATTACAGTCAGATATTCTTTTCCTGAATGCTTGCGCAAGCCTCGCCCCAGCTGCTGGACAAAGATGATGGCTGACTTGGTCGGACGGATCATCACCACCTGGTTCAGTGAGGGGATGTCCACCCCCTCGTTGAATATATCCACAGTGACCAGGTATTCAAGCATCCCCTCCCCACCATTCATCTCTAGGCGGGCAAAGGCATCATCACGTTCGGCAAGGCCATCGCTGCCGCTGAGGGCAAGGGCTTTCAGCCCCAGGGAGCACAACCCATCGGCGAGCAAGCGGGCATCGGCATTGCGGCTACAAAAGACCAGACCGCGACGGCGGTGGGATCCGATGCTGTAGCGGTCGAGCATCTGCTTGATCTTCACCATCCTCGAACCCATCTCCAGGGATGAGAAGCGTGACAGGTCCTCAAGGCTTTCGCCGTCGACACTCAGATCCGAGATGCCGTAGTAGTGGAAGGGGCAGAGCAGATCGGCTTCCAAGGCCTTGTGCAGCCTGATCTCGTAGGCGATGTTGTGGTCAAAGAGAGCGTAGATGTCAAAGTCATCTGTGCGCTCGGGGGTTGCCGTCATGCCCAGCAGAAATGCCGGCTTGAAATAGCTGATTACCTTACGGTAGGAGGGGGCACCTCCCCTGTGGACCTCATCGACGACAATATAGTCGAAATGGTCAGGGGCAAAGCAGTGGAGCACCTCATCTTGGGAGAGGGTCTGTATCATGCAAAAGAGGTACTGCACCCCAACGTCCGCCTCCCCTCCCCCCAACAGGCCGCATCTGATGTCTTGCCCGAGTATCTGTTTGAACTTGTCCATCGAAGCCTTGGCTATCTGAAGCCTGTGCACTATGAACAGGAACTTCCTAGGTCTCTGCACCTGCACGTCAAAGGCTGCAAGAAAGGTCTTTCCCGTGCCGGTGGCTGAGATGAGCAGGGCCTTGGATTCCCCGCCAAGGCGCAGCCCGTCCAGGGCGGCCAAAGCTTCAGATTGCATGACGTTGGGCACTATCTCGCCATCAAGGCTAGCCCTTTCAGGGAGGGGATGACCGGCAAGGATGGGGACAAAGGAGGGGTCACTCCTATGGCTGTCATAGATTTTCCTGTAGTGTGACAACCAAAGGGGGCTGACCTCCGCTGCACCGTCCCAGACGTGTGAAAACTCCTGGATCATCTTCTTGAGCAGTTCACCCCCGGAGAGGGAGACCAGATGCACATTCCACTCCCTGTTGGTTGCAAGCGCCTGATGGGTGATGTTGGAGCTTCCCACCACTAGGGAGGAGTAGCCTTGGTCGCTGTGGTGAAACAGGTACCCCTTTGCATGGAAGGAGTGTTCACAAGAGACGCGCACCTCTATGTTGGGAAAGGAATGCATGAGATGCTCGATGGCATCGGGGTCGGTGAAGCTCAGGTAGTCTGAGGTGAGGACCCTCCCCCTGACCCCTCGCGCATGTGCATCATGGAGGCCCTGCTGCAGCATGGCGAGTCCCCCTTTGGTGATGAATGCAACAGAGAACTCAAAGGAGGTGCACCTGTCCAGCTCCTTGAGCAAGGCCGTGAGCACCTTGCTCCTGGGGGGGTCGTTCAGCACCAGGCGGGGGCGGTACTCCCCAGAAGACCCTATGCCTGCATCAAGGAATCCGGTCTCAAGGCTTTTGGGTAGCAGGTCCTGCACACGCCGGCTCATGTGCTACTCCAACAAGGCAGAGACTGCCTTGACTATGGGCAGGTCGGCTTCCGCCCAAGAGACAGAGGAGAGTTCACTTTTCCCCAACCACTTGGAGGCCAGGTGTTCTTTGAGCACAAGTTCTCCCCTAATGATGTCACAAAGGTAACCATGGAGAGTCAGCGAGAAGGTCCTGTACTGGTGCTCGACGCTGACCAGAGGCCTCAGGACCCTGACCTCTGTGCCGAGTTCTTCAAGGATCTCCCTTACTATCGCCTCTTCACCGCACTCTCCGCTTTCCAGCTTTCCACCGGGGAACTCCCATTTCCTCGCCAGCTCCCCACCATCGCCACGCTGGGCTGCAAAGACTGTGTTGTCCCGTATGATTACCGCTGCCGCCACCTCAATATGTTTCATGTTCTCTTCCTCTGCTGCCATCTTAGCAGCTGTCAGGGCGATGATCCAGGAGAATTGCAATCTTTATCAATGTCGGCCCTAATGTTGCTCAGTGCTAGGAATATACGCATATTGCAAAGATTCAGATCAAAAATACCTACAGTATCACAATGATTTGCACGTCATCGAAGTACCTTGATTGACACAACCCTCTACTCATGGTAGGATGCAGTTGCTTTAGTTTTTTGAGTTGCAGCTAGTCCGTTTTCCTATCTTAGTATGTATGCATTCTTTACTGAATCCTCCAGCAGACAGGCTAAAAGTTCGAGAC
>JAVERP010000008.1:0-102252 GCA_034007055.1 Sphaerochaeta sp.
ACTGCGCCAAATAGGGCAATATAATGAATACAGGCAAAGCCTGTAAAGGATGCTTTTAATGGCAAAGAAAATTTACGTTGGTAACATGAGTTACAACACCTCCGAAGAAGAACTTCGGGACCTGTTCGCACAGTACGGTAACGTGCTGTCTGCTAATATCATCATTGACCGCGAGACCCGCCGCCCCAAGGGCTTTGGTTTCGTAGAGATGGAAGAGGACTCTGCTGCAGAAGCCGCTATCTCACAGCTCGACGGTAAGGAAATCGATGGCCGTAACCTCCGCGTTAACGAAGCCATTGCAAAGCCCCGCCCGTCTTACAACAATAACCGCTACTAGTCCTCGGACGACCTGGCAAAGAGGGAACCTGCAAGGGTTCCCTTTTTTGCGTCCTTGTCGGATTTCAATTTTACTTACAAGGTAAAGCTCCGATTCCAATAGTCAGATATCATCACTGGAAATCCTTAGGGGATAGGTGAAGCAATCAACAATATCCTTCACCTTTTCATTAGCTGAATTTGAAAAATCAATGGCCAGCTTTCCTGTATCCTTTGGATAGACAAATTGAATCCTCGGAGGCACCGGATGCTCTCCCAGTCTTCGCAAAACTCCCTCATGCCTAGCATATAGGCTCAACTGTGCAATATCCTCTTTGCTTATGCCCTCTCTTCTGACAAACTCACCCCAGTATTTATATTTGCTATCCACTATCATGTTTTCGTCTGGCAACAAAAAGTCAGGTCGTATTGGGACTGCATGTCCACAACGTGTCTCTGAATAACCATCAAACTGATACCCTGCCTTAACATTTGCATATTGTGCTCGAAGCAAGACTTCACAATACCGCTCAAACAACTCCGGCATATTGATATAAAAGGGAATAGTGCAACGTTTTTGTTCGCCTTCCTGCGAATATACTGGATAGGTAAACGTTTTGAGTAAGATCTTGGCCAATGCTAGGGTAGGTTTGTATTCCTTGAAAAAAGGACTTTCATTCAGTTGTGCAAAATTACAATTTGAAACATCTATAGGATCTATTTCTTGAAAACCGTACATCGCATAGGCAAGTAAGTTTTGTATTTCAGGTTCGGCGATGTACATGGACTTACAATATGAGTCAATTTTCAGAAGTGTTGTCTTGAGGATTCGATTTTCAAGACAGTTGAGGCTGTTGACCTGATACCTACAACTGACTCGAGGAATAGAAGTTTGAGAGATATTCAGCCTAAGACTCTCTTTGACGTTTATTCGCCCTTTGATGTTATTGCTCAAAACTTTCTTGTGCGTTTGGAAATTTCGCTTGATCCCTTTTTTGATGATTTTTTTTATTCGCACCAGAAACTCACACATAATGAGTGGGGTAATATAGTCCTTGTCATCCAAGGGGGATGGAATCATTGGTTCATCAGGAAACAACCTATAGCACTCACCCAGATGTTGGCTTACCGTCTCATCGCTAAGGCACTTGAGCAACAATTTCATGAAAGGGATGCCCGAAGATCTTTTCGGCCGTGTCTGAATGACCCCCAGCTGCATAATGTTATCCTCACCTTTCCAGGAAACCCATCTGAGGCCAATATAATAATCTGCTTTGAAAAACCTTCCTTCCTGATACACTCCAAGGTACTTTGCCCTCTGATCCTCTGGAGGAACCATAACATCAGGCTCAACTATCACCTCACTCATTTGGATAAGGTCGTCCTTATCTTGTAAAGAATGTTCAGAAAAGTGAAAGAACGTAGGATTAGCCATCGGCAAGGTTCTCTATCAATTCCTTAACACCAGTGCCCACAAGAATCCCATCTTTTAAGTATTCCATCAATAATGGCTTAATCTCCCAATCAAGGCGTTGTTGCATTGTGCGATCTCCTTTTTGCAAGAAATAGGAGTGTCCTACCATGACATCATCTGCATTAAAGTCAGTTGAAATGTGCTTGTGGATCAAGCCTTTTACTGTTAGGAACAATGCTCTTGCCTTAGCATTTTTTATGACTTCCATGTCCGAACCAAGTGTATGGAAAACAAATCTCCGCCGTATCGCATAATCTATGCGGCCGATGGAACGATCGGCTGTATTCATCGTACCTAGTATGTATAAATTGCTTGGAAGAACGATTGTTGAAGCATTTTCATCCGAATCTGGGTCTTTGTAAGGGCTCTGCACTTCTTCGTCACGGTATTCCAATGCATAGATCAACTCTCCAAATACTGCAGAAAGATAGGCTCTATTGATCTCATCGATTATCAATATATAGTTTCGGTTTCTGTTCTCATCTGCAGCTTTGGCAATTTTAGCCAGGACCTTATTCTTTTCACGGTAGTGAAGCCTTCCCTGGTCATCAATTTCCGTGACTATCCCCCTGATGAAATCTTCATACGAGTAGCCTGGGTGGAATTGTACAAGCTTGACAGTAGCCTGATACTCATCAAGGTTCACATCATCTTGGAACAGGGGAAATTCCTTCATCTTCTTAGAAGGATCTGTCAGGAAATCTTGTAAGGTGGAGCCTTCTGTCTGTAAATATAAGGCGAGTTGCTTGGCCAATCGAGTCTTACCTGTTCCGGGAGGGCCTTCAATAATTAGGTTTGTAATATCCTCTTTTCTATTTTTTTGCATCGTACTGCTCCAGTTTCGCAATATGTTCAACACGTCGAAAGATTCAGGATATATCCCCTCAAAACTAGCTCTGATCGCATCGGCCCTACTGAATCCAATTGATTGTGACGATTCTAGTGCGCCTACTCTTTCGTCCTTATTTATCCAGATAACGCGTATTCCCAAATCTTCATCATATGAGCCATGGCGAGCATACTCATTTTCAAAGACAACCCCTATTCCGTTCCCATATTTGTTGAAGTGGGAGAGGATGACATCACCTTTGACTGGATCTTCAACTCTATAGCGCCTAACACCTTTTCCTCCGGTATTAGCACTGCCAACCCAAACCTTATTCTCTTCATAGAACTCTTGCTTGTGATCCTGATGCTTGTCTGTCTCTCCTTCGACATTGGACCCAATCTGGAAATAGGTGTTGTTAACTGAGAGATTCCCACTATGAACTACATCACAAAGCAAATTAATCTCATAAAAAGCACATTTGGGGAATAAGGACTCTACATGCGTAAGGTACTGGTAATAGTGTATGACTCCATTTCTTTCTATATCATTGATTTTGTCTTCTATTTTTTCATCAGGAAACAATACACTTCCCCTATCATCGATGGGAAGAAATGACCTTGGATCCATAAGAAACAAAGTCTGTGTTATCTTTCTGGTTCTTACGCCTGGGATGCTGAGTAATGTCCTATAGTCCGCATCTTCAAGCTCTCTCTTTTGTGTCACTCTAAGAAATATATCCCAGAGCACCTCGCTGGCAAAATGTACTCCATTATGAAACAGAGCCACACTGTTGGCAGTTGGTGTAGGAAATATCCAATCTGTCGGCAGGCTACTCACTATGTTGCACTTCTCTTTGACTCTTGGATACATTACGAGTTTTTGGTGGGTAGTGTTTTTCTGAGCCAAGAAATAGACAAATGAGAAAGGATCGACCTTTTCGTATGTACTGATACTTGCCTTTTCTCCAAAACAATCTTTTGCCAAGGCCTTTAGCGATTCATCACGCTGTGGGGTTTCACCTATCGATACAAGATGATCGGTGACCTCTTTGAAAAAAGGAACCCAGTCATACAACGTTTCAATCTTTATCCCAGACATCTATATTCCCTTCCATTTTATATACTTAATTGTAGTATAGCACGCAATAATCACTTTCTGCAGATCAATTTGTTCTACCTTGGCCCTAGGCATGAATTGACTGCTTCAGCATGCAGAGTCCCTTGCAGGATGGAAAGCAACAATGCTCCTGACCGATTGTATTGGGTATACGGATTACAGATAAAAAATCATCAGCTCATGAAGGAAGCTATTCTGTACCCTTCTTACTACCTCTCCATCTGCTGCAGAAACTCAGGCCCCGGTACGGCCTTGGAGAAGAGGTACCCCTGGTACTGGTTGCACCCTATCTGCCTGAGGAAATGCAGCTGCTCTTCAGTCTCCACACCTTCGGCAACCACGGTTATGCCCAGCTCCTTGGCAAGCATCAGCACGGTCTTGTAGATGATGATCGCATCTGAATCGGGATAGCTTGCTATGAAGGAGCGGTCGATCTTGATCTTTTCCATGGAAAGTTCCAGAAGATACGAAAGTGAGGAGAACCCTGTACCAAAGTCATCGATGGCTATCCCAACTCCAAGGCTACGCAGTCTCTCCATGAACATGCCGGTGGTATGCAGGCTCTCCACCGCCGTACGTTCAGTCAGCTCGACGGTGAGCAAGGAGGGCTCCACCCCCTGGCGATCCAACTCATCACCTATGAAGTCGATGATGGACTGGGTCGAAAACTCCTCAGCACTGAGATTGATGGCCAGGGAGAAGGCGGGCTGCACTGAGCGGAATACGCTCTGGTTGGCCTTGAGGAACGCTATGGCTGTGCGAATCACGAACTCGCCCAGCATTGCGATCATATGATGCTCTTCCATCAGGGGGATGAACTCATCAGGGGCTATGAAGCCAAGCTCAGGGTGGATCCACCGTATAAGCGCCTCAGCACCAAGGATCCTATCGGTTTGGACATCGACTTGGGCCTGATACCAGAGAAACAGTGATGATGAGGAGCTGAAGGCACCCGGGATCGCAGCGAGGATGGCCTGTTTCCTTAGATACTGGTTATGGACCCTCTCATCGAACTGCAGGCATTTGCAGGAATGGGAGTCCTCTATCATCCTGGAGGCCATGGAGGCCTGCATCAAGAGCGCCGGAATGGAGGCCTCCCCTCCTGAGTATTGTGAATATCCACACTTCGCCTGGTTTTGTAGGAACTTGGCAAGAGCGGTACACTGTTGCTCTATGCCCAACAACAGGCTGTGTATCCGAGGCTGTACTGCCCTGCTGTCATCTTCGTGCAGGAGCACCACGTAGGTATCGGCAGAAAAAGCGTATACAGGCTCCGCCTGGCCGAGCTTTGAGGAGATATACATGCTCAGCTGTATGGAGAAAGCACTCTCGGTGATGAGCGAGTAGTGGGATTCCCTCTCAAACTGGTGTTTGAGATGGATCAGAAGGCAGTAGCTTGTCTTCGACTTCTTCCCGCATCCGCTAAGCAGAGTCGGAGGGAGCACCACCTCATTTTCCCTGACATAGGCAACAAAACCAGAGACATTCCAAGATGAGCTGGTATAGACGCCAACGGTATAGGCATCCCTTCCGATGGTTGGTTTGGCCCGGGTCTCAGTACGGTTGGTCAGATACTCGTTGCCATTCTTGTGCCGTATCCATATGGGTCTGCTCAACGGCCCCTCACTGTCACGCAGCACCTTATAGGAAGAGGGGATCAGGCAGGGCAAGAAGTCCTGTGTCCCCCTGCCTATCAGTTCACCTTGCGTATATCCACAAAGGACCTCAAAGGCATGGTTACAGAAGGTGATGCGGTTCGCATCATCGGTGACCAGGATCCCATTGCCCGAGTACTCGGAGATAAGGGAGCTTACCTGCATCTGCAGCTGGTCAGCCCTGCGAAGTTGGTATATGACCACAAACACCACCCCCAACAGGAATAGCAACAAGGCAAGGATCCACTTCAAAAAGGGCAGCTGCAGAAGCTGGAGCTGGCTCAGCTCAGGCACTTCAGCAAGGGAATAGTAGCTTACGACACTCCACAGCCTCCCCTCATCAGGATACCAGTTCAAGGCCTGGGTTGCAGAAGGCATCACAGCCTGGTAGCCATAGGACCGCTCCTCAGAGAGATGAAACCCGGAATCTGAGGCAAAGAGGCTGGACTCCAACTCTGAAGCCTCGGTGAACAGGGAAGCGCTCTCCTGGTCATCCAAGATAAATTCTGAACAGGGCTGGCCGCCACGGTGTATCCAATCGCCGCTGTTGGATGCCAGGCCAAAGGTAATATTCTTAGTCATCGCTTCCTGGTAGTCGCGTAAAAAAGAGAGCAGGAAGCATGCATCGTAATCGATGATGACCAGACCAAAGAACCGACCGTCACTATAGGCAGGCAGGGCAAGCACCATTGCAGGCCCTGCATGCTCATCATACAGATTCTGGCGACTTTCAAGTCCTATCGGTGAAATGTACAGCGTATTTGCATCATTGCCCTGACCGAATGCAAAGAGCTCTGTATCCTTGCGATCCACCAAACTGGAAGGGTCGGAAAGAACTGCAGCAGTGTTGGGGTAATGGTCAACCTTGATGGTCTCCATCCCTGAGGCGTCAAGAAGACGGATATGGTTGATGTAGCTCTTCTTGTTGGCTATCCGCAAGAACAGCTGTTCAAGCTCAGAGTGGTTGTAAGGACCTGTATCCTGGGAGTATCGGGTAAATTCGGCGGAATCGAATACCAGAAGAAGGTCAGAGACAAACTGGGAAAAGACAGCCTCCAGCTGGTTGGCTATTATGGCATTGCCCTTCTCCTGCTCGGTCTGAAGAAGAAGGGAGGCCTGTTCCTTCAGGGAGTTCTCATACGAGCCAAAGAGTACAAGGAACAGGATGACAAAGGGGACGACTATAAAAAGTGTCCGTTTGCCAATGCTCATCCGGTCTTTTGCATGTAACTTCACTCCAGGCCAGTCCTTTCAGAGAAAGAAGGGCAAAATCCAAAAAGAACAATGCCATCTCTTTTCTCTGCTTGTATAAGACAAGATACCACGCCTAGCATGATAAATACAGCAATCAATGAAGAAAAAAACAGGCCCCTCGCAAGAGAAGCCCATCATTTCATAACCGGGGAAGGATCTAAAGATACTCGGCATCACCGCTACGGACATACTTGTCTGTTATGCCCCTGATACGCCTGACCGCATCCTCACAGCGCTGTGGGGAGCTGGAGGCGACCTCCCAACGGGTCATCCCCTCCTCACTGCGCGATATACGCTGGGCCACTTGCAGCCAATCACCATTGAGGCAGGTGGTCTCATCGATCAACTCGGGAAGGCCCATGCGCATCAATGTCGCATCAAGGTCGCTGCCATCCTCCATCTTCTTGAACACACTCAGCCCCTGCTGGGCAAAGGAGTGCTCCACCTCGCGCATGACAGGCTCCATCAGGGACTCGGTAAAGAAGTGACAAGGCCACTCCCGCTCCCTGTAGATCTGACCCTGCAGGCGGAAGGCATCCTCATACGCCTTGGGGTCGGATGCCCACTTCTTGGCGGTGAGCAGGGTAAAGTAGAGGGTGTTCTCCGTCGCGGCAAAGCCTTTGGAGAAATCATCCAGATCGTAGGGAAAGTTCATGTAGTAGTGGGCAGACTCTTCCGAGGCGACCAGATATTGGCCCTTCATATTCTGACGCAACGCCTCTTTTATGAATGAGTGCCCATTTCTGATGATATGCACCCCGATGCCCCTTTGGGCCTGGTCCACCACTGAGAGGGGGTTTGCCTTCACGTCGTAATACATGTGGGGCTTCCAAGGGCTCCCCGTACCCCCTGCAAAGAAGCCAGCGTCATACACACCCTTGAAATAGGAGGTGATCTCAGAGACCAGAAGGGAGAGGTTGAACGAAGGGGCGAGCTGCTCGCCTTTGCTGTTCATGATATCCATCCTGTCGCCATCACCGTCGTAGGCAAAGCCGAAATCGAAGGCCTCCTTACGCATCAGGTCCCAGGTTGGCTGGATGCTCTTCTGTACGATCGGGTTGGGGTCTCCGATGGGGAAAAAGCCGTCAGGGACGAGGTTGCGCACCCTGAGGGTGGCCCCTGCGAAGCCCAGGGCCTCTGTTGTCTCGGTGCCGGCAGCGCCGCAGAGGTAGTCGGTGAGGATGGAGACTCCACAGAGGCTCCCCTTGTCCACCCCTGCCAACCGCATCGAGTAATCGATGAACTCATCCAGATACCGTGCTATGACGACCTTGCCACGTACCACCGAGACTCTCTGAGCCTTGCCCTCGATGTAGAACTCCCGTATGCACCCGATGCCACCCAAGGGCCCGTTGCCCATGGCAAGGGTCTGCATCCCGGGGGCCATAAGCTTCATGCCGATGTACTGCCCGGGGTTATGGCTCGCTGTAAACATCACAGCGGCGGCATGGGGGCTCTTCATGCAGCCATAGTAAAACTGGCTGGTGGAGATTTGCAGGGGATTGACCAGAACCTCCATGCCCATCTCAGAGAACGTCTCCACAGCAAGCTCAAGCAGGGCAGGACCTGCCAGACGGGCATCCCTGCCCAGCACGACAGAGGACACCTTCAGAACCTCCTGGAAGTATCTTCCCACAGAGCCCAACAGGCGTTGTGCGAGGGCTGGGGTGAGAACGGTGCTTCTAGTCCGTATATCATAGGCTTTGAACATGCTGATGTTCAAAGCCACCTTTTCCAGTTCAGAGAGACGAGTATATTCAGTGTACATAGATCCTCCTAAAACAGTGCAAACCTAGCTCAGTGCCTGTATGGCAAGCAGGTGCATTCGCAGAATATGGTAAGGGTCCTTGACAGGCAAGGCAACCACGCTATCCAAAGGCTCCCCGTCCCGTTGCCGGATCTGTATCCATTCCATCCCCGGGACAGAGGGAAAATGGGAGAAGGTGTAAGCCTTGAGCCTCTCATACCAGAGGAGGAACTCCTCATTGCCAGTCGCCTCATAGAAACGCAGGCAAGCGTAGATGGCCTCGGCATGGGGCCACCACAACTTATAGTCCCAGCTGCCCCGGATGAGCTTTTCAAAGCTCGTGCCAAGAGAGTCGCCCTTGGGCATATGCCCATCCCTGTCGACATACCGAAACAGGCCTCCGTACTGTTCATCCCACCCGAGCGACAGCGATGAGAGGACAACGCCCGCCATCTGTTCAATAGCAAGACTCTCGTCAAGGCAGTCGAGGCAGAACCACATGCATTCGATGGCGTGCCCAGGATTATAGTGCCGGGCCAACAGGGTGGCCTCATCACCTTCGGGGGGAATGATCTCCCTGAGCAGCGTGCGTTGTCCGTCATAATAGTGGCTCAGGATTATCTGGGCATGGCTCTGTGCCTGAAGGAGCAGCTCATGGTGCCGGCCCTGGTCAAACAGGGCAAAACAGTCGGAGAGCTCCTTGAGCGTATTGCACAGGATCATATGGACGGCCTGGGTGGAATACCCCTTGGGAAGGGGGTATGGCTCGGTTCGGATATCCCCCCTTTCCAGGAAGCCCTGCATCCTTTCCAGGATAGCGAGCGCTTCAAGGGCAAGGACCTTGTTTTTGTACATCATGGCGTACTTTGCGTACCCCATGATGACAAAACAATCGGCATAAAAACTGGTGTAGAACCCTTTTCCCGGGACCTGTTCCCTAGGCTTCCCATAGCGGTCGAGAAGGAAGGAGGTGACCCCCTGCCCCTCATCGAGCAGGGCATGTTCGTGTAAAAAACCGTACAGCCTGTCAGCGTGCTGGCGATAGGATGAAGCATCGGTGCCTAGGTCGATCTGGCCACCTTCGTGCATCATCAGCAGGCAGCTGAGCAGCCAGAGCATCCGTCCTTGCGACCAGACATACTTCTCCTCACCTAGGAGGACTTCACCGTTGTTTGACCAACAGGTGTAGACCCCCCCATAGGTTTCGTCAAAGCTTTTGGCCCAGAAGGGAAGCACCTGGTCTAACACCTCATCGGTGTGAAACAGCCGCTGTGACCTCTTGAAAGCTGCATCAAGGCACCAGCGAGTCCTGGTGCCAACCTGTGTCCTGCTCATCCCATCTTGAAACTGGAGGCAATTGACTGGCCCTGCTTCCTATTCATGAGATACACAATGACAAACACCACGACCAGAAGGATGACAGAAAGTGCACTCGCCTCCCCTAGCTTTCCATCGGCGACGGCACCATAGATCTGGATGGGCACTGTTCGCGTCTTTGAGCTGTAGAGAAGAATGGTGGTGCTGAGCTCCTGCAGCAGCGTAGTCAGGGTGAGGATGGAGCCGCTTATGATAGCGGGCATTATCAAAGGCACACTGACCTTGCGGAAGGTGTAGAACCAGTTCGCCCCTGCTATGGTCGAAGCCTCCTCAAGCGAGGGGTTGAGCTGCGAAAGGCTTGCGGCGACCGAGCGGTATACATAGGGAGTACGGCGCACCATGTATGCAATGACGATGATGGTGAAGGTTCCTGTCAACTTCAGGGCACTGTTGCCGCTGAAGGCTGAAAGCAGTGCAACCGAAACCACAGTACCGGGCAGGATGAAAGGAGCCATGATGGCGAGGTCCAGCAACGCAGCCCCCTTGGGCTTCTTCCGCTCTGTTATGTAGGCGATGATGCTTCCAAGGATGGCAGCCAGTATGGTGGCTATCACGGAGAGGAAGAAGGTGTTCACCATCTCCTTGCTCGAGTACCTTGGGATCCTGAGGTAGTGGGCAAAGGTGAACCCTTCTGGGAAGAGGCCGACCCACTTCTCAAAGAACGACATGATGATGATCGTGAACTGGGGAAGCAGCGAGGCTATGAGAATGAACATACAGTATACGATGGCGATGATACGGATGCCCTTGCCTCCATGCAGCTTCACCTCAGAGTGAGTGGCGCTGATGGTCTCATACTCATGCTTGTTGATGACCCTTTTCTGCAGCCACAGGACCACTGCTGTGATCAGGACGTTGACCACTGCTATGGATGCAGCACCGTTGAGGTCCCAGAACCCGTTGACCCTAAAGTATATAAGGGTGGGCAGCACGTACTTGTCCCCTCCGATGATAGCCGGAATACCGAAGTTTCCGATCGAACGGACAAATACAAGCAGGGCGCCGGCTCCAAGGCTGGGAAGGATCAGAGGGAAGGTGATGGTGCGGAAGATATACCATTTCCCGGCGCCCATCAGCATCCCCGCCTCTTCCAGAAGCGAGTTGCTGGAGGCAAAGGCACCATAGGCAAGCTGGAACACAAAAGGATAGTACGTCAGCGTCATGCACAGTATCATGCCGAACATACCGTAGATCGGGGGCATCTCCAGCCCTAGGGGGGTGAGGAACAGGTTGAAGAAGTGACGAAGCACCCCTTGCCTGCCGAGGAGGATGACCCAGGTGAAAGCACCGACAAAGGAGGGCATGATGATGGGAAGAATGCCAAGGGAGAGTATCAGGCTCTTGCCCGGCATCTTCACCCTTGCGACAAAGTACCCCATCGGAACACCGATGACGATGCACAACAGTGTCACTGAAATACTTACAATAAAGGAGTTTCCCAACGCCTTCTGATACATTGAGCTCTCAAAGAACTTGGTGAACCCCTTGAGGGAGAAGCTTCCGATGACCATTTTATTCCCTGCAGGCATGAATGCCCGCATGAGCGTCGTCACCATCGGATAGACCAGGAAGATCACCATGAAGGTAAGGGGGATGGCAAACACCAGATAGGGCGTTATATCCTTCTGGAGCAGTCGCTTAAAAGCACCGCCACCGCTGACCTCTCCTGCATTCACTAGATTTTTATCGTGTTTTTTCATTAATTACGTTCCTCCGGCAGAAACATGAAAGGCATACCCTCTTTCAGGGAGACATACACCTTATCCCGTTCAGATATCCCCGCTATCAGGGCAGGCATATCAATTTCCATCGGAGCATCGCTGATTCTTTCATCGAGCAACACCTCATAGCGGACGACCTGGCCAAGGTGCTGGATAATCTGCACATGGCCTTCGATGGCACCCTTGCTCTTTTCCTTGCTGATCTCCATCTGCTCAGGGCGGGCTCCGACAAGGACAGCATCGCCTAGGGAGAGCTTCGCCGCGGCTGCCATGCGCACCTTCTCAGGCTTCACATCGACCAGGGTATCGCTCAAGGCAATGCGAGCCTGGTTCTTGGCAGTGAGGGTTGCATTGAAGAAGTTCATCTTCCCGATGAAGTTGGAGACGAACGCGCTATCGGGGTTGGTATACAGCTCATTGCTCGTACCGATCTGCTCGACAATCCCCCTGCGCAGTACGGCAAGACGGTCGCCGATGGCCATTGCCTCCTCCTGGTCGTGGGTGACAAAGATGGTGGTGATGTTGGTCGCCTTCTGGATGCGGCGGATCTCAGCTCGCATGTAGCGACGCAGCTTTGCATCGAGGTTGGCCAGAGGCTCGTCAAGAAGCAGGAGGTCGGGATCATAGACGAGGGCACGCGCAATGGCCACACGCTGTTGCTGACCGCCGGAAAGACCTGTCGGGGATGGGTTTCGTTTGAGCTCCTCGGTAAGGCCTACCAGCTCCATCACCTCGGTAACCTTTTTCACCACCTCTTTTTCAGGGGTCTTGCGGATGCGAAGGCCGTAGGCAACGTTTTCAAAAATGTTCATATGTGGATACAGAGCAAAGCTTTGGAAGACCATGCCGATATTTCTTCTGAACGGGGGGATGGTGGTCATGTCCTTTTCCCCATACAGGATTTTTCCATTGGTGATGGACTCCAACCCGGCGGTACTGCGAAGCAGTGTTGTCTTTCCGCAGCCCGAAGGGCCCAGAAGACAGAACAGCTCTCCGGGGTTTATGGTAAAAGAGACCTCATTGAGTGCATGCACAGGGTTCTTTTCGTGTTCACCAAAAATTTTGTTTACGCTCTTATATGTCAGACTCAAGCTCATGTATCTACTCCTTAGAAATAAAAATGGCCTGCTTATCCCATCATTTGGAGAAAAAGCAGGCCCAGTGTACTACATCATGTCAGAAAATTTGGTGATCAGTGCTTCCTTGATTTCCTTTGCTTCGGCATCATCATAGGGGAAGAGCTTGATTTCACTGAGGGCCGGCAGATTTTTAGGTCCTGGCAGTTCGGTTGAGACAACTCTTCTGTTCCTGGTGGTGCGGATGATCTCATACGCCTCCTTGGAGGTGATGAAATCCATGAACTTCTTGGCGACAGTCGGGTGTGGGCCGTTTGCAATCATAGCAGTGGCGTCAAACCTTGCACCGGTCCCTTCTGAAGGGTAGACATAGGTGACAGGAGAACCCTCACCAATATACTTTCCGATGTTTGATTCGCCGGTTACGGTGATGGCATACTCACCCCGCGCAACGGATTCGGGACCGGCAGTGGAACTTGCGGTGAATACGGCACTCTTTGCAAGCTTGGCTAGGAAATCATCCCCATAGAGCTTGCTGAGCATGTAGATCTGAGCATATGCAGAACCTGAGAGAGCGGGGTTGGCCAGGATGACCTCCCCTTTGAAACGGGGTTCGATAAGATCGGCCCAGCTCTTGGGATACTCTTCGGCCTTGAGCAGGTTGGTGTTCACCATGATGGCCTGCAAAGGCATGGAAGATCCGTAGTAGCGGGGAACAGACGCATCATCGCGTACGGAAACATCAATCTTGTCATGGTTGGCGCTCTTGTAGGGAGCAAGCATCTCATAGCTGAGTTCCATGTTCTCCTTGGCCACCATCAGCAGGATGTCGCCATCAGGCTTCGGCTGCTCGGAGTAGAGTCTGTTGACAAGCTCAGTCGATCCTGCACGGATGATGCTTACCGAGACCTCAGGATGCAGCTGGGTGAATCTCTTCTCGAGAGCTTCTGCCTCATCTTCTGAAGCACCGCTCCAAATAGTCAACTTCGTGACATCCTCGGCCTTCTCCTGTCCACCCTGTGCGAACAAGGGTGTCACCAAAAAAAGGACCACCAGCAAAAACAGTAGTGTTTTTTTCATTTTTCCTCCATTTCATGTATGGCTCAGAACAATTACAGACCTGTTCTCAGTACCATCACTAGTAATGATACCCCATATTTCCTATAACGCAAGGAAAACTTTCTTCTTTTTGCTTTTTCTTTTTTTATTTTGCTTTTTATTGATATTTTTTCGTCATTCTTGTCTTTTATACGATAATACGCAAATAAGCACGGTCATCAAAAGAAATATTTCCTTCCATCACGCCTTTTGTTGCTCGGTTTTCCCTAAAGCAGAGGGGGTCACCCTCCAGCAGTGAGGCAAGGCTCTCTTCACTGGCGTGCAGGCTGGCATGGAGGTGAGGATACCCATCGGTTCCTAGGGCAACATCCTTTGCTGGTCCCTCCAGCTTCACCACCTGCACCGCACCAACGTTGGTGAAGAAGCCATCCAGGACATGGTAGGAGAAGGAGGTACGCACAAGGGTATTCTGAAACAGGCTCTGCAAGGCCATCTGCTGGGCAAGCTTCGCTTGGATCGGTTCCATGCTCTGGGCAACCTGAGCTTCAGTCCTGCCTTTTTGCAGCTCGACCTCAATGTACAGGGCCCTGAGGTTTTCCATCAGGGTGTCTATAGGTTTTTCCGATGTATAGAGTTGTCCATCAACAAGGGCTTGGCAATCACCCAGTATCCAGACCTCCCTTCTTGCCCGGCTCACTATTGCAGCATACGCACAGCAGCGCATGGAGGGGTCTTCGCCCATCACCCCAAGCAGGTGATGCTCCTCATACCACCCTTCCAATGCCCTGTTGCATGCAAGGAATGCCTCTTCCATGGTGCTCTGTGGAGGCAGCATCGTCAAGGCTCCCAGGATGGTATCCTTGGCGATGACCCCAGAGCTCTTCCCCTCATAGAGGGCACCCTTGTGGCTGCTGCACCCATCAACGACCGCTGCAAAATCACCATTGAAAAAGATGCCGTCCTCACAGAGGGCGGGGTCTTTTCGCTTGCCAACAAGGATTTTTTCAATCAGTTTCATACAAGGTTCCTTTTTCCTATATTTTTTCTTCTTTTCTCTAGTTTGCCTACTTTAGCATGTTTCCTGCACTGTGTAAGGGAGAAGAAAGAGAAAAAAGAGACGGAACCTGCAAACAATCAGTTCTTCTGCATGAGGCCCTTGAGCAGCATGGTGTTCGCCCGGGGGTTCTCCACCGTCTCCAACACCAGGTTGGCATCCGTTTCAAGCAGGAGGGC
Source organism: Sphaerochaeta sp. (assembly GCA_034007055.1). GTDB lineage: Bacteria > Spirochaetota > Spirochaetia > Sphaerochaetales > Sphaerochaetaceae > Sphaerochaeta. The sequence continues at coordinate 14,857 of JAVERP010000008.1, forward strand.
GACCACCTCCTCATACGGGAAATCATATTTGTCCAGGGAGTGGTGGTCATCGGCATATTGTTCGGTCAGCGCTTGTGAACTGTTGGCATGCAGATGACAGTTGATCACCCGTTGCGTCTCCAAGATGGTCCTGAGCCCTGCAAAGTAGTCAAACCCGTACAGGCAGCTGGAGATCCAGAGATGCCCCACATCGAGACAGAGAAAAAGGTCGGGATTCCCCTCTGTGAGGGCGACCATCTCCTGGGGTGTCTGCAGCAGGTATCCGACCCGGGGATTCAGGTTCTCAACGGCAAGGCGAACACCATAGCCCTTGCCCAACAGGGCAACCTTGGGCAGCTCGCCCCTAGCCTGCCGGGCATGGCGCAGGTAGACATCACTGTGGGGATACGACGGATAGCAGATACTACCCTCCTTCTTGAACACATACTGGCGAAAGGAGGGGTCGGCGAGCAACGCTTCGCGCATCTTGTTGTCCGAGGGGATCCCAAGGTCCGTCACATATCCGGGATGGAGCACCACGATGCTTGCCTGGAACCGAATAGCTGTCTTGAAACTCTCCTCAACTGCCCTGTAGCTGGTTTGGAGCACCTCTTTGTCGTGGCTGCCAAAGTTTGGGAAGATGGGTTCCTGGGGACAACAGGCGTGGACGGAGGCTACGCGGCCCTCTACCAGGGGGGCCACCTCATCCAGAAACTGCCTGTCCATCTTGTAGGAGAGCTCAACGCTCATATCAGCAAACTCATCCAGATACTCCTTTATGGCAGCGGTACTGGTAAATCCAACCAGGGAAATTACTTGGCTCTGCATCTACTGCTCCTCTGTAACGATCACCGTCACCCCGGCATCTTCTATCTTGGACTGCACTTCGGCCGTGATGGAATCGGTTATGAACATGTCGATGGAGCTCCAGTCGCACACACGTGCCAAGGAGGAGTGCTCCATCTTCGATGAGTCAGCAAGCAGGCAGATCTTGTCTGCACTCTGGATCATGGCTTTCTTTGTATCCGCCTCGATGAGGTTCGAGCAGAAGACCCCTTGGGCGACGGTGTATCCTGATGCTCCCAGAAAAAACCAGTCGGCATGGATCTGACGATAGAAATCCTTGGCGATGTTGCCCATCAGGCCCATGGAGGGCCGTCTAAGGATTCCTCCTGCCATGATCAGGTCAATCTTCTCGTAGTGCATCAGTTCCTGCATCACCAGAAGTGAACTGGTAGTCACCGTAAGGCAGATGTTCTGGAGGAACTGTGCCATATGCACGGTTGTGCTCCCGTTGTCGATGATGATGTTCTGTCCCTGCAGGACAAAGGAGGCGGCCTTCTTGGCTATCGCTGTCTTTTGCGGTGCAAACTCTTTTAGGGTATTGGCGACAAAACGCCTCTGGTCCTGCTGTTCGGGAAGCACGGCCCCCCCATAGGTACGTACCAGCAATCCTCTGTTTTCAAGTTCATCAAGGTCTGTACGGATGGTTACCTTGGAGACGTCAAGGCTCCGGGCAAGATCAATTACCTGCACTGTCTGATTCTGGTGCAGGACTTTCATTATTTCCTGTTTTCGCGTAGCGGGATTCATCTCTCACTCCTTGAGTCGTTGTAAGGCAATGGTACTACAACTCCTGTTGATTGTCATTGTTTTTTTCTTTTCTAGGAGAAAAGCATAGACTTCTCTTTTCTTTTCTTTCTTTGTTTTTCTTCTTTGTTCCCTGAGGCCGTCACAAGAGAGTCGGGAAACAGAGTGCCAAGCAAGAAAAAGTATTCGTATCAGAGCAAGAACCGTAGGGTCTCTTCTATGATGCGCCGCTGCTGCTCCATAGGTCCGACAGTTGCCTTGTTGTCCCCTTTTTGCAGCTTGCCCTCTCCGTACAGGGCGAACTGGGTGTGGTTGCCCCCTTCGATGAGCACGTACCGGGTATCAGCGGGGAGATGGGTCTTGCCCCTCTCTATATCCTGGGGTGTGGCAAGACCGTCGTTGGAGCCGCTTATGGAGAGGACCCGTATCGACCTCTCTGCAAGCGAGTGCTTCTCATCGGTGTAGGAGGCGTAGAGGATCAGGCTCTCATAGCGGCTCTCCTTGTTGGCCAGGGCAAAGGCGGCACTGCTGCCCCCAAGGGAGAACCCGCCAAGGCTCCAGGACTCTATCCCAGGATAGAGCTCGGGATAGGCATGGGCCGCCCCTATGTCGAAGATAGCCAGGGAGAAGGGCATCTTGACCAGAAAGACCTGGATGCCCCTCTCTGCTATCTTGCGAGCTGCGTAGGCAAAGCTTTCAGGGGCGACATTGGCGCCCTGGTAGTAGACCAGGGCCTTGTCGGCCCTCTGGCTGGGGGTAAAGATGATGGCATCCTCTGTAGAGGATACCCTTACCAGGGCGTCCGATTCCATCGCTTGGAAATTGATCGGATCAGCGGGGGCTTCCTGGTTGAGGAAGAGCAACACTGCCGCGACCAGTACGACCAGGACTACCGAAAGCGATATGAGTATTTTTTTCTTCATGGGATCCAGTATAGGGTAACGGATGACTGTGATACAAGATTTTACATAAGGGCATTGATATTTTTCTTCATTGCGGGGTACCAAAGCCTTGCGAGGTGTGCAACAATTTGACAATGGAGGGCACTTGCTCTCCTGAAGGACACCTATGGACGCTTACCACAAACCCATCACCGATATACTCAACATGCTCAAAACCGACGCCACGACAGGCCTGACCTCCCAGGAGGCTGCAATCAGGTTGGAACAGGATGGCCCGAACAAACTGCAGGGAAAGAAGAGGAAGAGCACCATCCATCGCTTCCTCCTGCAGTTCAAGGACACCATGATCCTCATCCTCATAGCAGCAGCCCTCATCTCCTTTGCACTGGCCGTCCATGAGGGGGCGGGGTTTTTCGAACCTCTGCTTATCCTGGTCATAGTCACCCTCAATGCAATGCTCGGCGTTGCACAGGAGAACAAGGCGGAAAAGGCCCTTGATGCGCTCAAAAGCATCACCGTCGTCCCTGCCAGGGTGGTTCGCAATGGCAGTGAGGAGGTCATCGAGGCCTGGGCCCTGGTCAGAGGGGACATCATCATCTTGGATGCCGGGGACATCCCCCCGGCCGATGCAAGGCTCATCAGGGAGGCAAATCTGCTCTGTGACGAATCAGCGCTTACCGGCGAGTCCCTTCCGGTCCATAAGGATAGTGAGGCGATCGTAGCACAGCCCTCCCCCCTGGGAGACCGGTTCACCATGGTCTACAGCGGTTGCCCCATCCTTGGGGGAACTGCCAAGGCGGTGGTGACCGCCACAGGATCCGAGACAGAGATGGGCAAGATAGCCTCCCTGATGGAGGGCGGGGATGACCAGGTGACGCCGCTGCAGCTCAAGCTCTCCTCCCTGGGCAAGAAGCTGGGGATCGCAGCCATCGGGGCATGTACGGTGATCTTCATCATCGGAGTCCTGGACAATATGAGCATCAGGGAGATCTTCCTGATCGCAGTATCCCTGGCAGTCTCGGCGATCCCGGAGGGGTTGCCGGCAATTGTCACCGTCATCCTTGCCATCGGCGTACAGCGCATGGTCAAAAGCAATGCGATCATACGCACCCTGCCCGCTGTGGAGACCTTGGGAAGCGCCTCGGTGATCTGCTCGGACAAGACAGGGACCCTCACCCAGAACAGGATGACGGTACAGCTGGCCTATGTGGTGGGAGAGGCTACCCCCCAGCCCATAACGGAGGCCAACTCAGAGCCCGTACGGAACCTGCTCACCTATGCCACCCTCGCCAGCGATGCGACGGTGGACTTCTCCTCCGAGGAGCCACTTCTCATAGGGGACCCCACCGAGACAGCCCTGATCATGGCTGCAAAGACCAACGGCATGGACCAGGGGGAGCTGAAGGTTCGCCACCCCCGCCTGGAAACCCTCCCCTTTGATTCGGACCGCAAGATGATGACCTCGATCAACAGGATTGACGGGAAGATTGTGGTGATCGTCAAGGGTGCTTTTGAAAGCATAGCCCCCCGCTGCACCGCCATCGACCTGCCCAAGGCAGAAGGAATAATGGAGGAGATGGGAGAGCAGGCCCTTAGGGTCCTGGCTATAGCGTACAAAGAGATCCCCTCCCTCCCCTCCACCCTCGATAGCGAAACCCTTGAGAGCGAGCTTGTCTTCATGGGGCTTGTCGGGATGATGGACCCTCCGCGCGATGAGGCAAAGCAGGCCATCAGGCTCTGCAAAAATGCAGGCATCAGGGTGGTCATGATAACAGGGGACCACCTTGGAACGGCAAAGGCCATTGCACAGCAGCTGGGCATCCTCTGCCCAGGGGATCTGGCCATCGACGGACAGGCCCTCGCTGCAATGGATGAAAGGAGCCTTAACGAGGCGGTTCACACCATCAGCGTCTATGCCCGCGTCTCCCCCTCGGACAAGATCCGCATCGTCCGGGCGTGGCAGGCCCGGGGGGACGTGGTCGCCATGACAGGAGACGGGGTCAACGACGCCCCCGCCCTCAAGGCTGCCGACATAGGGTGCGCCATGGGCATCACAGGGACAGAGGTTGCCAAGGGGGCGGCGGACATGACGCTCACCGACGACAATTTCGCAACCATTGTCGAGGCGGTCAGACAGGGGCGCGGCATCTATGCCAACCTGAGAAAGGTGGTGGGGTACCTGCTCTCCACCAACATAGCGGAGCTGTTCACCGTCTTCCTTGCCATGATCATATTCAGGCAGACGCCTCTTCTGTCCATGCAGCTGTTGTGGATAAACCTCATCACCGACAGCCTTCCGGCCATAGCCTTGGGCATGGAGCCCATCGAGAGGGATGTGATGGAGCACAAGCCTACAAGCAAGAGCGAAAGCCTGTTCGCCAATGGGCTTACCGTACAGATCATAGCGCAGGGAAGCTTGTTTGCCCTCCTGACCCTTGTTGCCTTCCTCCTAGGATGGAAGGCTGAGGGGGATATCGTGGTGGGCAGGACGATGGCATTCTCCACCCTGGCAATCCTGCAACTGGTGCAAGCCTTCAACATGAGAAGCCAGCACTCCCTGTTCGCCACGGGGTTCTTTACCAATGCCACCCTGAACAAGGCGGTTTTGGTATCGGCGCTGCTCTTGGCGGTGGTGCTCTTCATTCCCCCGATAGCCCATGTTTTCGCCCTTACCATACTCTCCCCTGTCCAGTATGCCCTTGTGGTTGGCCTGGCCCTCGTTCCGCTTCCCATCCTCGAGCTTGCCAAGAAGATGGGTCTGATCAGGTATCTTGCATAGCAGCAGCCAAGACAGAGAAATAGGCATAGACAAACACAGAAGCAGACAACGACAAGCTCCCTCTTTTTCTTATGAAAAAGAGGGAGCTTGTCGTTTCTCTGTTGTATTGCACGTACGCTATGGTGCCCTATCAGGGCCAATCCTATCCAGACCAGCTAAGCGAGGTCAGCAGCCGCTTCCCTACAGGAGAAGCGCCTCACCCCAGGCCCTGGTCTTCTCTGCAACGCTGAGCGTATAGGCCGCACTGGTGGAGGGAAGAGAGTGGAAGGTTATCTCACTTGGATAGAAGCCGATGAGCCTCTTGTAGAAGCTTTCGGCCTTCTTTCCATTGAACAGAACCTTCCTGACAGCACTATGGGCTTTGATGAAGAGCTCAAGGTCATTGGGGACAATTTCCTTGTAGGCAGAATCAAGGGAGCCCTTGCGCTCAAAGCTCTTGAGCACATCCCACAGGGCGATGTCGTTGTCCTGCAGCAGCAGCCATTTCTCTTCATAGGTCTCGGTCTTCCTGTCGAACAGTGTTTGCATGATCGGCCAGAACGCATTGCGTTCATGGCCGTAGTACTGCTGTTTCACCAAGGAGCGCACACTCGGGCCTGTGCCCAGGATGAGCGTATGGGAGTGCTCGCCCTCGATGGGGGGAAAACCCCTCTTCAAGCGAGAAAGCTACTTACGCTTTCAGCACAGGCAACGCCATCCAAGGCAGAGCCGATGATGCCCGATGCGTAGCCGGATCCTTCGCCACAGGGGAAGAGGCCTGCAAGCTCGACATGCATGTTGGTCTCTGGATCACGCACGATGCGCACAGGACTGCTGGTCCTGGTCGCCCCTGCGATGAGGGTTGCCTGGTTGGTCAGGAAGATGTGGGCCTTCTTGCCAAAGAGGGTAAAGGCCGCCGCAAGGCGTTCGGCGATGAAGGAGGGCAGCAGGCGGTGCAAATCTGATGAGACAAGCCCTGGGGAGTAGGATGAATCAGGCAACGTCTTGGAAAGGCGGTGGTTTACAAAGTCCGCCATCCTCTGTGCAGGGGCGACAAAGGATCCGCCGCCTGCCTTGAAGAGGCGCTCCTCCAAGGCTTGCTGGAAGCGCATCACCCCAAGGTTCCCTCCGAACTGCTCCTGAGGAAGGTCCTGGGGCTGCAGTTCGACCACCATGGCGCTGTTGGCAAACTTTCCGTTTCGCATGGAGCTGCTCATGCCATTGACCGAAAGGGTTCCACCCTCGTGCATGGCAGGGATGACAAAACCACCCGGACACATGTTGAAGGAGTAGACGCTCCGACCCTCTATATGGGCTGAAAAAACATATTCTGCAGCGGGAAGGTACTTGCCCCGCCCATCTTCATTCTTATATTGGATCTTGTCGATGAGGGTCTGCGGATGCTCCAGGCGTACGCCGAGAGCGAGCGCCTTTGCCTCGATGGCAATCTTCTCGTCCTCAAGATACTGGTAGACATCGCGCGCGTTGTGCCCGGTGGCAAGGATGACAGGTCCTTCATAGGTCTCGCCCTTCTCGGTTTTGACGGCGGTGACCTTGCCCTCCTCCCTGACCAGGGAGACTACCTTTGTCGAGAAGTGCATCTCCCCCCCACTGGCGAGGATGGTGTTTCGCATCTGCTCGATTATCAGGGGCAGCTTCTCCGTCCCCAGGTGGGGATGGGCCTCATACAGAATATCCCATGAGGCGCCATGCTGGCATAACAGGGCGAGGATCTTGCCCACATCTCCGCGTTTGGAAGCTTTGGTATAGAGCTTTCCGTCGCTATAGGCGCCGGCTCCGCCCTCACCAAAGCAGAAGTTGCTCTCGCCCTTGAGCTCGTTGCGAGCTGAGAGTGAGGCGATGTCCTTCTTGCGGTCACGCACATTGACACCCCGTTCCAGCACGATGGGCTTCAGGCCCAGCTCGATGAGGCGCAACGCTGCAAACAGGCCCGCAGGCCCGGCACCGACGACGACAACGGGCTTCTTATCACCAACAAAGTCAAACGTCGTTGTCTCAAACACCTCTTCCTCGGAAGTTCCGGTAAAAAGACGGACTTGCATCTCCACCATCGGAGGGTTGCGCCTTGCATCGATACTCTTGCGAAGGATACGCATCCCCGTAACATCTTGTATAGGCAGGTTAGCCTCTTTGGTAGCCTGCTGCTGCACTGCCTTGTTGTCGCTGGCGACCTTGGCAGACAGTCTCATTGAAATATCTTTAGTCATGCGCTCATTGTACTGAGCAGACATCACATAGGTCAACGCAGTAGGGGGAGAAAGAGCAAAAAAGAACAGGGCCCTGAAAAAGGGGTATCTGCATCCCCCCACTGGAGCTGGACCGGGCATCCTGTGCACAGGCTCCCTCTTTTTTCCCCTATACGGCTGTAACTATTCCCCCTGGTGTGATAAAGTCTTCTCCTATGGACAGAAACCTCATCATAGGACAGCTGCTGGGGCTGCTCACTGCAGTCTGCTGGGCACAGAACTCCCTGGTCTACCGCCACCTGGGAAGCAAGATCGGATCGGAAGCAGTCGCCCATGTGCGCATGTGGATAGCCCTTCCTGCCATCCTCCTGCTCGCCTTCTTCACCGAAGGCAGCTTCTTCCCCACCAACCTCTCCGCCCAGACATACCTGGTGCTCTTCGCCAGCGGAGCCATCGGGTTCTTCTTCACCGACTTGATGCTCTTCCACGCCTTCGTATGGCTCGGGGCGCGTGAGTCGATGGTCATCATGACCCTCTCACCGGTGGCTACGGCGATCTTCTCCTACTTCCTCTTTGCCGAGTCGCTCAAGCCGATGCAGATCATGGGGGTCCTGCTGACCATCCTGGGAGTCATAACCATGGTGGTGGGCGGCATGAAGGTCAAAGGGGAGGAGAGCGAGGAGAAGCAGAAGACCAAGGGGATGCTCCTGGCCATCCTTGCCTCGATATTGCAATCCATCTCCTTTCTGCTTGCCAAATACGCCTTGGATTCCACCGGTCCGGTATCGACGAACCTCCTGAGGAATGTGGGTGGCCTATTGACCTTCATCCTCTACAGTTTCGTCATCAAGAGGAATGCCCGGTCCCATTTCGCCGCATTCAAGAACCCCAAGTGGCTGCTCTTGCTCTTCTTTGCAGCGATGGTCGGCCCGGTGCTGGGCATGTCCAGCCAGATGAAGGCCTTTACCCTCGCCCCGGTAGGAATAGTCACAACCATCACGCAGACCGCCCCCATACTCCTGCTTCCCATAGACAAGTTCGTCCTTAAGAAAAAAATCACCGCTTCTAGCCTGCTTGGCACCTTCATCTCCATCATAGGCGTTGGCATCCTGTTTTTGGCTGCCTGAGGAGAAGCCACCCGTATTGTGTTCCCAATCCCATTTTGATACTCTAGGGTATGAATGTACTCTCGTTGGAAAATATTTCGAAAACCCTCAATGAAGAGCCTCTGTTCTCAGCGGTCAGCTTCGGCCTTGAGGGTGGCGACCATGTCGGGCTCATCGGACAGAATGGGACCGGCAAATCCACCTTCCTGCGCCTCCTGAAAGGCGAACTGCCACCGGACAGCGGCACCATAGCCACTGCGCGTGAGAGTGAACTCATCATGCTCACCCAGCAGATGCTCTTCACCTCTGAAGATACGGTGCGGTCCTACCTCTACAAGGGTGAGGGAAAACGCATAGCCCTGGTGAACGCCTACCACAAGGTAATCGGCAAGAAACAGGACAGCCAGACCAAAAGGGAGCTTGCCACCCTCACCGAACAGCTTGACCTTACAGGGAGCTGGAACCTGGAAAGTGACTACACCTCCCTGTTGGGGGAACTTGGCCTCTTTGAAAAGCTTGACGAGCCCATGCAAAACCTCTCAGGGGGGATGCAGAAAAAGGCGGCAATAGCCAGGGTGCTCTGTGCCAAGCCCACCTTGCTGCTGCTTGACGAGCCCACCAACCACCTGGACATCGAGACCATCGAGTGGCTGGAAAAATACCTTAGGGACAGCAGCATGACCATGATCATAGTCACCCACGACCGCTACTTCCTCGATGCTGTGTGCAACGCCATACTGGAGCTGGACAGGGGCAGCATGTACCTCCATCCGGGCTCCTTCAGCGCCTTCCTGGAGAGGCGCACCGAACGCCTTTCCATGATGCAAAAGGAGCAGGACAGGCTATCGGTTGTCCTGCGCAGGGAGCTTGAGTGGCTCAAGCGAGGGCCCAGGGCAAGGACCGGCAAGGACACCAACCGCCAGGACCGCATCAAGGGGATGCTCTCTCTGCAAAAGGATGTCTCTGAGACGGTCCAAAGCAGCTTCGCCTCCTCCAACCGCAGACTCGGAAAGAAAATCCTGGAAGTGAAGAACATCTCAAAGCGATATGAGCAGATCCCTGTCATCAGCGACTTCTCCTACTCCTTCACCAAAGGACAGAAGATCGGGGTGGTGGGACCCAACGGGTCGGGCAAGTCCACCCTACTGGACCTGCTCTCCGGCCATACCGCCACCGACACCGGTGAACGTGATGCCGGCATCAACACAGTCTTCGCCTACTATGACCAGGAGGGACGCAAGCTCTCCAGTGAAAAGGGTGTCCTGGAGTTTGTCCAGGACATCAGCGAACGGATAACCCTCAGCGAAGGGCAGATCGTCACCGCAGCCAGGTTCCTGGAGATATTCGGCTTCCCCCCCACCATGCACAGAAGCTCGATAGCCACCCTCAGCGGAGGGGAGAAGCGCCGCCTCTACCTTATCTCGCGTCTGGTCAAGGACCCCAACTTCCTCATGCTGGACGAACCGACGAACGACCTGGACCTGCCCACCATGGAGAACCTTGAGCAGTATGTGCAGGACTTCAGCGGATGCACCCTGGTCGTATCCCATGACAGGGCATTCCTTGACCTTACCTGTGACGAGCTCTTTGTCCTGGACATGGAAGGGAACGTCTCCTTCTACCCAGGGCCGTACAGCGAGTGGAGAGCCTTTGAGCTAAGAAAGAGGGAACAGGCAAAAAAGGAAGAGGCTGAACACAAGGCCATTGCAGACCGACGCGACACTGCACAGGCCCCCTCAAGAAAAAATGAGAAAAAAGGGCTGAGCTTCCGGGAAAAGAAGGAACTGGATGAGCTCAACGCTGCGATGGAGGAACTGCACATCCTGCAGAGAACCCTCGAAGAGAGCTTCTCTGATGCCCTTGAGACTGAGCTGGGCACCTTGGCGGTGAGAAGCGAAACCTACCATGCCAATAGTGAGACGTTGGCAAAGATGGAAGACCGCTGGCTGGAACTCTCGGAAAAGGAGTAGGTCATGAGACGCCGATGCTCCCTCATCCTGTTGCTTCTCGCTTCTCTTGTTCATCTGAGTGCACTGCAAGTGACCCACCTGCATATGGGACTGGGAAATGACTGGTACACCATGGGTCTTGGGGACAACCTCGATGACGGGCTCTCCTTTGGGTCCCACCTGATGATAGCGCTCCAGGACAAGATTTTTCTCAAGGCCGACGCCTTGGGCTTCACCGACATGGTCAATACCGGCCACCGCTATGACCAGGTCAACATCAACCTCACCGTCCCGCTCACCCTTAGTTTGGGTGCCGTAACCTATACCCTGACCCCTCTGGCAGGCTTGAGCATTGAAGGGGACCTGGGATTTGACAGGATGCAGAACCGTGTCCATCAGGGGATCGACCGCCCCACGGTGCACCTTCCGTATGACAGCACCCAAAGCTCTGCCCATCTCAACCTGGGCTCTACCCTGCGTGGCATGTTCGCCCTTGGCTGGGTGCAGATGGGCCTTGAGGGGTCCTACCTGCACACCTTCGGATGGGAGTATTCCACCCAGGTGGTGGCAGTCGTCAAGCTGGGAGGATCACTGACCTTGAAGGCGGGTTACTCCTGTATGGACGACTATGCAGGTGGGCCAGCCCACCAATCGATGATGGACCGCCTCAACGGCCCGACCTTCTCCTACCAGTTCGATGGAGGTTTATTGACCACATCCTGGGTCTACCACAAGCATAGCGGCTCATCCTACGGAGTCTTCGGCATCGATGTGATGCAGCTGTTCCAGCCTGAAAGCTATGACCATACCGACTTCACCTACTCTCTAGGAGCCCTGTATGACATGGGAGGCCTTTCGAACAGGTCCTTCGCCCTGGCCTTCGGTCCGGTCATCCTGCAAACGCGGCACAAGAGCGGACCGATGATGAACGATGCCCAAACACCGAAACGGCGCATGACCGTCGCATCCTGGATGATAGGGTATCAGAAGGAGTGGGAGGCGACACAGTTCATATTCCCCTATATGAAGGCCCTGTGGGGCTTTCAGCGGTTCAACCTGCTGCAAAGCCCGACTGTTGCCATGATCGAGGAGATCAAGGGGACGGTCGCCCTGGAGACAGGGATCAGGATTGGAAGGGATGGGCAGTGGGTGGCAAAGAACAACAGCTATCGCCCACGAGTCGCCGCCTCTATCCAATATGTCTTTGACACCAAGGCCCTCAAGGAGGTGGACCCCTCCTTTGCCAAGCATGTCGGGCCATGGATCTTCCTGTTGGGAGTGGGACTGGATATCGGGCACGACCCGCACTGAGCTAATGCTCCTTTGTAACCAACAAGGCCCCACCATTGAGACCGACCGTAAGGCTTGCCTTTCCGTCCCCCACCCTGTAGGCAAGCAGAACAAAGGGCCTGACAGCCAAGCCGCTTCCCACAACCGCAGATGCAGTCAGAGCCCCAGACAGGACCACCTCCCTATCCCAAAGCAATGAGGAGCCCTCCAGATAGAGAGCACTCTGGGCCGTCAGGCTAAGACCAAGACCTGTCATCCCCCCATAGGGGATCGGCAGGTCAAGCGGGCCAAAGGGTATATGGAAACGTACGGTAAGACGGGCCTTGGCATCCCCATCGAGCCCCTTGTCGGAGAAGCCCTCGTACAACAGGGCATTTTCCAACTGACCCTTGCTGTCGGTGACCCCATCAAGGCGAAGGCCCAGCATCTGCGAAGAGCAGAACATCCTCACCTGAGCTGCCAGAAGACCGAAAAGGCGAGCCTGGTCCACCTTTGCCCAGTTCATCCCTTTGGCCTCCACACCTACCGCCACCGAGCCAAAGGGGGTGCCAAAGAAATCATTGGGCCTGCCTCGACCCTTGACCTGGGCGCCAACACGTGTGGAGAACGAGTAGAGGAGATCAGAGTCCTGAGTGACAAGAGCAAACGATCCTTGCAAGGAGAGAAGCTTGTAATTGTAGAGCGAAGGGCGATAAAGCAGCGGGACAGAAAGGGTCACACTCGCCCTCTTCTCCTTGCCAAAGGAAGCCTGCACACCAACAGAGAAGGGGCCGGGGTTGTACAGGTAGTCTAGGGCCCCCACAGCCTTCCCCCTGTCTATGTCCCACCCTACCTGTGCTATGAGGAGTTGGCGGCGCAAGAGACTCTGACTATGGAACCAAAGCCCCGGCTGGACTGAATTTTCCCTGACAAAGGGATAGGGAAGCACCAGGTTGAGGCGGGGATAGTCAATAAAGCGTCTGGTTGGAAAAATCTTCTCAACCAAGGCCTGCGAGGAAGGAGTATATGCAAGAGGTCCTTGCAGCGTAACAGGAACAGCTTCGATCTGCTCAAGGCCCACCCGCTTCAAGGCGACACCTTCAGCTGTGTAGGTCTCATACAACAGGACATCGCCTTCGATGCGACCCCCAAGCACCCCTTGGGGATCGCTGTGCAGCAAAGAGAGCTCCCCGCTGGACAGGTCATACGCATACAAGGCGAGAAAGCCCGTATCATCGGAGACAAAGAGCAGCCTCCCGCCAGAGAAGGACGGAGAGCGTATCTCGCTTCTGGTGGGGGGGACCAGAGTGGTTGCCCCACCCTCCCGGTCGATGGCCACCAGCGAGGAGTCGCCCTCCACTATCTGGACCACCACCACAGCCTCCCCTGCCAGCACTGGTTCATAGACTGATCCCCGGGCGTTGTCATAGACGGTGGTCAGAGAGCCTGTATCCGCATCAACGGTGACCAGCATGTGCCTCTCTTCTGTACGCTTGATGGCAAACAGGCTCCCGCCGTCCTCACTGATCACAGGCTGGGTGAGCATCTCTCCTTCGGTAATGCGCCTGAAGGAGTCTGAAGCGTAGTGGTAGAGCATAAGGTCGTTGTAGCTTACCGGGGCAAGAGGGAGGTAGGAAGGGTGGAAGGGATCGGCCCAGGTATAGGAGAACAAGACCTGCGTTGGGGTGAAAAAGAGCGAGTCATGCTCGACATAGGGCAGGTCCTTGAGCACCTGCACCTCTCCATCAGGGGCATAGCGGACCAGGGTTCCACCCCTCTTGGGGCTATTTGCGTAGCCGACCAGGCCCAGATCTGTGGTGGTGGGCAGATAGTGGTCCCCCAAGCCCTGGGGTGAGAACTGAAGACCTAGGGAGGTGCCTTGGGGCAACAGGGCCTGCTGTTCCTCTATGGCCAAGGAGAAGAGTGCCTTGCTGGAGAAGCCGGTCTCCTTCTTGAGGGCTGAGTTCATGCCTAAAAAGGGAAACCAGGCAAAATCCTTGTTGACCCGTGCGAAACTCTCCTTTCCATAGTGGCGCATAAGGTAGTCGACCATAAGATAGCCTGTGCTGTAGATCCTCCCTGAGGGGGGGAAGGCGCTGTTGTACCGCCCTTGGGAGAGGGTCCATAGGGAGGATTGGAGCATCGGAGCCTGCCAGGTAAGGGCAAAAAGGGGGGAGTCACCCCTTCCGCCCTGGGCGTACTCGCTCTCGGTATAGGTGGTTATCCCCTCCACCCACCACTGCGGCATCAGGACAGCGTTCATCGCAGGGACCTCGGGCCCCAGGAAAAACAGATATCTGGCAGGCCCCACAGGTGAGGTGAGGTGGAGGTAGTGCGTCAGTTCATGGGTGTAAAGGCTCCTGAGCCAGGAGGACGAACGCGATCCGAGGAACCGGTCAACCGGGCTGGTCAGATAGAGGATGATCGAGGAGGGAAAGGGGGCGAACATGCCGTTGGAGAATGCAGGCCTGCCTGCAAGGATCACCACCACCTTTCTTTTAGGCATATGCTCGAGCAGGGAGGCGAGTTCAAGGAGCACCTCATCGGCAAAGGAGGCGAGGCTCTGGGCACTGGGGGCATCCCTCTCCTCAAAGATGATGGTGGTATGAACAGTCTCAATGCTGCTCCACGCCCCTGCGCTCAGGGAAGAACACAGCACCAGCAAAAGCAGTGCAAGTATGGGTTTTCTCATCAGGGCCCTCCTCTGTTGCCCAACTTTACACCAACAAAGGCCATTTGCAAACCATTGGGGTGTGTGGTACAAAACACTTTCCTCCGGTAAGATGGATAGAATCATATCTAGGGAGTTTTCATTGCAGGACAACACGACACGTACGCTGGCCAAAAAACAATCTTTCATATCAGAGCTGCCCTTCTACTACGGATGGGTCATCCTTGTAGTCGGGGCTATCGGAGTGCTCTCAAGCATACCCGGGCAGACCATGGGGGTGTCGGTGTTTACCGACCACTACATCAACGACCTCTCCCTGACACGGGTGGGGGTATCAGGTGCGTATATGGTGGGCACCCTGACAAGCAGCCTCATCATCCCGTTTGCAGGAATTTTCTACGACAGGAAAGGCGCGCGCCTTACAGCCGGCATCGCCACCTTCTTTCTGGGTCTGTTTCTCCTGCTGCTGGCCTTTTCCCAGAGCATTGCAGGCACACTTGTAACCACCTTCTCCCTGCCTTCAACCGCAGTCACCTTGGTGGTGCTCACCCTGGGCTTCTTCGGCATCAGGTTCTTTGGCCAGGGGGTGCTCGCCCTCGTATCCAGGGGGATGGTAGCGCGCTGGTTCTCCTCGCGCAGGGGCCTTGCGGTAGGCCTTATGGGCGTGGTGACCGCGTTCGGCTTCTCCTATGCACCCCAGCCACTGCAGAACATGATAGAAGACCTGGGCTGGTCAGGTGCCTTGGTGGCAATGTCGGCTATCTTGCTGCTAGGATGCCTGCCGCTGTTCCTGCTCACCTTCCGATCCGACCCTGCTTCCTGTTCCATGGAGATGGAACAGGGGATGGCGGTGCGCACAAGGACCAAGGGCTTTAGCGTAGGTGATGCCCTGGAACAAAAAGATATCGCTCAAGCTCGCAAGGAGGTGCGCTTCTGGCTTATCCTGCTCTCCTTGGGCTTCTGCGCCCTCTTCACTACGGCATTCACCTTTCATGTCGTCTCCGTCTTCTCTGAGTTCGGCCAGAGTGCCCATCAGGCTGTCGCCATCTTCCTGCCCATCTCGATCATCTCTGTCATCGCGAGGTTCGGCGGCAGCTACCTCAGCGACAGGTTCCCCATCAAGGGGATCTTTGTTGCCTTTGCCATCTCTCTTTTCTTCTCCTCCCTCGCCCTGGTCTTTTTCTCAAGCCCCTTTGTCCGCCTGGTGTTTCTCTTGCCCTACGGCATCGCCTCTGGCCTGTTCGGGATGCTGAACATCGTCACCTGGCCAAAGCTCTACGGTAGGGAGCACATAGGTGCCATCAGCGGGTTTGCCATGTCCATCATCGTTGCAGGCAGTGCTCTCGGGCCTTGGTTCTTCAGCCTTGTGTACAAGCTGTCCGGCTCATACAGGAATGCAGGGGTGGGAGGTTCGCTGTTCACCCTGGCTCTGAGCATCGCCCTGGTCTTCACCAAGTTCGGGCATGTGGAGACAGAGTAGAGAAAAAGGAAACCCTGAAATGCAATGGATGCGCTGTAGCTTTGATCAAACAGGGAGCGTCATGGCATATGCTGATCCATTGCATACCCAGCAGAAAACTACCTCTTTCATTAGTTCAGCTTGTTCTGAAATTCCCGTGGGGTGAGTCCCACGATTTTCTTAAAGAGCACGCTAAAATACCGCTGGTCCCGAAACCCGACCTGATTGGCAACCTCATAGATTTTAGCCGAGCCGTCATTGAGCAGCAGGCATGCCTGCTTGATCCGATAGTTCAGCAGATAGTCACCGATGGTGTACCCGGTGACATCCTTGAACAGCCGGCTCAGATAGCTTTCACTCATCTGCAGCTCCTGTGCTATCTGCTGAACACCAATATCAGAGGAAAAGCTCATTTCAATGAATTTCACAGCCCTGGAGACATGACTCTCCTGTACGCTCTGCTCTCCCCTAAGGTACTCCTGGAAGAGCATGATGCGGCTGTCATCCATCCTTTCCATCTGCACCTGCACTTTTTCATACTCTTTGCGCTTGGCGATCTTGTCGCAAGTCCTGGCGATCAACATCTGGAACTCCTGTTCATCCAGAGGCTTTGAGATGTAATCCACCACGCCCAGGTGCAAGGCCTTCCGCGCATATTCAAAACTATCGTATGCAGTCAGGATGATGAACAACGCATCGCACTGGGGTTGGAGTCTCTCGATCATCTGGATACCATCCAGACCCGGCATCCGGATATCCGTAATTACGATATCGGGCTGCACCTCCAAAATGAGCTTGAAACCCTCCAGACCATTCTCCGCCTCACCAACAACCTCGCACTGCAAGGCATTCCAGTCAGTGGTGAAGATGATGCCCTTTCTCAGAAGCTGGGAGTCCTCGACAACTACTACACGATACATGGCATCTCCCCTCCCCCATGCTTCCCACGAAACCATTGGGGGTCGTATACAAGTGGTACAGACATGCGCACAGTGGTCCCCAATCCTACGTCGCTGGTGATCTGCAGTCCGTATTCAGAGCCATAGTACAGCTGTATCCTCCGATGGACATTGATGACCCCGATACCCTTTGCACTATCCAGCTCCAACAGCGAAGACAAGACAGGACCGTCAATCCCAGCACCATCATCTGTAATTTCGAACACACAGGCATTGTTCTCCTCCCGCACACTGATCGCCAGAAAGCATTTTCTGGCAACGGTACCCATCCCATGGGAAATTGCATTTTCCACAATGGGCTGGATGATGAGCTTTGGTAAAATCACCGTGCGAAGATCTTCGGAAACCTCAAGGGAAAAATCAAACTTATCGGGATAGATCACCTGCTGGATGGCAAGGTAGCTGACTATGATCTGCATCGTTTCCTCCACAGTCTCAAAATCACCGCTGTTTGCCATGCTGCTTTTCAACAGGATCCCCAGGCGGGAGGCCACAAGATTGATCTCCTTGTTCATGTTGAGCTTGGAAAGATATCGGATGCTATCCAGTGTGTTGTAGAGGAAATGGGGGTTGATCTGAGCCTGCAGATGCTGTATTTCTGCAAGGCGCAACCGGTCTTGCTTTTCCAGGTCCAAGCGAAACAGCTTGTCAAGCTTCCAGATCATCCTGTTCAAGCCCTGGGAAAGCAACCCGATCTCGTCGCGCCCCTTGGCAGTGGAGCGTACCTGCATGTCCCCTTGCTCTACGCGAGCCATCACCTGAACAATCTCCAGGATCGGGGCACTGATTCTCTTTGCAACCATCCAGGAGAAAATGAGGCAGAGGATCAGGGCTAGGACTGCAAGGATGATGGTAACTATCGCTATATAGCCCAGGTTGCGAAAAACCAATCCTACTGGGACCGCTGATATGATCTGAAAGTCATAGGGGGGGACCTGCCCGCTTGCAAGAAGGAATCGCTCATCCTTGAAATGCTGCAAATAGCTCTTTAGCTCAGCAGGAGGGGCTATTTTGGTGCGGTACGACTCCTTGACAAACGGAGATCCCTCCCCTATGCCCAGATCATCGTACATCAGGTATTGTCCCCTGTCCAAAAGTGCATACATAACAGGGAGGTCCGTAGCCACCGCATGGACAAGCCTCTCGATGCTCTTGTATGGAATGTCGAGCAAGGCATATCCCAACAACACATCGGTCCCCCCGCCTCTTATCGCACACCCCAAGGAGACGGCTATCTCCACACCGTCTGAGGTGACATACCTGTTGGGGTATACAACGAACTTCTCTTGGTCTGCCACGGCCCGAAGCAATCCCCACTGTGAGAAGAGTGCAGGATCATACAGGGGGGAGTTACGATGGGGGGAGACAGACAACACCCCATCGCGAGAAAGCACATGCAATCCAAACTCAGAGGTGTGACCTACAAGCAGGACATACATCTTCTGATAGATTTCCTGCACTTCCGAACTGGAAAAATCAGCTTGTTCCATAAGCCGAACCAACGCAGGGTCCTCACTGAACAGCTCAAGGCGTCCTCCAAACTCTGAAAAGAGCCCGCTGAGGGTATCGCCAGCGCGTAGGGAGGTGGTCATCACCTGCTTTTCCAACTGATCCATCGAGACCTTCATAGAGATGAACATGGTAAACACCCCCAGCACTATGACCGGGACGATGCTTACCATCATCATGCTGTACAACAATCTGGAGAAGAATCCTCTTCGCACGGTGTTTTCCCTACCTCCTGCCTACTGCGGGGCCAATTCCAATACTATCATACAATGGAGACCTTCCCATGACTGACCTTCATAAAGATCAGCAAAGAAACTGCTGTTGTCACTGAGAGAATAGATGCCAGTGCTGCCGCTGTGCCAAAACTGTTGCGTACGACCTCAGTATATATGGCAACGGCTATCGTCGCTGTCTTGCCGGTATACAGCATGATGCTTGAACTCAGCTCATTGATGCAGGTTATCCAACTGAGGATTGCACCGGAGATAACCCCGGGAGCCATGATTCTCACCGTTATCTTCCAGAAGGTCCTCATCGGAGAGACTCCAAGACTGATGGAAGCCTCTTCGACCACAGGATCCATCTGATGCAGGAAAGCACTGCAGGAACGAACGGTGAAAGGCAATTTCCTAATGACGTAGGATACGATGAGGATCATCGGTGTCCCTGTAAGCAGGAGCGGTGGGTTGTTGAAGGCAACCAACAGGCTGATGCCCAATACAGAACCTGGGATTACATAGGGGAACATGACCAGAATGTCCAGAGCCAGTGCCGTCTTGCCTTTCTTCCTCACGATGAGGTAGGCAATGAGCATTCCAACAATGACAATGAATACAATTGATATGACCGAGTAGACATAGGTATTGGAAATTGGCTTGGACAACCGGTAGAGGATGTTCCTGTAGCTGTCGAGACTGAATCCCTGGACAAAGATAGGTCCCCTGGTCTTGATGAATGAGGTGATGAGCACCACCACCTGCGGCAGGATGGCGAACCCGGCGATGAGAAACACAGGCAAAGAGGCCATACATCTCCTGAAGCCTGAAAGCTCCACCACTACAGGAGGCCTCATCGCCGTCATGGTATAGTTCTTTTTGGAGATGAGCCACCGTTGTGCCAACAGGACCAGGGTGGAGCAACATACGATGACTACACTCAAGGCACTTGCCAAGTTCGCGTTGCCTCCCATTTCTGACATATACTCCTCGTAGATGAGTACGGGAAGGACCTTATACCCCTCTCCTATCAGCATGGGGGTGCCAAAATCCGCCAGAGCAGTCATAAAGACGATGATCGCCCCTGCTGCAATGGAAGGGAAGACCACAGGCAGCGTTATGGTCAGCAGCCGCCTGAGCTTGGGGGAGCCCAAGTTCTCAGCAGCCTCCTCAAGGGAGCGGTCGATGCTGGACATCGCCCCTGATACATACAGGTAGATATAGGGGAACATCATAAGCGTGAAGATGATGATGATCCCTCCCCTTCCATAAATTGTAGGGGTGATGATGCCGACACTCTTGAACAGCTTGGTAATGAACCCCGCACGTCCGAAGAGAACTATCCAGGAGTAGGCCCCGATGAATGGAGGGGACATCAGCGACATGATGATCATCACATGAAGAACCTTCTTTCCAAAGATGTTGTACCGTGTCATGAGATAGGAGACAGGTATTCCTATCACCAAAGTGGTCACCATAGTCGTCAACGCCACAGAGAGACTTCGTTGCAGGGTGGTATAGTAGTAAGGGAGGGTAAAGAAATCCCGATAATTCACCAGCGTAAGGCCACGGCTTCCCGGGGTGAAGAAGCTTTGGATAATCAGGGATGAGAAGGGAAATACAAGAAAGAGCAGCATTGCAAGAAAGATCATGATCCGGGTGAGATTCCAAAACTCAAAAATACGTTTCATATATGGACGCACAGCTATCATGAAAGCACCTCCTTGGTGTGTGCATCGAATATGCTCACTTTGTTGCAAAGGAACGACAGATGCACCTCGCTGTCATTAGCCCGAAGATCATCCATATCCTTGGTATATTCATTCAGCTCCACAGTGCGTCCATTTTCCAATTGGATTTCATAGTTGATGAAATCCCCAAGAAAGGTAGAGAGGACAATGGTACCCTTGAGGCCGGTATCAGAAAAGAAAAAATGTTCGGGCCGTATGGAGACAAGCACTTCCCCTGTGAAATCGTTCTTCACAGGAAGGTGGCATCGAAAGGTTTTTTCCACCAATGCATTTCCACTTGATGAGGTGTCGACGGTGGCATCGAGGAAGTTTGAGGTCCCGATGAAGCCTGCGACAAAGGGATCTGAAGGCTTCATATAGATTTCCAAGGGGGAGCCTATCTGTATGATGGAACCATCCTTCATCACCGCTATTCGGTCGCTGATGGCAAGGGCCTCCTCCTGGTCATGCGTCACATAGATTGTGGTGATGCCCAGTTTCCTCTGCAGTTTCTTGATGACCGTGCGCATCTGTACCCGCAGCTTGGCATCAAGGTTTGACAGGGGCTCGTCCATGAGAAGCAGACCGGGCTCGATGACTATTGCCCGTGCCAAAGCCACTCGTTGCTGTTGCCCTCCTGAAAGCTCTGAAGGTTTTCTGGTTGCCAGGGCCTGTATCTGCACCTGTTCCAAGGCCTTCTCAACTCTCTTCAGGATGCTTGAGGATTCGACTTTTCGTGCCTTTAGGCCATATGCCACGTTTTCCGTAACATTCAAATGGGGAAAGATGGCATAATTCTGGAAGACCATCCCAATGTCCCTTTTATGAGCTTCAATGGTATTGATCACCGTATCGTCAAAACAAATCTCTCCGCCATCTATGGAATTGAAACCGGCTATCATCCGCAACAAGGTGGTTTTTCCACATCCTGAGGGGCCGAGCAAGGTGAAGAATTCCCCTGGCTTGATGGTTATGTCCACAGCGTTCACCGCTACAAAATCCCCATATCTCTTCACTGCTTTTCTGATGTTCACTGTATGACTCATGTAGACCTACCTTGCATACCGGCAGGGGCTTCGCTTGATGGAAGCCCCTACATACTCTGTTGATATTGCGCTGGACCGCAGAAACGCAGCCCGGCTTGCGCTGCTTACCGACCTACTACAATATTCTTCCACTTGTTGATGATTTCCGCTTTGTTCAAAGAGGCCCAGGCAAAATCATAATCCACAAGCTTGATATCCGACATGGGGGGCAGGCCAGTGGGAGGAGCCAGATCATTGCGGACAGGACGACGGTTGAAACCATCGCGCATAACCGATTGGTTTTCCTTTCCGAGCATGAAATCCACAAAGACCATTGCATTCTCGGCATTTTTAGCACCCTTGACGATAGCAATGGAATCAGGGACTGCTGAAGTTCCTTCCTTGGCATAGACCATCCCAACATTGGCACCGGCCAAAACATAGGTCTGGACAGATTTCTCCTGGGTCAGGCCAATGTAATACTCGCCATCAGCAACCAACTTATAGGAGTTGGAGGAACTCCCTTGGATTTTCCCATCGAGATTCGCAACCAGTTTTGTAATAAAGTCCCACCCTTTTCCGTCATCCTTGCCAATGGCCGTCACCATGGTGCACAGCAGCGTATAGGCAGAGCCGGATTTTGCCGGGTCAGCGAAGGCAATCTTACCTTTCCACTTCGGGTCAAGAAGGTCTGCCCACCCTTTTGGGGCCTCATGGTCCCCGACAAGGTCTCTGTTGTACATGATGACCACGGGCACTGGAGATTCCCCGATCCAGGTTGTATCCATGGCTTTGCTTGCAGATGGAATGCTTGCATCGGATGAGGAGGTGAAAGGCTCAAAGTATTGTGCAAAGGCAGCTGCAGACTCAGCTCCACCTCCCCAGAACACATCACAAAGAGGATTAGCCTTTTCTGCCTCAATCCTTTTGAGCAACTCCCCAGAACCTGCGGCAACCACATCGACTGTTATTCCCGTTGCATCCTGAAATGCCTTGACCCCTGCGTTCAAGGGACCTGATTCGTGTGGTGAGTACACTGTTACTGACCCTTTCGATGCACTTGCAGCCTGCTCCTTTGCCCCTGAGGCAAAAGTGAGACTGGCAATTCCGACGACAAGGCACAAAACTAATACGGCTTTCTTCATGAAAGACCTCCTTATTGGTATTTTCCACAACACAGGTGTTGCAGATAAGACTGCTGGTATAGGTAAGAGTTTCTTTGTATGGTCAGGCTCTATTCAGGCCCAAAAGTAATTTCATTCCATTTTTGCAGTATTTCCTGCTTGCCCTTGGCTGCCCAATCCAGATCATAGTCAACCAGCTTGATGGAACTCATCGGAGGCAACCCGTTGGGTGGTTGCAGATCAGTTCGTACCGGCCTGCGATAATACAAGGTCGCCATCATATTCTGATTATCCTGCCCCAAAAGGAAATGTATGAAAGTAAGGGCAAGGGAGCGATGCCTGCACCCTTTGACAAGGGCTATTGCATCCGGCACGGCACTTGTTCCCTCGCGTGGATACGAAATGCCTAGATGGGCACCGCGTTGGATATACGTCTGTGCGGACTTTTCCTGGCTAAGGCCGACAGGGAATGTTCCATCAGCTACCAGCCTATAGGTGTCGGCGGAGTTGTCCAAAATCTTTCCCTCAAGATTCTGGAAAAGTTGCCTGATGAACGTCCAGCCCCCTCCATCTTCACCCCTATAAGCGGACAGCATGGTGCACAGCAAGGTGTAGGCAGAACCTGACTTGCCCGGATTGGCAAACGCTATCTTTCCCCTCCACTTGGGAAGGAGCAAGTCAGCCCAAGAGGTCGGTATATCCTCAGCTGACACAAGGATGGTGTTGTAGATGATCACTACAGGGGCCGGAGATTCACCTATCCACAGGGATTGGGAATCCTTGCTTTCCTTGGGGATCAGGTCATCATACATGGTGGAGAATGGTTCAAAGAGATCCTCATTTGCGGCAATTGATTCGGCACCGCCACCCCAGAAGACATCACAGGCCACATTGCCTTCCGTTTTTTCCTCCCTGATACGCGAGAGCAGATCACCTGTGCCGGAAGAGACAACATTCACGCTTATACCTGATATTTCCTTGAACTCCTTGACCGCTGCATACAAAGGCTGTGAATCATGGGGGCTGTACACGGTGAGGACTTGCTGGTTTTCAACCGGAAATGTACGGTCTTCATATATGCCGGAGGAGAAAAGAGCAGTGGTGGCAAGAAGAAGCAAGAGCGAGGCAAGCATGTGAGTGTTTCGCATAATCCCTCCCGGTATAATGAAAAGGCTACCATGGGCAAACACCATCCACAACCACGACATTACCACTATTTTGTTAAGGATTCTGTTATTTGGAGCTCCGACTTGTACGCTTAGCTACTGATTTTGTTCCCATGAAGGAAGATGCCGTCACAAGGTCTCATGTGGCTGTCATGATGGCAAGCAGGTAAGGGGATCCACCAGGTAGCTGGATGGATTTCTGCAGATGAGAAAAATCAGCCCATCTCTCATCAGCAAGAGACCTGCCAGCAACGGCAGGTCTCTTGCATATAGCTTTTTCTTTGCACAGAAAGCTCTCTCATCAGTGAGTCTGCTTTATGCTATCTCGTGGATCCACCCCTTGGGAGCCTCGATCCTGCCCATCTGGATGCCGGTGAGGGTATCGTAGAGCTGCTTGGTGACAGGGCCCATGCTCTCCATGCCGCTGGGCATTTCGATGACGCCATCTCGGGTTGTGATGGACCCGATCGGTGAGATCACCGCAGCGGTGCCACACAGCCCGCCTTCCTTGAAGGAACTCACCTCCGAAAGAGGGATGTCGCGCTCCTCGGTCTCCAGGTTCAGATAGTGCTGTGCTACATACATCAGCGAGCGGCGCGTGATGGAGGGCAGGATGGTCGGGCTCTTGGGAGTGACGACCTTGTTGTCCTCGGTGATGAAGATGAAGTTGGCCCCACCGGTCTCCTCCACCTTGGTGCGCGTTGCAGCATCGAGGAAGAGATTTTCAGCAAAGCCTTTGGATTTCGCCTCATAGCCTGCATAGAGGCTCATGGCGTAGTTGAGCCCCGCCTTGATATGGCCGGTGCCCTGGGGGGCTGCACGGTCATACTCGCTGACGACCAGCTTCAGAGGCTTGACCCCTCCCTTGAAGTAGGGCCCGACAGGGGTGCAGAACATCCTGAAGGTATATTCAGGTGAGGGGGCCACCCCGATGACCGCCCCGCTGCCATAGAGGAACGGTCGGATATAGAGCGTCGCCCCGCTGCCATAGGGGGGGACGTAAGCGAGGTTCGCCCTGACAAGCCTATCCAGGGCATCGATGAAACGCCCTTCGTCAAAGGTGGGCATCAGCAACCTTTTGGCTGTATCGTGCATGCGTTTTGCATTGAGGTCGGGACGGAAGGCAACTATGCGGTCATCTGAAGTCGTGTAGACCTTCAGCCCTTCAAAACAGGTCTGGGCGTACTGCAGCACACCGGCACTTTCACTGAGGGTGACATCTGCATCAGCGACCATCGCCCCCTCATCCCAGACGCCTCCCTTCCACAGGGAAACATATCGGCTATCGGTCTTGGTGTAGGAAAAGCCAAGACTCCCCCAATCGATATTTTTCTTCTCCATACAAGCAATCCTTCTGGTCGGAGCCGACCATCATGAGAGTATATTTTGCACGAGTGTACCACCAACGTATGCAGGATGTCTATTTATATGCAAAGAAAATGCAGGCAATATGGATAATATATGCATAAACACCCTAGAAGGGTTCCCTGACACCCTTCTCACCCTAGCCTTCCCAGGCCCTATATTTCTGTTCAAACTGCTTAACAGCCAAGGGCTTGTCAAATAAGTAGCCCTGCACCATATCACAGCCCATGCTTGAAAGCAGGCTCTTCTGCCCTTCGGTCTCCACCCCTTCTGCAACAGTCTGTATCTCCAGCTTCTTGCAGATGGCGATGAACCCCTCGACAAATGCCTGGGCCTTTGCGCTGGTGGTCAGCGAGTCTATCAGGCTCTTGTCCAGCTTCAGGACCCTCAGAGGCAGTGAGGTGAGGGTGCTGAGGTTGCTGTACTCCGAACCAAAATCATCGATGCACACAGGAAAGCCTGCCCCTACGATCTGCTCAACAACCTTCTTCACCAGATTCCTATCCAATGAGCCGAAGCTTTCGGTTATCTCAATCTCCACAAGCATGCTATCAACACCATGGCGGGCTCTGATCTCCTCCATCTTGGATATGAGGTTCGCATCGAGCAAGGTCAGGCGGGAAAAGTTCAGCGAGACAGGGGTGGGTGGCAACTCTTCTGCCTGCCAACGCTTGAGCAGCTTGCACACCTCTTCAAAGACGAACAGGTCAATGTGCTTTATGAGGCCATCCTGTTCGAACTTGGGGATGAACTTGGCAGGAGAGACCAGGCCATGGGTGGGATGCATGTGGCGGATAAGGGCTTCGGAGCCAGAGACCTTTTCTGTGGCGCACCATATCTTGGGCTGGAGATAGATAAGGTACTCACCACGGCCAAGGGAGGCTTGCAGCTCCTCATAGAGCTGGTAATGCTCTCCCAACGATGAAAAGGCCAGGGAGTTCTTCCTGTTCGCCTCCAGTTCCATAGTAGCCTGGTTGTACAGCACTGAGATGTGCTTCTCCTGGTCGGACCATGCCTGGGCGACTGTTGTCGTCCCTGGCAGCATCCTATCCAAT
Organism: Sphaerochaeta sp.; assembly: GCA_034007055.1. GTDB lineage: Bacteria > Spirochaetota > Spirochaetia > Sphaerochaetales > Sphaerochaetaceae > Sphaerochaeta. The sequence continues at coordinate 40,895 of JAVERP010000008.1, forward strand.
TGGGAGGTGAGCCTCTCCACCTTTGCCCTGAAGGCCTTGTACGTGATATCCGCCCTGATGCCAAGGAACTCATGGCTTGAGATGCGGAACAAGGTGGCTTTGGAAAAGCACTCGCCCAAAAGCTGTGTGATGGTCCTGATGATCGTATTGCCAAACTCCTTGCCATGGTGCCTGTTGACCTCCTTGAGGTCGTTGATATCCACCATGACCAGAGCCAGGGAGGAGAGCGCATCCTCCTGCAGGGTGGACACATACTGGTTGTAGCCGTGGAAATTCTTCAACCCTGTATCCCTGTCATGGTAGAGCAGATACTCCTGACGATCGAGCAGGCGCCTTTTGGTCATCTCGCTGCTGATCAGCTGGACAGCATGAGCCAGCACGGAGAGGTCATCACTGAGCGGGTCAAGCACAACCAGATAGCACTTGGACAGGTTCCAGACCTGTAGGGATCCAACCAACAGAGCCGAACCATCGAGACAGGGAAAGGAGGCAAAGGTGTCGGAGGCCATGAACTTCCTCACCGGCTGCTTGTCAAACAGACCGAAAAACGGGTCATAGGGAAATTGAGCAAAGGAGCGCGACGATGCAGCAGGTTCCCAACTTGCCGCCACCACCAGGGCCTTGCCCTGCTCCTGGCTCAAAAGACAGACCCTTCTGCCCTGGTAGTACATACCGACCTGGGAGAGGATCAGGGGCAGTGTCGATCCCAGATCCTCGCCCCTGATGGTCGCATCCATACACCCCAGAACCACCCCTTGGGCACGGATATCCAAAACGTTAGGCGGCATCATCGGGGCCAAACCACTGCCAAGGCCCTCCTCATGTGCACATACCTGGTTGTTTCCTCTCTCACGGGCCTTTTCCAGCGTCATGACAGCCCTATCAAACACCGCTTGATAGGAACTGTCCTCACTGTAGAGCCCTGTTGTAAAACCGGAAAACAAAGAGAGGTTTTCTTTGCTGACATCGAAGGCCGAGCTAGTGGAGAGCATGCTTGCCAGACGCTCAAGGCGGACCTTGATATCCAGACTGCTCGCGATGGTCTCAAAGAACATGCCAAAACGGACAGCGTCGAGCCTACCCACAAAACACCGGTCATTGATGCCCAGAAGGATGATCTGAGCCATATGCGAAACAAGCTTCTCCCTGAACCCGAAGATCCCCGGCACTTCGATGATGGCCAGAGCATACCCGAGCGAACGGTCATCCTCACTCTTCAGTGCGAGGCCCACCATGGAGGAGAAGGTCTTCCTATCGTAAAAACTGGTGACGGGGTCACGATGGGGCTTCTCGGTGAGGCTGAGTTCCAGTTTCTTTTTTCCAGTGATGCGCCGTGAGGTTCCCAAGGCATGGATATGGTGGGTGTGCACGTCGCGATTGAGCAGCACCCTGGCCTCCATCCAGTGTATCGAGCCTGTTTCATCGCTGGTGCGGTACTCCATCCTGAGCTCATTGACCTCTTTCTGCTCTGCTTCCAGCAGGGCCTCCAGATTGAATCTTTGCCTGAAGGTCTGCCTCTCATCATCAGAGGTGAAAGAGGAAATGAGAGATTCAAAAACCTCGCTGAAGCTGCCGCCGCCCTTATCCGGCTTGCCATTCTTCCTGAGGTACACCACCTGGTTGTCGGTCAGGTCAGCCCTGACGATGTTGTGCATGCTCTGCTCGTTCAGGTGCTCATCAAAAAAAGTGAACCTCTGCCTGTTCGCAAAGGAGGTCATGTCCTGCTCAACTGCAAAGGCTATCGAACCCTCCCGCTGGTAGTGCACCGATACGTACCGCCTCTCCCCTTCAAGGAAGAATTGTGAGGAGACGGTGCTTTCACCCTCCCTCAAGCGCCGGTGCAGGCTCTCCAGCTGAACAAGGTCGGCATCACAGAAGGTCACCCCTTCGAGGGTACGCTTCACCACATCATACTGCCAGACGCGAATCCCGCTTGTTTGCAGTGCCTTGTGGTAGGTGTTCAACGTCGATGAGGGGGACAGGGGAAAACAGTACCCCGCCCTCCCCCCAGTGCAAAACAGCAGATTCTGCTTGGCCACATGCTGATAGAGGCGAACAGGGAGGGAGGAGAGGGAGGCATCGAAACGGCAGAGGTCCCCTCCATAGGAGGAGGAGAACTCCTCTTCAGAAAAACCTAGTATCTTATAGAAGCTCTCGTCCGCCCACTTCAGCCGTGTCCCCTCCCCAAGGCGAAAATGCCCGACCTCCTGCTCTTTGCCCTGCAGACCGAAGGGAAGCCTGTCCAAGCGGACAGACCAGCGCCCTTTTTGCATCTCTGCCGAACAGAGGCACGACAGACCGTAGAGCCGCACCCTTTGGGTAAGGGGTAGAAGAGAGGTCTTGGGTTGGGTCATGAGGTTCTTCAAGGAGCTGTGATAGGTTTGGGCAAACACATCTGCAGGGCAATCGAGAAAGGCCAAAAGATCCTCAATCCCTTCGGTGATGGTCCAAGGCCCATCATCAAGGCAGAAGAATCCGACACTTGTATTATGCGATGAGTATATCATTGGCAAGCAGCCCCCTGAAGCAAAAGCAGATGTAAAACCCATGTTTGTATCTATATTAGTGAAAATATAAGAACATACGAAAGGTGCCTTTCCAAGGATACCATAGATATGTGCATAATAACAGAATAGTTTTGGATACATGTCACGTGGTTTTTAGACAAGCCAAAGGCCTGTCTGCGGGGCAGTTCCCCGCAGGCAGGCAATCGCTCTAGCGCATCTTCCGGACGATCACCTCAGCCGCCTTGATCAGGGGGTAGCCTGCAGGGGATCCGGTAAGCAGGGGGTGTGTCCCGATCTGCATGGTGAGCAGCTGCTTTACCGTCACACGGTTCTGAATAAGGAAGCCGATGGCGTTGGTAAGTTCGCCGGTACTGGGGCCTCCATAGACCTCACCTCCCAAGATCATGCCGCAGTCGCTGGCGACTATCAGCTTGACAGTCTGCTTGTGGGTATGGGACAGGTTGCCCGGGTGGGTGTCCATACCGGTGAAACTGCCGGAGACCACTGAGAACGTCTCCTGGATGGCCTTCTCCTCGGTGATGCCTGCCGTTCCGAATGCATGGGGGCCTATCGCCGTTGCATAGATGGCTATCGTTCCGGTGAAGGGTTTGCAGGGACTGAGGAAATAGAGGTTCATACCTGCAGTACGGGCCTCAGCACACGCAGTGGAGGCAAGCATGGTGCGGTCGAGCTTACGCGTGATGAAGTCACGCTTCTCGGCGCAATCTCCCACAGCCACGATATCGTTGTTGCACGGCAGGACGCGCATGTACTCACAGACACGGATGAAGTCGTACTCGTTGAGCGGCAGGCCAGCCTTCTTTGCAATGGCGGTGTTGGGAGCGTAGCCCATCGAAAGGATCACTGCGTCAGCCTTGAGCTTCTCCCCTGTAGTGAGCAGAACACTCTCTACAACCCCATCCTTGCCCAGGATCTCCGAGATGCCCTTTCCTGTGATGACGTTCACCCCACGCTCGGTGAGGTGCTCTTGGGCGATCACCCCGAATTCAGAGTCGAAGGCCCTGTTGAGAATCTGCTTCTCGATCTCCAAAAGGGTGACCTTGTACCCACGCTTGTTCAGCTCGTCGGAGACTTCAACGCCGATGAACCCCGCCCCAACGACCAGGACCTCCTTCATGGTGGAGAGGCTTGAGAGCATCGCATCAAGATAGACCTTGTTTTTTGGAATGGTGTAGACATGCTCAAGATCGGCACCTTTCAGCCAAGCAGGCTTGGTCGGCACAGATCCAAGGGCCAGGATGAGCTTTCCGTACATGATGGCTTCCCCACTGGCAAACGAGCACTGGTGCTCCTCGACCTGGATATCCACCAATTCGTCGATGACTATCTCAACACCAACGCTGGTGAGAAGCTTGTCGGGAAGGATGTTCTTGCTGGAATCCTCCAGCGTTCCGAACAGGTAGGGAATACCGCAGGGGATGAGGACCTGCTCCTCTTTCCGGACGAGCAGAACCTCTTTTTCAGGGTAAGTTGTCTTAATGGTTATGGCAGCCTGCAAGCCTGAGGCTCCTCCGCCGATTACAAGTACATCTGTTTTACGCATGTTTTCCTCCTAGGATTCCTTCCATTATTGCCCCAATCGGACAAGAACTCAAGAAATAACTCCAGAAAAGAGAACAAGATAGCATAGTAGAACAGTAGCAATTACGGAGAAAAAGCCCTCAAAAGATGCTTGTCATCACCCTGCATGCCTCACAGATAGACAGCCAATGCCAAGATGGCGTGCACGGTAGCCAAGGTCAGGGTCAGATAGGCGAGGCGGAAGTGATGGCGCATCGGTATCTTGGCAACCTTTCGCCTGGTGAGGATTGAGACGGTAGCCGTAGCCACCAGCGAAAGATAGCTCACTATCCCCAGATACCCGATGAGGGGGAAATTCAAAAACGACAGATAGGCCAGATCCTGTAGAAAGGTCATACGTTCTCCTTGAGCGAAGGCAGGGAAAAAAGATACACAAAATGTAGTGATCGGGGAGCCTTGGTCCTTGCGTTCGCCTGCAACCTATAGTACCAATGAGATGAAAGGTTTTGCAACAGAAATAGGTATAAGGAGCCCTCTATGAACAAGGCCCGAGTCTGGTTTTGCATCCTGGTCCTTCTCGTCTCGCTCTCTTCTTCACTATGTGCAGCCAAGTCGGTCGAACTGGCCAAGGACTGGTCCTTCTCCTGGGTCTTCAAGGCCGATACCATCGAGTTCACCATGACAGCCCCCACAACCGGGTGGGTATCGCTTGGCTTCAACCCGACAAGCAGGATGAAAGGAGCTGACTACATCCTCGCCTATGTGGACAAGGGGGAGCTCTTCCTCAGCGATGAATACGGCACGGGAAGCACAAGCCACAAGAGCGACCTCTCCCTTGGCGGAGAGGATTCGGCCAAGGCCCTCTCCTTCCTTGCAGGGGGTGGGAGGACAACCATCACCTTCAGCCTGCCTCAGAATAGCGGGGACATCTATGACACGGTCTTTGTCGAGGGAGAGCAGTGCAAGGTCATTGCAGCATACTCCAGCTCAAAGAGCCTGAGCTCCAGGCACAGCAAGAGGGGCTCGGCCGTTATTGTCCTCTAGCTCGTCAAAGTCCTCTTCACAGATAGAGCGCTTGTGTAGGGCATGCATCGATGCACTGCATACAGAGTATGCACTCCGTCCCATGCAGGCGCTTGCGTGAATTGTCCATCATATCGACATCCATCGGACATACCTGTTTGCATTTCCCGCAAGAGATGCACTTTTCCTCGTGTATCTTTACTCGCAGCAAGGAGAAATAACTTGCGGGTTTCAGAAAGACCGTGATCGGGCACCCATATTTGCAAAATGCACGATTATCATGCAGGGTGTATGCCAAGGTCACCCCGATCGCATAATAGAGTGCATTGCCGGCTATGAAAAGCCACAACATGATCCTCGGCATATCAGGGACATTGAGCACAACCAGTGTGCCGACAAGCAAAAACGATGCCACAAACATGATGTAGCGGACAAAGCCCAAAGGGACCCTTGGCTTCTGAGCACTCTTGTAGGGCAGTACATCAAGGACCATCGCTGTCCAGCAGGCATAGCCGCACCAACCGCGCCCGAACAAGAGGGGCCCGAATATTTTGGCCACTGCATAGTGGATAAGTGATGCCTCAAAGACCCCTAAGGACAGATAGTACCAAAACCCTTCCAGCTGCATGTTCTCATTGCACACCATCCCCAGGTAGACAAGCATATACAGCCCTACGGCAAACTGGACAAGACTCCTTGCATGGGTATGTCTTCTCACAAAGAGTACTATTCCCAAAGCAAGGCACGTGCCTATATAGGTAAAGTTCATCAGGTAAAAGAGATTGTCCATGGCCAACCAGAGCGTGACCGCTATCGTTTCAAAGAGAAGCCACATCCCCAGGGGCAAGAGATATCGTTTCATGCTGGTCCCTCACATCAGTGCCAGGACCAAGGTCAGCATCGGCATGATACTGAGCCCTGGCAATGGCTGCTGATAAGAAGATAGCACATCCTACCCCAGGTTCATACATCACTTTCACCATAGCCCTTTCAGCATACCAAAGGAGATGGTGAGGCAGAGCCCTAGTTCTTCAAGGCCGCATCAAAGGAGACCAGGGAGGGGGAGAAGTTTATCCGCTTCACGTAGGCACAACTCTCCCGTGCACCCATTTGCCGGTCCATGCCCGAGTCTTCCCACTCCACAGAGAGAGGCCCTGCATAGCCGCCTCGGTTGAGTTCGCGTATGATGCCGTCGAAATCCACATTCCCATGGCCGAGCGAGACGAAGTCCCAGCCGCGGCGGGTATCACCAAAGGGGAGGAAGGAGCCCAATACCCCACCACGCTCATTGTTGAGCAGCTTCACATCCTTCATGTGCACATGATAGATGCGATGCGCAAAATCCCTGACAAAGGTGACCTCGTTGACCCCCTGCCATACCAGATGGCTCGGATCGAAATTGAGGCCCAGCGTCTCGCGGTAATTGAAAAGCTTGAACAGCCTCTCGGTGGTATAGTAGTCGAAGGCTATCTCAGTCGGATGCACCTCCAGGGCAAACTTCACCCCGCACCTGTCAAAGACATCGAAGATGGGGCTCCACAGCTCGTGGATCAGGGCAAAGCCCTCCTCTATCATCTTTTCGGAGGTCTGGGGAAAGGAGTACCAGCGCGCCCAGATGGGTGAGCCTGTAAAGCCGTTGACCACCTTGACCCCAAAGGCCTTGGCAGCCTGAGCCGTCCTTTTCATCTCTTCAATCGCCCAAGCCCTGATCGCCTCCGGCTTGCCGGCAAGGTCCCCAGGTGCAAAGTTGTCCAGCCGCTCATCCCAGACATCGCCGACACACTGGCCGGTGAGGTGGGCGCTTATTGCGACACAGGAGAGCCCATGGGTGTTGAGCGTTTGCCACACCCAGGGGATGTAGGTCTCGTCCGCCAAAGCCCTGCCGACATCAAAATGGGCGTGTGTCGCCAACTCAAGCCCTTCGTAGCCCATATCCCTGGCCAGGATGCAGAGCTCCTCCAGTCCAAGGTCTCCAAACTGCCCAGAGGCCAGTGTAACTAATCTACCCATGCTTTACTCCCTTACAACAGGACCGCGGTGTTGGTCCTTGCAGACTCATAGATGGCATCAGTGATCCTCATCAAGGTCAGCGCCTCCAAAGGGGTGTTCAGAGGTTCTCTGTCTCCCAAAAGAGTATCTATAAAATATGAGGCATTGGTGATCCTGCCCATACTCTCATCCTTGTTCGTGAGGATCTCACGATTGACCTGATGGCCGAACTCCTCGGTAAAGAGGGAGCAGGTGTCCTCACTTGTCTCATCATGGCCGTCACGGCCGAAGAGACGGCGTACCCTCCCCCCGGCCCTGCTGCCCTGGAAGACAACCGAGACCTCCTCGCGTTCGATCATCTCCGCCCATGAGGCGCGTACCATGAGGGCATGCCCATCCTCAAAGGTGACCATGGCATGGGCAGAGCTCTCCACATCCATCAGAGCTGTTCCATCGGCGATGCCCCAGGGTCCCTTGAAATGGGGGTTGCCCATGAAGTCATCAAAGGTGGATGCAAGCACACACTTCGGCTTGGGATATCCCATGAAGTGCAGGGCAAGGTCCATCATGTGCAGGAGGTCTATCACAGGCCCGCCGCCGGAGAGCTCCTTGTCGGTGAACCAGCCTCCAAACCCGGGGATGCCGGCCCTTCTGATCCAGGTGGCCTGGGCAGAGTTGATCCTTCCCACCACCCCATTGCGTATGTAGGCTGTCATCGCCTGCGCCTCAGGACGCGCCCGGTTGTTGAATCCAAACATTAGAGTCTTCCCCGATTTCTTGGAAGCGTCGAGCATAGCCTCCATCTCGGCGGCATTTCTGGCAGGGGGTTTCTCACAATAGACATGCTTGCCCGCATTCAGAGCCTCTATGGCAAGGGGTGCGTGAAACTTGTTGGGAGTCACGATGGAAAGTGCATCAAGGGAGGGAAACCGCCTGAGCATCTCGGCCATGGAGGCAGCTGTCTCCCTGATGCCGTGATCCCTGGCAAAGGAGGCTGCCCTCCCCTGGTTGGAATCAGCTACACAGACCACCTCAGCCCCACGTTGTGCAAACCCTTTGCAGTGGTAGGAGGCCATGCCCCCAGCGCCCACTATCCCTATCTGTATGCCCATCCCTATCTCCCCTTCTTCGTGCTTTGAGCCAGGACCGCCACAATGATGATCACCCCTGTCACCAAGCCGTTGAGGAACGGTGGGACGTTGGCCATGATCAGGACGGTGTTGATGATGCGCAGCATCAGTACCCCGAGGAAGGTCCCCAGTATCTTGCCTCTGCCACCATCCATCGAGGTGCCCCCGATGGCTACTGCTGCGATTGCATCCATCTCATAGCCGGAACCTGCGCTTGCAGCCTGGATGGAGGTGAGCCTGCTTGCAAGCAGGAAAGCGGCCAGTCCGTAGAGGGCCCCTGCATAGACAAATATGAGGGTCTTTACCCTGTTGACGTTTATGCCTGAAAGCCTTGCCGCCTGCTGGTTCGATCCCACCGCATAGACATAGGTGCCGAACTTTGTCTTGGACATCAGCATGGCTGTGATGAACGAGATGACGATGAAGAAGATCATCAGATGGGGAATACCGAACAGCCTGCCTGCGGCAATGTTCCGAAAGGAGGCATACATCGCCTCATTGACGGTAAAGGGCCCCCCTTGTCCGAGCTGGTTGATCACCGACCTCCACGCACTCATGGTGGCCAGGGTGACGATGAACGGGGCTATCCTGCCCTTGGTGACCAGCAGGCCGTTGACCAGACCGACGATAAGGCCCCCACCCATGCAGAACAGCACAGTCAGGGCCAGGCTGTGGGTTGCGTTGAGCACCATCACCCCAAGGCCGCTCAACAGCGCCACCGAGGAACCGACAGAGAGGTCGATCATCCCCGCTGAGATGATCAGGCTCATGCCCATCGCACAGATGCCCACAACAGCGCCCTGTACGAACAGGTTGGTGAGGTTGTTCCAGGAGAGGAACGCAGGACTGACTATAATTGCGACCACCATCAGGAGGATGAAGCTCAGCCAATGGCTATAATTGGTGGTGATGTTCCTCCACCGCTCTTTCCAATCTATGTTTTTCATTGCAAGACACTTCATTGTAGACTCCCCTTGTGTGTTCCCGTCGAATATTCCATGATCGCAACTTCAGATATCTCGGATCTTGAGAGGTGTGCGGCGACCTCTCCCTTGTACAGCACGATGCAGCGGTCAGCCAGCTGTTGTATCTCCGGAAACTCGCTGGTAAAGACCAGCACCGCCTTGCCCTCCGCTGCGAGTTCGACCACCAGCTTGTAGATGGCGAACTTTGCCCCGACATCGATGCCTTGGGTGGGGTTGTCCATGATGTAGACATCCGCGTCGATCTCAAGCCAGCGGCTGAGAATGACCTTCTGCTGGTTCCCCCCCGACAGGGAGGTTATCGGGTCGCGGTCGCTGCTGACTCGGATGTTCATCCTCTTGCGGCTCTTTTCAAAGCGTGCATGCTCTCTTTTCTGGTCGACGAGGAAGCTTGTGTGCTTGGCAACCAGAAATGCAAGGGATTTGTTGGTACGGATGTTCAGATCGGGCACGATGCCCCTCTCCTTGCGGTTTCTCGGGATCATGGCAATGCCGCTGCGCATGACTGAACGGATGTCCTTCAGGTTCAAGGGACCGCCCTTGGTCTCGATGCTCCCCTGGTGAAGCTGTGTTGCCCCGAACAGGGAGGTGGCGAGCTCATCGGTGCCCGAGCCCTGCAATCCGGTACAGACGACTATCTCACCGGGGTGCAGGGAGAAGGAGATATCCCTGAAGCTCTTTCCCTGCAAGGCGGTTGCCTTGAGGACGACTTCGTCGGTGATGACTGCCTGTATCCCATCCTTGATATGAGCCTGGACAAAGCGTTTGCCCACCAACAGTTCGGTGGCCTTATGTTCGTCGATATCCTTGATATCCCCACTTTGGATGAAGACTCCGTCACGAAGGACGGTGTACTTGTCACAGATGTGGAAGAGCTCAGGCATCTTGTGGGAGATGTAGATGAAGGTGACCCCTTGGTGCTTAAGCTTCTCCATGATGGTGAAGAGCTTCATGATCTCCTGGTTGTTCAAGGCGGTGGTAGGCTCGTCCATGATGATCAGTTCCGAGGAGAACAGGAGGGCTCGGGCGATCTCCACCATCTGCTTCTGGGAGGTGTCCAGCTCCCCGACCACCGTTGTGGCCAGGATGCCCGAGTTCATCGAGTCCAGCACCCTCTGGGCGTGCTGGACCTCCCGCTTCTTGTCTATCTTCCAACCCTGGGCACAGTACTCCTCGCCGAGGAACATATTCTGATAGACGCACAGGTCATTGCAGAGATTCAGCTCCTGATGGATGAACCTGATCTTCAGGCTGGCGGCTTTTCTGGGTGTCATCCCCTCCACAGGGGAGCCATCGATGACGATGGAGCCGCTGTCAGGGGCGAATGAGCCGGCAAGCACATTCATCAGGGTCGTCTTGCCCGCGCCATTCTCACCCAACAGACCGTGTATCTCCCCCCTACCAGCGGTGAAGGAGACATCTTTCAACGCCTGGACAGGACCAAAGGTCTTCACTATGTTCTTCATTTCCAGAATCATGCGATATACACTCCCTTGCTAGGTACACGAGTCGCCCAGGGGGGGCAGGGTTACCCCGCCGCCCCTGGGGGCAACTATACACTTCAGAGAATTTCTGTCTACAGGCTGTAGCGGGTCCTGTAGAGATCCCCTTCCATATACGGCTTGTAGTTGGACTTGTCGATCATTGCAGTGGGTACCTTGTAGCTCTTCTCAAGCTTCTCGCCCTGCATTGCCTTCCAACCGAGGTCCACTGCGTCGCGCACCATGGAGGGAGAGAAGGTATAAGTCATGAAATCGACGCCGGTAAGACCGGAATTCTCAAACAACTTCATGAAGCCTTCGCCGGCGGAGACGCCGTTGATCAGGCGGATGTTGATCTTCGCACTTCCGTTGTAGTTTTTCAGGGCTTCGACTATACCGAAGACGATCTCATCATCATGGGTCCAGATGGCCTTGATGGACTCGATCTCAGCCTTGCTCTTGGTGTTGAGGAAGTTCTCCATCTGCTCCATGGCAGTCTGCTGGCTCCAGTTGGTGACAAAGGATTGCACCAGGGTGAAGTTCTTGCTTGCAGTGGAGAGAAATCCATTGGTCCTTTCCATGGGGACAGTGGAGCTGTCGCCCTTGAACTCAAGGTAGTGGACCGCTCCCTTGGCCAGGTCCGCCTTGAAATACTCGTTGAAGTATTTTCCGGCACCGACACCGATGGCAACGTTGTCTCCGGAAATCTCAGCGTTGGGAACCAAGCCTTCAATGAAACGGTCGTAGACGATGAGGGGGACCCCAGCTTCCATGACCGACTGTGCTGAGGAGCGAAGCTCGTCTCCGGTCACAGGCCAGAGCACCATTACAGCAGGCTTCATGCCAAGGATGGTCTCCACAGCGTTGCTCTGCTCGCCGCTTTCTGCTGCGGTCATGAACCGGTAGGCAAAGCCGTGTTTTGCAGAGAGGGCCTTTACCTGAGCTTCGCAGTGGCGGATGGACTCGGCGGTAAAGCCGTGGTCAGCACTGGGGGTGACTACTCCCATCAGGGGTTTCTTTGCTCCCGATTCTGAAGCACCGGCGGCAAAAACGACGCTGGTAACAACCAGCAGGATGGCTAAAACGGCCAACATTTTCTTCATACAGACCTCCTAGCGGGCAACCTTGGGGTTACCAGCTTGTAGTTAGTATAAATCTTTCTGAAAACATGTAAACTTTTTTCGTAATTTTCAAAAATTAGTCAAAATTTATCAAAATTATAGAGAATATACCTAAAACACAGGAGAGCCTTGTAAATTTTTACATTTTTTACACATTTTTCTTGAAACCTGCACAATAACCCCTTACACTGCCTGCAGGAGTGATTACAGATGAAACACCACAAGAAAATAACCTATTCTGAGATCTCAGAGCTGTCAGGGATATCCATAGCAACCATATCACGCGTGATGAACAACTCTTCCAATGTCCGCGAGGAGACACGAAGCTCTGTCATTGAGGCTATGAAAGCCCTCGGATACGATGCCGCTGCGATCGAAGCGCTCTCGCCTAAGAGCAACGACCTGATCATCTTCAACATACCCTCCCTGGACAACCCCTTCTACAGCCTGATCATCAAGGGGGCCAAGGCGGCGGCAACGCGCAACGGATACAACATGCTGGTAAATGAGGATCCCATCGATGACCGATCCATCGAGGAGTTCTCCAGGCTGCTGAAGAAGACCTGTGCAGCGGGGCTCATCACCACCAACTGCATCTCACGGACCAACCTGCTCAAGCTCAATGCGACCCTGCCGCTGGTGCAGTGCTGCGAATGCATACCCTCAGCAGACATCCCCTTTGTCACCATCGACGATGTGGCCGCTGCGCGCAACGCGGTGAGCTACCTGATCTCCCTGGGGAAGAAGCGCATAGCATTCATCAACGGACCCATAGAGTACAAGTACGCACAGGACCGCCTGAAGGGGTACCTGCAGGCCCTGGATGCTGCCCATCTGGAAAAGGACAGCGACCTCATCATCCAGCTGCAGGAGATCAACTACGACATGGCTGTCTCTGCAGCGTTCCAGCTGCTGAACTCCGAAAAAAGGCCCGATGCCTTCTTTGCAAGCAGCGACGTGTATGCCGCTGCCGCCATCAAGGCAGCAAGGCGCTCCTCGCTGAGGGTGCCCCAGGATATCGGCATTGTGGGCTTTGACAACATAGAGCTCTCCTCGATGTGCACCCCCTCCATAACCACGGTCAACCAGCCCAAGTTCCAGTTGGGCCTCCTCAGCTGCGAGATGCTGCTCAAGAGGATCTCCAAGGAGCAGATCCCCATCAGCGCCATGTATATGGATACCGAGCTCATAGTGCGCGAGACGACCCAACCGGTGTAGCGGAACTCAGATGACGAGAGCCCGGTCTTCCGCTTCCAATGCAAGGGCCATGGCCAGAAGCACATGCTCCTGGGTCATGGAAGTCTGGGTGCGGTTCATGCAGTCAAGGATGAAGTCCCCAAAAAACACAAACCCCATTTTTCCCGTAGCTTCAAACTTATGTTCGCCTTCCCCATCTATCAGGTAGACGTTGTCACTGCTAGAGGATAGCCCAACATCGAGGTATTTGCGAATCTCGATGGAACCTTCGGTACCAACGATAAATACGCGGCCATCACCCCAAGCACCCATCCCGTCGGGAGTGAACCAGTCAACCCTGAAGTAGCAAGTGCTCTTATTGTCTGCAACAAGGCTACACTCCCCCCAGTCATTAAAATCCGGGTGGTCAGGATTGTTGTAGTTAGTCTTGGCACTGTGCATGATCGTTGCACCCTTTGCCCCTGAGAAAGTGAGGAACTGCTCGATCTGGTGGCTGCCGATATCAGTCAGGATGCCACCACTTTTTCCAGGTTCGAAAAACCATGCAGGACGGCTATGGGCATTGAGCCTATGGGGTGCAAGGATGGTCATTGAGACCACCCTTCCCACCCTTCCTTCCTTGATGAGCTTTTCAGCCATGACCGCACCTTCCACATGAACCCGCTCACCAAAGTATATGAAATACTTGCGCGAGCTCTCCTTGCATGCTGTACGTACCTTCCCAAGGTCCTCAAAGGTAAGCAGTCCGGGCTTGTCTACAAAATAGTCTTTGTCATGAGCCAAAACCTTCAAACCCAACTCACATCGCCTATATGGCTTGATGGCACTGGCAACAAGATGCAGCGCAGGATCCTGGAGAATCTCTTCTACAGATCCAGCTTTCCTGGCTTGGGGATACCGTATGCAGAACTCCTCCATCTTAGAGGGATCTTCATCAAAAACAGAGACCAGAGTAGCCCCAGCTTCAAGCAAGCCGTTGGTCATAGCAAAGATATGCCCATGGTCCAGCCCGATCACTGCAAACAAAAAGATGCCTTCTTCCACCACAGTGCGAGTCTTTCCCTGAAAAACCGGTGCATAGGTCATTCCATCCATCTTTTGCATCACAACTTCTCCATATATACCCGCTGGCCGAGCTCAGCCGATGCATACGATGCATAGAGAACCCTCATAGTCTCATCGGCTAGGGGGAATCCTGACTCAGGTTCCTTTCCACTTGCAAGACAGATGAAAAAATCCTCTAGCTCGCCAACATACCCACGCATCTCCTCTTCACACAGGAACACGTTTTGCCACCCCTTCTTGGTCTCCACTTTTTCAGTAAAGTAGACATCCTGGAGCTTCGAATCATCTGTATGATAGCAGACAAAGGCATCGTTGGGGGCAATATTAGCAGTGTAGCAGCTATTGGAGGTGAATGCCTCTATGGTGTTGCGGACTCCTCCGACGATCATGTCCCCGCTGGTGACCACAGCCTTTGTCCTGTCACTGAAGGTAAGTATGGTTTGCGCCCAATCTTCAACATCCACGGGATTGGAGATGATAGAACCCTTCTCTTCTGAGGGGAGGTGTTCAGTGATGCGTGAAGAGTCGCACAGCACGCTTGTCACCCAAATCTCCTCACCCCGGGTCTTTGCCTCGACCTGCTTCAGATACAACAAGGCGCTAAGGGGGTGACACCCCTGACGGATGAGGGACCCTCCCCCATTCGCCTCCCACAATGCAGCATGTGCTGCATGGCTTCCACTATGGGACTCCTCCCCCCTGAGAAGGAGGGTTTTTTCCCCTGTGGCCTCCAAAAACTCCTTGAGCTTGACAACTGCAGGGGCATAGATGAAGTTCTCAGCATAGAAGAGCTGCTCCTTCCTCCCCTTCAGGTAGAGGGCAAACTCATCCAACTCAGCACAGACCTTCTCATACATCATGCTCTTGGAGTCGCTTCCCTTGCCGAAATATCCATTGAACGGTTTCTCACAGATGACATGCTTGCCCTTGTCCATGGCCTGCTCGATCAGGGCGACATGATCCTTAGGAGGAACAATGATGTCCACAATATCAATGAGGGGGTCATCAAGGAGTTGCTTCACCGTCTCATAGACCTTTGCAAACCCATGTTCGGCGGCAAAAGCCTTGCTCCCTTCCAAGTCCGTCGAACAAACGGCATGGAGTATCGCCTCAAAGCCGGGTACGCGCTTATATGCATGGGCATGCAAACCTGCAGCAAAGCCACTGCCAAGAAATCCTATTGTAAACTGTTTCACGATCGTTTCCTTTTCAACTTTTTCAAAAGTCCCGTCTGTCCAAGAATCATAAAGACGATGACAACCAGAAAGAGGATGCAGATGGGGCGCTGGACCAGAGGCATCAAAGAACCATCGGAGAGGCGCAACCCCCGTCTGAGGTTGGAGTCTGCCATCGGTCCCAGGATGACCCCCAGCAAGAACGGTGCAGCCGGGAAGTTGGCGGATGTGAGGGCAAGGCCGATAAGGCCGAAGACAAACATGACCTTGATGTCGAAGTATGTGTAGTTGATCAAATATGACCCGACAACACAGAGCAGGAATACTACAGGCATAAGAATCTTCTTGTTGATGCCCAGGATGCGCACTGTCCCGCGGGATATGATGAGTGCCAAGACCCACATCATCAAGGATGCACCGATAAGATATACCGAAACGCTATAGACGAAGGAGGGTGATTCGGTCATCAGCAGGGGGCCCGGACGGTAGCCATGCATCAGGAAGGCCGCCAGAAGCACCGCTGCAGGAGCGGAGCCGGGCACTGCAAGGCTCAGCACCGGGATCAGGGCCCCTCCGACACAAGCGTTATTGCCAGTCTCGGCTGATATGATGCCCACTTCACTGCCCTCGCCAAAGCTATCGGGATCCTTGCTTCGGGATTTGCTCGCCCAGTAGGAGAGCCAGCCGCCGGTATCTTCCCCGACTCCAGGGATGATGCCGACCAGCACACCGATGATTGACGAACGGATCACTGCAACCCAGTTGCCAAACACTGAGGTCAGGCCACGCTTGAACTGGAACTTGGTTACCTTCAGAGACTCACCAGAACCTTCGCGTTTGAAAGATTTCACTATTTCAGGAAATCCAAACAACCCGATCATAACAGGTATCAGCTGTATGTTGGACATCAGGTTCACATTGCCATAACTGAAACGGGCAAAGGTATCCACCGTATCCAGGCCTACCATTGCGACCAACAGGCCCAGGATGCCACTGATCCACCCTTTGAGTGCATTCCCTGGAGCTGTAAGGGCACCACAGATAAGAATGCCAAAAATGGAGATCAGGAAGAATTCCCAACTTGCAAACTTGAGGGCTAGCCTGGTAAGAAACGGGGTGAGGGTCAGCACAAAGATGACACTGATCAGAGTCCCTAGGGCGCTGGAGGTGGTGGCTATGAGGATGGCATGCCCGCCTTCCCCCCTTTTTGCCAAGGGAAACCCATCCAGTGCTGTCGCAGCTGAAGCTGGAGTGCCAGGGATATTGAGCAGGATTGCTGACTGACAACCACCGGAGATGGACCCCACATACACACCAAGAAGGCTGATGAGGGCAGTCTGGGTCGGAAGGTTGTAGGTAAGACCGGTAAGCAATGCTATTGCCATGGTGGCACTGAGGCCTGGGAGCATTCCCATGATAAGCCCCGATCCGACTGCCAACATCAGAACGAGCAGGTTCACAGGACTCAGTAGGGTGAAAACTGCCTGCATAAGATATTCAAAAACCATTTCAGACCTCCATTAGGGTAGGGACACGTTGAAGACGACTTGGAACAGCACAATGACCAGAGCCACAGAGAGGGTGGAGATCAGGATTATTTTCCAAAGTTTGGTTGCTCTCAAGAAAGCCATGAGTGCAGTTAAAAAGAGGACTGAAGAGAGCCAGTATGGAAGAAGTCCGATAAGGAAGTAGGCATAGATGCCCATGATGAGCATGCCAATGACCATAAGGCGGATGTCAGTGTCGTGTATTGCTTGTTTGCTCCATGAGAGCAAGGCTGAGACCTGGGAACGAAAGCCACACCCTTTGATGCTTTTGACAAAGAGCGTGATACTCAAGATGAGCAGCAAGGCCCCGAGTATGGTGGGTAGGAACCCAGGTGATATAGAGAACTGCTCAATATTGTAAGGAGGTCTTGCAGCCTTCCTGTACATACGTATCCCCTCTATGGTGGAGTAAAGGCCGAGGCCTACCAACACTAGGGAGATGTTGAAATCTTTTTGTTTCATTTCCATGGGGAAGTTTCCTGAATTATTTGGTGGGTAACACAACCAGGGTGTGCAGCAATACGTTGTTGCACACCCTGGAAACGAAGAAAGCTTAGCGAGTAAAGCCGAACTTGGCGGGATCGATCGCAACAGCACCTGCATCATACATGAGGTAGGCAGCCTTGCTAGCAAACGTATCGAGGAACTTCTGTGAATCAGCCCTTCCCATGGGGATGGCTTCAAAACTCTTCAACTTGACAAAGTCGAGGAAACCCTTGTCTTTGACAGCAAAGGCAAATGCATCGTCAAGGATGGCGAGCTTCTCTTCACTGAGGCCCTTGGGAAGGAGGATACCGGTGACTTCACCCATGGGGAGGAATTTTACAGCCTCGGGGTAGTTCTTGCCGATTGACTGCACCACTACGCCAGGGGCGAGTTCGATGTCAGAGTCAGAAAGGGTTCCAAGGCATTTCACATCACCGCTGATGATCAGGTCCTTGTACTCAGCCAAAAGCTGTGGGCAGAAATCCACTTCGCCAGAGAGCGTTGCAGTCAGGGCAGGACCACCACCGGCATAGGTGATGTGCTTGTAAGGGGCACCTGCGATGGCTTTTACGACCTCAGCACCAAAGTGGCCACCGGATCCAATGCCAGCGGTTCCTGCTGTAATCTTTCCAGGGTTTGCCTGGATGGCCTTGATCAGGTCAGCGAAGGTGTTGTAGGGGGAATTCTTAGGAACGATGATGGCATTGGGTGCAAAGGTTGCGATCCAGATGTCCCACTCTTTATAGGTCTTATTGGTATAGCCGTTGATAGGCATGGTGGTGAAAGCCAGCATACCATTGGCAAGCAGGGTATACCCATCCACCTTGGAGTTCTGGACATTAAGGGAACCAGCGCTACCGCCGGCACCTGGAGTATTTACCACGTTGATGGTTCCACCCATCTTCTGTCCCATGGCGTTTGCCAAGGCACGTCCGGTCAGGTCAGTCGTTCCACCAGCACCATAAGGTACAGTCATGTTAATGGTCTTGGTGGGATAGGTTTCTTCGGCTGCACCTTGTGCAAATCCGAAACTGGCGACAAGTAAAAGTACTATGCACATTGCTAGTGTCTTTTTCATTCTTCTCTCCTGCGCGAAATATTACAAACAGAACTACCTTCAACCAAGGTACAATTCTGAATGATGTGCTGAAAAGGAATTGTCTCCTCACTCTGAATCTGGGATAAAAGCAAAGTTGCAGCCTTTCTTCCAAGATCCAAATCATTCATATCAACATGGGTAAAGTCATTTGTCCCGGCGGTTACCCATTCGGGGCTACCGATGATAACTACCGAAATCTGCTCCGGAATGGATATTTTTCTCTGTGCGATACATTTGATGCCACCCAAAGCCTGTACATTGAATCCAAAGAATATGGCGGTCATATCAGGGTGTTCGTCCAACAGCCGGGAAGTGAGCTTGTATCCACTTTCAGAGGAAAAGTCACCTTCTGCAACATAGACCTGCGCATCAAAATCCTTTGCAACGGAAAGGACAGCCTCACGACGAGCATCGAGATCCTCGATCATGCTGCTCCATCCGACATACCCGATTTTTCGGTGACCCTTCTCCATAAGATGGAGGGCTCCCACATGCCCACAACCAGGGTTGTTCGTGGCCACCCAGAAAAAATCCTCCACACCGACAAGGGGACGGTCAACCACAACCATCTTCATGCCAACACGACGGATGAGTGAGGTGTTTTCAGTTCCTTTGGTGGTTGGCGTAATGATGATTCCATCAACCCGTTGCTGGACCATCCGATTAAGGATTGCCTTCTCACGCTCAGGTTGGTCGAGGGTATTGCAAATAATGAGGTCATATCCATGTTTTACAAAAACTTCCTCACTGGCAATAATAATCCTGGTGAAGAACTGGTTTTCAAACTGAGGGATCATGATGCCAATGAGCTTGCGCTTCTTCCCTTTTAATGAGGAAGCACCGCCACACTTTACATAATCGAGCTCTTTTACTGCCTTGAGCACTTTCTGCTTTGTCTCGTCACTGATGTACCTGCCTTCTTTCTTATTGAGGACATACGAAACTGTGGCGGCAGTGGTTCCAGCCAGTTTTGCTACATCTTTAAGAGTCGCATAGTCTTTCAATGAAAAGCTCCTTTTTTTAGGCAATCGATTGCCTATAGGGTAAAAAATATAAGCAATCGATTGCTTACCTATATAATACATGATATTTCAGCGTTGTCAATAATTATTTATTGATTTAACACTCTATTAATTTGGCTTGTTCCCAACAATTTCCGCCCCAAGCCCTACCCCTTCACCGCCCCTATCATGATGCCTTTGACAAAATACCTCTGCAGGAAGGGGTAGAGCACGATGATGGGAAGGGTGCTGGTTATGATGACTGCGCTCTTTATGGAGATGGCAATGCTGGTCTTGTCCCCTGCCCCAGCGGCATCCCCGACCATGCTGGTTCCTGTTACTATGTTTCGCAGGAAGAGCATGACTGGAAACTGGGAGCTCTTGAGGTAGATCAGGCCGTTGAACCAGTCGTTCCAGAAGAAGACTGCCGTATAGAGCCCGACAGTGGCCAGGGCAGCCCCGCTTAAGGGCAGGACAATCCTCAGCAAGATGCCGAAGTAGTCCAGCCCGTCGATGATGGCTGCCTCCTCCATGTCGGCGGGTATCGTCCTGAAGAAGTTGATCAGCAGGATCAGGTTGAACTGGTTGATCGCAAAGGGCAGCAGCATCGCCCACCTTGTATTGACCAGGCGCAGGGACGAGACCAGCAGGTAGTTGGGGATGAGCCCGCCGGTAAAGAACATGGAGAATATCACTATCTTCATCAGGACCTTCTGGCCCCTGAGGCGGCTTTTGCTCAAAGGATAGGCAAAGAGGATCATCATGAAAAGGGATATCGCCGTCCCTCCAAAGGTATAGAGAATGGTGTTCCCATAGGCATGGAAAAAGTTCGGATAGCTGAAGATCTGCAGGTAGGCCTCAACATTGAGCCCTTTGGGCCAGAGGAACACCTCATTGTTGATGATGGCCTTAGGACTGGAAAGCGAGAGCGCTATCATATAGACAAAGGGGATGAGGCACAGCAGCAGCGAGGTGAGCATCACCAGGTTTACAAAGAGGGTGAACAGGAAGTTGGAACGGCTCTTGAACACTCGCATATCAGTATATCCCATCGCCGGTGAGGCGCTTGCTCAGGGTGTTGCTGCCTGCGACCAGGACGATGCCTATCAGGCCGCTGAACAGCCCGATGGCCGTTGCGTAGGAGTAGTTCTGGTTTGCAAGGCCGGTACGGTATACCAGGGTGTCGATGATGTCGCTGACCATACTGTTGTCAGGGGTGTACATCAGCAGGACCTTCTCAAAGCCAAGGGAGAGCAGGCGCCCTATGTTGAGGATCAGCATAATCATGATGGTGGGCATGATGGAGGGTATGGTGATGTACAAGATCTGCTGGGCCTTGGTTGCCCCGTCGATGGTGGCAGCCTCATAGAGGTCACTCGGAATTCCGGTGATGGCCGCCAGGTAGATGATGGCCGTCCACCCGGTGAACTGCCAGGTATCCACCAACACGTAGATCAGGCGGAAGTACTTGCTGTCATTCATGAAGTATATTGCATCCAGGCCGAACAGCCTCTCGCGCAGGATGTTGATGATGCCCGAGGATGGGGAGAGAAGCTCCCCCAGGATTGCTATCACCACCACTGTGGAGATGAAGCGCGGCATGTACGAGACGGTCTGCACCACTTTCTTGAAGGCAAGGTGGCGCATCTCGTTTACCAGGATGGCGAAAAGGATGGGAATGGGAAAGTTGACCACCAGGTTGAGCAGGCTCAGCACCAGCGTGTTGCGAAAGGCCCGCCAGAAGGCAGGGTCGGCAAAAAACCTCTTGAAATAGTCCAGGCCGACCCACTCGGTCCCCCAGGCCCCCATCCCGGGGCGGTAGCGACGGAAGGCAAGGACGTTGCCGACCATCGGAGCATACTTGAACACAAGGAAATACAGCAGAGGGAGGACGAGCATCAGATAGAGCTGCCAGTACCGTAGAAAATACTTCTTGGCGGTAATAGTGGTGGCCTCTCTCTTGTATGTCTTCATTCCAACCTCCAGGACGGAAGGCCCTGCCCACTGTTTGGACAGGGCCCCTCATAGGGCGCCTTGCTACAGGCTCGCGTTATACAGGGCTGCAAACTTCTCGATGCCCAGGCCCTTCATCTCCTTGACGTAGGCATCCCAATCACGTGCGATGCTCTTGTTGCCGGTCAGGAAGGCGGAGTTCCACCGCTCAAAGGCGTCGGAAAGCGGGGTCTGCAGCGTCCCTGCATCCTCTGCCTGGCGATCGTCAAACTTGGCGTTGGGAGGGATTGCCTGGATGACGTTCCCCATTGCCTCGACCTCCTTGTTGATCCTCGCATAGTTCGCATCGTACTTGGTCATCTCGCGTGCATTGATCCATACCATCTGGGTGACATCACTGCCACAGCCGTACTTCACCTGCAGGCTCTTGTAGATGCCTTCGCTTGAGTTCAGGATTTCAGGGACGAACGCCACCTTGCCATCCTTGGTGGTGTACGTGATGCCCTCGACACCAAGGCACCAGATCTTGGCATTCTCGGTGGAGAAGAACATCTCGTCGACAGTGCGCACCAGCTTCTCGAAATCGGGACGCTTGCTGGTCTTGTACGGAAAGAGGATACCACTGCCTGTCTTGCTCTTGGGCTGGTGGTGTGCCCCTGCAGGGCCTGCCAGGGCAGGATACATCTCAAGCTTGAAGCCGGGGATGGTGGTGTTGGCCGTCACGCCCCCGATCTGGTCATAGTAGGCATAGGTTGCCATGGCCTTGCCGGTGGCAAGCTTCTGGGACCACTTGTCCCCATCGATGGGCTCGGCCATCTCAGGGTCGAGCAACCCTTCGCTGTAGAGCTTGTGGAAGAAGGTGATGTAGCTCTTGTACTCATCGCTGATGGCGCCGGCGAAATAGCGCTTTGCACTATAGTCCCAGCTGAGGGTATTGGTGCCGCTTGCGCCGTTCTTGCCCAGCGACACTCCCCAGGAGGGCATGGTCATTCGGTACAGCACCCTAGGCCCTGCCAGGATGGTCAGCGGATAGGAAGAGGGGTTGTTCTGCTTGAATACCTTCAAGACATTGTACAGCTCATCAAATGTCTTGGGAGCCTTCAGGTTGTACTTCTTGAGCAGGTCCTCACGCAGGATCAGGCCTCCATCATAGAAGGGTACGTCAAACAGGGCAGGAAGGAAGTAGCGCTTGCCATCCTTGAGCTTGAGCAGGGCCACATCATCCTCAAGGCCGAACTCCTCTACCCTCGCATTGAAGTGTGGGGTCCACGCCTCGTAGTCACTGATGGGAACCAGCGCCCCGTTGAGGGCAAGGGCGGCATTCTCACCCTTGGTGGACTGGTAGAGGATGACATCAGGGGCATTGGTGCCGGTGTTCAGGGCAAGGGAGACCTTTGTCTGGTAGTCGGCGATCGGTATGATCTCAAACTCCACATCGGCATTCACCCGCTTCTGCACCTCGGTGACCGTCAGCCAATCCTTCTTGAACGGCAAGGTCGCGTTGTCCGAGTAGTAGAGTGAGAATTCAATGGGTCCCTCGCTCTTTTTCTCTTGCACCCCTTGAGCACCAAGTGCAACTGTCATGATAACCAACAGAGAAACCAATAGGGTTTTTTTCATAGCCCCCTCCTTTTGTATGTGAAAAACCGCATAGCGGTATTCCGTCCAACCGGTCACTCGGGGTAGATACATCAGCTAGCAGGGTGAGTGAGGAATTCCTCTTCATTATAGGAGTGAACTGAGGATAGAGCAACAAACATTTTTACTAAATTAAAATATTTCTATGAAAATATTTTTCAACAAAGGAGAATCTTACCCATGACCACAGGGTGGGAGGCCCCGGTGGCCCCCACCAGGGTGTTGGTCTTGCCACAGACACTCTCATTGGCAAGGACGGCAAAGGCAACAGCCTCCTTGCTGTCGCTGTTATGGCCAAGGTCTTCCTGGGTCAGGACCTCTGTGTGCGGCAAGAGATGCCTGAGCGAAAGGAGCAGGGTCGTGTTATGGCTTCCTCCCCCGCTGACGACAAGACGATCGGGCATCCTGCGGGCAAAACGCTCCAGACCCCGCAGGACACAGAGGGCAGTGTACTCGGTTACCGTTGCAAGGAGGTCCGACTCTGAAATCGACAGCTCCAACCGTTTTTTTTCCAACGCCTCTACAAACAGCTCCCCGTAGCGCTCCCGTCCGGTTGTCTTGGGAAGAGGAAGGCTCAGGTAATCATCGGTGGCCTCCATCCTGGAGAGCAGTGCATAGCATATAGCACCCCCCCTTGCCATGGAGCCACCCTCATCAAAACGATGGAGCCCGTCGCTATAGCGCCAGACAAGGGCGTCGATGACCATGTTCCCAGGGCCCGTATCAAAGGCAACGACCTCCTCCGGCCTGCAGGCCTTCGGCACGATGGTGATATTGCCGATGCCCCCGAGGTTCAAGAGGGCGACATCCTTTTCGGTGTCGCGGAACAGGAGGTAATCACAATAGGGGACCAGGGGTGCCCCCTGTCCCCCTGCAGCCATATCACGGACGCGAAAGTCACTGACCACTGCACAGCCGAAGGCCTCTGCAAGCAGGGAGGCTTCCCCCACCTGCAGCGTCCCGCGAACCTGCGAGTCAAAATACTCGCGGCTTTGTGGGAGGTGGTAGAGGGTATGGCCATGGCTTCCGATGAGGTCGATCCGGTCATAGGGTGTTGCATGCTCATCACAGACCCGCTTTGCAGCCTGGACGAAAAGCTCTCCCAGGCGGAGGCCTGCCATCAGCAGCTCCTCACCTCCCCCCCCCTGGCCCTGGGCAAGCAGCAGCAGGCGCTGGCGAAACGACTCTTCATACGCAAGGAAGACAAACCCAAGCTCTTCAACGCGACTGTCAAGGCCAGAGCCGACAATCCTCACCAAGGATGCGTCGATGCCGTCACAGCTGGTACCGCTCATCAACCCTATGACCAGCTTGGATTCCTTGCTGGCAAGAGGCTCCACCCTTCTCATTGTTGTGCCCCCAGATAATCCTTATAGATGCCGGGCTTCGACCCCTCTATGAGGGTGGCCCCCACGCACTTCTCATAGAAGTGCTGGGGCCCGACCCCCCCAATGATGGCATAGGCGTACCCCTGAGCCTCTAGTGCATACAGGCTCTTGAGCAGCAGGGCCTTTCCAATGCCCTTGTTCTGCTCGCTATCCACCACCCTTGTGGGTCCGAAGAAGTTGGGGGCGGTGGCATCGTAGCAGGCATAGCCGACTATAGCCTTGCCCCTGGTGGCAAGGAACAGAGAGATGGGGGTGTGGCTGAAACAGACATCAGCCTCCCCGGCGGCCCCTTCTGAGGAGTGTTCCCGGATCCAGGAGAGGATGTGGGTCTTGTCAGGGGCCATGGCCCGGCGGATCTCGATGCCATGGCCATAGAGGCGGGAGAGGATGTCGCTCATCTCAGGCAGTTCATACAGTTTAACCAGCATATCAGGCATAGGGACCTCCTATAGTTCAACCGGCATTGTTCCGGTGGGGATGAGCTTGCCGGTCAGGACCTTGGCCATGGCATCAAAGGTGTCCCGCCTGTAGGCAAAGGTTGCATACCCCTGCACAGAGGGGGGAAGAGTTGCCATGTCGTACGGATTGCGCAAGGCGACCGCACAGACAGGCAGGCCAAGGGTGGAAAGCCTCTCCACCAAGGCGAGCTGTCCCCTATAGAGATGGCCGTTGTAGGTGCCGACCACCACCGAGGTGTACAAGGGGGCCTTCGATGCAACAGATTCGATCTCCTCGGAATGGGGGTCGTCAGAGAGGACCATCGAGCCGCCTCCCAGGCGCTTTTCCATCTCAGGGGCAAAGGAGAGGGCGTCCTGCGGATTGGAGACATGGGTTGCATTGAAGAGCCGGGGGGCGACAAACAGGGGCTTGGGCCCCATCAGGAAACCCTGGTCATTGACCAGGCAGATTGACTTCTCCACAAACTCCTGCACCCTGAGCGTATGAGCAGGGCCTCCCACCAGGGCGAAGTCCACGCCCTCCTGTTGGGCGAACATCTCCTTGGCCTGGAGGATCTTCGCCGTTGAGGCGGAAAACTCCTCTTTGCTGAGCAACCCCTGGGCCAGGGCCTCCCCCACCAGGTCTATGGCCTTGCATGCCAACCCCACATGGTGGCTGATGCACACCATGTCCGCCCCTGCCTGCAAGGCAGAGAGCGAGGCTTCAACAGTCCCATAGTAGCGCCCTATGGCCTGCATCTCCATGCAGTCGGTGAAGACCAGGCCCTTGAAGCCCAGCTCCCCCTTGAGGAAGTCGGTCAGGATTGAGCGGCTCATTGTGGCGGGAATGTCCTGGCTCTCCAGGGCAGGGAAGAGGATATGACTGCTCATGATGCCCTGGATGCCGTCGTTGATGGCTGCTCTGAAAGGGGCTATATGCTCCTCCAGACCCTGGAGGTCTGCCTCCACCTTGGGAAGGGCCAGGTGCGAATCAAGGTGGGTATCCCCGTGGCCGGGAAAGTGCTTTCCCACAGCCATGATGCCCTTGCTCTGCAAGCCTTCAGCCATGGCAAGGCCAAATGCAATGACCTTGGCCTTGGTATCACCGTAGCTGCGCACCCCGATGACGGGGTTCTCCCTGTTGCTGTTCACATCGAGCACCGGGGCAAAGTTTACTGTGATGCCCATTGCCTTCAGCTCGCTTGCTGTCATGACGCCACACTCATAGGCATAGGAGCTCTCCCCTGCCGCACTGAGTGCCATTGCCGAGGGGACATTGGTACAGTCCTCACTGAGGCGGGTGACCATGCCACCCTCCTGGTCGATGCCGATGAGGGCATCGGTTTTGCACTCTTTGCGTACCAGCGTCTGTATTTCCTCGCACAGGGTCCTGAGCTGTTCCTTGCTCACGATGTTACGGGCAAAGAGAATGACGTTGGCAATCTTATGGGTCCTGACAGCCTCTTTGAATGCCTCATCCATAGTCGTCCCTGGAAATCCGCATACAAAATGCTGTCCTATCTTGGTGGTGATGTTCACGATGACTCCTTTATTGGTAGAGGTGAAACCTCTCTTTTTGCTTGGCAAACAAGGCGCTCTGTCCATGCCACCGGCGGATAAGATGGGGAAGATCATCCATAAGCATCGGTATGGTATCCTTGCCCGCCAACCTCTCAAAGCTCATCATGGACCCATCCTCCCCTCCTGGCAAGAAGGAAAACTCCCCTGGATACTCTTTTGCCATATGGTTGATCAGGGTAAGGGCTGTCTCCACCGGCCTGATGAGGTGTTTGTCCAGGATATGGATGGCGATGCCCCTGCACCTCTGTCCAGCGTATTTGCTCGCACTCGGTGTAAAATGTGCAGGGGTGAAGCCCACCCCGGGCAGATCCAAGGAGTTGGCCATCCTGGCAAGGGAGACCGGCTCCAGGAACGGGCTTCCTATCAGGGAGAACGGGCAGCAGGTCCCCCGTCCCTCGCTGAGGTTGGTCCCCTCGAAGAGGCACATCCCTGCATAGAGAAGTGCAGTTGGGAAGCTGGCGATGGCCGGGCTTGTCATGACCCAAGGCCTGGATAGCTCATCGAAGTAGGAGCTTCGCCTCCAGCCCCCAAGCCTGATGACCGAGAGGTCGCACCCAATGCTTTCGGTGGTGTTGAGGTAGATGGCCAGCTCCCCTATGGTAAGGCCATAGCGGATGGGAAGGGCTGCAGGACCGACAAAGCTGAAGGAATCCTCCTCCAGGATGTTCCCCTCCACCACCAGGCCCCCAAGGGGATTGGGGCGGTCGAGCACCAGCAGGGGAAGGTTTGAGGCGGCGCAGCCGATGAGCAGGTTCTTCAGCGTTGCAATGTAGGTGTAGAAGCGCAGCCCCAGGTCCTGGATATCAAAGACAAGGGCATCAAGGCCATCAAGCATCTGCTTGTCAAGGCCCTGTCCACCGCCTTGGTAGAGGCTGTAGACGGGCAAGCCGCTAAAGGGGTCGGTGCAGGATTCAACAACCGAGCCTGCATCCCCATCGGAGAACAGCCCGTGTTCGGGGGCGAACAGGGCCCTCACATCATAGAGCGAGCACAGCAGCTCAACGCTGGAGAGCAGCGATAGGTCAACAGCGCTGGCTGTGGTGACCAGGCCAAGACGCCTTCCCTTGAACAGGTGTGGGTATGAGGCTATGTTTTCCAGACCGTTTGCTCGCATAAGGCCTCCTCATGGGTATGGTACGACAGCTGGGCGCCTAAGGCAACAGGCATGAAAAGCATATCACAGTGTAAATATTTTTCAATGATTAAAAAGATTATAGTGAAAAATATTGTTGTCAGAGGGGAACATTCAGCATATACTGCCAGTAATGAAACCCCTGATGGAAACTGAACAGCGCAACCCCCTCTCCTACCGGATCGATTCCAAATCAACCTTGGAAATCCTGGGCATCATCAATTCCGAAGACAAGAGGGTCCCCTTTGCCGTTGGGAGTGCGATCCCCAACATAGCCACCGTCGTTGACGATGTCGTCTCCTCCTTCAACAAGGGAGGCAGGCTCTTCTATATCGGGGCTGGCACCAGCGGAAGGCTCGGCGTCCTCGATGCCTCGGAGTGCCCCCCCACCTACGGGGTGGACCCCTCCATGGTGCAGGGCATCATAGCAGGAGGGATGAAGGCGCTGACAACCTCGGTAGAATGGGCAGAGGATGACGGTCAGGCGGGCATAGAGACCCTCAAAGGGCACAACTTCTCCCCTGTCGATGTGCTTATAGGCATAACTGCCAGTGGAGGAGCTCCTTTTGTAGTGGAGGCCATGCGCTATGCAAACAAGCTTGGTGCAAAGGTAGGGGCCATCAGCTGCAACAGGGAGACCGCGGTCTTTGACCTCATCGATGAGCAGCACCGCATCTTCGTCCCTGTCGGCCCTGAGATCATCACAGGCTCGACCAGGATGAAAGCAGGTACTGCCCAGAAGCTGGTGCTGAACATGATAACCACCACCGCGATGATCCGCATAGGCAAGGTCTTCAACAACCTGATGGTCGACCTGCGCCCGGTCAATGCAAAGCTCATCCTGCGCTCCCATAGGCTGATAGCAGAGGTGACAGGGTGCTCCGACGAGCGTTCAAAAGAGCTGTTCGAAGCCTCAGGGCACAATACGAAGCTGGCCATAACCATGGGCCTGCTCGCTGTGGACAGGGAAAAGGCAGAGGCTTTGCTCATGGCAAGTGAGGGCAGCATCTCGCGCGTTCTGGACTCCCTGCACTGACAAAGGGGTGCTATCGCTTGGGTCCCTTCAGCCCGGAGGCATGGCTGACGGCCTTCCATGTAGTGGAAAGGGAGCGCTCGGCCTCGGGACTTCTGGCGATGAGGCTGCTGTACAGGATATCGACGACCACCAGCTGGTTCAGCCTTGAGAGCGTCGCCCCCTGGCGATAGAGGGCCTCGCTGTCAGGGACGGTGAGCACCACATCAGCAAGCTTGGAAAGCGAGTTGCCCCCCACCCTGGTGACTGCTATGACCAGAGAGCCCGCCTTCCTTGCCTGTTGGGCAACCTGGCGCATGGTCTTGGTCTCCCCTGAGTAGGAGAAGATGACTGCCACGCTGTTTGCATCCAGGGCACAGGCATTGACGATCTGCAGATCCGGTTCGCTGGGAAAACTTGCATACATGCCGAGCCTTCCCAGCTTCTGATAGAGGTCCATAGCCGCAAGGGCAGAGGCCCCGATGCCTGCCAGAAGGATCTTACCGCTGGTGAGCAGGGCCTCCACAGCGCTCTCCAACTGCGAGGTGGAGAGCACCTCCTTGAGGGAACTGATGCTCCCGCAGGCAGTATCGACCATCATGGAGGCGATCGACCCGACTCCCTCCGCTTTTGAGAGGTCAAAGATATAGGGCCCCTCTTCACGGGGAGCGCTATTTCCATACACCTCCTGGGCAAGGGCAAGCTTGAGGCTGCCATACCCTTCGAACTGCAGCCGCTTGCAGAGCCTGACGACAGCGGCAGTGCTGCTGCCGCTCTCCTTGGCCAAGGCGGTGATGCTCATCTTCACCGCCAGGGAAGGATTTTCTAGCAGATAGGAGGCTACCTTCGCCTCTGAAGGGGAAAGGTAGGAGAGAGCCTGTTGTAAAAGTGTGGTACATCCTTGCATATCCACAAGCATACCACACTGTCACTAATTTTCAGCAACAATTGAAAATTTATGTTGCACCAGAGCCTGTGCCATCCCATACTTTCCCTATGAAAGGGTTATACTACGCACTCGATGGGGGCGGAACTCGTTGCCGCCTGGCGATAAGCAACGAAGAGAGAGAGATGGTCTATCAGGATGAGGGGGCGAGCTCCAACCCCTATGCCGTAGGCTTTGAAAAGGCGAAAAGGAATGTGCTCACCCTGCTTGACCTTGCCAAGGTGAACCCCGGCCTGCAAGGGTTGCCCATCAAAGGGTTCTGCTTCGGCAGTGCAGGGCTTGCCCGCACCCAGGAACAGGCGAAATGGAGGGCTGTCTTTGACGAGTACTTCACTGACGACTTTCCCCGTGTCCTGGCCAGTGATGCGGAGATCCTGCTTACAGGGTCACATATGCAAATCAGCGGGCTCGGCCTCATAGCGGGAACCGGATCCATCTGCATCGGGCGCAACGAGCAGGGATCAATGGTACGTGCCGGAGGTCTGGGAAGTGCCCTCGGGGACGAGGGTTCAGCGTGGTGGATAGCAACCCAGGCAGTGCAGCGCACCCTCAGAAGCAGGGAACAGCGCGATCTCCAGACCACCATGGACAAGGCCATCCTCTCCTTCTTCCATCTGGAGGATTGGCATGATTGCGTGCCGTTCTTCAACGACAGGAACCTCACCAAAGCTGCAGTCGCCGATTTCGCCCCGTATGTGACGGCCTATGCGAACAAGGGGGACCTTCTGGCAAAGGATATCCTCAGTGAGGCCGCTTTCGAGCTGGTCAAGCTTGTTATTTCAGTCAAAGAGAGGCTGCCGCCACCGTTCAGGGCCCGCCTGACCCTCGCCGGTGGGGTGCTTGAGCATGACAACACCATCAGGGGCCTGTTCCTCAAGAGCCTGCCTTCGGACATTGTGGTCTGCCCCACAAAGGGGACAGCATTGGATGGGGCTCTGCTATTGGCATATGAGGCTAGGCAAGATCAGATCGAATAATCTGGCTCAGGGATAAAAAAATCAAGGACCCTAGCAACAAATACCCCCACTACTAACGTAGTGAGCAAACTTGATTGCCAAGGGTCTTGTCCAGTGGAGATCCTCAGATTTCTCCCTATTTTTCTCGGTTCAAACACCTGCCTTCAACTTCGCAACACTCCCTACATACAGAGTATTATGCCTTTTCAAGCTAAAAATCATGCTTCTAAGTAAAAGAGCATAGGCTTGAAATATGGTGACAATGGAAAGTTGACACCACTTCTCATGTTCCCATTTCCTATCTTTATGATTTACTTTATTTTTATAAAGGTGTAATTCTTTACAGAACAATTAACTAGTGCTACTCTTTAGATAGTAGTGTTGTTTCGTCACCCAATATAAATCTTCATCGATTTTGAAAAGGTTGCCTTATGAAAAAACGTACCTACTTCTTACTTGCCACCATGATTATTGTAACTCTTCTTGTTGTGATCAGCTGTGATCCTGATACTGCAAAAACGTATCCACCTTGGTTTAACGACTATTCAGGTGGTGTGTTAGTTGATCTTAAGGCTGTCCAAGATGATTTTGCTTGCTTTGGCAATACTATCGGATCCAATGTAGTTATCTATGGTACCCTGGATGAGCCTCCCATATCAGACCTAAATTACTATGAAGATGATGATGGAAAACATTTCATGGTTACGTTTGGCACAAGGGATGGGGAGCTTCTGGTAGACAGCACAGACATACAACCTTTTAGGGATGCTGTACTGGCAAGGGGCTTTGTGTATAACAGTGAAACCCTTACCTATGAAAAAGGAAATATCAGCATATTTATTTATGTAATGAACAATGAGGGCGATCCTCACTTTGAATTTGCTGTTGATCAGACCTATTGATGCATCTAACAGTGGAGATCCCTGGGATCTCCATATTTCCTAGTACCCAAATTATACCTTCACTGGTCAATACAACCTACAAGCGTTGCCCCTTGTGAGGGACAACGCTTATGGATTTACCTATGTATGTTGTTGTGGTTGTTCTAGTATCTAGAGAAGCTTGGCAACCTCGTCCGATACTGAATCCATGTCGTGGGTAGGCTCAAACCTATTGACCACATTCCCTTCGCGGTCAATGAGGAACTTGGTGAAGTTCCACTTGATGGAGGGGTTCTTCGCATAGTCAGGGTCCTTCTTGGAGAGGATTTCCAAGAGAATCGGGGCTATCTTGTGGTTCATGTCAAAACCCTTGAAGCCTTTTTTGCTCTTCAGGAAAGTATAGAGGGGGCTCTCGTCTTTTCCATTCACATCAATCTTGCCAAAACGGGGAAACTGGGTTCCAAACTTCGTACTGCAGATCTGGTCGATCTCATCAATTGACTCGGGTGCCTGCCCATCAAACTGGTTGGAGGGGAAGTCAAGGATCTCAAGGCCCTTGTCATGGTACTTCTTATAGATGGCCTGCAGATCATCATACTGCGGGGTAAACCCACACTGGGTGGCGGTGTTTACAACAAGGAGGACGTTGCCTTTGTAGTCTGAAAGGGAGATGTCCTCCCCTTTTTTACCTTTTACTGAAATATCATATACACTCATGGAAAACTCCTTTTCTATTGTTCGCGATTTAATCTTTCGCAACTTATAAGCCAATACTACTGCCCTCACCCCGGTTTGTCAAGACAACGGCCTACAGCAGCTCTTCGATTGCCAAAGAGATGGCTTCAAAACTGGCTGTAGGCTCAAACCGGGCAACAACCCTGCCCCTTCGGTCTATGAGGAACTTGGTGAAATTCCATTTGATGGAGGGGTCCTTCCCATACTCAGGGTCTGCTTCAAGCATACGCTTTGTCAGGCTTGGGGTCTTTGCATGATCGGGATCGAAGCCTGCAAACCCTTTCTCACCCTTCAGGAATGTGTAGAGGGGAGAAGCCCCTTCGCCGTTGACCTCAAGCTTTGCAAAACGGGGAAACTTTGTCCCATAGTTGAGCTTGCAAAATGCATCGATCTCTGCAATCTTTTCAGGAGCCTGCTCCTTGAACTGGTTGCAGGGAAAGTCCAGGACAGTAAAGCCAAGACGACCATACTGCTCATACAGCGCTTCAAGCCCTTCATATTGGGGGGTAAACCCACAACGGGTTGCTGTATTTACGATTAGCACTACCATATTCCGGTAGGTGGAAAGGGGGACACTCTCCCCCTCCATCCCTACCACACTGTACGCATAGATACCCATTGGCACCCTTCTCCTCCATCAGGCACACACCCCTGATGACAAACCCTAGGATAGGCCCCTCATAGGGGCAGAGGCTCAAAGCTCTTTGTACCAGAAGATGACAGGAGATTCAGGACCTTCTGCACATGGTGCGCATTCACTGCTTTCTGGCACTCTTACAGTATACACCCGCCTGTGTACTGTGGATAGTTCTTCTCAAGCCTACACTAGAGATGCCACCCCAAGCAAAAAGGGTCCACACCTTCGCCTTTGCCACCGCAGAGAGGATGAAGCGACAGGCAGTGCATGATCTCATACTAAAAGTCATATATGACAAATTTTCATACATATACTAAATTTTGTCACCTTCGAAACGTTAAGGGGTTTCACCTGTACCGGTGAGAGTCCAATCTTACCAAAACCTCCAAAGGAAGGTACCTTATGCGTATACGAAGAATATCTATAGTGATTACAGTTCTTATACTGATAGTGGCAGTCGCACCGCTGTCTGCACGGCAAAGTAAATTTGCAATGGGAGTCCAGGCAGGATTCGCAGCAACGGGTGTGGTTGTTGATGTGGGCCTTGGCCCGCTCTATCTGAATGCCGGCATCAACTACCCTCTCGGGTACACCTACGTCGCAGCCAGTTCAGGAGCGGGTTCGGATTCATTTCCAAAGGTTGCCACCATCACGCTCGACCTCTCCACTGCCTTTGCCATGGGTGAGAACTTCGACCTCAAGGTTGGCCTAGGCGGGATACTGCTGACCGACTTCGGCCCGGCTACAGGTGGGCTTGTAGGACCTGTGGTCAAGGGTGAATACTGGGTGCCGAACAAGAACTACGGCCTGTTCCTCAACATCAATGTGCCGGTCATGCTCTTTGGGATCCTGATCGATGATGCAGGCGGCGATTCAACCGCCGTGGTTGATTTCGACCCCCTCTATCCGCTTTTGGGGCTTCTGACGACCTCAGTGGGTGTGCTTTTCAGCTTCTAGGCAACAAAACCATTTCTTCTCACTCCCTTGAACAAGGAGCCCGGCATCAAAGGCGGGCTCCTTGTCTTGTCCAATGATGTGCTTCAACCAAAAAGAACACAACAGTAGATATTTGGGGGTATCACCTCTGGACAAATACCTAGTGAATCACTTTATCATTATGACAGGCAAATTGATTTGTATATTTTACTAAGAGAGGAAGCCACCAGATGAGAAGAACATATATCACTGTCCTGCTGCTAGTGGCGCTACACTCCCTCCCTGCTGGGGATAGCTCCCTTTCCATGGGCTTTCAGGCAGGCTTTGCCACCACAGGAAGCATTGTGGACATGAGCCTTGAGCTGCTGAGCCTGAGTGTAGGATTCAATGTACCTTTGGGGTACTCCCACATAGCCCATACCTTCGATGCTGACCCGGATGCAAGTCTCTTTTTGCTCTATACCCTCTCTGGGGATGCCACCATTGCCATTCCCTTCGGGGAGAACCTCATCCTGAAAGCAGGCATGGGAGCCATCGCACTGACCGACCTCGGCCCCAGGATTACGGGCGTCATCGGATCGGTCTTCAAGGCAGAGTACTGGCTCTGGGAGAGCAATACTGCGCTTTTCATTTCAGTGCTCATCCCAGTCCGACGCTTTGAAATCATACGGCAGCAGGGGGGAGGGACACAACGCTCGGCCTACTCGGTCCCCGGTCTTGAAAAGGAGTGGCCATACACCAGTTCCATCGGTCTGCTCTATGGATATTAAAACGTAAAACCAGCTAACCACATCCACAATGTTTCTCTCTTCTACCAGAGCCTAAAAAATCCTATCGGGCAAGGGAAGAAAATTCAAGGGAAGCCGTCGCATGCGACGGCTTCCCTTTGTTGTGATAGTTTCCAATGTCCGCCCTAGGGCCCTTCCCTACCGAGTGATCCAGTACTGCTTGGGAACAGGGTTTGCACCCTCCCAGATGATCTGCCGGAAGTGCACTGGGTCCGTATTGCCCTCACTGTTGACAAACATGACCTGGCTTTCCTTATTCAGGCCCAAGGCCTTTCTCAGCTCGTCAAGCTCAGAGTACTGCATGATGGAGGCGAAAGCACCGAGGGTGACCGCCCCACTCTCACCACTGAGGACAAACGGGTCGCCGCTCAGGGGCGTGGCATACACACGCATGCCCTTGGCTGCCACATAGTCGGGGACCTTCATGAAGCAATCGGCATTCTCCTTGAGAATCTCCCATGCTATGGGGGAGGGGTCTCCACAGGAGAGGCCTGCCATGATGGTGTCGAGGTCACCCTTGACCGAGTGCGGGTTGCCGTCGTCGGCAAGTGCACTGACATAAAGACAGTCAGCCTTGTCCGGTTCGACTACGATACACTTGGGAGCATCCTGGCCAAAGAGTGCGTGGTAGAAGCCAATGACAGACGCAGCAAGGGCACCGACTCCGGCCTGTATGAAGATGTGGGTGGGTTTGACAAGGCCAACGCCGCCGAACTGCTCCTGAGCCTCGGTGAGCATGGTCAGATACCCCTGCATGATCCAGGTGGGGATCTCGGTATAGTTGTCCCAGCTGGTGTCGCTGATGATGGTCCACCCGTTGGTCTTTGCATCAATGGCAACCTGGCGTACGGCATCGTCGTAGTTGCCGTCAACTATGACTACCTTTGCCCCGTTACTCTTGATAGCGTCAATTCTTCTGATGGTGGTCTCCGAGTGCACATAGATGACACACTTGAAACCGAGTTTTTTTGCTGCCCAAGCAATGCCACGGCCGTGGTTTCCATCAGTGGCACTGGCGAAGATGATGTCACCGACCTTTTCTTTCACTTCATCGGAGGCAAGGTAGGCAAAGGGAGTATCCTCACCCAGTATGCCAAGCTGCTTTTGCAGGTAGCGATACAGTGCAAACGAGCCTCCAAGCACCTTAAAGCTGTTAAGCTGCAGGCGGCTTGACTCATCCTTGACCCAGATCCCACCGACTTCAAACATGGTGGCAAGATTGGGGAGCCCCTGAAGGGCACTCATCCTGTACCCAGGTATCTGCTTGTGAAAACGACGGGCTGTGGTGGCTTCCTTCATTGAAAAGAGTTTGGTTGCGAGGTCAATATTCTTGACCTTATGGTCTCTCATAACCCATGAGATTCCCAGTGGGGTATCTGCCATTCTGTCCTCCATATGATATAATTGATCAAATCTATACTTTTTATCCAATAATCTACTTTATTCTCCTATTTTTCAAGGGGTAATTGCTCATATGAGCAATATTTTGGGAAAATATAGATTATTGAAATATTATTTCAATACTTATACTTTTCCAAGAATAACCCGACACAAACAGGGAAGTACACATCTCCATACCAAGCATATTCCTCTTTTGCCCCAGAAGCAATCTCTGTATGGGAAAAACTGGATACCATGAAACCTGATACCATAAGTATACATAGCAGCATTAAAAATGCAACACCTTGCAACAAAACGCACCATCAAGAAGAGGATATTGTAGCCTTGAAGGAGAAGTAAATAGCTCATTGCATAACAATCATCCCCATACCGGAGAGGAAACATCAGCCTTGGAGAAATGGTCCTACAGAACGGAATAGGACGGGTCAGTGACAGAATATCGGATTTTTCCCCGCTTCAGGCCATCAGAGATGAGAATCTTCTTTTCCTCTGTCATGAAGATCGCCTCCACATCTTCAAGGGTGTTTACCAGGGCCATCCCGTCGTCATAACCAAGGGCATACAGGGAGGTGGAAAGGGCATCGGCAAGCAGGGAGTTTTCGGTGATGATGCTGACGCTGGTGAAGTCGCTTTTGACCGGGTAGCCGGTCCTGGTATCAAGGATATGGTGGAACACCTCGCCATCGAGTTCGAGGAATCGCTCATAGGGTCCTGAGGTGACAAGGGTCTGGTCGATGAGGGAGAGGATCATGACATACTCCCCCCGAAGGGCTTCGGGATCCTGCACCCCGATCTTCCAAGGGGAGCCGTCCATCTTCTTGCCCATGGTCAGCACATTGCCGCCAAGGTTGACGATGGCATGAGCCACCCCATGCCCGGAGAGGATTCTTGCCACCTCATCGGCTGCATAGCCCTTGGCAATGCCCCCGAGGTCAAGGACCATCCCCTCATCCCTGAGGAATACCGAGGAAGCATCCTCATCGAGGATGACACGGTCGAAGCCGATGAGCGGCAGGAGGGAGTCTATCTCGCTTTGTGGTGGCTTGCGAGGATTGTCCCCCCCAATATCCCAAGCCTGGACGAGGGGCCCTACCGTAGGATCGAAGGCTCCGCTGCTCAAGGCCGCTATCTCCAGGGCTTTCTGTATCACTGCAAACGTATCATCAGAAACAACGACCGCCTGCTTGCCGGCATTCCGGTTCACCTCAGCGATTTCACTTTTTTGGTTGCGCAAACTCATCCTGTCCTCGATCTCCTTCATGCGGGCAAAACTCGCAGCGAAGGCTTCAGGGGTCGGCTTGTCATAGATGGTCACCTTACAGACAGTTCCCAGCATGAAGAATGATTGTCCCTGGGGCTGGGCCTGCTTCTTGGAACAAGAGGCAAGAAGGACCAAAAGAAAGAGAGTGCCTATAATGAGGGCTTGTATGTTGGGTTTTCGGTTAGTATGCATATTCAAGGTGTAGTATGCGGTTTTGTAGGGGTAAATGCAAGAAAGAGGGACAATGCTTACAACAGATACAAGCCATGGCATATATAGTGAGCAAGTTCCTTTTTCTGGCTCAGCAAGGGAACTTGCACACGTGCCTTGAGGCTCACTTGCTGTAGTCTCCTATAGCCACAAACTCCCCTACAGAGGCCAGGATAAGCAGGAACAAGAAAAAGAAAAGGCTAAGAGCATAAAAGACCTAGGAGTATGTTGATCCCCGTACGCTACTAATACATAAAACTGCAGATGGAACTACCAAATGCAGTTTTCAAGTCACGCAAGGGAACAGGACAAAAGAAGTCATACTATCAGGGCTGTTTTTCGAATCCATTCAGATCTTCTATATCGCCTTCACCATCTTCAACTGAAACATTCATAACACCCGGGGCTGCTAAGGTAAAGGTTATATAGCTTGTCTCAGCAACCTCTAGTATTTTTGCTTATATACAGTCGAAGTCTCTTCGAGAACCGTGACGGTAACGTCTTCCGAATCATCTTTCTACTCATCACTTTCAAAAGGTACTCCATCCAAACTCATAGTAAAAACAATGTTATCGGAACTAAAGGTATACGACAGAGTTACCTCAATTGGTGCTTCTGGGTCTATTGGTTCAGTTCATTCCCATGTGCCTAGTGTCCAGGGAGGAGGAGATAATACAGGGTCTCCACCACCTGCTACTACACCACCATCACAAGATACGAATACGAGTGCAAACAAAATCATAAACAATATCCCTACAATTCGCTTGTTCATGTAAAATTCCTTACACATCCAGTGTGTAGGGAAAGTATATTAGGGGCATATTGTAAAGTAAAGTAATAGGATATAGAGAATTTATACTTTTCTCTGCTATTTCTTATCTAAGAATAGATTTATAACTTAGAGAGCAACTATTGGTTGCATAGCTGGGTGTGTTTGGCTCAAAAAGGGGCCTCTAGGTCATAGCCTCATAGTCCCATTGCAAAGCCAGTGACAGGAAAGTTCGAGACATTGGGACCCAAACAGACTACCTCCCCCTCATCACCAGTCTAGTCCTACCGATACTTGTTCACAGCCTCGTTGACATCATGAATCTCTTGTTCAGAGCGAAAATTGACCATCATGTAGACTCCATCGGTTCCGATGGCATCAAGAAGAGGGACAACCTCCTCTGCTTGCATTTCCACAACCTGTACACACTTGCCTGCATCCTTTATTTTTCGATACAAAGGATACCATCGAGGATCACCCCCTTGTGGGACCTGTGGACCAGGGGTGAATTCAATGCAATCAAGCGCCTCGATTTCCAACAAGGAGTCTATTGTCCTCAAGGCTTCAGGACCATCTACATGGTAGAGAGAGTTGTCGAGATACGAGCAAGATTCCCGAATCGAGGGAATTGCAAATTCCCTAAACATATCCTCAGAGATAAGGGTTGCAAAGTCACACTGGATCAGAGAGGTCTTCCCCCTCCCCCAGATCATGAAAAAGGCATGGAACATCGAACCGTCCTCATCCTTCACAATATCATAGAGGGTGTGATAGGCTTTTTTGCTTGCCTTGTCGATTTCACGTAACTTTTCCTTAACCCAATCAGGTTCAAGCAACAGGTCCATGCAGAGCTCTGACGCACCCCTCAATTCAGCCAAGACGTCCAGCCCTCCAAAGATAGCAGGGGCTCCACATAGGTACGCACCTTTTGCCCTTTCAGTCCCGACCCGCGCGAGTTCCTGTAAATTCCTATACCAACTGTTATCATCATACAGGATAAGGGGCCTGTCATGCTCAGGAGAGACAGGGTTATCCTCATGGGTGTACCAGACAGTATCAGAGCCAAAGTGCTGTTCGGCACCGAGCATAGGGGCTAAGGTGACAGTACCCCAATCACAATAGGCGAATGGCATGAGGTCTCCCGGATAGACACCATGACAGATAGCATTCCGCTGTTGGGAGGCTACCAGATGTGCATCGAGATAAAACCGCTTCCAATCACCACTCGCCTTGATTTCGGCCATGCTCTTTTCTATCGAAGGGAAATCCGGGCAAGTAACCCGATCGGTCGGAAAGTAGCCGTTCCATTTCCCAAGGATAAATCCTTTTCTCTGCCAAAAATCATTAAAGGATTGTTCGAGTTCGTTCCAATTGTTTTTCCACACGGCTGTCTCCTTATCGATCGGTTTCCTTGAAAGTCACGCAAAGCTCTTCTTTTGCCAAATTACACAGTTTCCCTAGCGAAGAGGAAGCAAGATCAGTGAAGCATTCTGCCGAAGCCAGAACCTCTTCTCCTACAGAGGGAGGGAATTGTATGAATCGTACCTTCTCAAGGTCCATCTGAGCTGTCGAATCAACCAGAAGTGGATAATACGGAAGTCTGGTGTTGGCACGGACGAAGACAGGGATGGCTGCCAGAGGGTAATGAGCCTCTAGCAACCACGCTCCACCTGTAAACATCCTGCCTGAATACAAGTCAACCCAAGTCCCTGTGGGAAGATACACATCCCTCAAGCCGCTATCACCCATGATGGGGGCAACCAGGAGATCACGACCAAAGAGGTATTGGTCGTCGATACTCCAGACTGTCGGGTCCTCAGGATAGTCAAGGAGCATTGGGGCAACCATCGGACGCCCAGTGATAGTATCATTCGTACAAAAGGCTGCTTCTTGAAGGATATAAGGGATCAAGGCATAGCGCATCCGAAGCCACGACCGGACCAGGTCTGCACACCCCGGATACTCCCACGGTTCCCGTGGGGATGTCCCGTGGTAGCGCATGTGTGAAGTAAATACTCCGAATTGGGTCCATCTCAGATATAGCGTTTCTGATGGCCAAGAGTTCATGAATTCAGGCAAACCATGGAACCCTGGGATATCATGAGACCAGAATGTATACCCTGACAACCCAAACTGCAATCCGCCGCGCAAGGTAGCCGCCATCCCGTCCCACGTAGTTGATGTATCACCACCCCAATGCAAGGGGTAGCGCTGCCCTCCAGCCCAGGTCGACCGACCCCAAATAAATGGCTTGTCAGAATTCGCACCTGTGGCTTCGAAAGCCGCCTTCTGATAAAGAAGTGAATAAAGATTATACAGCAACTCCTTGGGCATATTTTTAAAGGTTGCATTCTGGACTATCTTTTCTCCAAAATCAGTCTTGATGCAGGCAACTCCTAGATCAAACAACCCTTGGAGCTTGCCCTTGTACCATTCACTCGCCTCAGGGTCAGTAAAATCAATTTGACCACCAAAGTCCTGCCCAGAGAAATCACTCATCGTATCAAAATCATTTCGTGCCTGCAAAGTGGGTAAATAACCATTTTCCACAGCTTCTTCATACAGGGGATTTTCCTTACCTATATTCGGAGTCTGCCAGACACTAATGCGAAACCCTTTCTTCTTTAGGTCATCGATGAATTTTTTCGGGTCTGGGAATCGTTGGGGAGAAAACTTCCAGTCGCACACCCAGTCAGTGGTAAAATAGCCTGTATCCAGATGAATGACATCACAAGGGAAGTGTTCTTCCCGAAGACGGTCAGCAATCTGACGCACCTCCGTAGCTGAAAAATAGCTCATCCTACTCATCCACATGCCATAACTCCACAGAGGCAAATCTGGAGAGGCCCCTGTCAGCCGGCGATAATTACTGAGTATAGGTTCGGGTTTCTTCCCCCCAATGAAGAAGAGATCAAGCCGATCCTCTTCGATAAGGCCCTGTACCGCCCTGTTTGAAATATCGGCAAAGGAGAGACGCATCTGCGCTGAAGAATGGATGAAAAGCCCATATCCACCACTTGAAAAAAAGAAAGGGACGTTCTTATACGCCTTCCTGCTCGCAGTTCCCAATCCGTCAGTATTTTCTAGAGTTACCGTCTTGCCAGCCAGATCAAGTCGTCCAAATCGCTCACCGGTTCCATAAAAATGTTCATTGGGTCGAGCGTGAAGAGAAAAGAGCGTGCCGGTTACACAGTTTCCCTGAGTGAGGAATCCGAGGGAGACCGATTCAAGCTTGCCAGGGAAGAAATGATCATAACTCATCAGAGTGATGGGCCGATTTTCATCTCCATCAGGGAACAATTCGATCTGTATCATGGGATCTGCAGGTCGCTGGAGGCCGCTCCAATACTTCATTGGCGGATTTACAGTGGAAATGCGGGCACGCATCTTGCCATCCGAGCCATTGACGGCAAATCTTCCCACCTCCAGTTCGGTGAGGCTCAAGTCATTTTTTTGCATCGATGGGTCAAGATCTAGCATTATTGAGTCTTGTTCGATTGGCGTATCGGCAAAAGCCCCTGAAAGGCGCAAGACCTCGTCCCCATATGCTGTGAGGTTGAATTGGACTGCCTTGCGAGGTAGCTCAGCTTCTTCAAGCGGCATAAAGGTCCCACTATGGCGCATAGGTTGGAAATATATCGTAAGGGAAATAGTCCCATCAGCATTCTGAACAGGGAAGACGTCTCGAGCTGCAAGATAGAGTAGCTGATGGGGATT
Organism: Sphaerochaeta sp.; assembly: GCA_034007055.1. Classification (GTDB taxonomy): domain Bacteria; phylum Spirochaetota; class Spirochaetia; order Sphaerochaetales; family Sphaerochaetaceae; genus Sphaerochaeta. Next base: position 82,619 of record JAVERP010000008.1, read on the forward strand.
TACATCTAGGTCAATCATGTCATGGGCAAAATCATTAGCTTGTTTCATATTCTCTCCGGTTTACTGTTCAATCATCACCCTTTGACGGAACCCGCAGTGGATCCCATGGTAATGTAATTCTGAAAAATGATATATAAGATGAGTGGCACTCCCGAAGTTACCAAAATGGCGGCTGTGAGTACCGGTGTGGGAAGACCAAACTCGCCCTGCATGAGGGCAATACCCAAGGTGAGGGTACGCAAGTTTTGACGTTGCAAAACTAACATAGAAAAGGGCAATTCATGCCACATCGCTAAAGCTCCGATGATGCCGAGAGTGCCGATCATCGGTTTGGCTATTGGGATCATGATGCGCGTGAGTTGCTGAAAAACCCCTGCACCATCAATGCGGGCTGCTTCTACCAACGACTTGGGTACTGTGCTGTAATAGGTGGTCATGATATAGGTACCAAAGGGAGCAAAGTAAGCCACCCAGATAAGGATCAATCCAGCATAGGTGTTCAAGAGGTGTAACTTGTTAATCAGCTGGTACACCTGCCCTGCAATAACCATTTGGGGGAATATCTGAATAAACAGCACGAAGGTGAAGATCCCGAGCCGACCTTTAAAGCGCAGTTTGCCAAAAGCAAATCCTGCTGCTGTACAGACTAGGAAATAGAGCACCATGCTAACGCCAACAAGGAATAACGTATTGAAGAGAAAGGTGAGCATATTCATCCTCATCAGAACATTAGTGAAATTCCCTAGGGTAGGATTCGTTGGCAGTCCCACCTTATCGGCGGAATAGGCTGCTGTAGTCTTAAGGCTAGAAATTACTGCAAAGTAGATCGGATAGACTATGCACAGGGCAAAGAGTGTGAGCAACACATAGGTAAGGATGTGGAACATCGTACTGGTAAGACGATTTCTCCGATACCTGTGCTGTATTGTGGTATGCCTGGTATTCATGACATCTCCTCCTTCATAATGAGTCGGATTTGAATAAGGGCGATAATTGCACAGAAAAAGAAGAGGACGACTGCCCAGGCTGAGGCATAGCCCTTCTGGTAGGAACTAAAACTAAGTTTGTATACGGCGAATTCCAGCGTGTTGGTGGCATAGCCCGGCCCTCCGCCTGTCAAGGTGAAGATAATACCATACATCCTGGCAAAAACTTCAATAAAGGCAAGGACAGAAAAGAATTGAATGGAAAATTTTATTCCAGGAATTGTCACATGGATAAAATCCTGAAATTTGTTCGTCCCATCTATTCTCGCAGCATCGTAGAGGTTCTGGTCGATGGTACTCATGGCCGCCAAAAAATAGATACAACCAAACCCTACACGCATCAAAACCACAAAAATGAAAGAAAGAGTGTGGATTGCCGATACCGATTTGCCCAGTAGATAGAACTCGTTTGCCTTTTCAAAGCCTATCCGCCTCAAAATTTCTGTAATGGGACCAACCTGGCTAAGCATAACAGAAAAAATAGTCCCAAGGATTACCGGTCCCAGGATGTTTGGCAGATAGAGCATGGCGCGGTACATTTTCCACCCCTTCAAGCCATTACGCAGAGTATTTGCAATCAGCAGTGGCAACCCAACCCCAAGGGGAATATACAGAACAAGTATGCCCATATTCTTGAGCGAGCTGTAGAACCGCTCATCCTGGAACATCCTGGTGTAATTCTCAAGCCCGATAAAGACGGGGTCGCCCAAACCTTTCCATCGGGTAAGGCTGTAGTAAAAATTTGAGAAAACCGGATAGACGAGAAATCCTACAGTTAGCAACAAAAGAGGTGTAAGCAGTATCCACGCATCTCTAGCTTCCTGAGTCAGACGGAATTTCTTCGAACGTTTAAGTAAATTCACACGTACTCCTGATTATAGTAATGGCTGCATCAACTACATTGTTGTCTGCAGCCAATAGTCAATCTTTTGTGAAAGCTCGTACAGCCTACAGATTGGCCTTATAGAGTTTCTGGACCTGATCGATATATTGACTCTCACTTATCTCACCTGAGATAAAGTAAAGCGTCATAAAATTATAGAAATCCTGAATCATTCCACCTGGAACAACATTCATGAAATCAGGTACCCCATGGGTGTTTAATCGCCTGAGGATGTCGCTGAGCACTACGTTCGAAGCATCAACTGGGATGGTCGAGTTAGGGACGACAGCACCAGTTGCATCCATGAAAATCTTCCCTGCTTCGCCAGAGGTCATAAATTTGGCATACTTGGTTGCAGCATCCAGATGAGGGCTGTATTCCGTAACTGCAAAGCCAATACCAGCACCCTGGTTCACTTGTGCATTGGGGAACGCAGCATTAGCTGCAACAGGGGCGGAGAAGTATCCGACATTTTCAATGCCGAAGCCTGAACCGAAATCCTTCCAGTGAGCAATGTCCGAGGCTAGGCCTGGGAAGAACCCTCCATTTCCATTTTGGAAATCAGTGATTGCGTCCATGAAATATGGGATCGAGCCGTTTTCAACATTGACATATCCCTTATCATAGAGTTCTTTGACCATTCGGGTAGCTTGGACAAACTCTTTGTCTGTAAAAGCGGTTGAACCATCAGCAAATCCGTTGATCCCATCGGTACCAAGCAGAGTCCCAAGAATTGCCCGATACGTGAAATCGATACCGAAGGAACTGCCCTGATTGCCGAAAATAATGGGAGTGATCCCGGCTTTTTTAAGTTTTTCGCAGGCTGCTAGAAAATCATTCCAGTTGGATGGGATAGCTTCAGGATCAAGCCCTGCCTTTCTGAAATTGTTCTTATTGTAATAGATTCCGTTACCTTGGGCTGTCAAAGGCAAAATTTTGATATCAGAATCGGGGCTTTTTGTCTCAGAACAAGCTTCCAATGCTGATGGTGCATAGGTGTCTATCACGTCGACTATGTCAGTATCAAACACATGGAACAATTCAGCGAGAACCCAAGCCCGTTGGTCAGTGTGGGTCAAAAACACATCAAGGTCACTTTTTGCCGAAAAGGCAGAGAGTAACATCTGATAATAATTTGATTCTGGCTGGGCCTGATGGTCGATGATGATACCTGGGTTTTGTGCCATAAAAAGCCTGTCCATCTCCTTGAATGCCTCACCTGCTACTTCCTCAGCATACTTAAAGTTCCAGACGGTTAGGGTAATCGGTCCATCACTCTTGACCTTTTGCCCTTGGGCAAAGAGGCTCCCTGAGAAACTTACAAGCAATACGGTGAGTAGCAACATACACCCGATACGATTCACTGTTTTCTTCATACTGTTACGCTCCTTTTGAGATGTGTATTTCCAGAACAACCAGGAAGTGTATCCTGGCGTTCATAAAAATTATCGTTCCACTAATTTCCCAGGCACAATAAGTTGTGAAGGTCTGATGCGTTTGCGCTCTATCACTTCAATCAGCATTTTTGCCGATTCCATCCCAATCTTCCTGGGTGAAAAATCAATGGTAGTAAGGTTGGGATAGCCAATCCCTGACAAGGAACTGCCTCCCATGCTGACGATATCCATCTGTTGGGGGATGGCAATCTGTAATTGCTGAAATGTCTTGATCGCCCCCCAAGCCTGGATTTCATTGGAAGTGACTACAGCTGTTGCATGATAGGCCTTATCCTCCAAGACAGAACGCATGAGCTTGGCCGAATCCTCAATATTGACGTTACAAAAGCCATGATAACTGGCATCCCAGGGCAAACCAAATTCCTGGTGAGCCAACTTGAAGCCTGCGAGGCGCTGTTTGCTCTGTAGCAAATGTTCGGCCAGATTGATGTAGAAAATCCTACGGTGCCCTTTCTTGAGAAGGTACGTTGCCGCCTGATAGGCAATTCCTTCGATATCAGCATCAACATAATACTTGGTATCGATATTTTCAGGTGTCCCATTCACTACGTAAGGAATCTTACTATCGATGAGCGCCTGTTCATACAGATGATCAAGTTGCAAGTTACACAGGATAACCCCATTGATGAACGAGAAGGAGTCATAGAACATCTTCTCTGCTATCACATCACCTTTGGTCAGGCGAGTAATCATCATGTGGTAGCCTTGACTTGCGCTATAGTCCATCGCTCCTTCTATCAGGGGGATGTAGTACGGGTCATCATCAATGGTCCCCTTCTCCAAGGGCAAACAAAAATTAAGGATCTTTGGGGGTTTCTGCAGCAATCGAGCTGCATGTTTAGGTGGGGTATACCCCAGTTCTGCAACAGAAGCCATGATGCGAGCCTCCACTTCAAGGCTAAGTTTCTTTCGACCAGAGAGGACATAGCTAACTGAAGTTTTTGATACCCCTGCATGGTTTGCTATATCAGTAATGGTTATCTTGTTCACCCTATTAACTCCAATTCTTCTCTTCTAGGTAGATAATACAACGAGTTATACGAGTTGTAAAGGAAAATTTTCCTTTTTAGAGCGTAGTATTAGTAAACACGTTCACCAATATAGCAAATAGTATCCTCTCTACTATCTGCTAAAAAATATTGATAGTGAACGTGTTTTTTTCTACAGAGTCATGCCAAAACAAGGTGAACTCTCCGTTCTACGGCATCTTTTGGAAAATGGCGGGGTTGTCCTGTCGTTAAAGAAGCAGCATACCAAGGCCAGATCTGGCCTTGGTATGCTGCTTCTTACAGACAGAGTTCAGCTGTGTTCCTCTTTCCAATAGGGGACCAGAGCCTCTTCCAATGTCCTCCAGCCCAAGGCAGCGCATTTGATCCTAGCAGGCATATGTGCCATGGCAGAAAATACAGAAGCTTCCACCAGTTTGGGATCAGCATCATTGCCCTCGATCATCTGAAAGAACAGATCAAAGAGTTCTTTTGCTTCTCTGATGCTCTTACCTCGGATAAGGTCGGCAAGGATCGAAACGGAAGCTTGGGAGATGGCACATCCTGAGCCTGTGAAGGAAACATCCCTAATCACCTGGTCTTCGGTGATATCCAGCTCCAGGGTAATATCGTCTCCGCAGGAGGGATTCACCCCATGTTCGGAAACACTTGGGTTTGTAAGGTGTCTTCTGTTCTTTGGGGATCTGCTATGGGATAGGACCACCTCTTGATACAACTCTTCAATTTGCATAGCCAAAAACCCTCCTCACATGGATCAGGCCATCGACAAGCCTGTCGATGTCCTCTTTGCTATTGTAGATCGACAGGCTGGCCCTACAGGTAGCCTGGACACCCAGATAGTGCATCAGTGGCTGGGCACAGTGGTGTCCTGCCCTGACAGCTATCCCTTTGCTATCGAGCAGACTGGCAATATCATGGGGATGGATACCTTCAACTGTGAAGGTGACCAAGGGAAAGCGTCGCTCTTTTTGAAGAGCTTCTCCATACACAGTAACCCATGGCAAGGCCGACAATCTCTCAAGACAATAACCGGTAAGCTCATCCTCCCACCTTTGTATGGCCTCATAGCCCACGTCATCAATGTAGGATAGTGCAGCAGTAAGCCCCACTACTCCTGCCACATCCTGGGTTCCAGCTTCAAAGCGTTGGGGGATCTCAGCAAATGTTGTCTCCTGCTCTGTGACGTATTCGATCATGTCCCCTCCAGTTAGCAGTGGAGGGATTTTTTCCAAAAGTTCCAACTTGCCATACAACATCCCGACCCCAGTGGGTCCGAACATCTTGTGCGAGGAGAATACGGCGAAATCACAATCCAAAGCAGTAACATCGACAACCATATGGGCGATGCTCTGGGTACAGTCGACAATAGCAATTGCCCCTACCCTATGTGCCTTTGCAATGAGCTTTCCTGCAGGAAGGGCGACTCCCATCACATTGCCCACTTGGGCAAAGGAAACAATCCTTGTCCTTTTTGTTATCTTCTTTTCCAATTCCTCATCGTCAATACCACCTTGCTGGTTACAGGAGAGGTAGACCAGAGATGCTCCTGTCCTCTTACACACCTGCTGCCAAGGCACAAGATTGCTGTGGTGCTCACTGATGGGGATCACCACCTCGTCCCCTGGCCCTAAAACGCTGGTTGCATAGGAAAGGGCCAACAGGTTCAGAGCCTCAGTGGCATTGCGCAAGAAGACTATCTGAGAGGGATCGCCTGCGTTGATGAAGGAGGCAAATGCTTTTCTCCCCCTCTCGTACAGTCTTGTCGCTTCTGCACTGAGGGAGTAGAGGCCACGATGGGGATTTGCATTGGTATGCAGATAGTAATCACGCATAGCCTCTATGACTCTTGAAGGTTTCTGGCTTGTGGCTGCACTGTCCAGATAGACAAGGTTAGTATCGTTGAAGATAGGAAAGTCTTTGCTATACGGATTATTTGCCATAGCTATCCAACCTTTTGGAGAGTTGTCCCTGAATTTCTGAGAGAATTTGCTCGTCAGAAACCATGGCAAGGATGGGATATAGCTGGGCTTCCACCAACAGCCTTTTGGCATTCTTCTCATCAATTCCCCGACTGGTAAGGTAAAAAAGGGCATTGTGGTCAAGCCGGCCCGAACTTACCGCATGAGAGCCCTCTACATCCTCTTCTGCGCACAGGATAAGGGGGACCGAGCGGTTCTTCACCGATGGGGAGAGCAACACGCTGTACTCGTCTTCACTGCCCTTGCTGCCTTTGCACCCCTTGTGGAAATCAATGGTGCCCCTAAACAGTTTTGAAGCGTTGTCCATAAGGGCACCCCGGACCAGCAAGGAAGAATTGGTCATTGCTCCCTGATGTTCGACATGGAAGTTGAAATCTGCCGATCCTTGCTTGTCCACCACGTTTATGCACCCTATGGTGCATTCGCTGCCATGCCCTTGCATTGCAACATGGGTATCTATGTAGGACTGGGCACTTCCCATCACTATCTCCACCAGCGTGAACGTGGCCTCTTCCTCTAGGGTGACATAGAGTTCATCAAGGTCAGTAGTGCCTTCATCGAGAAACCGCATATGTAGTAGAGTCAGATTGGCTTTTTTTCCTACATGTACCCGAGTGGATCCTGCATGGAAGAAGGAACCTGTATTTTGTGAAGTGCGGAAACTCCGGATAAGGGTAGCACTGCTTCGAGGCCCCATATCCACTTCCAGCGTTTCAATGAGTGTGGGAGAGTTCCCATCCAGGAGGTAGTCCATCATAAGGGGATCTTCAAGCTCCTGTCCCTCTTTCACCCCTACCTGATAGGGTGGTAGGTTGCAGTTCTTCTGTACGAAGGAGGTCAGGGCTTGTATTTCTGGTTTCCCTTCACCTACGGCCTTTTCTCTCCCCTGTTTGGAAAAGTCAGGTATGCGTTGCAGCACTCCTTCCTTTTCGAGGGCAAGCATCCCAGTAGAGGGGAAGAACGGCTCTTGTTCGAAGGAGATGTCCAAGGAACATCCGTTCATCTTCAAGTGTCTCCAAGTCGGGACAGGAAGGAGGTTTACCTCAAGGGAGGCTGTCTGTATGGTGCTCATCCTATGCTGCCCTCCATTTCCATCTTGATCAGGTTGTTCATCTCAACGGCATACTCCATGGGTAATTCCTTGGCTATGGGCTCGGCAAACCCTCTTACGATAAGCTCTTTCGCCTCAACTTCGCTCAAGCCTCGGCTCATCAGGTAAAAGACCGCCTTGTCGCTGATCCTCCCTATCTTAGCCTCATGACCGATATCCGCATCTTCGCTACGGATATCCATCGCTGGGATGGTGTCACTTCGTGATTCGCTGTCCAGCATCAGGGACTCACACGAAATGGAGGACTTGGAGTGGAGGGCAGCCTTGGTTATGATGACCTCACTTCTGGTGATGGAGTGCCCTCCATTCTTTGCAATTGACTTGGTGTTGATAGAAGAGGTCGTATGGGGAGCTGAATGGATCACCTTGGTCCCTGTATCAAGGATCTGTCCTTTTCCAGCAAAGGATATCCCTGTGAATTCGGAGTGGGCTCCCTCTCCAACAAGCAGACTCGATGGATACAGCATGGATATGTGCGAACCGAACGAACCGGACACCCATTCGATGGAGCCACCCTTCTCGACCCTTGCACGCTTGGTATTGAGGTTCATCATGTTCTTTGACCAGTTCTCCACTGTGGAGTAACGCAACCTTGCGCCTTCGCCGACAAAAAGCTCCACACAGCCGGCATGCAGGTTGATGACAGAGTACCTGGGAGCCGAGCACCCTTCGATAAAGTGCAGGTCAGCCCCGGGTTCCAAGATGATCAGGGTGTGTTCGAATTGGCCCGCACCCTCAGCATTGAGCCTGAAATATGACTGCAGGGGTATGCTGACCTTCACATCTTTTGGCACATGGACAAACGAACCACCGGACCACAAGGCTCCATGCAAGGCGGCAAAGGTATGGTCTGAAGGAGGAACGAGTTTCATGAAATGCTTCTTTACCAGACCCTCATGCTCGCGAAGGGCTGTCTCCATATCGCAGTACACGACCCCTTGCTCGGCAACTTCCTTCTTGACCTTGTGGTAGACAACCTCAGAATCAAACTGAGCCCCCACTCCTCCAAGAAATTCTTTTTCCGCTTCAGGGATGCCCAGCCGGTCAAAGGCATCCTTGATGCCCTCGGGTACACTCTCCCAACTCTCGTTCAACCCGGTCTTCGGCCTGCTATAGGTGATTATGTCATCGAGATTGAGCTCATCAAGGTTTGGTCCCCAGACAGGAAGAGGGACCTCATGAAAGGTCTCGAGGCTTTTCAGGCGATGAGAGAGCATCCAGGAGGGTTCTCCCTTCTCGCTCGAGATAGTCCTCACCACCGATTCGTCAAGGCCTTTTTTTACGCGAAAGGCAGGCTCATCGACATTGATGAAGTCGTAACGGCCATGGTCCATCTCATCGTAGTGTGTCTTTTCAGCTTTCATCGCTATGACCTCTCCCATTCAGAAACGGAGCAAAGCCTTTCTCTTCAATGGTCTTGATCAAGGAGACGTCTCCACTTGCTACGATAGAGCCTTTGACCAGGATGTGCACATGGTCAACATGGATGGATTCCAATATCTTGGTATTGTGGGTGATGATCAAAAGAGAGTTGTCTGGGGTATGGAACTGTCTGATCCCTTGGGAGACAACCCTTATGGCGTCAACATCAAGACCAGAATCTGTCTCATCAAGTATGGCCAAACGGGGATTGAGGGCCAGCAGCTGAAGGATTTCTGATTTCTTCTTCTCACCTCCGGAAAATCCTACATTGAGGTGCCGATAGGCGTAGAGGGGATCCATATGCAGGCCTTCCATAATCTTCTTTAGGGTAAGGTTGAATATGAAGACGTTCTCTTCAACTCCGGTAATGGAGCTTTTGGCAGTCCTAAGGAAGTTTTCAAGCGTAATGCCAGGCACTTCCTCAGGGTTCTGGAACGAGAAAAACATGCCAAGCTTGGCACGCTTTTCAGTTGAAAGGGCGGTAATATCCTGGCCATCGAAATGGATGGATCCTTTTTGTACGAGATAGTCAGGATGTCCCATAAGGACATTTCCTAACGTCGACTTTCCCGCGCCGTTCGGACCCATAAGGACATGGACCTCACCTTGTTTCACCGTGAGGCTGATGTTTTTGAGAAGTGGGGTGTTGTCCCCTAATGTTACCGTAAGTGAATCTATAGCTAACAATGCATGTGCCATTGGTATTCCTTATATATGGTGAGTAAACTGGCTCCCAGTCCCCTTCCTTTACACAACTGGAATGCTCCTTGTGGCTTCGCCCCACCATGCGATTATATACAAACACATGGGCAGAACCCTAGGATGGTCATGAAAAGGTTGTGTGCAATACACGTCTAAACCTTACTACTTCACTAGGTTTAGTGTCAACCAAGAAGACCCCTGCAAGAGGAAACCTCCAGGGCATATGCTGTACATCGGCTTTACTGACCTTTCTTATTTGTTGCTTTTTCCTTGGTTGCTGATTTTTTTCATCTTTGCTGCAATGGCATCGGCATCGCCAAGATACTGCTTCTTGAGTACGTTGAAGTCCTTGTCGAATTCATAGACAAGGGGGACACCGGTAGGAATATTGATTTTCATGATCTCTTCCGGGCTCAGGTTTTCAAAATACATCACCAAGGCCCTGAGGGAGTTACCATGGGCAGCGATGAGCACCCTGTCGCCTGCAAGCATTCTAGGCTTAATCTCCTCTTCAAAGTATGGGACAGTCCGTGCAATGGTGTCCTTGAGGCTTTCGGTAAGAGGCAGATGGCTTGCATCCACTGTCCTGTAGATCTCCTGCAATGCGGGGTTTCTCCCATCAGAGAGATCCAAGGAGGGTGGAGGCACATCAAAGGAGCGCCTCCATACCTGTACCTGGTCTTCCCCGTACTTATCAGCTGTCTCACTCTTGTTCAGGCCTTGCAATGATCCGTAGTGCCTTTCGTTGAGTTTCCAGCTCTTGATGACCGGTAGCCACTCTCGGTCCATCTTCTCCAGCACTAGGTTGAGGGTGTGGATGGAGCGCTTCAAAAAGGAGGTGTAGCAGATGTCAAAGTCAAAGCCTTCTGCAAGCAGGAGGTCCCCGGCTTTGCCAGCTTCAACAACCCCTGCTTCTGAGAGGTCCACGTCTGTCCATCCTGTAAAGAGGTTCTCAAGGTTCCAAATGCTTTCACCGTGTCGTAAGAGTACAAGTTTCATACAAGCCTTTCCTTTCAAGCCAATGTAGTCATGTCTGAAAAGAACACGGGAACAGGAATCATGACTTTATAGTTAGCTTGTGCTAACTGAAAAGTACTATCTGGAACCCTATCTGTCAACTGAAAGGCAGAGGTAAAGAAGCTTTAGATGGTAACGATAGTGTGCGTACTTGAAAAACAAAAAGGCTTTAAATCGTATAGCTACATAGTGAAAGGCAAGTCAAATTATAAGAATTTGATGATTCCAATGATTCCCTTGCTGTCTATCCGATAGACTAGTATCATTGGTCAAACAAAAAAGCATTGGTCAAAAACGAGTCAGAAAGTTCTCCCAAGAATCGCTTATGCCTTTACGATACCTGTCATCATAAACACACTTCTTACAGAAGTCATAATTTCACTCCAAGAAATATTATATGCATACGAAAACTTCCTTTGGTACATAAACCACAGCTTTTGCATTCCTTGACTATCCTCAACCTCATTACATATAGCAATAGCATCACCAATAAAAGGTCTTGTTCCACGATTGTAGGAGGTGGCCTCTAAAGCCTTGCCTAGAATCTGAGGTGAAAGATTCTTTTTATAGACTTGGGTAAGGATATGAATATCGTAAAAATCTCTCATTCGGGTATTGAGTGTTGCTCTAGAAATAATGGTTTCTAGTTTTTCTGCCAGAACTGTTTCAAGATTATAAGCTAATAATTCAATGGATCGATTTTCTAACATTAACCTATAGGTATATCTAATTTCTCTTGGTATAATAATATCGCCAGTAGAAACATCAATTTTCAATGGAGTTATAACACCATCAAATTCAGCCTCAAGACTGACTCGAATACCAGGGTACTCTGCTACATCCATAATTTTAGAAATACTTCTGAGAAGAAAAAATCACGCCATCTTCTAAATGTATAGCAACAATCGCCAAAACAATTCCTTTCAATTCTGCCTCATTCACATCTATACCTATTGCTGTAGTATCCAAATCCATCGTGGAACGTGCTTCCAAACCCACCATTGCTGCTACCAACATCCCTCCCTTGAGTATGAACGAATTTTTGTAGCTTGAAAGTGAAAGTCGTTCTAAAAAACGCTCCATCATAAAAGTGCGCAATAGCATATATGCATCTGCAGATTTTTCCTTGGAAATGTTACGCATGATGGCTTTCAATTGCATCGCTGATCTCATCATTACATAAGTACTCCTAGATATTGTCTTATGATCCTCTCTACACGAAAAAGAGCTGCATAGTGCATCAAGGTTCTAATGTTCTTGTTCTCTAGTTGGGCATATCGCTTCAATGCATCTTGGAGTGTTTGTATTTCTATCTCACTGCGACTGCGCACGATGTCGCAAATGGTGCGCTCTATATTATACACAGGAACTGTATGACCAAAACTTGTCGTAGCTTTTGTCAAACCTACTGTATGGAGATTGCCCTTGATAGTGTACACCTTATATCCATCGGCTTGTAGTTTTGAGGGGTTATACCCAGTCCTCACGGTGATGGCATACTGCGTTGGCTCACGATCGGTAAGATCGTGAAGAAAAAGTGCTGTTTCATGTGAAAAAATAGCTTGGGCACAACGAAGATGGAGCATATACATGCTATCAGGCCAAGAAGTCTCTGAAACATATATGCCGTGTGCAACCCTTTTCAGATTCTTTTCTTTGACGTATGCATAAAATATAGGTTTTGATATTCCAATACCAAGCGCTTGAGATGTTGTTATAATGCCTAGATGCTCAAGAAGGAGCCGATCAAGTTGTTCTAATAGTTTCATGATATGTTTCCTTTAGTGCTAATATCAAATACCATATTAGCACTAAAGTTTATTCTTTACCATATCAAGTCATGTTCACTGAGCCCAAAATCTTTTCATATACGGCATTCCCTATCATTTCTGACAGGATGCACAATCACTTTGTTGCATCGTCTGATAGGCATTGATAGGCCTCTGCAGGTAGTAGGCATCCTTATCTTCCCCATTGGAAGAGGAAAGGACGTTGCCATACCTATCCAAAAGCACAAAGCCTGGTATCCAGAATTTTGGCACCTCAACGAGGTTCATGATGTTCGTCCTCTCCTTGAACTCGTATCTGATATAGGGAAAAGGATATTCTCCCTGTCTCATGAAGGCGAGCATGTCCTCGTTGCTTTGATCACGCTCATGGCCTGCAAAGATGATCTCGACATTCCCATACATCCTCTTGAGCTGGGTATAGGTCTGCTTCAGCTCTGAAGCATACTCAGTGCAGTAGGGACACCAATCTGCTGCGTAGTAGATCAGATAGTAGTCGGCATCGACTTCTACCGGGTTTCCTTCCAGGTCAAAGCAGGTCCCTTCCAACACAGATGAGAAGAACTCAGGCTCAGTTGGGACATCTTCATGAATCCTTGTTATCGTGCAGGAACCCAACAGACAAATTGCTGCCAATACAAATATACTACGAGAGAGGTTTCGTTTCATAAAAATACTCCATCACAAACATGGTTTGTGTTGGAGTATACCCTATTTTTTCATTGTTCACTTTTCATTTTCTTGTGAGTGTAAAAAAACTCAGCACCAGAAAGGACTTTTACGACTCATCTGATATTGATAATCGCCTACAACCCCTTATACCAGACATTCATACTTTCGATGGTCCCTGAGATATCGGTGTTGTTCTTTAGCCTGCCCCCATAGGTATAGCCAGCCTTTGAGAAGGTGATGTTCATCCCTTCCGAAATAGCCCTGGCTATGGTGAAGGCTGTCCTGACTCCCTGCCCCTTTGCCTGGGTCTCCAGGAAGCGCAGCAGGTGTAAGGCGTAGCCGTTGCCCCTGTGCTCCCCATCAGTTGCAAAGTCGGTCATCTCGGCATACTGGTGCCCTTCGGAGAGGTCACACTCAGCAGAGGCAAGGGCTACGATGACGCCCCCCTTCTCCACCCCTGCAAAGATGGTCTGCCCTTGCATGGCGGATGCCAGAAAGGAGGGCTTGTCGATGGGAAAGGGGTAGGAGTCGAATACCCCTTTATAGAGTTCCGCCATCTTGACGATATCAGAGGTGGTGCACAGCCGCACAGACTCCCCCTCTTCCAAGGGGGGCAGCTCTGGCTCCTCTTTGCCATAGGCAAGGGAGAGCACATCCTGGTAGGTGTAGAGGCTTTCTTCATGCTCCCTTTCAACCTTGAGGTATTTGCTCAGGAAGAGTCCTCGCTCACTGCCCCCATACAGGCCATATGCTGATGCCTCCACAGCGTAGCCGGCCTTCATGAAGGCATCGGCCTTGGACTTGGGTACCTTAGCAAATATCTTGCCATACCCGTTTTCATGGGCTAGGGAGGCAAGGCTATCCACCAGGGTGTCCGGATGGGCGTCCTTGATGTCCATCAGGTAAACCCTGCTGTTGTTCTCCCCGTGTTGTACTGTTGCACCGTCGATGGTGATGGTCTTATCATGCATTGGCTGTCTCCTCGATAAGGTGTGCCCTTGTCTCGCGTTCCAATCCCTCCGGGGACATGGAGAAGCTGTCTTCATAATCACACAGTAGGCGCTCAATGCCTATCGCCTTGTATTCGTCAGCTGCTGTCAGAGGTAGTTCCAGATTACACTTTTCACAATTGCGGTCACAGGTGGTCGGAACATAGGCAGTTGGTTCCTGGTATGTGGTGATGACCCCTTCAAAGTTTCGCAGGATCACCTTGTTGGTCGACCAGGAAAGCAGGTAGTTGGGCATCACAGGGATCTTGCCGCCTCCCCCTGGTGCATCAATGACATAGGTGGGGACACAAAGCCCGCTGGTATGCCCACGTAAGCTCTCCATGATCTCAATGCCCTTCCCTACCGAGGTACGAAAGTGCGAAAGACCTTCAGAGAGTGAGCATCAAACCAAATACACCATAACAAAATCCCCAACTATCCCCTAACATAGGCTACGGAGGATAGGGAATGAGAAATATAGTACCGTATTCACAGGCAGTCAGAGATGAAATCATCACTAGATATCAACAATCAGGGCTCACAGAATACAAATTCTGCAATTTGCCGGATGTTCCTATTAATGTGAACACACTGTATAGATGGATGAGAAGCTTTGAGAAAGGCACTCCAGCCGTTTGTGTGCCCATGAAGAATCCAAAGGCATCTGCAGACCTCAATATTGTCTGTTACAACATTGGAAAGAGTTCCAGCAACAAAACCGATGGAGGCAGTGCTCCAAAGCTCTCTCTCCAGGAAATGATCAAGTTCCAGCAGGATGTGTACGACTGCTGTAGTCATCTGTACAGCCTCAGCTGCAACGAGAAGACCATCAGGCTTCTTTCCCAAATCAAGGGGGCACTGTGATGAGCCTGCCATTTGACACGAGCCTCGAGGGGAAGAAGATATTCCTACGGGTGGGGGCAACTGATTTCCGACGTGGAATCCGCGGGATGGTCTCCCTGGTGGTCGGGGCCATGAACCTGAAGATGGACGAGCAGTCTATATTCGTTTTTTGCTCGACCAACAGGAAGCAGGTGCGAATAGTCTATTGTGAGGGAGCAGGGTGCTGGATGCTCGCCCGGTCCGTCCGATATGGTCGCTACTCCTGGCCAATGGACAGCAAGGCTGCTGCGCAGATGACAGCGAATGAGCTTCGCGGACTATTGGATGACCCCATCCCGCTGGAGCATCTCAAGGCACGGGGCCTGGTCTCCAGAATGGATCTGCATATCTGATAAAAATCAAATAATTTATTTTATGACATAGATTTAAACACGCCAATACAGGCCTTGTACGCCCCTGTTTTGGCGGTTTTCTGTTTTAGTTCCATCTTCCCTCTGAACTCTTTATCAGCCTCCAGGGAGTGCCCTCTGCATGCAGATTTAAGCTTCTATGCACTTGTTAAATCCTTTTCATAAAACGAATTATATTGATTAGTTTGGCCAAATGTGGTATATTTGCCCCTATGAATAGAGACGAGGAAATAACCCGACTTGAGATGCGTGTCACTGAGTTGGAGAAGGGAAAAAAGAAGGACGAAAGGACGATTCTCAAACTCACGGAAGAGAAGGCCACGTTCAAGGAAGATATAGAAGTGCTTTCCCGTGCACTACGTTCCAGTGAGCAGAAGCTCCGTCTCGAGCTCTTTGTCAGGTTCGGCAGCTCCAGCGAGAGATACCGTAAATACTTCAACATCCCTGAGGAGCTTATTCGCAAGGCCGAGGAAGAACAGCTCTGCGATGAAGAACAGAAAATCATTGATAATGCAAAGGAATTGATTGACTCCGACAAAAAAGATGAGGCTTCCAACAAGAAAGACTCCAGAAACCGGAACCCAGAGCACAGGACTAGGGGCAACGGGTGTGGAAGACAGACCTTCGATTCCTCCTATCCCAGGGATAAACAGGAATTCAAGATTGCGGACAAGTGTCACAAATGCGGCACAACCCTTGTGGATATCAACAGCGCGGATGTCCATGAGCACATAGATTTACTGAAAAATACCCTGAGCATCATCCAGCAGGCCAAACAGAAAGGCTTTTGTCCCTGCTGCGGCGAGAGCCATGACAAGAACGGCACCAAAAAGCGCGATATCATCACGGCATCCGCTCCAGAGCGGTTCATTCCAGGTGGGCTTGCCGGTGACAGCCTCATAGCCGCCTCCATAGTGGACAAGTTCTTCTACGGGCTGTCTGTGACCAGAATATCAAAATGGTTTAGGAATCTTGGCGTAGACCTGAGCGAGCAGAACTTTGCAAACTGGCACATGCGCGCCGGCAACGAGCTGAAACCTGTTGCCGAGGCAATAAAGGACTTCATCCTATCACAACCTGCAATTAATGGAGATGAGACTCGCCTGCAAGTCCTTGACGAGCCTGGACGTAAGGACACGCTTGACTCCTGGATGTGGGTAATCTGCAGTGCGACTCCAGGCAAGCCTGCCACCTATTTCCAGTATGATGTATCCCGCTCAAGTGATGTCTTCAAGGGCATCGTCGGCGATTACTCCGGATTCCTGCAGGCTGACTGCTATGTCGGCTACCAGACGAAAAAGCAGGATTATCAGTATACACTTGCATTATGCCTCGCTCATCTGAGGAGACGCTTTATTGTTGCCCAGCAGGCTGGAGCCTATCCGGAGGGTTCGGTCGGCTATATCACGCTGGACAGGATCATCACTACCATCGGAAAAATCTACAAGGTTGACAAGACATATCGTACCCTGTGGCTGGATGACAAGCTGATTACAGAGCAGCAATTCATGAGGACCAGAAGACGGGAGTCGATTCCCCTGTTTCAAAAGCTGTCCAAATGGATCAGGGGCCGTTACGACTTCCACAGGGATGAGGAGTACATCATGGATGGCATGGACTACTACCTCAACAGTGAGCTGATATTCAGGTCTTACCTCGATTGTGCCAATCTAAATCCAGACAACTCGAGAAGCGAACGTATCATCCGCGCATTTTCCACCGTTAGGATGAACGTGCTTTTCGCAGGATGCCCTGCGGGTGCACACACTCTTGCTACCCTCGAGACCATCATACAGACTGCTAACTTATGGGATCTTAATCTCCATGAGTATGTCACCTATCTTCTGAAGGAAGTGACAAAGTTACGCAACCTGAAAGCAAACTCAGTGGACTACAGCCAGTTCCTGCCTTGGAACCTGACACCTCAGCTTCGTGAAGAATTGGCAGTACATTCAATGTCCATCAAGAAAAAGAAGTCTGGTTAGGATAATCCTATCCGTTTCTAATCCTGATTCACACTCACCTCTGTCCCCAGACAGGGGCCAGGTGTATGCCCTTTTCTATTCAAGGCTCAATATATAGGAATGAGTGGTCATACTGCTAGGGTGTATTTGGTTTGATGCTCACTTCAGAGAGGTCACACTGATAGATGTAGTAGGGGCGTACACGGCTATAGACAAGCTTCTGGACCAGGCTCTTCATGATACGTGGACAGTCATTCACTTCGTTAAGCAGCACAGACTGGTTACCTAAGGGAATACCGGCATCGGCAAGCTTTGCCAAAGCCTTTTTGGAGGAGCTGGTCAGTTCCCGAGGATGGTTGAACTGGGTATTCAGCCAGATGGGGTGGTGCTTCTTGAGCATGGTGACCAACTCGTCAGTTACGCGATAAGGAAGGACTGCAGGGACCCTGGTACCGATGCGGATGATCTCCACATGGTCGATCTTCCTCAGCTCGGTAAGGATCCAGTCAAGGTACTCGTCGCTGAGCATGAAGGGGTCCCCTCCTGACAACAGGACATCACGGACCACCGGATGGTCGGCTATGTACTTGATGCCTGCCATGATCTGAGCCCTATCGGGAATGCTGTCCACATCCCCTACCCTGCGCTTTCGGGTGCAGTGCCTGCAATACATTGCACAGGTATTGCTTACCAACAGGAGGACGCGGTCTGGATAGCGATGGGTAAGGCCGGGAACCGGGCTGTCCACATCCTCATTCAGTGGGTCGGCCATATCACACTCGAGGATATCAAGTTCACGTACCGAGGGAAAACCCTGTTTGAAGATGGGGTCGTTCTCCAGTGAGTCGGTTTGCATGAGGGAGAGGTAATAGGGGGTGATGGAGAGGGGAAACTCTTTGATAGTTTTTTCGATATCTTCTCGCTTATCATCGTCAAAGTGTACATCCAGCAGTTTTTCAAAGGTTTCGACATCTTTGATGCAGTGGCGAATCTGCCACTTCCAGTCGCGCCAGCGCTTCTGGTCTACATCGCTATCAAAGCGGTCTGCTATCTGTTGTTGTGCTGTGGAAAATGCCATAAAAGAAACTCCTTGCACTGCTTGGCATCCAAGAAAAAAACAGGAGTTTATACACTTGGGTTATTAGGCAAGCAGGTGCTTGATTTGCCCCAAATCCGTTTTACAGAATTCCGAACATCCTGCAACTGTATCACAGATAAGCAATAGATTCAAGAAAGGGGGCCTTTCGCTGTTTTGAGTGGGTAACATCATAAACTGATAGAAATATCTGAATGAGTCATGTTACAGTTTACCTATCTTTTTGAATCAAGAGAGGGTAAGCACATGGATGGATTAACTCAGAATGATATCTTCACAAAGGCTCTTGGACTGGTTGAACCATGGTATGTTTCACAGGTGGAGTTCCGCCCTTCTGATAAAGATCCTGGGCGTCTTGATGTGCATATTACCTTGGGTTACCAGGCAGGAAGCAAGTTCCCTTGCCCCCAGTGCGGTGAATCCTGCACCGTCTATGATTCAAAGCACAAGGAATGGAGACACCTGAACTTCTTCCAATACCGCTGTTACATCCATGCTAGGGTCCCCAGAATCGAATGCAAGGATCATAAGGTAAAGCTGGTTGATGTGCCTTGGGCAAAGCCGGGAAGCGGCTTCACGCTCCTGATGGAGGCAGTGCAGCTTACCATGCTGAGGCAGATGTCAGTATTGCAGGTGGCGAAGCAGGTCGGCGAGCATGACACAAGGCTTTGGCGCCTGCTTACGGGCTTCGTGACTGAGGCCTTGGACCTGCAGGACTTCAGCGATGTCGAGGATGTCGGCGTAGACGAGTACTCACATAAGGGGCACAACTATATAACAGTCTTCCTTGCCCACCCCACTAAAAAGAGAGCCAAGGCACGGGTATTGTATACCACAGAAGGAAAAGACAACTCTACGGTGACCCGCTTTGATGAGAAGTTCAAGCAAAAGAAGGGAGACCCGGACAAGGTGAAGAACATCACCTGTGATATGACCCACGGCTTTCGCAATATGATGAAGACAGCTTTTCCAAAGGCTACTACCACCGTAGATCGGTTCCATGTGATGAAAATGGCTAATGATGAAGTGGACAATGTCAGGCGAAGGGAGAACCGTTCGAAAGACAAAAAGAAGAGCAAGGCACTGGACAAGACAAGGTACTTGTGGCTCAAGAATAGGGATAACCTGAATGAGGACCAGCAGAAACAGCTTGACCTGCTGTTGGAGACCGATTATCTGGACACCGTAACTGCCTATAATTTTCGCCTAAGACTGCAGGATGTGTATGCAAGCAGTGACTATGGTACTGCAGTAGAGGCATATGAAGCGTTGTGCCTGGACCTTGCCAACAGCAGCATCTGGGAAATGC
>JAVERP010000049.1:0-29335 GCA_034007055.1 Sphaerochaeta sp.
GGAGCTGAAGGTAAAAGTGCCTTCATCGGTAGACCTCGGAACGTTCAAGGCTGAAACTCTGAAATTGAAAGCTACCGTGTCAAAAAAATGAACTGATTTATGGTTCTACTTTTGTGTTTATCGTAGGCTAACTATACACAGTATCTCCTATAAATAAGGTGTGATTAAGAGGACAAAACTGGAAAAAACCTCAAAATTATTTCTAAAATGCTATTTTTCATAGGGAACAGACCTTTTCTGTCAGTGAATCAATGCTTATAGCCATGCTTTGCACGTATAGCAGTAGGATTGCACTTCATATGCCTGGTTTGTGGGTTGGCAATGGAAAGGTTGTGTTCAATGGATCTTCTCGTATTTGTGGCACTATGGTATGTCTGGCATCTTATCCTGATGATAGGGCCTGCCATGTAACCTTAGGATAAACTTGGAGTGCACTTCTATTTTTTGTTAAAGTGTAATGTTTGGTGTAAAAGTCTAAGAAGATAGGAGACACTATGAGTGAAAGAAAACAGGCTCTTCCCAATGGCCCTCTCGTTGGAATACTGGTACAGGTTCAATACTCTCCCATAGTTCAGATGGAGGAGTACATACCAGTTTTCCAAGGGTGTGTGCGAAAGAACGGGTACCCACTGTATAAGCCAATTGAAACAGGAGTTGTTCGTGCCGGTCCCCATGGAGACCCTGAAAAGGCAGTTTCCAAGCAATGGGTTTTTTCATCTGCTGATACACAACAGACTATTTTTCTTGATAGCGAGGCAATTACCTATCAGGTTTTTGACGCACAATCCTTACCTTTCGATACCCTTTTGCAGAACTTCATCTCCCTTGTCAGAGAGCTTGATGCCATAGCCGATATTTCTCTTGTATCGCGACTGGGGTTGCGCTATATCAACTCGATACAAGAAAAGAGTAATGCCTCCTGGAAAGATTTGGTAGCAAAAGAGTTTCAAGGTTCTTCGCTGCCTACACATATAGAATGGATGGACAATGAATTACGGATGTTTTCTATGCAAAGGGGAGTGGTTCTCACAGATCTTTCAATCACGAGCAATTTCAAGGTGACGCTATCGCAGAATTCCAGCGGTATGAAATACCCCCATGGAATTCAACGCTTCCCTACCACCAAACCAGAATACTTTGAACCAAGGTCCAAGGTAACGTTCCTTGACCTGGATCATTTTATACTATTTTCTGCTGCTCCTAAGGCAGAGGTGTTTGCCCGTCTTCTTGAAATCTTCCATGCGTTGCACTTTATACTATCAGATGTTTTCTTTGAAACGTTGATTACCGACAAGGCGAAAAAACTATGGCAATAAAGCCTGACTACACCATCGTGGATCCTTTGCTTGACAGCTCAGACCCTCTCTTTGTCACAGATAGTTCTGGTAGCTATGGCTATCGGGCACAATACAAACTAACCTCGATGCCCTTTGGTCTTCTCTATACAGCATCCCAACATACACACCTTGAACAAAGTCCTTTGTTTTTTGACAATTTCACCAGGAATATTGGTGTTTCGAAGCAAAGCATTACAGGCCTTGCATTGAAGAGTCATACTGAACAATTCAACGAACTTGTTTTGTTTTTTGGTTTCAATAAAACAGAGTGGGCAGATATTTTCTCTGTTTCGAGGCAAACGATATATGGATGGCTGAGGGATGAGCTCAAGCCAAGTGGCGAGAACGCAAGCAAAATAAGTTGGTTGTATTGCCTGCTTGTTGCCATTCCCAATCGCCAAGAAAGGGATAGGCTTTTCAGGGGATACATATATCATCATATCAGTACATGTAATTGTTCTTTGTTCGAGATATTCAAATCTGGACTGCCCAGTGGGTATGAGATGTCAGATTTGGTAGAAATTGTTTCTTCTCTCTTGAAACGGTCCCAAAAGAAAGCTAAGGAGCTTGATGAACTGGAAAAGACTGGCCTCGCTTCCCTAGAAACTTTTGATTACAACATGAAACGGCTTTTTTCATAAAGGGAAGGTCTTGTATGTATGAACTCTCTTTACGAGATTCCATTATGAAAACAAAATGGAGGCAGGGTGTTGTCGTGGAAGGAGTGCATATGCAAGCAGTGCTTTCACATGTGGTGGAATCTTATCCATGGATTGATGATGCCGATGCATTGGTGTTGTTTAGCCGTGAGCATCAAACCAAATACACCCTAGCAATATGACCACCCATTCTTATATATTGAGCCAAGATTGTGACCTTTTGAATCCTAGCCTTGAAAATGAGCCCTTTGCCGAATTCTTCTGTGGTCCCAACATTATCAAAGTAGATACCTCGTTAGCCTATGGGAAAAATCCAAGAAAAATCCACCTGGCGATAAACACCTCCACGAGCTTAAGTCTTTCGATTAATCACCGAATTCGTATCGATAGGGTATTATTATCTGAGTTGTCTCTTGAAAATTATCCAGTGAGGCTTCCAGATTCCTCACTGACAAATCTTCTTGCGCAGATTCCAGCCTTGGATAAAAAGCTAAAAAAGCTGAACGATACATTCAAAGAAATCAAGAGCATCTTCTTTTATCTGTCGCCAGACGGTAAAATTTAAGATGGTCAAAGTTATTTGCTTAGGGTAAAGGTGCTTTTAGCTGGTGAATCCTTTGATGGCTACGAGGAAGAAAAAGATCTTCTC
Source organism: Sphaerochaeta sp. (assembly GCA_034007055.1). Lineage (GTDB taxonomy): Bacteria > Spirochaetota > Spirochaetia > Sphaerochaetales > Sphaerochaetaceae > Sphaerochaeta. Next base: position 2,646 of record JAVERP010000049.1, read on the forward strand.
AGTGGAGAATTTGAACACATTCTTTCAGTTGATAAGATCTGTGTTGATGATAGCTCCTGTTCATTTGAAAATGAAATGACACAGTATGAATTAAGTTTTTATAAAGAATGGGACAAGGAATGTATCAGCAGACGATATGACCTTGTTCTCTGATACTCTCAGGCAAATGTATGCACGTATAGTCTAGTGGCATTGCCAGGGTTCTCGGGTTAAGATTATGTTTAGAGCACAAGGAGATACCCATATGGATTTACACTTACAAGGGAAAAACGTACTGATCACAGGAGGGAGCTCTGGCATAGGGCTTGCGGTTGCACGCAAATACGCACAAGAGGGCGCCAATGTGGCTATCTGGGCTCGAGGAGCTGAGAGCTCTCTAGCTGAGGCCATGCAGATCCAAAAAGATTTCAAGGTAAAGGCCTTTGGGGTTTCTTGTGATGTCACAAAGATGGAGAGTCTTGAAAAGGCAATGGAGGCTTCTCTTGCGTTTCTGGGTGGCGTTGACATCTTGATAAATAATGCCGGGATCGGCAGTGAAGAGACCATCATGGATGCCCCGGATGAGAAGTGGCAGTACTACTGGGATTTGCATGTCATGGCTGCGATAAGGACTTCACGCTTGGCAGTGCCTTCCATGACAAAACGAGGTGGGGGGGTCATTATTCAGACAGCTTCCATCTGTGCAAAGCAGCCATTGTGGTATGAGCCCATCTACAATACTACGAAAGCAGCCCTTGTAATGTTCAGTAAGTGCCTATCCCATGAACTCATTGCAGAGGGTATTCGAGTGGTTACCATTAGCCCGGGGCTTGTCTTGACCTCAAGTTGGGAGCAAGCGGCAGGTCGAATAGCTGAAAAAGAGGGTACCACCGCTAGAGAGGTTCTTGATGGTATTGCCCGCCAATATGCTCCTATAGGTCGTTTTGCCTCCCCAGAAGAGATTGCTGAATTTTATGCTTTTATAGGTTCTTGCAAGGCCAGCTACTGCGTAGGGTCCAACTACTCCCTTGATGGAGGGTGGCTAAATTGCATTGATTGATTGGAACGTGGTACAAGGTATTCACAGAGATGCGACTTGCAGTGATGGGCATATCCCACCCCTTGGATAGAGCTTTGATGTGAGGTTTATGGTGGGACAAAGAAGGGCAGGGGGTGCAAGTACTCTCCTGCCCATCATGTTTTTGCTCTGATCCTAATACCTGACAGGCATCCCTGTCCTTCCAGAGACATACATCCCCTCAATGATCTTCACTGTCTCCATTCCCTCTTCTCCGGAGGATGTTGGTGTAGTGTTGTTCAGTATCGCTTGGGTAAAGTCCTCAAGCTGCAGACGGAAGAAGTGCCCTACAGGATCAATGGTCTTGAAGAAGGCTATGTCCTCAATCTTCCACACTTCGAGCATCTTCTCTTCCCCTTCAACTGTCCACAGGTCATTGTATGGAGGCTCCACAACACCGCTTCTGCCTGCGATGAACATTGCACCCCCATCGGTCTGGACACCGGCGGAAGAGGCATTGGAGCCATGGACGTGGACCTTTGCATAGATGCCGGGCTTCTGCGAGTTGGATACCAGTATGGAGGCCATGGCGCCGCTTGCAAAGCGTACGGTTCCCACAACAGTATCCTCCACCTCGATATAGGGGTGGTTGATGTTGTCCCACTGGGCATAGACCTCCTTGACCGGGCCTAGGAACCAGTGCAGAAGGTCAAGCTGGTGTGGAGCCTGGTTGATGAGGACCCCTCCACCCTCCGTATCCCATGTGCCTCTCCAGGGGTCGCTGTTGTAGTACTCCTCGTCTCTCCAGCCGAGCATGGTGACCTGTCCGATCATGGGTGTTCCCAGCTTTCCCTCCTCAATTGCCTTATGGATCCTCTGGGTCGAGGGGAACCAGCGTCTCTGGCTGATGACGGCAAGCTTCTTCTTCTCCTGTTTAGCACAGTCGATCATCTGCTGGCAGTCAGCGACGGTGAGGGCCATAGGCTTTTCAACCAGCACATGGGCCCCTGCCTTTAGGGCTGCAAGGGCATTTTCCTTATGGGCTGGGTGTGGGGTGGTGATGACTACAGCATCGACCTTAGCTTCGGTGATCATCTTCTGCATGTCGGTGAAGGCTACAAGGCCCCACTCTTGTGCAAAGAGCTCCGCCTTCTCCTTGTTCCGACCCCAGACAGCAACAAGAAGGCTGTCCTTACCATCTTTCAATGCCTTGGCATGCACCCGTGCAACTTTTCCATATCCAATGAGCGCGTATCGTACCATAGTATCCTTCTTTGTTTGTTAGGGAAGCAGGACTACCTTCAAGAGGTTGTCCTCTCGGTTATAGAGCTTGTCAAACCAGAACTGGCCCTCACTTAAGGGGGCAGTCTTGCTGATAAGGTCATCCACTACCAGTTTGCCACTGGCCATAAGCTTGATGACAGCAGGGTATTCCCCGCTGATGGCGCAGCTTCCCTGCAGGCGTATCTGGCGCGTGACAATCTTCTGCAGGGGCAGTTCGACCTTCGGGCTCACGTTTCCTACCAGTACAACTGTACCGCCTTTCTTCACCACATCGACAGCAGTGTTGATAGGAGCAGTCGCCCCGACAGCCTCATAGACCTTGTCCAGCATTACATTGTCTGTAAGATCAGCAATAGTCTGTACCAGATTCTGATCTCTGGGGTCAAAAGCATAGTCAGCGCCACAGCCTAGGGCCTTGGCTCTTCTGGCCTCATCTGTCTCCAAGGCTATGATCAGGCCGCTGGTGACAGGCCTCAACAGCTTGAGGATGAGCAGGCCTATCAAACCCGTTCCAACCACAGCAACATCCTCCCCCAGAAGGGGAGGCGCAAGGCCTATCGCATGGGCAGCAACGCCGGCAGGCTCAGCCATCGCTGCCTGGGTAAAGTCCAAACCCTCAGGGATCTTGTAGAGGATGCGCTCCTCGATGAGGGCGTACTCTGCAAAGACCCCGTCCTGCTTGTACTCGTCACAGCTGACTCCCAATACCTTGCGGTTGTTGCAGAGGTTGACCTTTCCCTGTTGACAAAAGGGGCAGGTTCCGCACCAGATGGTGGAGTCGAAGGTGACCCGGTCCCCCTTGGCGAAGTTCTTCACCAGGGAGCCTACCTCCTCAATGACACCACTTGCCTCATGGCCCATGATGACAGGGGGCTGGCGCCTGAGTGTCGATCCGTCAAACCCATGGACATCACTTCCACAGATGGCTGCCGCCTTGATGCGGACCAATACCTCTGTGGGGCTTTTGATCGTAGGCTTGGGAACATCCATAAACTCCAGTTTCTTGTACTCTGTCATTACCAGTGCTTTCATGCTTACCTCTGTATCCTTGCGCTCGAGCCCTGGGCAAGGGCCTCCACCTGGGCGAGGGTCGCCATGGTGGTGTCCCCGGGGAAGGAGGTCAGCAGCGCGCCGTGTGCCCATCCGAGTCTCAGGCTCTCTTCAGGCGATCGCCCTGAGAGCAGGCCGTAGATCAGGCCGCTGGCAAACCCATCGCCTCCACCTACGCGGTCATAGACATCCAGCGAACATGTTGGGGCGGTATAAGCCTTGCCGTCATACCAGAGCACGGCACTCCAGTCATGGCGATTGGTCGAGTTGACCTCACGCATGGTGGTGGCCACTGCCTTGACGTTGGGAAAGCGCTCGGAGACGGTGGCCTGCATAGCAAAGAAGGATGAGGGGTCGAGCTTGCCATGGGTGGCAACCTCGGGCCCCTTGAGCCCCAGGCCCATCTGCAGGTCCTCCTCGTTGCCGACAAGCACATCGACATGCTCGACTATCGTGGAGAGAATCCTCTGGGCGACCTTCTGGGGAACTTCGCCATCCTTGGCAATGGAACTCCAGAGCTTTTCCCGGTAGTTCAAGTCAAAGGAAACGATCGCCCCCGCCTTCTTTGCCCGCTTCATCGCATCGATGATGAGGGCAGGATTGTTCTCTGAAAGGGCGGCGAAGATGCCTCCGGAGTGGAACCACCTGACCTTGTTGGCAAATATGGCGTTCCAGTCGAAGCTTCTTTCATCCAGGAGGGCTGCCGCCTCGTTGCTGCGGTTGTAGAACACCACAGGGGCCCTGAGGCCCTGGCCGCGGTCACTGTAGACATTGGCCATGTTGGGTCCGCGCACCCCGTCATGTTCGAAGCGTTTGTAGATGCCAGTGACACCCATCCTGCGCACTTCTGCTTCGATCTTCAGCCCAAGGGGGTAGTCGACCATAGCCGAGACCACCGCTGTCTTCTGGCCAAATGCACGGCTGAGGTTAGCCGCCACATTGAACTCGCCCCCTGAGACATGGAGCTCAAGGTTTTGGGCATATTCAAAGGGAACAACGCCCGGGTCAAGCCTGACGATCAGGGCTCCTAGTGAGACAAGGTCAAAGCCATCACTGTTTTTGGGAAGAACTTGTATTGTAGCCATCTATACGCTCCTAATTGTTATATACTATACGTTGTCGATGCGGTATCTCCGCCACGGCCGGTCCAGTTGGTGTGGAAGAACTCGCCCCGCGGCTGGTCGGTCCTTTCATAGGTGTGGGCTCCGAAGTAGTCACGCTGGGCCTGCAACAGGTTGGCCGGAAGGCGCTCGCTGCGGTAGCTGTCAAACCAGGAGAGGGCTGCCGAAAGGGAAGGGGTGGGGATGCCGTTGAGTGCGGCAGTGGCAACAGTGTCGCGCAGGCTCTGCTGATTGGCATTGAGGATCTCTATAAAGTATGAGTCCATTATCAGGTTGTCCAGGTCTCCCTTCTTCTTGAAGGCCTGGCTGATCTTGTCAAGGAATGCCGATCTGATGATGCACCCGCCTCTCCAAAGCAAGGCTATGCTGCTCAGGTCCAGGTCCCACCCGTTGCTCTCCCCCGCACTCTTCATCAGGGAGAAGCCCTGGGCGTAGGAGATTATCTTTGCCGCATAGAGGGCTTTGCCCAACTCCTCTACAAAGGCCTTCCTCTCATGGGTAAGCTCAATTTCCTTGGAGGGATACACCTTGCTTGCCGCAACGCGCTCACCCTTCTGACTGCTGACACTGCGGGCGAAGACCGACTCGACGATCAGGGTGAGGGGGACGCCGGCATGCAGGGCAGCGATGCCGGTCCATTTTCCCGTTCCCTTCTGTCCTGCCGTATCGAGGATGGAGTCGACCAGCGGTGATCCGTCCTCATCCTTATAGCCAAGGATATCGGCTGTGATCTCAATGAGGTAGGAGTCCAGGTCCCCCTTGTTCCAGGTGGCGAATACTTCCTGCATCTCGGCATTGCTCATCCCAAGGTATCGGTGCATGAGATCATAAATTTCACATATGAGCTGCATATCACCATATTCGATGCCGTTATGGACCATCTTGACAAAGTGGCCGGCACCTCCGGGTCCTATCCAGTCACAGCAAGGAACTCCATCGACATGGGCCGATATTGCCTGGAACATCTCCTTGATGGCGGGCCAGGCCTTCTTTGAGCCGCCTGGCATGATGGAAGGCCCGAGCAGTGCCCCTTCCTCGCCACCGGAAACCCCGGTGCCGATGTAGAGCAGGCCTTTGCTTTCGACCAGGGCCATCCTGCAATCGGAGTCCTCATAGTTGGAGTTTCCCCCGTCGATGATGATGTCGCCTTTCTCAAGAAGGGGGATGAGTGTCTCGATGGTTTCATCGACGGGCTTGCCCGCCTTGACCATCATCATGACCTTGCGTGGTGTTTCCAAGGCGGAGACAAGCTCTTCAAGACTGTATGTTCCAATAATGTTCTTCTCTTTGGCACGTCCTTGCATGAAGGAGTCCACCTTGGAGGTGCTTCTGTTGTAGACGGCAACAGAGTACCCTTTGCTCTCAAGGTTGAGTACCAGGTTCTCTCCCATTACGGCAAGACCGATCAGACCGATAGATGCTTTCATATGTTCTTTTCTCCTCAATTCAAATACGTCTCTTTGCGATGACATTTCTCATTTTATTTAGATTCTCGACCCCCAGGTCTTTCATCCTTTCCAGAACCTCCACATAGAGGATGTCGATGATGGTCAGCGATACGATTCGTGCAGAGAAGGACTCTGAGACCAGTGGACTGGTTCCTGTGGCAACGTGCAGGACGTTTTCGGCCATCTTTGCCAAGGGCGAGCGATTGTTGCTGGTCAGCACTGCGATGGGGCAGCCGTTGTTCCTGAACTCCTCAGCAAGGGCAAGGGTGTCATAGCCAGAGCCGGTGTGGGAGATGATGAGGGCTATGTCCTTCTTAGATGACTGGGACGCGAGCATCAGCTGCATGTGGAAATCTGTTGCGTAGCTGCAGGTAAGGCCTGTACGGATAAGCTTGTGGTACGCATCGAGGGCCAGGATGTTCGAACCGCCCAAACCCATGAGGTAGATGGTCCTCGCCTCTGCAAACTGCTTGCCCACCTGCTGCAGGGCTGTGCGGTTGATCCTCTTGTAGGTTTCGTTGAGGGTCTCCTGGGCATTCTTGAATACGGTGTCGATAGGGTCTTCCTGATCGGACATCCCTATCTCAAAGACCTGTTCATTGGAGGGGATGGTCTCACGGGCCAAGGCGATGCGAAATCGCTGGTATCCGGTATAGCCGAGTTTGCGTGCGAAGCGCACCATGGTCGATTCGCTGATGCCGATCCTTTCGGCAAGCTCCTCGATGCTGGGATTTACCGACTCCTTGGGGTGCTTCAGGATGAAGTCGGCAATTTTCTTCTCTTTGATGCTCAAGCTCGCATACTTGCTCTGTATGGTGTAGATGGCACTGACCTCGTTCATGGCACCTCCTGCTCTTCTTTCCTTCAGTATAGTATGAAAGAAATATTCATGCAATTAAAAATAATATTCATTTTAACATTTACATCTGCCCAAAAGGGGGTATAATAGGGTGAAAGTATATTCAAATTCAAAAGGAGAATGAATAATGAAAACAAAGAACATGTTCGTCGCGCTTCTTGTGTTGCTCTGCCTGACAGGATCAGTCTTTGCACAGGGAGCTGCTGAGCAAGCAAAGCCAGAGATTCGCGTGCTGTTGGCAAACCACCCCTATGGTGAGCTGCTCAAGACAAAGATCCCCGAGTTCGAAGCACAGACCGGCATCAAGGTAAACTATGAGAGTCTGCAGGAGAGCCAGCTTACCAACAAGCTGACCACCGAGTTTGCAACCAACTCCTCAACTGTTGATGTATTCATGACCCGCCCTCTCCAGGAAGGTCTGATGTTCATCAAGAACGGCTGGTACAAGGGTTTGGACAAGTATGATTTCTCAGATTACCCCGCCAACTCCGTTGACATCGGACGCAAGGATGGTGTTGCGTACATCGTCCCCCTCGTAACCGAATGGCAGGTGCTCTACTACAGAAAGGACCTTCTGAAGAAGGCCGGCCTTTCTGTCCCTACAAACTTCATGGAGCTCGAGGCTGCTGCCAAGGCCATGAACAAGGACGGGGTCGCCGGTTTCGCTTCCCGTGGCAAGGGCGCTGCCGCTGTAACCCAGCTCTCCAGCTATGTCTATAACTATGGCGGAAGGTATCTCGAAGGTGGCAAGGCTGTATTCGACTCCCCTGAAGCCCTTGAAGCTATCCGCTTCTATGGCAAGATGCTCGGAACCTACGGCCCTCAGGGCGTAACCAGCATGTCCTGGGAGAATGTCATGCCAGTCTTCCAGGCCGGCAAGGCTGCCATGTGGACTGACGCCTCTGTCTTCTATGGCCAGATCGTCGATCCTTCCAAGACCCAGATTCCTGCATCAGACATCGGCATCGCACAGCTTCCCCGCGGTCCTAAGGGTGACGCTCCCTTCATCGTAGTCTCTTGGGGTATGGCTATGTCCGCCAAGACCAAGAACCAGGATGCCGCACAGAAGTTCCTCGATTGGGCAACCAACAAGGACCTTGCCAAGGAAGGCATGCTATCCAACATCACCATGGCCCGTGATTCCGCTTGGGCTGACAAGGATGTCCGTGCTGTCATGAACCCAGGTCTCGTAGAGACTCAGGCCCATGCTGCAAAGAATGGCTATCCGTTTGACCGTCCTTTCATGAGTTCAGTCGGACAGGCTAGAGACATTATCGGTGAAGTCATCATCGAGTCCATCAATACCAAGGGAACTTCCTCAAAGCTTCCTGCACTTGCTGCCGAGAAGGCCAAGGCTGTTGATGAGCTGTTGAAGGCTGACGGCGAATACGGTCTCTAAACCACAATTGAGTATTCGTGGCCGACCGAGTTCTTCGGCCGGCCACTTCTGCCTACAAGGAGCTTTCCTATGATTCGACAAGGTTTTTTTGAAAGGAACCTGAGGTATCTTTTTCCTCTTCCTGCGGTAATATTCGTAGTGGTCCTCATGGTGTTTCCTGTCTGTTATACTTTTTTCCTTAGCTTTACAGACTGGTCCCTGACAAGTGGAAAACCCTTGAATTTTGTCGCTTTCAAGAGTTATGTTGATGTCCTTAAGGAACCTAGGTTTCTTGATGCTTTGGGCAGAACCTTTTACTTCACCTTTGGAGCCGTCATCGTCGAGATGATACTGGGAATAGCGCTCGCTCTCATCCTCAACCGCTCATTCGCCGGCAAGGGAGTGGTCAAGACGCTTCTGTTGCTCCCCCTGGTGGCTACACCCGTTGCCATCGGTATCGTGTGGAACCTTTTTTATGATCCTACCATCGGAATTCTGAACTATGTGCTGAGTGTCCTGGGCCTTCCCCAAAGCGGGTGGGTATCGGAAACAAAAAGCGTCATGCCCTCCCTGATCCTTGTGGATATCTGGCAGTGGACACCTATGATCACCATTATTGTTCTGGCAGGACTGGCAGGTCTTTCCAGCGAACCGTATGAATCTGCCAAGGTCGATGGGGCGAACGCCCGTCAGGTACTGTTCAAGATCACGCTGCCGATGCTCATGCCGACCATCCTTACAGCGGTCATCCTTCGTGCCATCGACGCACTGAAGACGTACGACATCATTTATGCAATGACAGGAGGAGGACCGGGCTACGCTTCAGAAAACCTGAACATCCTCGCCTTCAAATACAGTTTCGAATATTTTAGGATGGGACAGAGTGCGGTCATGCTGGTCTTCCTGTTCATCGTAGTGATGGGCTTCAGCCTCGGTGTCATGCGCTTGCGCCGCGCCTTTGAGCTGTAGGGGGGGAGTATGAAACAATCAAAGCCGAAAAAAGTACTCTTCGCCCTGATGCTTGTCCTTATCATCATCCCCATCCTCTTTCCCTTTGTCTGGATGCTGATGAGTTCGTTCAAGACCCAGGTCGATATCATCTCCTGGCCTCCGAAGTTCATATTTACTCCGGTCATGCAAAACTACGACAGGGTATTCGTCGAGCAGAACTTCCTGCGCTATATGAAGAACTCGGTCATCGTCTCGGTGGTCAGTGTGGTGCTCTCCCTTGTCCTGGGACTTCCTGCCGCCTACTCCATTGCCCGTTACAAGCAGCAGAAGCTCTCGATGTTCATCCTCATAGCACGCCTTATGCCCGGTATCTCCTTTCTGATGCCCTGGTATATCGTATTCTCACGGTTGCGCCTGATGGACTCCTACGTGGCGCTCATCCTCTCGCATATGCTCATCTGCCTTCCTTTGGTTGTCTGGGTCATGGCCCCTTACTTTGATTCGGTTCCCCGTGAACTGGAAGAGGCGGCTATGGTCGACGGGCTCACCCAACAGATGGCTTTCTTTAGGATCTTGCTTCCGCTTTCCGGTCCCGGTGTTGTAACGGCAACCACCCTGAGCTTCATCTTCAGCTGGAACAACTTCATGTTCAGCCAGGTCCTGAGCCAGCAGAAGACACGAACCCTCCCCATTGCAGTCTATAACTTCCTCTCCTACGTAGAAGTCGACTGGGGTGCGGTCATGGCAGCGGCTGTGGTCATCATGGCACCTGCCATCCTGCTGACGATGTTCTTCCAGAAGTACGTGGTCAAGGGTCTTACCATGGGAGCTGTGAAAGGGTAGGAATCCCTTCTTTGCTTGTCGGGTCCTCCTTAGCGGGAGGACTTTTTTGCATATGGTATCAGCAGATTCAGGGTACATCCAAAACATTGAGGACAAGAATAGTGGTATTGTGCGAAAAAAGTTGACAAATAGTGAGGAAGTGGTAGTATTGGTAATACCAGATGTATATTTGGTATTACCGAATCTCTTAAGGAGTATGAACAATGAAGCACCTGAAAAAAACTCTGTTTGTTTTGCTTTTGGCCTCTTTGGTACTCAGTTCCACCTTTGCTGCCGGGACAAAGGAAGCAGCTGCCGGTCCTTTGACCCTTACCTTCTTTGAAACGATGACCAGTCCTTCCCGGACCGCTCAAATCCAAGAGGTAATCGCAAAGTATGAAGCGCTAAACCCAAACGTCAAGATCAGCCTTGTCTCTCCTCCCTACGAACAAGCCGATAACAAGCTGACACTCATGTTGAACAGCAATCAAGAGCTGGACATCATTGAGGTTCGGGACCACACCGTCAAGCAGTTTGTCAACAACAACAAACTTGTCGATCTTACCCCATATCTTGCAGCTTGGGATCAAGGCGATGACCTGCTTCCCCTGACCATGGCAGCAGCCATGACAGTCAATGACACTGCCTACCTGCTTCCCCAGTTCTTCTTTGTAAAGGGTTTGTTTGTCCGTACCGACGTACTGAAGAAACATGGATTCACTTCCCTGCCAAAGACCACTGAAGAGCTGTATGCAATGTCCATAGCCATCACCAACAAGGCTCCCAACCAGTATGGTTTTGGCTTTAGGGGAAAAGGAAATGCATTTAAGATTTCTGATATCCTGATCCTCAGTGATGTGGCAAACATTTCCAAGGACAACATCTACAAGACCGAAGACGGCACATTCTCCTTTTCCACTCCTGCCGGACGTAAGGCTGTAGCAGACTATGTGAACCTATATAAGAAGGCCGTACCCTCCGATGGCATCAACTGGGGTTTCAATGAGCAGGTCAATGCCTTCATCAGTGGAACCACACCCTTCCTCGTACAGGATCCAGATACAGTAGGCATGGTTGCCGATGCCCTTGATCCTTCCCAGTACACAGTCATTCCGATGCCTTTGGGAAAGAGTGGGAAGACCTATCTTGACTACGGCTTTGCCGGTCTGGGCATTCCTACCACCAGCAAGAACAAGGATGCTGCTTGGGACTTCATCTCGTTCATGGTCAATGCAGAGAACAATGCCGACTTCTGTCGCACATACGGGCCACTACCTGTGCATACTTCAACCTATGCTGATGACCCGTACTTCTCCAGTGGCGTGTACAAGTCCTGGGAGACTGAGATGGCATCCCCGGATACGTATGTGTTTGTGAAGTATCCCCTTGACAGCCCTAAGTATCCTGCTTGGTCACAGGTGCAGGAACAGTCGATGCAGGCTCTCCTGCTTGGTTCCTCTACTGTAGATGCAACCATCGCACAGTGGGAAGCGTATTGGAAGTAATCTGTAGTGCTTGATGTGTTCCGGGATTGCCTGGCAGTCCCGGAACCCCTTGCACGCTGGTATAGGTGGTAATGATGGAACAGAAATATTATCGTTGGATGCTTGCCCCGGCACTCCTGCTCCTGACTGCATTCATCTATGTTCCGGTTATCAGGGGAGGGGTAATGGCCTTCCAGAATTATAACCTGTTCGATATGAATGACTTGCGCTTTATCGGGTTTCAGAACTTTGTTTCCGTCATAACGGACAAGAATATCAACTTTTTCCAAATCCTTTGGAATACAGCGGTATGGCTTTTCGGTTCATTGTTCTTTCAGTTTGTCCTGGGTTTTGGTCTGGCCCTTCTCCTTCGAAAACCTTTTTTGGGAAGGGGTATCTATACGGCTTTTGTCTTCTATGGTTGGGCATTGAGCGGTTTTGCCATTGGATTGACCTGGTCGTGGCTGTTCAACGGCCAGTTTGGTCTGGTAAATGACCTGTTGATGCGAGTGGGAATCCTCAATTCCCCCATTGGCTTTCTTTCAAATCCCAATCTCGCCATGATTTCCGTCATAATCCCCAATATCTGGTATGGTGTTCCCTTTTTCGGCATCATGCTGCTTGCAGCCTTGCAGTCGGTGCCCAACGAACTGTATGAAGCGGCAACGCTCGACGGGGCGGGAAGTATCCGTAAGTTTGTCTCGGTAACAGTTCCCTATGTGAAGCCTACCATTGTAAGCAGTATCCTGCTGCGGACCATGTGGATAGTAAACTTCCCAGACATCATCTACGCCATGACCAACGGAGGGCCGGTCAACAAGACAAATATTCTTGCTACCCAGATGATCAACAAGGTCTTCAAGGAGTATGACTATGGCCAGGGATCTGCTTTTGGGCTCATCATCATGGTCCTCTTGTTTGCCTATGCGGTCATCTATCTGAGGCTTACGGAAAAGGATGGGGGAGAGAACCTATGAAAAAACTACGCCCCTTCTCATTTGGACGCTTTATTCTTTTGGCCCTCTACCTCCTTGGTGCCATTCTGCCTCTTTATTGGATTATGGTAACAAGCCTGAAGGGACCCAAAGAAATATACACCATGCCGTTGCGGTATATTCCTTCACCAATTACCTTTGCAAGCTATGCAAAGCTTTTTTCCTTTTCCAGCTTCTCCCTGTATTTCCGAAACTCCTTGGTAATCTCCCTGGTCTCATCATTGTTCGCCATGATGATCTCCGTTCTGAGCGGTTTTGCCCTCTCCCGAATAAAACGGAGAAAGATGAAGGGTGTCCTTCAGCTTGCGCTATATTTTACCCAGACCATCCCTACCTTCATTCTCATGGTGCCTTTGTTCACCATCTTTTCAAAACTCGGGTTTGTCGACAGCAAAGCTGCCTTGATGGTTGTATATGTATCCACTGTCATTGCGTTTTGCACGATCATGAGCAAGGGATTCTTTGACCGCATCCCAGTGAGTTTGGAAGAGGCTGCCAGGATTGACGGGTGCAGCATGTTCCAGTCCTTGTTTAGGGTAGTGTTGCCAATTACCAGACCGGGAATGGCAGCAATCTTCTGTTTTGCCTTCATAAATATCTGGAACGAACTTTTCCTGGCTGTCATGCTGCTTATGTCCGATAAGAATATGACAGTTCCTGTTGCATTGAACTCCTTCATCTCAAAAGCTGGTATCAGCTGGGATGTGATGAGTGCAGGCATTGTGATAGCATTGCTCCCTACTATGATAGTTTTCGGATTTGGACAAAAGTACATTGTAGCTGGTCTGACCGAAGGTAGTGTCAAAGGATGATCAAACAAATATGAATACCGAAAATCATGCATCTACAACAGAGATCCTCCTTCATCAAGGGGAGCGCGGACTTCCCTTCAATGCAGTGAGTCCTCCCATTTTCCAGACCTCCATTTTCTGTTTTGACAGCTATGAGGATTTCCAGGCAGCATTGGCTGATGAAAGTACGCACTTTCTCTATACCCGTGGGAATAACCCTACCGTCAACCTGTGTGAGGAGAAATTGGCTGCGCTTGAACATGCAGAAAAGGCGAAACTGGTCGGTAGCGGTGTCGCTGCCTCCTCTCTTGCCATCCTCTCCCAGTTGAAGGCTGGCGACCATGCTGTTGTGGTGAAGGACTGCTACTCTTGGGTACAGTATTTCTTCACCACGTATCTCACTCGGTTTGGCATTGAGCATACCTTTGTGGAAGGAACTGAAGTGAAGCAGTTTGAGGATGCAATACAGGAGAACACCAAGCTTATCTACCTGGAAAGCCCTACGACTTTTACCTTCAAGCTGCAGAATCTCAGGCAGGTCGCCGCCCTTGCCAGGAGCAAGAAGATAACAACCATCATCGACAATACGTGGGCTACACCCTTTTTCCAAAATCCCATCGACCTTGGCATCGATCTGGTCATTCATTCAGCTTCAAAGTACATCGGAGGGAACAGCGACCTCATAGGAGGTGTGATAGCAGGGAGCCAAAAGCTCATAACCCATATCTTTGAGAATGAGTTCTTGCCCTTGGGTCCTGTTCCAGATCCTTTTCAGGCCTGGCTGATCATGAGGAACTTGAGAACCTTCCATATCCGCATGCCTGTACATTATTCCAATGCCCTTGCCTTGGCCACCATGTTGGAAACACATCCAAAGGTCGAGAGTGTCTTGTACCCTATGCTCCCATCTTTTTCACAGTATGAGCTTGCACAAGAGCAGATGCGCGGCGGCAGTGGATTGTTCTCCTTCATGCTTCGCACGAGAAACCTGAAGGATGTGAAGGCATTCATCAATGCGTTGAAGTTTTTCAAACGCGCGGTGAGCTGGGGAGGATATGAGAGTCTGGTTTTCCCAGCTGCGGTAAAGTTTGATGACAATGATCCCATTCCAGATGATAGGATCTCCCTCATACGCATCCATGCGGGGATTGAGGAGATAGGCCTGTTGCAAGATGATCTTCTTCAAGCCTTGGCTTGTATAGGGGAGTAGTGCCATGTTGCAGATGAAAGCTGAAAAGCGTATCGACCAGTATATAGACTTGTTGGAGAGCCGCTCATATATCACCGTTGAAGGTCCCGTCTTTGGCCCCTGGGGCTACGGTGAAACTCGAGAGACCTATGGTGAGAGCATTCCCTCCCTGCCCTATGCTCCCATAGAGTTTCCCTTTCACTATGGGAAGCCTTGGACAAATTTCTGGTTTTCGACGACTGTGACCCTTCCTTCCCTGAAAGAAGAGCTGTTCCTGCTTTTGGACACGGAGACGGACACCCTAATATTTGTCGATGGAAAACCCTTTGGTGCCACAAACCCCTTCCATCGGAAGCTCCGTGTGACCGAGTTTTCCGCTCAGACAATAACACTCCACATGGAAGCCTGGGGAGGGCACAAGTTCCCCGGTTATCACCCTTCGGAAGGGGGCAGGGTGCTGACCACTACAGCGGTAAGAAAGAAGGCATATCCTCTTCAATTCTCCCCGCCAAGCTTGCTTGTTCGTGATGAGGATACGTATGGCCTCTACTACGATGTCCTCACCCTCCGCCAGCTTTCCAAGACACTTGACAGCAAGGGGTTTCACTACCAGCATCTTGTCTCCTCCTTGCACACGGCTTTGTCAGCCCTTGCACTTACCTCAGGGAGGGACGAACAATTCCTAGCCGAAGTCAGGGATGTCCGTTCCAGGATACAGCCGCTTCTCCAGGCGAGGAATGGGCATTTCGCTCCTCAGATTCTCTCTGTCGGAAATGCCCATCTTGACCATGCCTGGCTCTGGCCCATCGCTGAGACTACGAGAAAAGCTGCTAGGACCTGCTTGAACATGGTCAGTTTCACCAAGGAGTATCCCTCATTTGTCTTCATGTTTTCACAACCAGCACAGATGGAAGCTGTGAAGGGTGAGTACCCCTCGGTGTATGAGAAGGTGTTGGAGGCGTACAGAAGTGGTTCATGGGAGCCCAATGGGGTCTGCTATGTGGAGCCTGACTGCGTGCTTCCCTCTGCAGAGTCCCTGATCAGGCAGTGCATGATGGGCAGGACCCTGACCAAAGCCCTTTTTGACGGGTACGAGGGGGATGTGTTCTGGCTTCCCGACTCCTTTGGATATACTGCAGCCCTTCCTCAGATACTGGTTGGCTGTGGTGTCTCCTATTTTGTCACCAGCAAGCTCAGCTGGAACGATACCAACCGCTTCCCCTATGACCTGCTCCTGTGGGAGTCTCTTGATGGGACGCGGATCCCCACCCATATGATTCAAGGGGCTTATGAAGGAACCAATGATCCTCAAGAAATTTCCAAAGCATATGACAGTGTCGTGCATAAGGACCTGCAGCCAATTCTTATGCGTCCCATCGGCGAAGGTGATGGGGCAGGGGGCACACTGCGACGCGATCTTGAACTCATGAAACGAGAAGAGGACCTGCAAGGGATGCCAAAAAACAAATGGTCGTCACTCTCATCAGCAATGCATGAGATCTTCAGGGATAGGGATGATCTCCCTGTCTACCGGGGAGAACTCTACCTTGAGCTTCACCGGGGTACCTATACCAGCCAGGCCAGACTCAAACGTTGGAACCGCAAGCTTGAGGGGATGCTTCATAGTGCAGAGTATCTTTCTGCCCTATCCTTCTCACAAGGAGAGGATGTTTCCGTTCTGCTCGATACCATTGACCAGGTTTGGAAAATCGTCCTTACCAACCAGTTTCACGATATCCTCCCAGGATCTTCCATCAGGGAGGTCAACATAGAGGCAGAGGCGAGCTATGAGAAGGCCTATGCCCTGCTTGAGCCGATTCTCAGGAGGAAGGGATCGTTGGTATTGAATACCAACGGCCTGCCCTTCGTGCAGGAGGATGGTTCGGTCATCGCTCCCTATACGAGCGGGACAAGGATTAGCCCTTCAGGTAAGAGAGGGCACAGGGGTACAACCATCAGGGTGTCCTGGGCCACCCTTGCCCTTGATGCCTTTGGAGGAATCAGATCGTTGCGGATGCTAAGCAACAACAGGGAGTTGGTGGAGGAAGGAAAATCATTCAACACCCTCACCCTGACAGAGGACTATCCGATCTTTTGGGATGCATGGGACATTGAGGCTGATTCTCTGAAAAAGGCACAGCGGATACTCACCATACCATCCCAGCAGGTCAGTGAAGACTCACTGTTCTGGCATGTTACGCAGCAGTTCACGATAGGCAGGGCCTCCTCTCTTACCCAGACCATGGTCATCTACAAGGAATTGCCCAAAATAGAGTTCAGGACCGAGGTTGATTGGAGGGAGAGGCATCAGTTGCTGCAGGTCTCATTCCCTACAACGGTTCGTACAGAACATGCGTTGTTCGATGTCCCTTTGGGGTATATTTCTCGAAAAACCGATGTGAACACATCCCTTGAAAGGGCTAAGTTTGAGGTTGCCGCGCACAAATGGGCTGCCCTTTCTGATCCTACCCTCAGCATTGCCCTCGCAAGTGACTGCAAATATGGATACCGAGTCCGTGAAGGTGAGCTTACCCTCTCCCTGTTACGTTCCCCTGCCGCACCGGACCCTGATGCCGACCAGGGAGAGCATGTCTTTACCTATGCCTTGCTGTGCAGTGAGGAGGGGCTGATGCCAATCATGGGAGGTGCAACCCAACTGAACAATCCCCCTATACAGGTAGATGATGAAACAGAGGCTTTGTGCAGGGTGGAGGGAGGCTCCGTACTGGTCGAGACAGTGAAGGTGAGCGAAGACAGAAGGGCCCTTGTTTTTCGTTTGCGTGAGTATCTGGGAACTAGTGTGCAAGCCAAGGTACATTTTTCTCCTACACTGAGTCCAGCTTCACTGAGGCTGACCAATATGGTGGAACAGGAGATTGAACAGGAACGTCTGTTTGCATTCAAGCCCTTTGAAGTGAAGACCTACGCCCTTGATGTCAATTCCCTTTTGCCTGATAATGCAAAATAGTGCTATGGCCAAAGGAAGGGGTGTTTTGCAACTAAAGTCAGATATTGTGTATCAAGCGATACTTGCTAGGATCAATGAGGGTTTCTGGAAACCTGGGGGGCAGATATTCAGCGAAAGGCAGCTCTCTGAGCTATTTTCCGTGAGCAGGGTCACCGTAAAGCATGCCATAGGCAGATTGGTGGGCGAGGGGTACCTCACCTATATCAAAGGCAGGACAGGTACGTTCGTAAGTGATCGTTCCCCTGAGACAGAAATACTGCAAAAGCCTTTTATTGCCATTGCGCTTGACAACCATACCCCTGCCTTTGCCTCCTATCTTCTTGAAGGGATCCATGATGCCCTGTGGAAGGAAAACTATCATACCCTCTATTGCAACACCCACTTTGGGGACCGGAAGATAGTGGAAAAGCTTGAGTCTTTCATTAGGGATGGAGCAAAAGGGCTAATATTTTCTCCACTGCTTGATGATGGTGACAAGGAGATCAATAGGCAGGTCTATCTGCTCGCCAAAGAGGCAAACATACCTCTTGTCCAGTTGGATCGGTATGATGAGCAGGCTACAAGCAGCCGTGTGCAATGCGATAATTATTCAGCGATGAGAGACCTGTCCAAACGGCTCATACGCCTTGGTGTAAGACGGCCTCTTGTTTTGTGCGGTATCCAGACTAGCAGCACCCTCGAGAGGGTCTCAGGCATTTGTTCCGCTTTTGGGGAACAGAAAGTTCCTGTCGCGCAATGGACGCTGGATGAGCATCAGTACTTTACAAGTGAGACAATGCTGATACTAGAAAAGACAGATGGCTTGACCGAAGGCTTTGATGCTGTCATAGGGGTAAGCCAGACGCTCTCCAAAGCTGCAGTCAAAATAGTAAAGACGCGGGCATTCCCTGCTGTTACGGCAGGAATCAGTGCTTCAATAACAGAAGTCACTACCGACTATGCGGTGATCCAACCCTTGTACCATATTGGCTATAACGCCGCCTTGCTGATCATCCAACACATAGAGCGTCCATCGATTCCTGCGACATCCATCCTGCTTAGTGCCGAGCAATGGCCGGCAATGGAAGGGTAGCTCTCTTTTCACCCCTTAGGGGCAAACTCCTTTTCCTGCATCAACATGGCATGCATTGCTCCCTCGCTTCTTTTCCTTGGAAGGTCGGATTGACCTTGATGCACCCTTCGGTCATCCGAAAGACATATTGCTTGAGTAGTGCATTGCCTGTATTCCTCCCTTTGTGCCTTGTGTGGGCAGTGTGCCTATGAAGGAGACCAGGCTCTTGGAGCTTGGAAAACAATGGATGTCATCGATCTCTGCCATGGAAGGCAGCCGAAAGTAGAAAGAAAGATCAGCACTTCCTTGCTGGTCACAGCATAATCAAGGATTTCTGGAAAGGCTATGGCAAGGTCTTCCTTCAGAGTCTTATGTGCCTTTTTCAGCTCGTCCCTGTTGCGGGCTGTTCGAAGCGCAAGCATTTTGAGCAGTGTCCTCATCTCTTCCCCCCCGGATTCCGCCCCAAGTTGTAACATGGTCAGCTTAGACAGGCCAATCTAACTCGAATTCAGTGATTATTTCTCTCTGAAGTTTTGAGGGTGTGCTATAGATTGGCTTGTACTTTCCTTTGAAGACAACCTTTGAAAGCATGCTCATCCTCATCAAGAGTTGAGAATAGGTCTTCAACCTTGAGAGGGTCTTATTACCCTTTCTTTTTTCTGCCAGCTTATTTTTCAATCTGGTCAAGATAGTCAGGGCAATGAAGATGACGAATGATTTTCCTTCAAAGGACTCTATATTATGGGTGGTTATGCGATCCCCATTCAGGTCGTTCTTATAGGTATTGTAGAAAATCTCCGAATCGTTCCTCTGTTGGTAAGCTGCGTATATTTCTTCTTTTGATCTCTTGCGGTTAGTCAGCAGGCACCAATACCCGGAATATTTCTTCTGGAACTCAGCAATGCTGGGCCCTTTTTCCATTACTTTTCTTCCCCTCTTCGGGGTGTCCCTGACCTCAAAGAACTGCTCGTAGAGATCTTTGTGAGCAGCAACCAACTCATTGGCCTCCAGCTCTTTCTTGCATTTGGCCAACAGCTCGATGAAACTTTTCTCGGCACCAGCTCTTGCTTCGCAATTGTACACTACATGTAGGTAGCAACGGCGACCATCTTTAATGAGGGGCTTGGAAAGACATTGGATGACCTGCTCCTCGCCCTTGGAATCCAGAACCTCAGTTCTGGCTTCAAGGGTATACAGCCTGTCTTTCAGCGAATCGATGACCTCATACTGCCAAGATATGCTTCTTGGCACACATATGAGGAAGTCAAATCCTTCACTGTAAAAGAGTTCCAGATTAGCTTTGCTGTAGTAACCCTTGTCGAGGGTGATGCAAATACGTTTCAAGCCCAGCTTTTTTAGGGCATCGATGAGGTTTTTTAGGGTCGTACTGTCGTGGCGCGAACCATTATAGGTGAGGGAAAGGATGGGGACCATGGTGTCCTGTCTGGCAAGGATTGCAATATTCACTTGGGGCAAGCTCATATGTCCATGAGTATATCCATACTCTACCAAGGGGTTGGTTTCTGTATTATGACAGCCGATAATGGTTGAATCGAAACAGAAATATCCCTTCTCACATCTGTTTGCCTTCATCCAGGTGGAATAGAACGTGTTCCTCTTGTCGTTATTGAGGGAAGATAAAAAATCAGATACAGACTGGGAAGTCATATGCTCAATCTTGGGATTACGGCCAGCAGCCCAATCTCCACACCAGGAGAATGCCTTTTCAGTGCATATGAGATATTGGGCCATGCCGAGTATCACTTTTGCCTCATTCTTGCCGAAGGCTCTCTTCAGGTGTTTCTCAAGACCCAGCTCCTTGATGATATCATCAAGGACAAGTACTTCCCCCACCAGAGAGGTGGTAGATACCTGAAGCGTTATCAGCTCTTCAGCTACATAGTCAGAACTGTAGCGATTGCTGTAGATGATGGGGCCATCCTTGGTAAGTCTTTTGCCAATGATCTTGCGGGTATGTCTGGTCTGTTTCTTTTCCGGGTCCCAGTAGGCCCTGTCATTATAGACATACCAGTACCCTTGTTTCTTGTTGTAGACGTCTACGATTTTAGGTTCAGAGAGTTTGGGGGTATCTTGTTTTTCCATGCTACGGAATTGTAGCATGGTTAATACGAATAAGAAACCTCTAAACCCTTAAATTTAGCCTTAGAACAGCTGTTTTGTATAATTTCATGTAAACATGTTACAACTTGGGGCGGAATCCGGGTTCCCCCTCTTGGGAAAAGCCATGCTCTCTAGCCTGTCGGGCTTTCCCCTATCATAGTTCCTGTCCTATAGTATACAGCACCAGAATCTATAAATCAGAGAGGAGCAGCATATGAAATTTATGATGAAGCAGGAATCGGTACCCCAGGACATGGCCCAAGGGGTCAAGCGTAGGGTCCTGGTGCACAATGAAGATCTCATGATGGTGGAAGTGCACTTTGAAAAGGGCTCTGTCGGTGCGTTGCACTCACACCCCCACCAGCAGATGAGCTACATTCTCAGCGGATCGTTCGAGTTTGAAAACGATGGGGAGACACGAAGCCTCGGGCAAGGGGACTCTGTTCTGCTTGCCAGCGGTGTGGAGCATGGGGTGCTCTGTACAGAAGAGGGGACGGTCCTGGATATATTCACACCTGAGCGCAAGGATTTCCTGTAGAGTGCTGAATTAACAGCCAAAGAGAGTAAAAGTACTTAGGCTACAGATTTCTGGTACGATACCATCAATCTATAGCCTAAGTGTTAGTAGCCCTTACAGATCAGTTTTAGGTCCTGCACTGTATGGTGTGATAATGAAAGTCTTCTCTCTTATTTGGTGAATACTACAGTTCCGCTTGCATCTCTGGTATAGCGGCTGAAGAACTCATTCCATATCTTCCAGGACTCTTCGGGGAAATAGGAGTGGGCGGACCTGTTGACTTTGGAGAAACGCACAACCGGGGCACCTGTTTCGCTATTCCAGGAAAGGGTGGTGAACCTACCGTTCTCTGAGGTTTCTGTGGTGTAGGCATCACGGTCGAGCTTGTTCACCCGTGTCCAGTAGTCCAGGGTTGTATCAATCCTGTTTCCTTCCTCTATCTCATATCCTGTTCCATCAAACTGGCCGATGAAGATCCAGGTGGGGATCAGGGATTCGAGCGTATCGCTTACGCCAGGGGAGGCGGATCCGATGGGGGCGATGGCTGTGTAGAGTTCAGGCTTCAAGCTTGCAAGGGCCAAGATCATCGCACAACCGTTTGAGTGACCGGTTCCATACACCCTGGCAGTGTCGATGTTGTATTGCTTCTGGGTCGAATCGATGACATGGGTAAGGAAGGCGACGTCATCGGTGGAGGTCTCATCACCTGCGAAGAGGTTTGCAGAGATCCAAGCAGGAGCGGGGATGTTTGGGAAAGAGGGCAGTACGTTGGGGTATGCCTGGGCAAATACTACAATCGCACCATTCTCTTCAGCAACATCACTCCATCGTGACTCTTCTGCCAGAGCATACATGGTAGCGGTATATCCGTGTAGGACGGTCACCAGGGGAGCTGGAGTAGAAGCGTCATAGCTGGCAGGAACATAGGTCATCCACTTTCTCAGGAAACCATCTACCATCTCTTCTGTGTAGACATATCCTGTTCCATCCTTGCGCTCGGAAAAGTCCATGGCGTAGCCGAGATGCCCACCCTCGACACCTAGAGGACGGGTGTTCTTGGAGAGGAACTCGTTCCAAAGCAGGGCAGGAAGAGCAAAATCAGAGGAGTTTGCAACCCAGACGCGTTCAACCGGATTGGCAGGATTTGCAAATACTGCAGCAAGCTCGTTCGAGTAGGAAGGTACGGCTTTGTTGATCGTCTTGAAATATTCAAGGGCGCCATTGTCCTTGCTGTTGATGAACCATGCTGGCATTGGAAGGGTGTTGCTGACAAGCCCAATCTCTGCCTTTGCCTTCATGCCATCGGCAGGGAAGGGGAAACAATAGTCGTCTCCGACAGCCTGGAGATAGGTGTAGTCTACGGCAGTGCTGTCAATGGCTGCAACGCCAGCGAAAGCGGCAGGGGAGCCGGCAGCACCGATGAGAGCTATTACAGCACCCTCTTCGTAGCCGACCAGGCTAACCCGTGACTTGTCCATGGTGAAGGGTACGCTCAGGTTCTGGCTCTTGCTGCGCATCTGGGTGTAGACATCCTCGACTGCCTTCAGCTCATTGCGGAGGGCGGGATCGCCACTGATGTTCCATTCAGCGCCATGTGCAGGCTCCATGAATCCAAGATTGAACTCATAGGTTTCAGCTGCTGCCATCCACTGTCTGCCCAGGGTGCTTAGTGCAAATGCTTTTGCAGTGGTCCCGTTGGGTGTCAGGATGATGACGCCGGGTTTCCAAGGGTGCTGGCTCTCTGGTACGAAGACACTGTAACGAGCGCCATTGGCAACCAGGTCATGACCAAGGCCCCATACTGGAGGTCTGTAGGGGTCTTCAGCATGCATGGTGAACCCAGCGGCTTTCACTGGTACCGGTGCGACTTCCTTGATGGAATCCAGCGGCTTCACAGGATTGGGATCTGTTACACCTTGTGCGAACAGGACCGAGGAGAGAATGAGCAGCACCGTGATGAAAAATAGGTTTCTCTTCATTGATTTTCTTCCTTATAGTCAGTTTTTATTGAAAACATCATAGTGATGTATCAAGTTGGGGAGGTTCACAAGCCCTGCAAACCGCTTGGCTGACACCAGAAATACCCATGGTCAAGGCAAGGTATGTTTGCAGTCTTGCATAATTGTACCATCCCGATGGTCAATGATTACGTAGGAAAATTCATGAAAAGAGTAGTATATTCTTCTATTTATGCTACAAATTGTCAGCTTGATGCATTGGTTTGACTTGGAAGCTGAAAACCAAGTGAACCTTTGATGAGGCAGAAACACCAGTCGTTCGTATGTAGGAGCAAGGCTATAGCGCATGATGGGGACCTTATCAGAGCAGTGGAGCCCATCTGATAAGGCACGGATTGTCCATCGGACATGTATCCTGACCGGTTGTTCTTTCTAGTGCTCTATTCGCTTAGCCTTTCTCTTCATCCTGCTCTTCCCTGAATGAGGAGGGCGAGCTGCCATAGGTCTGTCTGAACACCCGGGAGAAGTAGTTCCCATCAGAAAAGCTGGTCATCTCAGCCACCTCCTTGATGGTATGCTCACCACTGAGGATCAGGCGTTTGGCCTTCTCCATCCGTATGCTTGTCAGGTATTCCAAAAAGGTGGAGCCGAAATAGCTTTTGCAGAGCTGGCTGAAGTATTTGGTATTCAAGCCGATGATCTTGGCCACTTGCTCGACAGTGAGCTGTTCGTTGTAATGGGAGCGCAGGTACTGGTCTATAAACTTGAACGGTCTGCTGTAACGGTCCCTCTTGTCCTCTGCTACAGCCTCGCATGCCAAGTCAATGAAATCCATGAGGTAGATCTCCTGGCCCATGATGGTGTCCTTCTGAGGCTTGGGCTGGTGGAGGAATGCGATGCCTTTGTTCAGTTCATAGGAGAACATCATCAGAAATTCATAAAGCTCCTCAATGGCATCCTCCTCCTTGGTGTGGTTTGCCTTTATTGTGTCGATGATCTCATGCGCCAGGGTTTTTGCCTCCTGCACTTCGCCTGCGAGGGTGTGCTCTATCATCAGGAGGTTTTTGGCCTGAAGCTTGGAGTAGTCCCTGGGCTCCTTGCGAACATCACTGAACCGATGGAATCGGATCTTATGCTTGTATGCATGGGTATGGGCGATGGAAGCGGTTGAGATGGATTGGGGAATGCCATCCAAATCGCTGAAAAGAACTCCTGACCCCACGACCATGCTGTCATGATTATGGTGACCGGTCAGCTGCTCGATGATTTTTACCCCTTGTATGGTGAATACCAGGACAGTCATGCGGTCTATCGAGGGGAAGTAGCATATTTGCAGCTTGGGATAGAGGCGGCTGCGCTGAAAGATGGAGCGCAGGGCCTCTTCGTCCATGCCGCTTATTACCAGGGCGAACCCCTCTGTGATGGTGATCCCCTGCATGAGGAAATAGGATTGCATGGCCTCTCTTGAGAGCCGGCCAAACTTCAGGGAGGCAAAAAACTCCCTGCTGAAGAGGTTGAGAACCTCGCGAATCTCTCCCGCCTGCTGTTTCTCGGAGAGCTTTTGCTCATCAAGGGTGGCGATGAGCTTGTCCAGCAGGTCATAGACATCCTTGCGCTGTACCGGCTTTACCAGGTATTCGCTTGCACCCAGGCGTATCGCCTGCTGGGCAAATTCAAAGGTGCTCCATGCGGTGAGGAACACGATGTGGCAATCCTCATTCATCTCCCTGATCCGCTTGGCGGCTTCTATGCCGTCGAGTCCGGGCATCCTTATGTCCAGAAAGGCTATTTCAGGTTTGTGAAGCTCTGCAAGCTCCACTGCCTCAAGACCGTTCTTTGCCTTGATGCACTGTAAGGGGAGGTTAGCACGCCTGACCAGCAGCTCGATGGCGTCGCACTCAAGGTGCTCGTCATCAGCTATGAGCAGTTTGTACATTTTTCTTACCTCCTGACTTCAAGGGCAAGGAGATGGTCACCTTTGTCCCCCCCTCCTCGCTGACCCTCGATAGGGCTAGGTTTGCCTTTCCCTTATAGTAGTGCTTGAGCCTGTCGCCGATATTTTTCACCCCAATATGTTGTTTTCCGTCAAATTGTATCTGGTTGAGCTTCGAAACTTCAATACCTACCCCTGTGTCAATGATCTGGATGATAAGGCGCCGTCCCTCCTTGCTGACGAGAATCTCCACTCTCCCTCCTTCAACCTTGGGCTCAAGGCCATGGATCATGGAGTTCTCAACAAAAGGCTGGATGATGAGGGGGGGGATCCTCACCTCATGGAACTCTTCGGGGCATTGGATGGTAAAGTCCAGGCGGTCGGCAAACCTGAACTGCTGGATGGTCAGGTACTCCCTGACAAACCGCAGCTCCTCCTCGAGGGTGACGTCATCATGGTACTCCAGGGTGTAGCGAAAGATTGATGCCAGGTTGTCTATGAGGTCCACAGTGCTGTTAGCCTCTTCAAAGAGGGCTGTGCGGCTGATGATGTTCAGGGTGTTGAAGAGGAAGTGGGGGTTTATCTGTGACTGCAGCGCCTTGTAGCGCGCCTTTTCCAGTTCCCGGGTTGTGCGCATCTGTTCCATCTCCTGGGAGTGGATCATCTTCTCCAACTTGGTGTTCTCTGCGATCATCTCGAGGCGCTCTCTCAGGCTCTGCCTCATCTGGTTCAGGTTTTTTTCCAGATAGATGAGCTCTTCGGGCCCTTCGAGGGGGATGGCCTCCCCCTCGAAGTTGCCTAAGGATATCTGCTCTGCCGTCTCCACCATCTTGTTGACAGGCCTCACCAGGCGCATGGTCATCTTGTAGACGACAACCATATAGGAGATGGCGATGATGATGAACAGCAGGATCGCAAAGGTCCTGTAGTCTGTTATGCGCCTCTGGGCATCCTTCATCCAGAAAGCATCGGTCTGCACTGTGTGGGAGAGGTACCGGTTGAAGGTATAGTCCTGCAGGTAGCTGTACACCTTGTCCCCCGTATAATAGACGTTATAGTACTCCTGGCTCTGGCTCATCGGGTCCAAGGCCTCCATCTTCCCGATGGACTCCTTGATGAACTGCAGGCCGTTTGCGATGCCTGTATGGAGGAAGTAGAGTGGGGGACTCTCCTCATACTCCACCTTGAGCCTCTGAAGGGATATCCTGATCTCACGATCGAGAATCCGGTAGTCATCCAGTATCTCCTCAGGGTTAGTATCAAAGGGCAACTCAGCATAGAGCTTGTACAGCTGCCTGCTTTCGACAAGCTGTTTGGTGAGGGTATTCAGGGCCTGGTAGGTGTTGTTCCTACTTTGCATCTCTCCAAGCAGGGAGAACACCGTCCCGAAGAGAATGATCACCAAGGCAAGGATGATGCACAGCATTACAATATTGTAGGAGAGGAGCCAGCTTCTGAGGGTGCCGGGTTTTTTCTGTTGTTTGGTAAGTTCCTGAATTATCATGATGGCAAGTATAGCATGTCTTGGCTCCTTTACGCAGTAGCTGCCACCCTGTGGGGAAGGTAGTACAAAAGAAAGAATCTAGGTGATTTTTCCTGTTTATTCCGGCTTCCTTTTTCGCTAAGGCTAGGTGATACTTGTAGTAGTATGATTTTCATTCCTAAGGAGGAATTCATGAAAAAGATTCTATTGTCCGTATTGCTGGTAGCCTTGCTGCTCACCCCTGCTTTTGCACAGGGCGAGAAAGAGGGCGCCGCAGCCGCCCCCAAGAC
>JAVERP010000092.1:0-4436 GCA_034007055.1 Sphaerochaeta sp.
GATAGCCCCGGCCATGGCCGAGTATCCGATGAGGTTGATGATGGTCAGCGTCACACCGCTTACAAGCGAGGGAAGGGCTTCCGGGATGAGGACTTTCCGAATAATTTGCCAGTTGGTTGAACCCATTGCGCGGGCGGCCTGAACGACCCCCGGATCCACCTCCTTCAGTGCGGTCTCGATTACTCGGGCCACAAACGGTGCTGCCGCGATGGACAGCGGTACGATAGTAGCGGTGGTACCGATACTTGTTCCGATCAGAATGCGTGAAAGGGGGAAGAGCAATATCATGAGGATGATGAAGGGGAACGAGCGCAACACGTTCACTATCCTGCCCAGGACATTGTTCAGCAACGGTTTGGGGATGATCCCACCCTGCTCCACTCCGGATGTGACGGAGAGCAAGATTCCCAGAGGAAGGCCCATCAGGAGCGAGAAGAGTGTCGAGAAGAGCACCATGCTCAGCGTCTGTCCAGTTGAGGTCAGGACAAGCATCCAAAGTTTACTCATACCTTGCTCTCCTCTTCTACCAGGACGCCCTGGACTTTCAAGGCATCAATGGCCTTCTTCTTAATCACTTCGTCTCCGCTTATATCTACAACCAAGGTCCCAATCTCCACATCCCCAACCTTCTGCACCCCACCTGCACGTATATTGAACTCGACGCCAAGGTCCCGCGTTATCCTGCTGAGGATGGGTTGGTCGGTGGTGTCCCCTCGGAACCGAAGGGTATAGGTCCCTATTTTCTTTGACCACTGCACCATCTTGTCGTCACGGGAGGCGCTTTCATCAACTCCTACAAGGTGGGCAAGAAAATCCTTGGTCACATCACTGGAAGGATTGGCAAAGATGTCAGTGACGAATCCCTGTTCGACCACCTTGCCATCATCAAGGACCGCAACCTGCACGCAGGCATCGCGGACAACCTCCATCTGGTGGGTTATCATGACGACGGTGAGGGCCATCTTCTTCTGGATTTCCTTCAGCAGGTCGAGGATCGAATGGGTTGTCTGGGGATCGAGGGCGCTGGTAGCCTCATCACAGAACAGTATGTCGGGATTGCAGGCGAGGGCCCTGGCTATGGCCACCCTCTGTTTCTGCCCGCCACTGAGGGTGCTGATGGGTGCCTTGCCCCGTCCTTCCAGGGCCACGAGGGTCAGCAGCTCATCTACTCTCGCCCTGATGGCCGCCTTGCTCATCCCATTTATTTCCATGGGATAGGCGATGTTCTCTTCTGCATTGCGCGAGGAGAACAGGTTGAAGTTCTGAAAGATCATGCCCACCCTGCGTCTGCGATCGATCATGGCACGTTTGGTAAGGTTGTCTACACGAACATCGTCGAAATAAACTTCGCCCGCGTCAGGACTCTCCAAAAGGCTGATGAGACGCACCAGCGTTGACTTTCCTGCACCGCTCTTGCCGATGATGCCATAGATGGTATTGGAGGGTATCGAGAGGCTCACGCCATGTACAGCATGCAGATTGCCATATGATCTTTGTAAGTTTTCTAACCTAATCTGCATAAATATACCTTCCATACTCAATGAATTGCTACCATCATAGTAAAAAGGGGTACCTTGGACAAGAGCAATGGGAGGGAAAGGAGGAAGGAAGTGGCAAAACGGAATTTTGTGTTGCTCCTATCTCGCAAAGCCACTGCCCTTGGTGCCCTGGCTGGAGAGAACAGGTTCTTGCCTGGTGAAACGCTATGTTCCCTGTGGCAGAATTCAGAGGTGCCAAGAATGCAGATCCTGTGGGCAGGGAGCGGAGCAATCAGGCAGCTTTCCGACTGCCATCACCATCGACTTGCCGGTTTTTTCTGTATGGGAACATTGGAGCTTGGCCAGATGAGGGCTGGATGGACTCACCCACCCCCTTTGGCGAAGTGAAGAAGCCTACCCTTGCCAGGGAAGGATTTTCGGTTCAAAGACTAGTGGCTGTTCGGCTATGAAAGCGACATAGGAGCCAAAAATATCCATCTCGATATAATCTTGCGCTTGAAAGAGCGTGTCTCTCAAGTTCGAAAGATCAGGACCAAGCACAATTATCCTACCACCCTCGGGAACTGTACAGGAGAAAATCCCTTCGTCAGATATCCTCCTCCATACGGTGGTGGTATTGCCATCCAGCGCAATGCTCTCTCCTGGGACGAGGGCCTGGATGTCGGAGGTATCGATGCAAACATACGGACCTACTACAAGGTGTCCGTCTTCATTGAGGAGTGGAGGTGTCTGGTCACGTAAAGCAGGCAGGACCATGGAGGTCTGGTTGCTTCCTATGATCGCATAGACTATGTCATCCATGATGAGGTAGGAGGGAAGTTCCCCAATGAGAAAGATGCTATAGGAAGGCAAAGCAAGGTCATATAAGGTGAAGTTGGCGGGCAACCAGGTACTCTCAGTGAATTCGTGCTTGAGGGCAGAGGGCTGTTCATCCAGGCGTGTCATGGTGATCTGGGCCTGGTTGTAGGGGTGCCTGAGTTCCATGAGGGAGTGGACGCCAAGCAGTGTCTCACATGCATACCAGGTACCTCCCTGGCTTTCAAAGATGCCGTTGCCTCTATGCTGAGCAGTGGTCTTCTCAACAAAGCCCGATCCATCATAGAAATCTAAAACCAGTGCAGAGTTTGCTGTGTCAAAGCTAAGCTGGAATAGGCCTGCTCCTGATCCATAGTAGCCGCTGAAGACTTCAATGCCAGGGGGGAGGTCCTCTGTTTTGGGTTCAGCTTTTTTCTCATCTGCTGTTGGAGGGATCTGCTCTGACTCTCTCAATAGGGCATCGACAATGGGTAACGTCGTGCCGATGGGGTCGATATGCCCGGAACTCAACAACACGACGGCACTCTGCGTTTGGGGAAGAGCAAATAGCATCGTGGTGTATTCCAGTGTCCCCCCTGTCTTCCCCAGCACCTGGATGCCTTGGGTGTGGTACGGTTCCCAGAAAGTGAAGTCCCATCCGAGACCGAAACAAAGCAGCCTTTCAAAAGAACTGTCCTGCACAAACGTAGGCTTCTGCTCGGCAAGGAATTCGACAAGGGAGGATTTTACCATACCCTTCGGTGCATACAGCAGCGAAGAGTATCTGAGCAGATCTTCTGCTGTTGAAGTGATGCCACCGGAAGCTGCGATGTTCACATACTCCTTGGGAAGTCGAGTTATGCGGTCCACATATCCATACGCCATGTTCTCCTCTTGGGGATAAAATCCTACAGAAGATTCGGTCATGCCAAGCGGTTGAAAAATCCGTTGCTCCAAAAATTGTGAGAAAGATAGTCCTGAAAGATGTTCTATCAGCACCTGAGCGACGGTGAAGCCGTCATTACAGTAGGGAGAGAAGGCTCCAGGGTCATGCTTGAGCATTGACTTGGCGAACCCCTGCATCGATTGCTGAAGATACTCTGCAGAAGACTGAGCGGTAAAACCGTTGAGCATATTTGTTCCTGGCATACCTGTTGTATGGTTGAGGAGCATCCTCACGGTGATATCCTTGTACCGTTCGTCTTTCATGATAAAACTGGGGAGCAAGTCGCAGACCTTGTCATCGAGGGAGAGCAATCCATCCTCCTGCAACATAAGAAGTGATGTTGCGGTAAAGACTTTGCTGATGGAACCAATGTTGAAACGGGTGTGGGTATCGACGGGAAGGTTCAAGGAAATATCCCTTTTTCCGAAACCCTCCGAATATATGAGGTTACCTTCATGCATGATAGCAATACTCACGGCAGTCACATCACCAGGATTGGTAACAAGCGTGTTTCCAATCTTCTGAGCCACCTCCTTGGTTTGAGAAAAGGGTTGCTCATGGGAATGCCTGGTTACTGAGCAGGAGAGCAAAACTGCCAACAAAGCCCATACTACACCGACTCTTACAATCCGTTTCATTTCATGCACTCTCCTTTGTCAACTGACTTCTCAAGCAAGTGACACATAGCAATGAAGCCAAATAGGGAATAGCTCATCAATTATAACATGGTTTATTAATGGGTGAGGAAAAAATATGAGGGGAAAGAGGCCCATTAGCAGAAAATCCAGCAACATGGGCTAATACAGGAAAAGGACGCAAAAGCGTCCTTTTCCATCTATATGTAACCGACCCGAGGGTCGGACTAGGGCAAAAAAAGGCCCGGCGGCTACCTACTCTCCCACGGAAAACCGTAGTACCATCGGCGTGAGGGCGCTTAACTGCCGTGTTCGGGATGGGAACGGGTGTGTCTGCCCTGCTGTGGCCACCGGGCCGGCCAACACCCGGGAGCGCGAGAGGTCTCTCGTGCGCCCAGTCTTGGCAGTCCGAAGTCGGGACTGGAACAGTGATATGGTCAAGCCTCTCGGATGATTAGTACCGGTCGGCTGAACGCATTGCTGCGCTTGCACCTCCGGCCTATCGAACAGGTAGTGTCCCTGTTTCCTTGTGCCCGCTCGAGGCGGGTGGGATGTCTCATC
>JAVERP010000006.1:0-110122 GCA_034007055.1 Sphaerochaeta sp.
GGAGCTGAAGGTAAAAGTGCCTTCATCGGTAGACCTCGGAACGTTCAAGGCTGAAACTCTGAAATTGAAAGCTACCGTGTCAAAAAAATGAACTGATTTATGGTTCTACTTTTGTGTTTATCGTAGGTTTACTCATTGATCGTTGGAAAACAGAGCCAGGAAGCTATAACCTTTGCAGTTGCCGCATCCTGCTTGAAACATACTATTGAGCATGATTTCAATTTGGTCACTGTTCAGGAAGTTGAATCCCTTGCTGCAGGCAACGCCTCAGGCAGGGTTCAAAGATAAAGAGGCTGATGCCTAAAGGGAGTTGAAGATGAAGAAGATGTTTGTTGTATGTATGGTTCTTGCTATAGTGGCTGGAACACTGTTTGCTGGAGGAGCTGCCGAGAGTGCCGCAGCTACCTATCCCAATGGTCCTGTCACCATTATTTGTCCATATTCTGCTGGTGGTGGTTCTGATAGTGTAAGCCGCGCTTTGGCCGCAGCCATGAAGCCCGATTTCCCAGCTGGAATTGCAGTGGAAAACCGAACAGGTGGAGCCGGTTCAGTCGGCATGTCCTATGGTATGCATGCAAAGCCCAATGGACAGATCATCACCATGGTTGCCCCTGAGCTTGTGATGCTTCCTCACACAGGAACCGGTGGCGATATCGACTACAAGAAGTTCATCCCCCTTGCGATAGTCAATTCTGGGTATGCCGCTATCACCGTTCCTGCCAGATCACCGTACAAGACACTGGATGATTTGCTTGTAGCGGCTAAGACCAAGGATCTGCAATTTGGCAACTCAGGCATTGGTTCGATCTGGCACCTTGCCGGAGCTGGATTGGAACAGGAAGCTGGCGTTGAATTTACCCATGTTCCCTTTGACGGTTCGTCAGCTGCCATCACCTCTTTGCTTGGAAATCACCTTGATGGAGTATCAGTTTCGTATGCAGAAGTTGCTTCACAGGTAGAGGCTGGTGCACTGAGGACACTGGCAGTTCTTGCCCCTAACCGCCTTGTTGACTGCCCTGATGTCCCCACTGCTGGAGAACTTGGGTATGATGTCGTCATAGGCACTTGGAGAGGCTATTGTGTACCAATTGGCACACCTCAGTCTACTGTTGACTTTCTTACCGCCTCTATCATGAAAGCAGTGAAGACCGATACATTCATCAAATTCATGAAGAACACCAACAACGATATTGAAATCATAGGTACTGCGGCATTTGCTGAAAAGCTACAGAGAGAGAATGAGTTTTATGCAAAGCTCATTAAAAAAATAGGGCTCGCCCAATAATTGCAAAGCATGGCTTCCTGTTCTTCAGGAAGCCATGCTTGCCAATCCTTCTTGGATAGAGAAAGTAAGGAAATCACATGAAAAAAGGGAATCTGATATTCGCAGGTGCTTTCAGTGCATTGGCAATATTCATCATATATTTTGCCATGCAACTGCCAAAGGCAAGAGGTGGAGTGCCCGGACCCGGGTATTGGCCAATAATGATTAGCATTATCATGCTTGTTGCGGCAGTTACTGTTGGGATACAGGCATTCACAAAAGAGGATGACACTCCGCTGGAACTAAGTACCTCCGATCACAAGAGAGTGTACCTGGCGATGGGGCTTTTGGTTGTATATCTGTTGGGTATGTATTACATCGGTTTCGGTATTGCTACATTTATCATGCTCTATGGATTCATAACTTGGTTTGGTAAATATGCATGGATTTTTAGGATCATCATGGCCTTAGCCATAACAGCGGTGGTATACAGCGTTTTCGTCTATGTCCTGAAAGTCCCCTTCAGATTTGGCATTTTATTCTAGGAGCACAAAATGATAGTAGAAGCTTTCCGTTTGGTTCTTGAACCCTCTGTCCTGCTGTTTATAGTCCTTGGGGTTGCCAGTGGAATCTGTATTGGTTGTCTTCCTGGCCTCACGACAACCATGGGTGTTGCACTCGTGCTCCCTTTGACCTTTGGAATGGATGCTACCCACAGTATCCTGCTTTTGATCGGTGTCTATGTTGGTGCAGTCTATGGCGGGTCAATTTCAGCCATCCTTTTGAACACCCCTGGAACGCCTGCTTCTGCGGCAACAGCCTTGGATGGCTATAAGATGGCGAGTAGGGGCGAGGCTGGTAGGGCTCTGGGCATTTCGACATCCAGCTCCTTCATCGGCGGTATGATAAGCTGTGTCTATCTTATCCTCATATCCCCTATCCTTGCTAAATTCGCACTCAAGTTCAGTGCCCCTGAATTTTTTATGCTTGCTGTGTTTGGACTATGTATCATCTCCTCTATTTCGGGTAAGTCCATGATGAAAGGATTGATCAGCGGAGCCTTGGGGATCCTGCTGGCCACCATTGGTATCGATAGCATCACCGGAAGCATGCGGTTTACCTTTAACAACATGAACCTCTTTAGTGGAATCAATTTCATTCCGGTCATGATCGGTTTGTTTGCTATGAGCCAGGCTTTTGTCGGCGTGGAGGAGATGAACCAGAAGGCAGTTGTTGCAAGAGCCATTACCCATGTATTTCCCAAACGTTCTGACTGGGGCATGATAGTCAAAAGCGGTTTGTTGTATGGAACCATGGGAACCCTTATCGGGTGCATCCCCGGTGTTGGGGCAGACATTGCTTCCTTTATTGCATATGGACAGGCTAAAAGCTTTTCAAAACACCCTGAGCTGTTCGGTACGGGCCTTCCTGAGGCCATTGCGGCACCTGAAGCTGCAAACAACGGTGTTACAGGTGGAGCGTTGATACCTATGCTCACCTTGGGAGTCCCGGGAGATGCAGTTGCAGCCATCATGATTGGAGCGCTCATGGTACAAGGCTTGCAGCCCGGCCCTCTTTTGTTCCAGAACAACGGACCTATTGTGTACGCCTTGTTCATTGGCTGTTTTATTGCCAACATATGCATGTTTGTTCTTGGTCTCAATAGTGTCCGATTGTTTGCCAAAGTACTGTCGGTTCCAAAATCAATTCTTGTCCCAACCATTTTCCTGTTGTGTTTTGTAGGATCGTATGCCTTGAACAATAGTCTCTTTGATGTTGGGGTTATGCTGTTTTTTGGGATAGTCGGTTATTTCCTGCAGAAAACCGAAGTGTCCTCATCCCCTGTTATCCTTGGCCTGATCCTAGGGCCCATGGCAGAAAGCAATTTCAGACGGGCTTTGCTCATGTCCAAGGGTGATTATGGAACATTTTTATCAACAGGTATTTCCATTACTTTTTTTGTCCTGATCGTCATTTCTTTGGCTCTGCCTTTCTTTAAAAAGAAATTCATGAAAAAACAAGCGTAAGGATCGAGTGTGATCCTTACAGGTGCTTCTTTGATAGGTTCAAGGTAAGCGAAGATAGATGTCCCAATGGGGTGTGTGGAGAACGTATGAAAATTTCAGATATAAAGACCTATATAGTCTCACAAAAATTAGGTGAGAAAAGCTTCTGTTATTCCCAGGCTTGGTATAATACCAGGACCATTATGATTTTGGAGATTATCACCGATGATGGGCTCAGTGGGTGGGGCGAGGCCTTTGGAAATGCGTTCATCAACCAAGCTGTTGTTGAGCATGTTTACAAGCCTCAGCTTATTGGACAAAATGTCTTTGATACTGAAAAGATTTGGGACCAACTGTACAACAGCCTGAGGGATAACGGGCAGAAAGGGTCCTGTATCCAGGCACTCAGTGCGGTAGACATAGCGTTGTGGGACCTCAAAGGAAAATACACCCATCTTCCTGTCTATACGCTTATGGGCGGTGCTAGAAGAAAGAGGATTGTCCCGTATGCTACAGGCTTGTATCATACGTCACTGAATCAGGATCCTAAAGAGTTGGTGGCGGAAGCTGTCTCGTACGTTGAGGCTGGTTTTCGGGCTATAAAGATGAAGACAGGTTTTGGTGTCAAGGATGATATCAGAATGGTTGCAGCTGTTCGTGAAGCGATAGGACCTGATGTTGATCTGATGGTAGATCCTAATCATGCTTACAATGCCTCTTCAGCCATCACAATGGCGAAGGGGATTGAGCCATATAATATCCTATGGATCGAAGAGCCTGTCCCCCCTGAGGACATACGGGGCTATCAGGAGGTCAAGGCAGCAACAAGCATTTCCATTTCTGGAGGTGAAGCTGAGTTCACTGCCTATGGATTTAAAAACCTGATTGATGCGCGAGCCGTGGATATCCTCCAACCTGACTGTTGCATCACCGGTGGTCTTACTGCTTTCAATAGGATTGTCACCCTTGCTAAAATAGCAAATATCCAGTGCTATCCTCATGTTTGGGGTAGCGGGATAGCTGTGGCTGCAGGCTTGCATGCTTCGTTTTCGATGCCAGACTTTCCCGAGGCCCTAATCGCTGATCCAGTATTTTTTGAGCTGGACAGAACTGAAAATATCTTCAGAGAAAAGATCAATAGGAATGCGTTGAAGATTAAGGATGGGTATATTGACCTGCCTGAGAATATTGAAGGATTGGGGGTTGATATCGATAGGGATCTGATCAGTCAGTACCAGATTGGATAGATTCTGAACCACAGGCAATACACATCACTTTGTTGCGATGTTTATTGCCAACCATCTGGTAAGTATGTACACTGGCTATGGTGACCGTATAGAGGAGATTCTCTTTGACACTCGTTGATATAACGCAAGAAAAAATAAAGCAACTCATTTTGGATAAAACATATGATGATCATGGGTTTTTGCCTAGTGAAGGTGAGTTGTGCAGGATGTTGGACGTATCACGTGCAACGATGCGAGAATCTGTACGCGCCATGGAAGTGCGTGGCTTTGTCAAACGGATTCAGGGGAAGGGGATTCGAATTGTCAATGAGAGCGTCAAGGTCCTCACCCAATCGATGATGGACATGGTTTCAGTGGATGAAATCTCCAATGACGATCTGCTGGAAGTGAGAAGGATTGTAGAGGTTCCAGCAGCTTCAATTGCGGCAAAAAGGGCTAAGGCTGATGATATCGCAAGGCTGCAGAAATATGTTAGAATAATGGAAGACAGTTCTGTAATTGATGATGATTACCAGCATGCTGACTTTAATTTCCATGTCCACCTCGTTAAGGCGACAGGCAATAAGTTGCTCATCTCCCTTAGTGCCGCATACAATGCCTTCACCAAGCAAATCATCAAATCCAGCCTGGATTCTGGTTCTGACCTTGAAAAGGATGTGCATTATCATAGGGGGATCTTGGAAGCGATAGTATCTCGTGATTCGAAGCTTGCTGGGGAATTGATGGAAGTCCACTTGAAGGCAACAGAGAGAAATGTCAAAAAGAATAGTTCCAATACAGAAAAAACCCCCTGAGATGTGATGCTCTGCCTTGGCTTGGAACTGTTTCTCCCTTGTGTTACATACGAGTTCCTGTAGTAAGCCTGGCATTATTTTATGGTATGCCTCATACAACTCCCTCCCTTCTGCATCATCGGGAGGGAGTTTTCATAGTGTGGGCTTACTAAAATGTGCAACGAGGCATATCCTTTCTGGATTCCATCATTTCTTCTCTTCCTTGGACGCTGTTGTAGTATTTGGTACTTGCTTTTCCCCTTCTTTGAGATGCTCTCCCAGAGAAGGTTTGCAATTGGTCATCACCTTAAGCAGTTGGGAATACAGTTTCTGGCAATTCTCAATGAGGGTGCATCTTTCAGATAAGAGTTCAGAAGTGTAATGGTTCATGTTCACCCCATTTTTCTTTCCCCTTCTGCTAGTTTTTTGTGCAGGGTAGGGGTGATGCGGACAACGAATTTCCCACTATAGTCATCGAGAGTCTCTTCTTCTGGTTCTGGAATTGGAATCCCGTCCTCCAAGCGATACCCGATCCATGTTTCCATTGCATCTCTGATCATCGCATATGCATCAGGAATATCGTTTCCTACAGACATGCGCCCAGGCAGTTCTTTTACGTGAATGAAATATGTTCCATCGGAATCTTGTTTCAGTACATACGTACCTACTCTCTCATACTACCCCTAGGGTGTACAACTTCAACCGGAATCGTGTTCAACTTACAACGGATTCAATGTACAACTAAGACCGGAATAACCACAAGAATTGGAAACTAATCGGTTCTTTAATTTTAGTACTATAAGTGGTACTAAATATCAAGTAAAAATAATCGTGAAGTCAAAGTCAAATTTTTGCAATTGTGATAATTCTGCAGCAAAGAAGATTGTTTTAGTGGCAGGTGCAGCATAGATGTTGTTTTTCTTTCGAAGTTTCTTGACATGTAGGACAAACCATTTGATACTGGCTTTATAGTTTGTACTACAAAGTATGCAGCGAACATGAAGTATGCTAGCATTTCTTGAAAAATATAGGTGAGAAGGGGAATGAGCAGGTTTGGTAGTATAGCTCTCAAAAAGGTAATGGCAACCATGAAAGGTTAGTATTGCTCAGGTTCAATTGTCAGTATAGGGCCATCCATTCCGATACAAGGGTTTTGCCCCTAGCAGCAAGGTGGATCGACTGCTTTGCCGTTTTCATCGAGAGGGCGCACACTATGCCTGTATGCCGGAGGTTTGAATATACAGAGGAGGATAGGTAATGAGTAGACCAAATATACTGTGGATTGGCCTTGATCAGGTACGGGCGGATACCTTGCAACTAGGGGAGGGGAAGATCTGCATCACCCCCAATATTGACCGTCTTTCCCAAGGCGGGGTGACATTTTCACGGGCATACACAACATGTAGCCTGTGCTCACCTGCACGAGCTTCCATGTTTACCGGCCTGTATGCATTCAACCATGGCATGGGAACCAACTGTGACATGTATCAGTATCTCTCCTCAGAACTGAGGAAGCCAGAACAGTTGCTGCATCACCGTTTTGCAGATGCAGGGTACCGTTGTGGATTTGTAGGCAAATGGCATGTTGGGACAGAAAAAGGGCCGGGAGACTATGGTTTTGAAGGTATGAATCTCCCCGGGTATGGAAATATCATGCAAGATGCAGGCTATATTGAGTATCTGAAAACCAATAATCTTTCAAACAAACCCGAACCCATGCACTACTTGAATCCTGACAAGCAAACCCTCATTGGCGGACGATGGGGAGGTCCGGTGGAATCGACTCCGTGTCACTATCTGGCCAACTATACCATGGACATGATCGATACGTTCACACAGGAAGAAGAGCCGTTCTTTATCACGAGTCAGTTCTGGGGCCCCCATGGCCCCCATATGCCATCGGATGAGTTCTACGGTTTGCATGATCGTTCCCTATTGGAACCTTGGGAGAGCCTGCAAGAGGATATGAGCAAAAAACCCCGTCGGATAGAGAGGGAACTGCACTCGTTCTACAGAAATCATCCCAAGAATTGGGAAGAGGCCAAAGAGATAGTGGGCCTGTATTATGATTCCACCTCTATGGTTGATTTTGAAATTGGACGGTTGCTCGACTATCTGGAAAAGCAGAGCCTTTTGGAAAACACCATCATAGTGCTGAGTGCCGATCATGGGGACATGACTGGTGCCCACGGTGGAATGATGGACAAGGGCTTGATGTATGAAGAGACCCATCACATTCCTCTGATAGTCTCTTGGAAGGGGACCCTTACCCCTCATATCAGCTCAGACCTTGCTATGAATATGGATATTATGCCTACGCTTATGGATTTGGCAAAAATTGAGGCCCCTGAGGGACTGGATGGCAACTCCTTGGAGGACGCCCTGGTAAAACGGCCCGACCGAAAAAAGCGTAGCGAAGTCTATTTTGAATTTCACGGATTGCGATTCCTCTATTCGCAGCGAGCCATCGTTACCGACGATGGGTGGAAATACATTTTTACCCCAGGTGATTTTGATGAGGTGTACAATCTCAATACCGACCCCCATGAGATGCATAACTTGTTGGATGATCCCTCCTCCCAGAGCAAAGTGCTAGCCTTGCAACAGCGTATTCGGCACGTATCGGCATACTACAAAGATCCCCTGCAGGATTGTGTGAGTAAGTTCTTTGGGATATGGAGGACGGATTCCAAGCAGGTGGATGCCACAACATTTTATGATGGTCATAAGAATTGAACAGGTTTCACCGATTTTTGATGTTTTGAGTATTTTTTTGTTGTTTGGATCTGAATATTTTTCTTGACATATCGAAAAAACTGTTCAATACTGAATTTATAGTTTGTACTACAAAGTATAAACAAAAGGAGTATCTATGAAAAAACTAGTATTGTTAGCTTTAGTCCTGATCGTTAGCGTAAGCCTGTTTGCAGGGGGAGCAACAGAGGCCGCAGCCCCTGCAGCCGCAGCAGAGTGGAAGGCAATGGGAACACCCCTTGCAGACGTAAGAATTAGACAGGCTCTCAGATATGCCATCGACATGGAAACCATTGTTGACACCATATTTGAAGGCAAGGCGCAACTCGCCGTATCAATGACCTCCCCTGGGTCCTGGCTTGCCGATGGGCTGAACGACTATGCCTACAACCCAGAAATGGCAAAGAAGCTCCTCAAGGAAGCGCAGTGGCCATCAGATTACACCCTTGATGTTGTCTACTACTACGGCGACCAGCAGACTGTCGACTTGATGTCTATTGTCCAGCAGTATTGGGCAGCAGTAGGGGTGAAGGCACAGTTCAGGAAGCTGGAAGGCGACCTTGCCGCACAGCTGTGGGTACCGCCGGCAGACCGTGTGAACGGACCTTCTGTTGTTAAATGGGACCTCGCCTATGCAGCAGTTGCAGCCCTTGCAGAACACGAGTTCTACAACCGCTTTGACAGCAGTGCATCAAACAACTCAAGTCTTCCTAAGAAGCCCGCCCTTGATGCCCTCATTGCCAAGACCAATGCAACCGCCGATGTTGAAAAGCAGAAAGTGGCTTTCAAGGCAGTGCAGAAAGAGATGAGTGAGAACATGTACAACATGCCCCTCTACCACCAGCTCTCCTTCATCTACACCAGTGACAAGATCGACCTCAAGGGTGGAAAACTGGGAAATGACCAGTTCTCCTATGACAAGAACCTGCTCAACTGGACCACCACACGCCCTGATGGCATGATGTACACCAATGGTGGACCCGAGGAGTTCTACCAGATGCATGCAGTCAATCCTGGCCTGTTCCTGTATCAGGAGATTCTCTTTGACCGCCTGGTAAATGCTGATGAGAACCTCACTCCAACCGATGGCCTGCTTGCCAAGAACTACACGGTAAGCGCTGATGGAATGGAGATGGTGTTTGAATTGCGCAGTGGCGTCACATGGCACGATGGCAAACCCTTCACTGCCGAAGACGTTCGCTTCACCATCGAGTACTCCTTGCAGATCCCTGGCCTCAATGCAGTTGCAGTGACCACCTACAGCTCCATCAAGGGTGCCAAGGACTTCCTGGACAAGAAGACCGATCATATCAGCGGCATCGCCATCAGTGGCAATACCGTCAAGATTACCTTTGACAAGCTCGATCCCAATGCGCTGCTGACCTTTAGCCAGTGGCCTGTTCTTCCTTCTCACCTGCTAGCGGGTTCAAACCCTGTAACATGCCAGCAGAATGCTTTCTGGCAGAAACCTGTCGGAACAGGACCCTTCAAGGTAGGGCAGACCGTGCTTGGCAACTATGGAATACTTGAGAGAAACAATGCCTACTTCCTTAAGGGGACTGGCAATATCAGCAAGATCTTCATGCACGCTAATGGGGAGAATGACCCGAACCTCCAAAAGAATGCTGAAGGTGGAAAGATTGACTATGCCTGGAGCAAGAGCGTTCAGGATGCCAAGGGCATGGCTGGTATCAAGGGAATGACCGTTAACCCTGTTAATATCAGGTACACCCGCTTGTTCTACATCAACCAGTACCCACATCCTGCCAACATAAAATAAGTGCTTGGTATAGTAGTGCCGGGAAGGGGAGAATACTCTTCCCGGCAATTTCACTAGAGACCTGAGGTGTCAGCGTATGCTAAATTTCATTATCAGAAAAATCCTGATGCTTATTCCTATGCTGATAGCCATCAGCTTTCTCATCTTTCTTGGCGTGGACCTCATGCCCGGGGATGCTGTCGACTTCATGATCCCCCCGGATGCCCTCTCATCGGTTGATCCGGTGAAGCTGGAAGCATTGCGGGAAGAGTTGGGGCTCAACGACCCCTTTTTTGTTCGCTATGTGAAGTGGCTGGGGAATATTGTGCAAGGGGACTTCGGCTACAGTCTCCAAAGTGGTGTTCCCGTAGCAGAATTGGTGGCAAGCAAGCTGCCTGCAACCTTGGAACTCTCCATTGCAGCTCTGATCATATCGACCTTGTTCGGAAGTTTGCTTGGTGTTGTCTCAGCCTTGAAAAAAGGCACTCTGGTCGACAATGCCCTTACCGTATTCGGCATGATAGGGGTGGCCATACCCCAATTTCTCTTTGGCCTTATTATGATCATGGTCTTTGTCTTCAAATTCCAATGGTTTCCCGTTGGGGGCAGAATGACGCCCGGCTCGGAATTTTTCTTCATGCGCCTCGATTATCTGGTGCTACCTGCCCTTACCCTAGGGTTGTCCCTTACTGCAGGGGTCATGCGCTACAGCCGCTCGAGCATGCTGGACTCGCTGAACAAGGACTACATCAAGACAGCCCGAAGCAAAGGCCTTCCCGAGTGGAGGGTAAACCTTGTGCATGGTCTTCGCGTAGCGATGACCCCGGTGGCAGTGCTGATCGGCTTCCGTCTTCCCATGCTTATCGGAGGGGCAGTCGTGATCGAACA
Source organism: Sphaerochaeta sp. (assembly GCA_034007055.1). Lineage (GTDB taxonomy): Bacteria > Spirochaetota > Spirochaetia > Sphaerochaetales > Sphaerochaetaceae > Sphaerochaeta. The sequence continues at coordinate 10,692 of JAVERP010000006.1, forward strand.
GGTTTTCCAGTGGCCAGGGGTCGGGCAGATGTTTGTCATGGCAGTGCGCAGCCAGAACACCCCGGTAGTCATGATGGTGGCCTTCTTTTCAGTCCTCATAGTGCTGGTATCCAGTATCCTTGTCGATGTCGTAACTGCTCTTCTTGACCCACGGGTCAAACTTTCCTAGGAGGAGGTCCTATGAGTTCCCAAGCGCTACAGAAAAAAATGGATGACCTTCTCTATAAGGAAGACCATGGCTTGCTCAAGGAGAATACCACAAGCCGGACATTGCGGAAGATACTCGCGAACAAACTAGCCATTGCAGGCTTTGTTGTCTTTGTCCTGATGATTATCATGTGTGCAATAGCTCCCTTGCTTACCAAGTATGGCCCCAATGCCATCGACCTGCGAAACAGGCTCAGCAGTCCCTCCAAGGCCCATATCATGGGCACCGACCAGATCGGGCGCGACATATGGACGCGTATCCTCTACGGAGGAAGGATCTCCATATTCATCGGGCTGGGAAGCGCCCTCGGAGCTGCCCTGATCGGCGTCTCCTTGGGTACCTATGCAGGGTACCGCCGTGGCATGCTCGACTCAATTGTCATGAAGGTCAGCGAGATCATGATGAGTTTTCCCCAGATAATCCTGGTCTCCATCCTGGTTACCATCCTCGGGCAGAGCCTGTGGAACCTCCTTCTGATATTCATCCTCACCGGATGGCCGAGCATGTATAGGATGGCCCGTTCGCAGATGCTGTCGATACGGGAACAGGAGTATATCCAAGCCCTCCAGGCCTTCGGCATCAAGGGTCACATCATCGCCTTCAAGCACATGCTCCCCAATGCGATCGGCCCTATTTTTGTCAATATCACCCTCTCCACAGCGATGTTCATCCTGCAGGAAGCATCCTTGAGCTTTTTGGGCCTGGGCGTTCCTTTGGAGACAGCAACCTGGGGAAACATCCTTAACGTTGCCCAGGACCTCAACATCCTGCGTGAGGCTTGGTGGGTATGGCTACCCGTAGGACTGGTGATCACGTTGTTTGTCATGGCCGTCAACTTCATTGGTGACGGACTGCGAGATGCTGCAGACCCAACCCAGGTTGGTTGATAGGAAGATGCATATGCAAGAGACTGTTTTGAAAGTGGATAACCTCCATGTCAATTTCTATACCAACCAGAGGTGCAACAAAGCCCTCAGGGGCATCTCCTTTGAACTGAAGAAGGGGAGGACGCTGTGCATGGTCGGTGAGTCCGGCTGTGGAAAGAGCGTGACCGCTAATGCGATTATGCAGCTTCTTCCCGACCTCTCACGCATTGAGGAGGGGTCCATCACCTACTGGAAAGAGGGTGAAAAGATCTCTTTGGGGGAGCTCAAGAAGAATGGGCCTGAGATCAGGGCTCTTCGTGGCGAAGAGATCGCCATGATCTTCCAGGACCCCATGACAGCGCTCAACCCTGTCTTCTCCGTCGGTTTCCAGATGAATGAGATGCTGATGAACCACTCCTCGATGAGCAAGAAGGAAGCAACGAAGAAGTCCATCTCCCTGCTTACGGATATGGGCGTCCCCGCTCCAGAGCAGCGGGTCTTCGAGTATCCGCACCAGTACTCCGGCGGGATGCGACAGCGTGCCATGATCGCGATGGCCATGGCGTGCGAGCCGAAGGTCCTCATAGCTGATGAGCCGACCACCGCCTTGGATGTGACCATCCAGGCTCAGATATTCGAGCTGATGAATACCCTCAAGCGTGAGAAGGATATGGCTATGATGCTCATCACCCACGATATGGGGGTGGTTGCGGAGATGGCCGACGATGTCGCTGTCATGTATATGGGCCTCATCATCGAAAGCGGCACCGCCACTCAGGTGTTGGGCAATCCCACACACCCGTACACCAGTGCCCTGCTGGAATCCATTCCTATGCTGGGAAAGGGGAAGAACCAGAAGCTGGAACCCATCAAGGGGACCACCCCTGATCCGTATAACCGCCCTCCCGGGTGTCAGTTTGCCCCACGATGCAAACATGCTGATGAGAAGTGCCACACACATATGCCCCCTGAGTTCTTTACCAAGGAGGCCCATATGGTCCGTTGTTTCAAGTACGAGGAGCTCAACCATGAAAGATAAGAGAGAACTGCTGCTTAGGGTCTCCGGTCTGGAAACATATTTCCCTGTCAGGAAAGGGGTGTTCAAGCGAACAGTCGGTCATGTGCGCGCTGTCGACGGGGTGGACCTTGAGGTCTACCGCGGTGAGACGCTGGGCATAGTGGGCGAGTCTGGCTGTGGAAAGACAACCTTGGGCAAGTCCATCCTGCAGCTTTACCGTCCTACAGCAGGAAGTGTCGAGTATACCTTTGCCGACGGGAAGAAGGACCTGATGAAACTTAACAATAAGGACCTCGATGAGGCGAGAAGGAAGCTGCAGATCGTATTCCAGGACCCGTACTCCTCGCTTAATCCGGCCTTCACCATCTTCGGCTCCTTTGTCGATCCCCTGAACAAGTTCGGCATCAGAAAGAAGGCCGACCAGCAGAAGCTGGTCGGTGATCTGTTGGAGGCGGTGAACCTGCCCAGGGACTATATGACTCGCTATCCCAATGAGTTCTCAGGCGGCCAGCGCCAGAGGATCGGCATAGCGCGCGCCCTCTCAGTCGACCCTGAACTGATCGTCTGTGACGAGGCGGTCTCAGCCCTCGATGTATCCATCCAGGCACAGGTGCTCAAGTTGCTCAAGCAGCTGCAGGTGGAGCGAAACCTCACCTACCTCTTCATCACGCACGACCTGTCGGTGGTCGAGTATGTCTCCGACCGCATAGCGGTGATGTATCTGGGCAAGGTGGTGGAGCTTGCAACAACGGACGAGCTGTTCAAGAACACCCTGCACCCCTATACCTGTGCCTTGCTCTCTGCCATACCGATCGCAGACATCACCAAGAGACGAAAGAGGATTCCCCTGCAAGGGGATGTCCCGTCGCCGGTCAATCCTCCCTCAGGCTGTCCCTTCCATCCAAGGTGCCCGAGTTGTAGGGAGAAGTGCAAGGTGGACAAGCCCGCTTTGACTGCGTATCAGATAGGGGGTGAGGAGCATTTTGTCTCTTGTCACTTTGCCATGGAGTTCATGAAGGAAAAGAAATGACCACTGATAATTCACCTAGGATAGACATCCACACTTCCTTGCAAGCCCATATGGAAAAGGTGCTGGCAAAGAACGAGAAACCAAACATTCTCCTGCTGTTCACGGACCAGCAACGCTTTGATACCATTGGTGCCTTGGGTAATCCCCATATGATAACCCCGAACCTCGACGCCCTCGTTCGCGACGGGCAGGCCTATACCAATGCATACTCCCCTAATCCCATTTGCTGTCCTGTCAGGCATAACCTTATCACGGGCCTTACTGCAAAGCATCATGGAATTGCTGACAACGAATTCCAAGCACGGTGCAACAGGTGCCTTCCTACGGTAGCAGAACTGCTTTCTAATGCAGGCTACCACACCCGAGCTATTGGAAAGATGCATTTCCAGCCTGCAAGAAGGAATAATGGCTTTGATGTTCGTGAGACCATGGAAGAGGTTCCTGAGTTCCTTGAGGATGATGACTATCTGCAGTATTTGCAGGCTAATGGCTACGGTGATGTGCAGAATATCCATGGAGTGCGCAATCTCCTGTATATGCTGCCTCAGACATCCCTGATACCTGAAGAGCACCTTGGCACCAAATGGGTTGCCGACAGGGTTCTGCACTATCTGGATCGTAAGAGCAAGAATCGACCCTATTTCGTGTTTGCGGGGTGGATAGCCCCCCATCCCCCGTTCAATGTTCCCCAAAGGCTTGTTGACCTCTACAAGGATATTGATCTGCCCTCTCCTCTGCAGGCTAGAAGCAATCTTTGCTCCATGTCAGAGGAGAACAAGGCCTGGGGCGACTTCCCTGATCCTTTGTACGAACGGAAGATGCGGGAGAGTTACTTTGCACAGATCACCTTCATTGACGAGCAGATAGGAAGGGTCATCCAAAGACTCAAGGATTTGGGTGAGTATGACAATACGCTCATCATTTTTTCTTCAGACCATGGTGAGATGCTCTCTGACCTGGGCTGTTACCAGAAGTTCCTTCCCTTTGATGGGAGCAGCAAGATCCCACTCATTGTGCGCTATCCCAAGCATACACAGGCGGGGGCGAGGAAAGAGGAGTTTGCGGATTTGAATGACTTCCTGCCCACCATGCTTGATGTGGCAGGTGTTGAGTATCCCCCAGAGTATGAGCTGCCAGGGGAGTCACTGTTTGCCCTCGATCCCAAAAAGGATAGGAACTACCAATATATCGAGTACTCCCGGGGCAACAGGCGCTGGGTGTCGGTGCGGGACAAGAGGCATAAGTATGTCTATTATTACGGGGGCGGGCATGAGGAGTTGTTCGACATGACCTCTTCCCTTGGTGAGGCGTACAACCTGCTGGAGCACGAAAAGGGCATGCATGAGAAGGTGAGGCTTGTCTTGCGGGAGAAGCTGGTGGAAATGGAAGGGCGATGGGGCTTGGAAGGGTATGTCAAGGATGGGAATTTCATCGCCCTTGCTGAGTATGTGCCAAACCCCCATAGGAATTCGGCTTTTCCCGTATTCCCCAAGACCATTTGGTCCGGTGGAACGTTTGATTTTTATGCAGAACTTGAGCAGGCCGTCAAAAAACAAGGCATCGACATTTCGACGTTAGATCTTGAAGCATTTTGTGAGCATCTGAATGCTCCTGAATTTGGAAAAAAAGCATTTATTGAAAAGTATAGAGGAGAAAGGGTATGAGTAGGTTTGACATTACAGCTATCAAAGGGGTAATCCCCGCAATGGTAACCACCTTCGACGAGAACGAAGAGGTGGATCTTACAAGGGGACGTGCTTTGGCAGAGTCTCTCATCAAGGCAGGGGTCCATGGCCTGTACATCACCGGCAGCACCGGTGAAGGGTTCCTGATGACCGCTGAAGAGCGAAAGGCTTATACACAAGCCGTCATCGATCAGGTCAAGGGCAGGATTCCTGTCATTGTACACGTTGGTGATATCGGGACGAAAAAGTCCATCGACCTTGCAAAGCATGCAGAAACTGCTGGAGCTGATGCCATCTCCTCGGTCCCCCCATTCTACTACAAGTTCAACGGTGATGACATCTTCAACTACTACAAGGACATCTCCGAAAGCGTATCCATCCCCATGATAGTCTATAACATCAGCCTTGCCGGCCTGATGAGCAATGCCCTGGTCAAGCGTATAGCCTCAATAGGCAATGTAAAGGGGTTGAAGTTCACAGGACGCGAACATGATGACATGTGTGCCCTGAAGGGCGAGCTGGGAGCGGCCTTCATGGTCTACTCCGGTTGTGACGAGATGGCTACCCAAGGCCTGCTTGCAGGAGCCGACGGCCTCATCGGATCGACGTACAACCTCATGCCCGATACAGCCATCGAAATGTACAACCTTGCCCAGAAGGGTGACTATGTCGCAGCCTTTGAGATCCAGAAGATCGCAACCAAGTTGATCCACTTCCTCGTACAGTGGGACTTCTTCCCCATCATGAAGAAGCTCATCACCGCCAGCGGTGTGGATGCAGGATACTCCAGACGTCCGTTTGCAGCCCCGAGTGACGATCTTATGGAAACGATCAATGGTTTCTGCCTCGATCTCAAGAAGGAGCACAAAGGAAAGACTCATATCGCATTTATTGACAAGATGTGATAGATTTTACTCTTATAGCTAGGTGTTTTTTCCATGCCTGTATCACGAGGACTGAAGGATTAGATAATGAAGAATTTGAAGAGTAAGAAGCTGTATCTCCAGGTGTATGATGAGCTTCGCCTATATATAGTGAAGAACAATCTCAAGCCTGGGGATAAGATCCCTACAGAGATGGAAATGTCCCAGACTTTGGGGGTTTCCAGAAATGTACTCAGAGAAGCTATCAAGACCCTTGAGATCCTTGGGGTGGTCAGCTCCAAGCCTGGGGTGGGAATGGTGGTGAACGCCTTCTCCCCCAGCTCGCTGTCCACGTGCATGTTCCTCAATCTTATAGAAGATAAAGGGAACCTCTTCCGCCAGTCGCAGGAGGTGCGTAAGGTCTTGGAGATAGGGTTTGCCAAGCAGTGCTTCGATTCCATGACCGACGAACAGCTCGTGCGGATGAAGGAGTGTGTGAAGGCGATGGAGAGCTTTGAGGAGTATGAGGACTTCTATGACTCCGATGCCTACTTCCATCAGTGCATGTATGAAAACCTTGATAACAAGATGCTGATAGCCTATCTGGACTCAGCATGGGAGTGTGATCGCAGTTTCAGGGGAAAGATGATAGATGACAAGGCTTTGAGGATCAAGAAGCATAGGGATATCTATACAGCCTTGTACAATCGTGATTACGATGCCTTCATGGCAAGCCTTGTCTTTCATTTCACCTACAAGTACAAGGGCGATTCCAGCGAAGGGCAAGAGTAGCCTATGGTCCATCATGATAGGGCCTATGCGATAACCCATGCTCTTGTGCATACAAACGGGGCGCTGCTCCCCGATGCCACCATTGTGGTGGAGCAGGGGCTCATCACGTACGTGGGCAGGCATGATGAAGATATTTGCACTAGGAAAAGGATCACATGCTTTGATGCAAAAGGAAGCCTTGTCGGCCCCGGCCTCGTTGATATGCACCTCCATGGCAGCGGTGGTTTTGATTCTACCCAGGGCAACATACAGGAGAACCTTGAGGGCTTGGCCCTGTTTCTTGCAGGGAAGGGCATTACCTCTTTTCAACTGGCGGTTGTCATGGATCTGGACCTGTTGGTCCAGATAAAGAATGCAATGGATAGGAGTACCTTTCTCTCTTCCCACCTGCTTGGCGTCTATGTGGAGGGCCCTTTCATTGCACCTGAGAAGAAGGGTGGTATCTTACTTTCTGGTATCAGGGGTTTTGATAGGGAGTACCTTGATAAGATTCTGGCGATAAAGCATGGGGGAAAGATTCTTGTCACCTCCATGACCATAGCTCCTGAGCTAGAGGGTAGTGAAGAGCTTTCGAATCTTTTGGAACAGAACAGCATCGTTGTGGCCTATGGCCATAGCGATAGTGAGCTAGAATCTTTGAGACCAAGGGCTAAGAACCATCTTACCCACCTGTTCAATGCGATGAGCGGCATTGACCACAAACGCCCCGGCCTTGCTGCCATGCCGTTTGTGAGCTCTTTTTCCCATGCAACCTATGAACTGATCTGTGACGGGGTGCATGTGCATCCCTCCATCATGGATATGACGATCAATGTGTTGGGGACATCAAGGCTCTGTCTCATCTCCGATGCGATGAGCTTTGGCGGTATGGGAAAAGGTGAGGGCAGATACCTTGGAAAGAAGATGTACAGCGATGGGAAGGCGTGCTACTACAGCGATAGTGATATCCTGATAGGTTCTGCTTCCCTGATCAATGAAACAGCGAAGGGCCTCTATCATAGGGGGCTGTTGGACAGGCGGTCCTTCTTCGCCGTAGCGTCGGAGAACCCCTTGAGGGTTCTTTCCCAGACTGATAGGGGTTGCATCAAGGTTGGGTACAAGGCTGACCTGGTGATGCTCTCCGATGATATGGATGTTGTAGAGGTCTTCAAGGCAGAGTAGATTCCTTGCTCTGCCTTGAAGCAGAACAGTGCTGATGCATGCAATGCGACAGATGGTAGGATGGATGAGGTAGAGTATGAAAAACAAGTTTACAGTTCTTGCCAATGAGTATCGCACGATGCTCCTGGATAATGTGCTCCCTTTCTGGTTGGAGAGCGGCTACGACCGTGAGTATGGTGGGATGCTGACCGGCCTTGACCGTGATGGCTCCCTTCTGGAGACGGACAAGTCTGTCTGGTTCCAGGGCAGGGCCCTGTGGTCCTTCAGCGAAGCAGCAAGGCTCTATGATAAACAAGCCGCGTACCAGGAGGTCTGTGACTCCTTGGTGATGTTTATCGAGCAACACTGCTTTGACCCTTCTGACGGGCGGATGTACTTCAGGGTGAGCCGGGAGGGCAAGGCTGTGGTGAAGCGCATTCGGTACGTATTTAGCGAGACCTTTGCCATCATAGGGTTTGCATCCTATAGCAGGGCCTTCAGTAAGAAGGAGTATGCCACCAAGGCGTACGACCTCTTCCAGACGGTGCTCAGGACACTTGATAGTCCTGATATTCTGGTTCCCAAGTCCCTGCGTCCATCCAAGGGTTTCGGCGTTCCCATGATCTTGCTCAACACAGCCCAGGAGCTTCGTGAAGCCTGCCCCGATCACAAAGAAGAACTGACGCTCTTCATCGATGGTCTGCTTACGGAGATCGAGCAGTACTTTGTCAGGCCTGAGCTCCAGATCGTGGTGGAGCAGTGCGCCGAAGATGGAGCCTTGGAGCTTGAGCACTTCGAAGGGAGGCTGCTCAATCCTGGCCACGCCATCGAGGGGGCCTGGTTTGTCATGCGTGAGGCAAAGTATCGTAACAACGATGCCACCCTTATGCAGTTGGGGACCAAGATGCTCTCCTGGATGTGGAAGATCGGGTGGGATGCAGAGAAGGGTGGCATCATCTATTTCCGCGATGCCTTGGGCAAGAGCGCCACCGAGTACTGGCACGACATGAAGTTCTGGTGGCCGCAGTGTGAGGCGGCCATTGCCAACCTGATGGCCTATACCCTGACAAACAACAGGAAGTACCTGGAGCAGTTCAGCGAGGTGGACCAGTACATCAAGGCCAACTTCGTCGATGGTGAGTTTGGCGAGTGGTATGGCTATCTGCACCACGACAACACGTTGTCCACTCCCTTGAAGGGGAACATGTATAAGGGACCTTTCCATATCCCCAGGATGTATCTGGTGTGCAACAGCCTGTTCAACGAACTGGCGAGGGTGGAGTAGGGCCCAAGCCCGAATGATATGATGTAGGGATGCAAAGCACCTGATACCTCGCAAGGGCTCAGATGCTTTGCATTCTATTTGGTCACCTGCTAATACTTGCCATACTCATGCGCGGTTTCATACATCGCTATGATATTGTCTATTGGAACATCCTCCTGGAGTACCGGGTGACCGGGAGAACAGATGTATCCACCATCCTTTCCAAGGATGTCGATGACCCGTTTGACCTCTTCAGCAACATCTTGCTTGTTTCCATATGCAAGTGTCTGCTGGGTGCTGATCCCGCCCCTAAAAACCAAATCCTTTCCAAACTCGCGCTTTATCTCAACCATATCCATTCCCACTGCTTCTGGTTGCATAGGATCGAGCACATCGACTCCTAAGGATATCAGATTGGGAATGATCGATCTGATATTGCCATCAGAGTGGAGGATCAAGGCACAATCGTATGAGTGCGCCAAATCAGCTACTTTTTTTATATTGGGGGCGACAAATGTATCGAAAAGGGCTGGGCTGATCATGAGACTGTTTTGCATGCCCAGGTCATCAGCAAGCGCGATACTATCGATAAGGTCTCCCGCTTCATCCAGAATCCTGGTAAAGAACCCAAGATAGAATTCAGTGAAGACATCAAACAGATAGGAGGCCATTTTAGGTTCAGCGAGCATATCCATCATCAAAGTATCCAATCCTCGAACATACGAAGGATGTTGCCAAACGGATCCCCCAGTCACAATAATCGAACGGTCCTTATGCTCCAGCAATCTAGAGCGCATGGTGGAATAGTCGAACCAGTCAGGATCAGGCCATTGGTATCTCTGAAGGTCCTCCAATGACTGTGCCGCTTGCAGAGGATACTCTGTTTGCCCGAACATCCTTCCATCAGGAGTCGACATGACCTGCTCTTCTACTCCCCATAATTCCAATATGTTTCCACCCCACTTTTCAGTGAGCAAAGGGTGTTTTGGCCCTTTGAATATGGGCATGATACCCTTTCTCAAATCCAAACCCCGTGTATCGAGGGTGTCAATGTGAAGGGCATCCAATAGCTCGTGCTGCTGCTTTACTCCAAAGAACTCCAGCATTTTTTCAACAACCCATGAAGTCGCGTTCATGTGGCATGGAATCCGATCTGGAATCTTGTGGTCTAGGGTAATTTTTACCCTCTCTCTTGATGTCATCTGAAATATTCCTCCCCTGCTTTGTACAGTGCAATAATATTGTCTGTTGGAATGTCCTCTTGAAGATTATGCGTTGGGCCCAAGAAAAACCCCCCGCCTGGAGCCATCACATCCAACAGACGAAATACTCCCTCTCTCATCTCTTCTGGTGTCCCGTTGGGCAGGAGTTCCTGCTCATCAACCCCGCCGGAAAAGCACAGGACCTTTCCAAAATCTTTCTTTAGCCCTATGGGATCCATACCGGCGGCGAGGACCTGTATGGGGTCAAGCACCTCGACTCCTGTTTCGATCATGTCAGGGATCAAGTCTCTTACCGACCCACAGCTGTGCAGGTAAAAATGAGCCCCATACCCCTTTGCGATCGAGCCAAGCTCTGTATTCCTGGGTTTTAGGAATTCCCTATACTGTTCTGGTCCGAAAAGGAGTCCTCGTTGTCCTCCATAGTCATCGCCAATGCGGTAGAAATCTATCTTTCCCTTTCCTGCTGCAAAGTAGGCATGCATAAATGCCTTGTTAAAGACCATGATCTTTTCCGCCAGATCATGCCACAACTCAGCATTGAGATACATATCCATAAACGTTTTTTCCATGCCAAAAAGATCCTGTATTACAGACAGGATTCCAGGACTGCAATAGACATTAGGGGCGGTCATGATGGCATAGCCTGCATACCGATCGAGTTGTTCCTGGATGGTAGAGAAATCAAATAAGGATTTTGTAGGAAATGGATACTTTTCGAGAAGTGCGGGGTCTTCAATATGCTGCATGGGAAAAGTCTCCGGTTTCCAATAGCTTCCCCCTGATCCTGTCCGTAAGAGATACTCAACGCCAAATATATTTTTTTTCTTATCGGGATATGTTTCATCCGAGGAATTCGGTCCTACATATTTTGGTTCTACCCAACGAAAATCAATTCCGAAAGCTTGAAATAAATCTTCATCAGTTGCTAGTTTCAGGTCTTTCAGTAACCGAGATCTGACTTGTGGGACGTCCCGATACATAAAGGGAACTCGATCTGGTTCCTTATGATGGAGCGATGTGAGAACACGTTCTCTTGGATTCATCGTAGTGACTCCTTCTAAGTTAAGAAGCAAGTGTGTGCCAATGGTATGTATTGGCATTTTCCCTCTATCTGTACTTTGTAGTACAATCTATAAACTCAGTATCAAGTGGTTGCGCCCATATGTCAAGAATATTCGAAAACAAAAAAACAAAAAATGGTAGACAAAGCCCAGAGGGAATTCCTCCTGGGCTTTGTGCTTCTCTCTGGTATTCCAGTCATAAGCATTAGACCATTTCAACTCTATTCTTCCTCGTTTCGGGCATCTGCTTTACTCTCAGTTCCGTTATGAACAAACCAAGGAATATTGATCGCTCTTACTTTGCAATACCAGATTTCCTGCTGTTGTAGCGGACCCTCTGGTGCTTCAGATACCTCCTGAACATACAGTATACCCTGGGGGGATTGGCGAACAGGGAGTGGGTCCTTGTAACGCCCGAGGTGAACAACCGTTCGTTGCACTTGGCAAACGAGTGGGAGAAACGCTTCCAGTCCAGACGGCTAGGATCAGTCCACAAGGTCTCAGAGCCTGCCCCCAGACGGGGAAACAGGTGTTTGTCACGCTCCTTCCTGGTGTGGATGTGTTCAGTCCAGAGCAGGAATTCAGAACCCATCATGAAAGATCTTCGTTTTGCATCCTCATTGAGGATCACACCGTACTGATAGACTGCACGGGTGGGAATGACCGAATGGGGCAAATTGAGATAGGTATGGAAGTAGTGGCTCATGATGAGGGGTCTGTCACCGACTTGGTCGCTCCCATTTTTCAAAGGGTTCCATACCTGGCACACGATCGAAGGATCATACTGGTCATCGATCGAATCATTCCAGAGGATGACGGTCTTACCCTTCTTCCTGGCCACTTGAGCCATGGAATTGGCAAACCAACACAGCAGATCCTTCTCATTTTTCAGGGCCAGCTCTTGCATCCTTTTCTGACAATCGGGACACTCCTTCCATCGGATGAGGGGTATCTCGTCTCCTCCAAGGTGGATGAAGGGAGCAGGGAACAGGTCGCATACTTCACCGATGATGCGTTCGGCAAACAGTAAAGCTTCATCTTTACCCAAACAGAGCAACTCGGAAAAGATTCCCTCCCCTTGGGGAATGGAAAACGGACCCCCTGTGCAGCTGAACTGGGGATAATGAGCAAGCGCTGCAACAAAATGCCCAGGCATATCTATCTCAGGGATGATGGTGATGTTCCTCTCCCTGGCGTAGGAAAGAGCCGCCCTTACATCCTCCTTCGAATAGAACTCGGGGCTCGCATCCGTGAGTTGGGGGTAGGCATCTATGGCAATGCGCCATCCCTGGTCATCGGTAAGATGCCAATGAAGCACATTTAGCTTGAGCGATGAGGAGAGATCTATCAGCCGGTACATTTCAGGCAGTGGGCAGAAAGACCTCGTGGCATCGAGGAGCAAGCCTCTCCAAAGGAAGGACGGGCTGTCATGGATCTCACAACAGGGAATGGTCCCCTGTATGGGGTCGATAAGCTGCTTGAAGGTCTGTACTGCATAGAAGGCCCCTGCTTCTGAACTCGCTTCGAGGATGCACCCTTGGGAGGATACATAAATTGCATACCCTTCATCAGATAGTTTTTTTGTTGATTTCCTGAACCGGACCGTTGGCTCTTGCCCGGGCTCTACCAGGGAAGGGGCCAGATGGCATTTCTCAGCTAGCCAGGATTGTACCTGAGCAGATGCAAAGGCAAAGGGAGCATCGGCTCTTTCGATAGAGAGGTTATTGCCCAGAACCAACAGTTCTGGGCTCTGCGTCACTTCACCGTTGGGGTAGGGTACTAGCATCATTGTATTGTGCATCTATTGTATTCTTATTCCTTTGTAGCACCGGCAGCAAAGCCTTGTGCTATTTTGTCCCGGAAGACAAGGTAGAAGATGATCATTGGAACTGTTCCAATTACCAAGGCTGAGAATTGCAAGCCGTAGTCGCGGGACATCCCTCCTGCAAAGCTGTTAATTCCCACAGGAAGGGAACGGATGGCTATCTCGCTGGTGAGGGTCTGAACAAGGATGAATTCGTTCCAGTTTCCCAGAAAAGTGTAGATAAACATCGTGGATATGATGGGGGTAGCCATCGGGAGGATGATGGCAAAGAACACCTGAAGGTAGTTTGCCCCGTCAATGATCGCCGACTCCTGCATGGCATCGGGTATGCCCTTGACGTAGGTGGTGGCAAGGAATACCTGGAAGGGAAGGCCAAAGGCGATATAGGGGATTATGACACCCAGACGGGTATTTGATAAGCCCAGTTTGGTTTCCATGATGAACAGGGGCACAATGACAGAATGGACGGTAATGAGCAACCCTAGGGTATAGAACATGTAGATGACATTGCTGAAACGATACTTGAACTTGGAGAGGGCATACCCGCTTCCCATTGCCAAGATAACCGTTATGACCGTGGAGATCATCGAATACAGGATACTGTTGAAAAAGTAGACCCCAAGGTGTCCCTGGACCCAGGAAAGAACGAAATTCTGCAGGTACAGGGAAGTAGGGGGCGACAGTGGGTTGCGGACGATCTCGGAGTGCGGCTTGAAGGAGTTGAGGATCATCCAGACAATAGGGGCGATGGTCAGCAGGGCGAAGGAGATCATGACAAAATATGCAATGGTTTTCCAACTTGTTTTGGTTTTGAACATGGTTTTCGTCCTACTCATATTTGCGCTCGATGCGTTTGCTTGTACCCTGTAAAATGAGGATGAGGCCTACCGAAAGAGCGACGATCAGGATGGAGGCGGCACTGCCGAATCCGTACTTGTAGTATTTGAAGGTATTCGTATACATGTAGAGGGCAATGACTTCAGTAAAGTGGGCAGGCCCTCCCCCGGTCATTGCGAAAATAAGGTCAAAGGCCTTGAGGCTGCCTGCAATGGCAAAGATGGCGGTGGTGGCTATGGTGCCTATCATGCTGGGAAGTATGATGCGTCCGAGCATCTGGGCCTCTGTGGCTCCGTCTATCTGAGCAGCCTCCAATACCGACGGGGTGATCTTCTGCAGGTTTGCCAGATAGATGATCATGTAGGTCCCTGTATGCATCCAGAGCAGGACAAAGAGGATGGGAACTATCGCCAGGCTTTTGTCTTCAAAGATCTTCATGACATATTGGCTGTTGCCGCTGAAACGCCTGATCAGGGCAGTGATCATTCCTGAGGATGAGAATATCTGGTTCCAGAGAAGGGCGACCACAACAGGAGAGATGGTGATGGGCAGGAAGATCATGGTCTGGTAGAACTCCCCACCTTTCACCATCTTCCTATGCAGCATGTAGGCAAGCAGAAATCCCAGGGGAATCTGCCCGAATACCGAGATGGCAACGATGAGCATATTGTTCCTCAGGGCATGGAGAAATACCGGGTCAGTCAGGATATTCCTGTAGTTTTCAAAACCAACGAACAGGCTCTTTCCATATCCACTCCATGTGGTGAAGCTCAAGGAGAAGCTGTAGAAGATAGGGAATACTATCACTGAGGCAAAGAGTAGGAGTCCTGGAATGATCAGGATCAAATAACTCGCCATCTTCTGCTGTTTAAACGTCATTATTCTCTCCAGGATAGGAAGGCCGTCCCCCTTCCCTGAGGGAACAGGAGGCGGCCAAAATGCGAATGATTTACTTGTTGCCACGGTCAATCTTGTTGACCATCGTTTCCAAGTCCTGTGCAACCTGTTTCGCTGTCATGGTTCCGAACATCATCCTCTGCAGGTTGATGTTGAAAGCTCCGATAGGTTCGGCGCCCAATACTGCGTCCATGACATACCCCATAGGTACCTTACCGGCAAAAGCGATCAGCTTCTTGATCATCGGATCCGCATCTGCAGGTTCTGCAAGCTTGTATGCAGGCAAACGTCCGAATCTCTGTCTGATGGTGGACCCTTCAGGACCACTATAGAACCATATCCACTTCCAGGCAGCTTCAGATTGCGCTTCATTGAGCTTGGCGTTCATGCCAAAGCCTTGTCCGGCAGTAGCCGAGGCTGAGAGACTTTTGCCCTTCTGGTTAGGTACATCAGGGAAGGACTCGAGGCTCATGTAGGTCTTCTGTTCGTCGGTAAGCTCGCCGATCATGTTGTTGACCATCCAGCCTCCATCGATCAGGTAGACAGCCTTCTCGTTGACAAAATCATCCAAGCCTTGTCCATAGGCCAGTTGGTTGGTTCCCGGCGAGAACATCTGCTTGTCGGAAAGCTGTTTGATGATATCCATGGCTGCAACGAACTGTGGATCTGCAAACCCTGCACCTTTACCAGCAATAGCCTTGTCAAACCACTGCATTCCACCTGTTCTCTCGACCAACATTCCTGCCAGGCAAGACTGCATCGGCCATGCATCTTTGTTTGCAATGGAAAGGGGGATCAGGCCCTTGGCACGGATAGCAGGCCCTTGGGCAATAAGCTCATCGAGGCCCTTGGGCAAGGTGAGACCGAGTTCCTTAAGAAGGCGGTTGTTGGTGTACATGATGGAGGTAATGCTTATGTCCTCAGGCAGTTCCCATATCTCTCCATTTTTACCCTGGCCTTGCATTGCCATGTCAGCAAATTCACTTTCATGTCCCTTGATCCAAGGTCTTAGGTCCTTCACAAGGCCAGCATCGGAAACCTGGCTGGTCCTTTTTCCCGGATAGAGCAGAAGGATATCGGGCAACTGGCCCGATACTGCCAACGTCTGGAGTTTGTCGTGAAAAGATTCACCGTATCCATATTCAAAATTCAACTTGATATTGGGGTTCTTCTTTTCGAACTCTCCCACGAGGAAGGCAAAATTTGGTGCGGTGGTCTTATCCGTCTGGTCTAGGAAATGGTATACGGATAACTCGATGACCTCATCTTTCTTCGAACTTTGGGCCGTTTCTTTTGTTCCTGCAGAGAAAATTAGTGAAGGGAACAACAAAAGCGAAACAAATACGGTAAGCAACAATCGGTTTGTTCTCATGAAAAGCCTCCTATGCTAAGAACGTCATCCTGTAGTCCAGGATTCGATCGTTCAAGAATGAATATAGAAAAGTGGATATATGCAGTTATCGGATGAGTCTTCCAAGGGTTCGAGATTCATAAATACCTTGTCCAGCACCAAAGCGGCAGCGCCATAGGATACCGCATGATAGCCAAGGGAAGAAAACTGGATCTGGCAAGCATTTCCATCACCCTCAAGGGAGTTCCCCTTAAGGGCTGTTCTGAGCAGGTCGGGCATAAAGGATCGGAAGGTTTCGATGTCGCCGCCTATGAAGATATTTCCTATGTCGAGGGTATTCACCAAAAATGCGATATTCAGGGACACCTCCTGTATGTAGCGTTGCAAGTGCTCTTCATTTTCGGTAATCCGTATCCCGTCCTCAATTACGACCTGATGGGAATTCTCTGCATCCTGGTTGAAAACGCTTTTGAACTCACCTGCTGTGTAGTGACTCCCACGATAGATTTTCCCATCGAATCCGAGCCCTATACCAATAGTAGGCAGGGGTGTCCCATCTATGTCTGAGTAGTACTTCCAAAATTCAATAAGCACAAAGAGAAAATTCTTAAGCTTCCTTTTGCGTTGGAAGACCACTTCCCCCCAAGCTCCGGCGTTTGCATCATTTTCCAATATCACAGGAAACGGAAATTGGGAGGATACATGTTTGGCAAAGTCAAATGGATGATCAAAGCCCAGGGATACAGAGCGCAAAATAATCTGATTATCGCTGTCAACAACTCCAGAAAACCCTATGCCTACTCCGATAAGGGGCCTGTCCAGCCAAGCGAGGGCCTTTAGCGTTTTCCTGATAAGAGAGCAGACTTCTTCGCTGAAGGTGCTGGCAGTAAAGCCCAGGGCTACGGTTTCTGAAAAGAGGACTGAGCCTCCCAGATCGACTGCCAAGACTGTATAGGAGTCTGAACGCAACTCAATGCCCAGGGCGTAGAAGTGATCCTTGTTCAGCTTCAGCCCTGTTGCCTTGCGCCCTCCTTTCGGGCCGGGTTCCTTCTCTTCAGTCTCAATGACAATCTTCTGGTCGATCAGGTCCTGCACGATGCTTGACATCGAGGACTTGTTCAGGTTCAGCAACTTGGCAAGGTCAGCCCTGCTGAGGCCTTCATCAAGCCATAGTTGGCGGATTACTCGCGAGGATGTGATTATCCTTGTTCTCCGGGGCATGGACATTGGGTTGCTCCTAGTTGGTATGTTTTTGTACTAACCTAGCTTTAGTATAAGCCCTTCCCCTCAGATGTCAAGGGAAATATTTTCATGGGGTCTCTTCCACCAGGCATGAAATACATACTGAGGCTTAGCGTATTGTAGGCAATCGTAGAATTGTGTAAAAAATAGTAATATATTTATAGAATATGGGATTTAAGTGTCTTACTATATACACAATAGAGTTTTAATGATCAATTACAAGGGAAGTAAGGTGAGAATCCTTCACGAGCCCGTCACTGTAATCGCTGACGAACCTACAAGAGCCACTGGGAAACTGGGAAGGTGTAGGGGAGGCCACAAGCGTAAGCCAGGAAACCTTGATTGATTACAAACACAAGAGCTTCGTGGGTCAAGCTACTACGTATACCAACATATGTGGAGGAGTAAGTATGGCTGACATGAAAGCGCTCTCGGAGTTCCTGCAAAGGGGCAAGGCAAAAGACGTGAAGGAGTTGACCCAACAGGCGGTTGACGAAGGGATGAAGCCCGAGGATATCCTTGACCAGGGACTGCTGGCCGGGATGAGCATAATCGGGGTGAAGTTCAAGAACAACGAAGTGTTCGTTCCTGAAGTCCTCATCGCTGCAAGGGCTATGAATGCCGGTATGGCAATTCTCAAGCCGCTGTTGGTTGCTGACAACATGGTGAGCCGTGGAACGGTTGTGCTGGGAACGGTGAAAGGGGACCTGCACGACATCGGCAAGAACCTGGTGGGCATGATGATGGAGGGCAAGGGCCTTACTGTCGTCAACTTGGGAACCGATGTGACCCCCGCCCGTTTTGTAGAGGCTGCGATCGAGCACAAGGCTTCCATCATAGCATGTTCGGCCCTGCTGACCACCACCATGCGTGAGATGGAGAATGTGGTGAAGGCTGTGAAGGACGCCAACCTTGGCCAGAGCGTCAAGGTGATGATAGGCGGTGCTCCTGTGACAGAGTCCTTCAAGGAGAAGATCGGAGCTGATGCGTACACACCCGATGCATCGACAGCTGCAGAGGTTGCCCTGCAACTCTGCAAAGATATTGCCTAAATAAGAGAACCGGGCATCTGCTAGGGGAAGCGCCTCTTGGTTCAAGAGTGTTTTCCCCCTCTTTGACAACGATACAAAACACTGGAACATATGCCTGTGGGCCGTATGTTCCAGTGCTGTATAAGAGATTGCTCTTCACTAAGAATTTTACCATGTCCATACTACTGTTCTTTGCATGCATGACTGGTAAAAAGGACAGGGTACAATGGCTAGACATGGGATACTGACTGTATTGAGCGATGGGGCGAGTGCAGAGCTCCCCATTGCCGAAGGGATGAGCGTCCTTGATGTGCTCTCTGATGCCGGGGTGGGTGACATACACGCCCCTTGTGGGGGCAATGGGCTTTGTGGCAAATGCCTGGTACAGGAGGTCGGAGAACATTTTCTTCCCCTTCATCCCGATGAACAAAGGCTGTTGAGCATACCAATCCTCGAGCAGCATATCCGACTTGCATGCAGGATGAGACCCGATTCGGGACAGGATGTGACCATCGCCCTCATCAGCAGCAAGAAGCAGGCTCAGGTCGTCTCCCAATTCCAGGACAGAGTGGGCACAGGGCAGGCTCGACAGGGTTTCCCCTCCCCATCCTATGGGTATGCGGTTGACATAGGGACCACAACGGTAGTGGTCTACCTTGCCCGTCTCGATACAGCAGAGGTCCTCGATCATCGCTCGGCCCTGAATCCACAGGCCTCCTATGGCGGGGATGTCATTACCCGCATCCAGTACACAAATGAACATCCTGGCGGCCTCAAGCTCCTGCAGAAAAGTATCGTAGGGCACCTAGGTCGTCTGATGAAGGACCTGATGGAGACCCATCGGATAGGGGCAGGTGCAATAAGGGAGATAGTTGTAGTGGGAAACCCTACAATGATCCACCTCCTTGCCGGCAAGGACCCTTCTGGGATTGCAGTTGCCCCCTTCATCACAACTATCACCGGCTCCTTGGCCCTTCGGGCAGTCGAGGTGGGCTTCGCTGATTTCCCTCATGCCTCACTTATCCTTCCAGGGGGAGTCTCTGCCTATATCGGCAGCGATGTGACTGTGGGGGTGCGCTCCTCTCGTCTTATGGATGGGACCCTTCCTGTCCTGTATATAGACATCGGGACAAATGGGGAGATAGCCCTGTTTGACGGCAAAGCTCTCCATTGCTGCTCCTCCGCTGCCGGCCCGGCATTCGAAGGGGCCTCCATCACACAGGGTATGGGAGCGGTGGAGGGGGCCATTGACCGTGTATGGCTCGATGAGGAGGGTGCAGTTGCCCATAGCACCATCGGAGGAGGGCAGGCCGTTGGTATCTGTGGCTCTGCCATCATTGATATCCTGGCCCTGCTGCTTGATATCGGCTTGGTAGATGAGACCGGTGCTATGGATGACGAGCACCCGCTGGCAGAGAAGTACCTCACTACAGGCAATGGCGGTCTTGCTTTCCGCATTACAGATACGGTAGGGTTTACCCATGGTGATGTACGCCAGGTGCAGCTGGCCAAAGCCGCCATTGCAGCCGGGGGTGCTGTGCTGCTCTCCGAGGCCCAGCTAGATGTATCCGCCTTGGGCTCGATTGTCATTGCGGGGGGATTCGGTTCCTTCATCAATGCAGTGAGCGCCAAACGCATCGGGCTGCTGCCCCAGGTTGCGACAGAGAAGATCATCGCCATTGGCAATGCTGCAGGAAGAGGGGCTCTTGATGTGCTTCTCATGGAAGAAGAGGCGGCCAACGTGGAGCTGATTCGAAAAAGTGCGCATTATATTGAATTGTCATCATCGAGTCTTTTCAACGAGTATTATGTTGAGGAGATGATGTTCATGGAAGGAAGCCATTGAAAGCTAGCTCAGAAGTCCCCCAGGGTGTCAAGGATATCACCTCCCATTACAGCAGGGCCACAGGCATTCCCTGTATGGTGTTGGATGTCCTGCAGCAGACCCTCTTGGATTCTGGGCATAGTGAGCTGGAGGCTCTGTTCAGCCTCATAGACCCCGCTTGGAAGGACCAGTGCTTTGCGACCCACCTGCATAGTGCCGTGCTGTCGGAACGCTTTGGCGGATCATACATCTATTTTGGGCTCATCTCCCTGTTGTACTGGGTCAGCCCTGTCATTATGAATGGAAGGATGGAGTACGCCATCATTGCAGGGCCTGTAATGACGCTCGATGTCAATGAGGTCATAGAAGAGGATGTTGTCGCCCATGTTGGGGACAAGGATGGGCTTGTCAGGATATTGGAAACCATCCCTCAGGTTGATGTCAGGCGAGTGCATAGCCTGTCAGAGGTGTTGCGTATGTGTTCAGGGTGGGCCTCAGGCTATAGCGAACACCATATGGTCGAGAGTCGACAGTCTCTGGAACTGCAATCACGCTTGTCTGAAAGCATCCAACTGCTGAAAAGCGAAGGCAGGGAGCAGGTCCACTGCTACCCGATTGAAAAGGAGAGCGCCCTACAGGAAGCGATTCGCTGGGGGGATAAGGCGAAGGCCATGAAGATCATGAATGAGCTTCTTGGCATCATCTTTTTTTCAAGTGGGAACTCCTTGGAACGGATCTCATTCAGAGTGATGGAGATACTCTCCATCCTGTCTCGGGCCGCTGTGCGAGGGGGGGCTGATGAGGAGCAGGTGCTGACCAAGAGCCTGCAGTGCCAAAAGGAGATACGCAACTATTCCTCATTGGAAGGGATTTCGGTGTGGCTTGCAAAGGTCCTGCGCTCGTATATGGAGATGGTGTTTGTCTCGATGGACAGTGAGTATGACCCTACCATCGCCAAAGGCCTGCGCTACATACACTCCAACTACAGCGGGCGCTTGAGCCTTGAAGAGGCTGCCCACAGTGCGGGCTTGAGCCCCAACTACTTCAGCAACCTCTTCAATGCAAGGATGGGCGTCTCTTTTTCGACCTATGTGAACAGGGTCCGCATCGAACATGCGCGGAGCCTGTTGCTGGACACCTCCCTTCCGATCATTGAGGTGGCTGCTATGGTGGGCTTTGAGGAGCAAAGCTATTTTTCCAAGGTATTCAAGGAAGTGACCACACTCACCCCAGGAAAGTATAGGAAACAGGCAAGAAGCTTTCCCTCAGCCAGGCATGAGATTCACAGTGAAAATCTGAGATGACCCATCAATCGTAATATAGTGTAAAAGATAGTAATATAATCATAGAACTGTATAATTGATTACCTTACTATATATAATATAGAGTTTTAAAGATTAATTATAAGGTGATGATCCCTCACGAGAGGGCCACTGTGATCGTTGACGGCCCTACAAGAGCTTCGTGGGTCAGGCTGATGCGTTATGCAGGCTGACATGAAGCGATAGAAAGAAACTGATCCAAAAGAAAATGGCATAAGAGGTTACTACATGACAGGAAAAGAGAGAGTTTTCAATACATTGGCAGGACTTCCCACAGATCGCCTGCCCTGGGTCCCCTTCACAGGGGTCCATGCAGGCAAGCTTGTGGGATATGATGCAATTAAGGTTTCAACGGATGTCGATGCTTTGGTGGAGGCGGCCCTTGAAGTAAACAAGCTGTACCAACCCGATGGACAGCCTGTTATGTTTGACCTCCAGGTTGAGGCAGAGGTCCTTGGATGCGAGCTGCTATGGAGTGAGGACAGTCCTCCTACCGTAAAGACCCACCCTTTAGGTGAAACTACAGACATTCCTACCAAGATACCTACATCTGAAGAGGGAAGGATCAAGACACACCTTGAGGCCATCAGGCGATTGAAGCCTCTGATCGGCGAAACGACTGCCCTCTATGGGATCTGTTGTGGGCCCTTTACCCTGGCATCACACCTTCGCGGCACTGAGATTTTCATGGATATGATCTTGGAGCCCGAGTATGTCCAGGCCTTGATGGCCTATTCGACAGAGGTCATCAAGGCTGTCTCCACCTATCTGGTAGAGGCTGGCATTGATATCGTAGCTGTGGTGGACCCCTTGATATCACAGATATCACCGGCTCACTTTGAGGAGTTCATGCACGCTCCCTTCAGTGATCTGTTCGATCATATCAGGGCCGATGGTGCAAAATCCTCCTTCTTCGTATGCGGCAATGCGACCATGAACATCGAGCCGATGTGCAAGACCAAGCCTGACAGCATGTCAGTTGATGAGAACGTCTCCCTGAAGGATGCCAAGGCCATCACCGACAAGTACGACATCACCATCGGGGGGAACATTCCCCTGACGTCGGTGATGCTGTTCGGTAATCAGCAGGACAACATGAAGATAGTTGTGGACCTCATTGATTCGCTGCCTCCTGGGCATCTGATCATCTCCCCGGGTTGTGATATGCCCTACGACATCCCCTTTGAAAATGCCATAGCCATTGAGCATGCTGTCCATGAGACGGAGAGTGCCCGCTCCATGGTGAGCAACTATACGAAGGAAGAGATTGAGTTCACCGGTGTCCTGCCTGATTATGAGAACCTGGAAAGGCCTTTGGTCGAAGTGTTCACCCTCGACTCTGCAACGTGTGCCGCATGCACCTACATGCTTGCAGCTGCCACTGATACAGTAGGGGTGATGAGCGAGAACATCGACCTTGTAGAGTATAAATACACGACGCAGCAGAACATTGCACGCTGTCGTGTCATGGGAGTGGCAAAGTTGCCAAGCATCTACATCAATGGCAAGTTGCAATTCTCCTCGATCATCCCTAGCAGAGAGGAACTCATTACAAAGATCAAAGAGGTACTATAGTGAAACGGCGCATTCCCTTTTATATTCTCACGGGATTTCTTGGGTCTGGGAAGACAAGTGTGATCAACAGCCTGATCGCCCAGTTCAAGGATCGGAAAATTGGGCTTATCCTCAATGACTTTGGTTCCATCAACATAGACAGTGCCCTGGTGCAGGGTTCCACCGATATAGTCTCCACTAAAAGTCTTAGTGGAGGGCAGATCTTCTGCAGTTGCCTCTCCGGCTCCTTTATCAAAAGTGTCGTGGAGATGAGCAAGCTTGATGTCGATGTCATCCTCGTTGAGGCATCGGGTCTTGCAAAGCCAGTTCCGCTATTGGAAATTGCCTCGATCATCCTTGACCAGGGCAAGGGTAGCCTTGCCTATGGCGGGATGGTGTGTATTGTCGATGCCGAGCGGTATCCCATTCTTTCACAATCGCTGAAGACCATTGAGGAGCAGGTTGTCTTCAGTGATTGGTTCATCATCAACAAATGCGACCTGGTCTCCGAAGAGTCCCTCACGGCGACCATATCCAGCATCGAGGCCCTCAAGCCGCATGCCCCTATGTTCACCACCACCTTTGGCAGTGTTGACAGCGATATATTGAAGCAGTTTGACGAGCAGAACATCTACACCCCTGTAGCTTTGCAGGACTCTGCCCCGTATCATGGGTGGGGCGTGCAGGGCCGGCCAAAGAACTGTGTCTTTACCGTTGAACAGCCTTTTGAGCTGGAAGAGCTGGAGAGATTGTTCACCGCCGTCGCTCCGAAGATGCTGCGGATGAAGGGCTTCATGCCTTCCAAGGAGGCCGGTAAGGTCGTGCTTGTTGATGTGGTGGGAAACCATGTGAAGATTGGTTTGATGGATGCACCCAAGACGTATGATAAGGGCGTGATGTGTCTCTACAACCCATCGGTTGATGCAGTCTCACTGTTTCAACAGACATGGGCTGGTATAGGCAGTTCTCCCTCGACCTGTGTTGAGCATCCTTAAATAAGTGAGAGATTAATACCATGGAACAAAACCGGCTTATCGTGCACCCCCCATTCAAGCCATCCTTGGCCCAGTACAAGAGAAGTGTCCGTTTTGAGGACCTTGATGATGCCCAGGATGATGCCCTTGCACTATACAACAAGGCACAAGAGATCCTGCAACCCAAGTTCCTCATCTGCGAGCGGTTCATCACCGCTCACTCTGTGATCGATGGTCTGCCTTCGATCACAGTGGATGGGGTTGTGTTCAGGGGAAAGGCGTTGCGGGTATTGGATGATATCCATCGTGTGTTTGCCTATGTGGCAACCTGTGGTGATGAGTTGGAAAGCCTTGATGTATCCGACATGGACATGCTCGCCCCTTACTGGGTTGATGCAATCAAGGAGCAGGGGCTGCGGGACGCACGGGTCGCCCTGATGGCCCACTGCAGGGCGAATTATGGAATCTCGAGGCCAAAGAGCCTCAATCCTGGCTCCGGCAATGTGGATATCTGGCCTATTGAAGAGCAACGTGGCCTGTTTACAGTTCTGGGAGGATCTCACGATATTGGGGTTACCCTTACTGAGAGCTTTCTGATGTTGCCCAATAAGAGCATCAGCGGCTTTATCTTTGCTTCCCCAACTGTAGATTATGAAAGCTGTGCATACTGTGAAAAAGAGCGATGCCCCAATAGGCGGGTGCCTTTTAAAGAAAGGATGTAAGAAAGGTCATTGATCTGTTTTTTGCTATGGTGGTGATTTTACAAGGTGAATCAGTTCACCACTATTATGTATAAAATCTTGCAACAAGAGACTCAAATCCAGATATCTGGATTTGAGTCTCTTGGTTTGTCACGATAAAATCTATTCATACTTTCTTTCTTGTAACCTGTTTGAACCCTTTTTACTTGGGAGTGTGTAATTTGAGTAACACTTATATGATTATTAGGACTTTTACGGTTGGTATATTTAATCTCTTTACACGAAATAACGGAAATTTCTCCCTCGAATTTTGCTTAGTTGGTAATATATATGATGATTTTGTTCTGTTTTTTTAGAATTTTATGGATTTTTCTATATAAAGACCTTTGTTTGGGGTGTCTTGATTTCCGCCGTGCCATGGAGCACAGGTCCCTCTAGGACAGTGTCATTTGTTGGCACGATTATTGCTTGTGTGTTTGTACAGTTAAAACTCAGGAGGTTTTATTCTTATGAAAAGATTACTCATCGTTTTGTCCATCGTCCTGATTTGCTTTGGTTCGGTCTTTGCACAGGGTGCAAAAGAAGACGCCCCCCCGAAAATCGGATTTCTGGTAAAAATGCCTGAAGAGCCCTGGTTCCAGAACGAATGGAAGTTTGCCGATGAAGCCGGTAAGGCCCTTGGATTTGACGTGGTCAAGATCGGGACTACCGATGGCGAGAAGGTCTTGTCCGCAATCGACAATCTCCAGGCACAAGGTGCCGGCGGCTTTGTCATCTGCACCCCTGATGTTCGCCTGGGACCCTCGATCATGGCAAAGGCCAAGGCCTATGGCATGAAGGTGATCAGCGTTGACGACCAGTTTGTCGATGCCAGCGGGAAGGCGATGACCGAAGTGCCCCATATGGGAATCAGCGCCTATGAAATTGGGAAACAGGTCGGATATACCCTCCATGACCAGATGGTCGCACGCGGATGGGACCCTGCCAAGACAGGCTTCATGCGCATAAGCTTCAACGAGCTGCCGACAGCGTTGGACAGGACAACCGGAATGACCGATGCCCTTATCGAGCGTGGTTTTTCAGCTGGCCATGTATTTGAGTCGCCTGAAAAGACAACCGATACAGAAGGCGGCTTTAATGCGGCGAACATCACCATCACCAAGAACCCTGAGATAAGGCACTGGCTTGTCGGCGGTTTGAATGATGAGGCTGCGATGGGCGGGACGCGTGCACTCGAAGGAAATGGTTTCCTGGCTAAAGACATTTGTGCGGTTGGAATTGGCGGAAGCGGCACAGCCACGGTTGAATTCCAGAAAAAGGAAGCGACAGGCTTTTATGCAACTGCCCTTATCAGCCCCAAGCGACACGGCTATGAGACCAGCGAATTGCTTTTCAACTGGATTACCAAGGGAGTGGAACCACCTAAGACGACATGGACAACAGCTGTCATGATGGATAGGTCCAACTATGTTCAAAAGATGAAAGAGAACGAGTAAAAACGTGCTCTAACGTATCTTGTACGGCCAAAGAGACGAGTACGGTTCTTTGGCTGTACATGCATTATGACTTGAATAGCCGAATAGGTAAAAGAGAGCAATTGATGAAACCTGTATTGGAATTTAACTCAATCACTAAGACATTTCCCGGTGTAAAGGCGCTAGACGCTGTTTCCTTTTCCATCCAAAATGGGCAGGTACACGGGTTAATTGGTGAAAATGGCTCTGGGAAATCGACGTTGCTGAAAATTCTCAGTGGAGCCTATCATGCAAATGAAGGCCATGTCCTCTTACGAGGAGAAATTCAGGATTTTAAGACGACAAGCGCTTCCATTAAAGCAGGTATAGCATCTATCTACCAAGAGTTGAACTTAGTGCCGGAAATGACAGTGGCTGAAAATCTTATGTTGGGGCAATATCCAACTAAAGGATTTGGATTTATAGATTTTAAGAAACTGTACGGAGCGGCAACAAAACAATTGGATGCTGTCTTAGATGGGGTAGACCCCAAACAAAAAGTTAAGAATCTTTCAATAGGGCAACGGCAGATGGTTGAAATTGCCAAAGCATTGCTTCAAGAAGCTGACATCATTGGCTTTGATGAACCAACAAGCTCCCTATCTGATAAAGAAGTGCATAAATTATTTGAAATTATAAAGAACCTTCGTGACCAAGGGAAAGCTATTATCTATGTAACTCATAGGATGGAAGAAATATTTGAAATATGTGACCAGGTAACGGTTTTTAGGGATGGCCAACGTATTGTTACCTACACAGATATGAAAGATGTCACCCATGACCTCTTAGTCAGTAAGATGGTAGGACGAAATATTGATAACATGTATAGTTATCGCAAACGACCAATTGGAGAGACAGTTCTTAAGGTAGAAGAATTATCTGGTGCTAAAATCATAAATCCAGTAAGTTTTGACCTAAAAAGAGGCGAAATTTTAGGATTTTTTGGCTTGGTAGGAGCTGGAAGAACTGAAGTTATGCGGTTGCTGTATGGCGCTGATAAGAAAAAAAGTGGGGAAGTTACTCTGGATGGTAAAGAACTAAAAATCCGAAAACCTAAAGATGCCATTGAAGAAGGTCTAGTCCTCATGCCTGAGGATAGGAAGTATGATGGAATAATTCCTATTCGTAGTGTAAATGAGAATATTAATATAAGTTGCCGCCGTCTTCATACTAAAGCTGTAATTTTCATAGATGACCTTTGGGAAGCAGAAAACGCCAAAAAGTTTGTTAATGCACTCTCTATCAAGACTCCTTCAATAAATCAAAAAGTTGGTAACCTTTCGGGAGGAAACCAGCAAAAAGTTATCTTAGCTCGTTGGTTAAGTGAAGATATTAGTGTGTTGATAATGGATGAACCAACTCGGGGTATCGATGTAGGTACAAAAAATGAAATCTATAATCTGATGTATAACCTGTCTGATGCAGGAAAGTCAATTATTTGTATTTCTAGTGACCTTCCTGAGATTATGGGTGTATCCGATCGCCTTTTAGTTATGAGAGATGGAGCAATAGTTGGTTCTCTTACCAGAGACCAGATGAATGAAGAGACAATAATTAAAATGGCGCTTACTTCCAGTTATCCTACAAATTCAGCAGATAACCGGTAAAATAAAATTTATTAAATAAGAAATAAGAGGTTTCCATGAGCAAAACAAAATCAATCGCTAGAACTTCAAAGTATCTTTGGGACAATTCGGGCATGCTGATTATATTTATCGTTTTAGTCGTATTACTCTCTATTTTTGTTCCCTATTTCTTCACTTGGAGAAATTTAGTCGGCCTTGGGCTTTCTGTCTCGATGGTTGGTATGGTCGCCTGTACAATGATTTTTTGTTTGGCTTCAGGGGCCTTTGACCTTTCAGTAGAAAATATTATAGCTTTTAGCGGTGTCTTGGCTGCTATGCTGATAAATATGACAGGGAGTGTCACTATTGGTCTGTTGGGAGGAGTTCTTGGAGGAGCTCTTTTCGGTTTTCTTAACGGGATAATAATAGCCAAGGCAGGTATTAATGCCTTGATAACAACGTTGGCTATGAGCCAAATTATCCGCGGTCTTGCATTTATCGTTTCACGAGGAAGTGCCGTAGGGATAATGAATGAGAAATTCTTTAGCTTGGGGAATGGTCAGATCTTTTCAGTACCAAACCCCATCTGGATAACAATCATCTGTTTTATTGTTTTTGGAATATTAATAAATAAGACGACGTACGGTAAAAATACCCTTGCCATGGGTGGTAACGTAGAAGCTGCCCGTTTAGCTGGTATAGCAGTTGATAAGGTCAAAATTACTATTTTCTTACTTCAAGGAGCAATGGCAGGATTTGCAGGTGTTGTCCTTGCTTCACGTATGACCAGTGGACAGCCGAATACTTCTGTCGGCTTTTCTTTAGATGTGATATCAGCTTGTGTCCTTGGAGGAGTTTCCCTTTCTGGAGGTATTGCCCCTATGCAAGGGGCTATAGTTGGTGTCCTCATTATGGGAACTGTCCAGAATGCTATGAACCTCATGAATATACCAACATTCTATCAGTATGTTGTGCGAGGTATGATTCTTCTCATCGCTGTACTTATGGATAAGTTCAAGGAACAAAGCAGAAGTACTTGATAGTGATGAAGGCATAAGGAGTTCATGAATGAATAATTTGGAACGCATTAGGCAATTTGCTACGATTACAGATCGTCAAAAAGACATTCTGAATACTGATAGGATAATGACATATGATTATGTTGATAATACTGATGTCTTAGTAGCTTATGGAGGGTATGACCGAAATAAAACGTATGGATGGCAAGAGCTTCTTGAGATAAATGCGAGAGCTTTCAGAGGTATAGGTCTTGATATGACCCGGTCAGTGTACGATCCTGTCCACCATTGGATGCGTGGCAAAGTCGATAATTGGATTAGATTCCTGGGTGTTGATCAGGATTCCTGGGAAGTGGAGCAGGGTGGAGAGACGGCATGGATTGCAAAACGCCCATTTTCTACTCTTGAAGAACTGAAAAAATTCTTACCGAAGATGCCTGATAGAAATGCAATTCGTGAATGGTATATGCCGTTTATGGGAAATATCCTCAAGACTATGGAAGATCAGGATGTTGTCTATATTGGGGCTGTAGAGGGTCCCTTGTGTGATGCATATACCTTCGTAGATCTTGAATTGTTTTCCTTGCTTATCTATGACGCACCAGATGTAGTCAAACATATTATAGATTGTTGTGGAGTCTATTCCGAAACGTTAGCTCAAGCGTATACCGAGCTCTCTGGTGCGGCTCCAATCCAATTTATGGGTGAAGATATCGCTGGTTCCACTGGGCCCATTTTTCGACCGGATTTTGTGGAGGAATCTGTACTTCATTGGTGGAAAAGAATTGCAGCCCCCATTCGTAATCAGGATGGTATATTTATTTTCCATACTGACGGCCAATACGGTAAACTTCTTGATCTGATTCTGGGGAAATTAGGCGCCGAGGGATTGAATCCTATTGAACGTAACCGTTGCAATGATATTTTTTCTATTTATGAGCAATATCCCAAGGTATCCTATTTCGGGAATGTTTGCTGTGCAGTAACTTTACCTTATGGAAATCGATATGACGTTGAGGATGAAACACTTGAGCTTATAGAGAAGATTGGTCCTACAGGGCGTATTTGTATAGGTTCTTCGAGCGAAGTACACGAACAGATACCCCTTATCAACATTGAGACAATGTATGCTGCTGTCCATGAATATGGTACCTATCCAATCGATATTGACAGGATACAACGGCGGAGAAGTGAGATATCCTCGCATCTAGCAACAAGGAAAATGTAGATGACGAAACAAGAAAACCTTTTAAGTGTGCTACACCATGAAAAGCCAGAATGGGTACCAATCGATTTTGGAGGAACGGGTCAAACAGGAATCAATGCTTCTGTTTTGTATCGTCTGAGAAAACTATTGGGCTTAGAAGAACGACCTATTCGAATAATTGAACCTTTGCAGATGCTCGGTGAGATTGATACGGAATTGGCCGATTGGATTGATGTGGATATAGTGGGACTGTATGGACCAACGACTCTTTTTGGAACACCTTTTTCAGGAGAGGCGACCCTTTGGGAAATGCCTGACGGTACTCCAGTCCTGATGCCTGGCAAATTTGCACACACAAATAATGAAGATGGATCAATTTCCATTTTCCCTCAAGACAACACATCAGTTCAAGCCTCAGGTTTTATGCCGCATGGAGGAAGTTTTTTTGACCCCATAGATCGGGTTCCTCCGATGGATGATCTGGTCATTGAAGAACGAGACCCTGTGGCAGACTTTGCTTCAAATTTTAGCGTGTATACCGATGCTGCTGTTGCATATTTTCGTAACGAGTCTCTCAGATTACGTTCAAGCACTGATAAGGCCATTATTTTAGCTTTTGGGGGTGGCGGTTTTGGTGATGCTGGGGTACTTCCAGGGCCTTTTGAGTTGCATCCCCAAGGGCTCCGGCGCTTTGGAGATTGGATGATGGCACATTACTTGTACCCTGATTATATAAAAAGTGTTGTTGCAGCACAGAAAGATGTCGCTTTGAAAAATCTTGAGAAACTGAAGGGAGCAATTGGCGATAGAATTGATGTGATCAACATCAGTTGCACTGACTTTGGAAGCCAAGCAGCTATGCTAATGTCACCTGAACATTTTAGGGAATTCTATAAAGAGGCTTTTGCAGAGTTGAATGGATGGGTACATACTCATACCTCTTGGAAAACCCATTTTCATTGTTGTGGCTCTATACGGCCTATCATTCAAGATTTTATTGATTGTGGAGTAGATATTCTCAATCCAATTCAATGGACAGCCAAAAATATGGATTTGAAGGAATTGAAAGAAGACTTTGGAAAACAACTGGTTTTCTGGGGTGGTGGTGTTGATACCCAGAAAACCCTTCCATTTGGGACCCCACAGGAAGTTTTCGATGAAGTTGCACATACCATTAAAATAGCTGCCAAAGATGGAGGATATGTGTTTTCTTCAATCCATAATGTATTAAGTAATAGCAGTGCTGAGAATGTGCGTGCAATGATCGAATCGTTTCACAAGAATAGACGATTTTCTTGATTAAAAATGAGAGGTAAAAATGACCCATAAAGAACGAGTTTCAAAGGCTTTGCAACATGAGATTACTGATCGTCCGCCGATGCAAATAAGCTTTACTCCAGAATTTGCTTCACGTCTCGCACAGTCAATGGGATTAACAGAAGAAGAACATAATCCTCATGGTGGTGGCAACACAATGGCTCTAGAATTGGCTTTGGGCCAGGATGTGCTCTTGTCCTCAGTCGGTTGGGCTAATGGATATTATGGCGAACAAGATGCTTATACGGATGAATGGGGAGTCGGTTGGAGAAAGTCCAAGTACTCCACTCCTTTTGGAGATGGGCATTACACAGAGATCACTGGGCATCCCTTGGCAGAGGATTCTGCCATAGATCACTATATATCTCCCGATCCTAATCGAGAGTCTTTGTATACGGATACTGTCAAACTCATTAAAGAGTATGGGGATGAATATTGGATTACTGGTGTCACTGTAACTACAATTTTTGAAACTGCTTGGGCTCTGCGCGGCTTGGATCAATTGCTCATGGATTTTATACTGGATCCAGATTTAGCCGGTCGTATCCTCGATATTCCTATGCAGTACCATCTCCAGGCTGCCAAACATTTGGTGAATCTCGGAGTTGATATGATTTGGTTGGGTGATGATGTAGGTGCCCAACAGAACATGATTATTTCACCCGACATGTGGCGTATCTTTTTTAAACCAAGGATGGCTAAGATTATACGGGAGTTAAAACAGTTAAACCCTACACTAAAGATTGCTTACCATTCCGATGGCAATATTTTCCCTATAATTCCCGATTTGATTGAGATTGGATTGGATGTTTTGAATCCTATTCAACCGGCGAGTATGGATCCGGCTGAGGTGAAGCGATTGTATGGAGATAAGCTCTGTTTTTGGGGAAGCATAGATGAACAACATACTCTTCCTTTTGGTAGCCCTCAGGATGTTGCGGATGAAGTCAGATTGCGCTTACAGACATTGGGTCATAATGGAGGCTTGATTATTGGGCCAACCCATCATGTGCAATTGGATACGCCATTGGAAAATTTCTTTGCAATGGTAGACACTATTCGTGAAGGGTATTGAAAGGGCAAAAGCATTGGCCTAAAGTTTTTTGAGGGTGGATAGGGGCTTGGCTTGCTGGAAGTGAAAGCTCATGGAAGATGAGGTTTGTCTGTAACCTCCTCTTTTCTTAGGGATGTGTCATTAGGGTTACATGTGCAGCCCATACCCGGGGTACAGGTCCCTCTAGGACAGTGTCATTTGTTGGCACGATTATTGCTTGTGTGTTTGTACAGTTAAAACTCAGGAGGTTTTATTCTTATGAAAAGATTACTCATCGTTTTGTCCATCGTCCTGATTTGCTTTGGTTCGGTCTTTGCACAGGGTGCAAAAGAAGACGCCCCCCCGAAAATCGGATTTCTGGTAAAAATGCCTGAAGAGCCCTGGTTCCAGAACGAATGGAAGTTTGCCGATGAAGCCGGTAAGGCCCTTGGATTTGACGTGGTCAAGATCGGGACTACCGATGGCGAGAAGGTCTTGTCCGCAATCGACAATCTCCAGGCACAAGGTGCCGGCGGCTTTGTCATCTGCACCCCTGATGTTCGCCTGGGACCCTCGATCATGGCAAAGGCCAAGGCCTATGGCATGAAGGTGATCAGCGTTGACGACCAGTTTGTCGATGCCAGCGGGAAGGCGATGACCGAAGTGCCCCATATGGGAATCAGCGCCTATGAAATTGGGAAACAGGTCGGATATACCCTCCATGACCAGATGGTCGCACGCGGATGGGACCCTGCCAAGACAGGCTTCATGCGCATAAGCTTCAACGAGCTGCCGACAGCGTTGGACAGGACAACCGGAATGACCGATGCCCTTATCGAGCGTGGTTTTTCAGCTGGCCATGTATTTGAGTCGCCTGAAAAGACAACCGATACAGAAGGCGGCTTTAATGCGGCGAACATCACCATCACCAAGAACCCTGAGATAAGGCACTGGCTTGTCGGCGGTTTGAATGATGAGGCTGCGATGGGCGGGACGCGTGCACTCGAAGGAAATGGTTTCCTGGCTAAAGACATTTGTGCGGTTGGAATTGGCGGAAGCGGCACAGCCACGGTTGAATTCCAGAAAAAGGAAGCGACAGGCTTTTATGCAACTGCCCTTATCAGCCCCAAGCGACACGGCTATGAGACCAGCGAATTGCTTTTCAACTGGATTACCAAGGGAGTGGAACCACCTAAGACGACATGGACAACAGCTGTCATGATGGATAGGTCCAACTATGTTCAAAAGATGAAAGAGAACGAGTAAAAACGTGCTCTAACGTATCTTGTACGGCCAAAGAGACGAGTACGGTTCTTTGGCTGTACATTGTACCGCGTTGACTTCTTGACACTTTTTCTTCAAGTAACCTATGACCCAGAGGCTGAATCAATTGTTTCTGGGTTATTTATATATAGCTTTGCATATGCAACTATCACTTGCCTGTGATGCAGGGAGGCTTTATCATAAGTCTTATGGATAAACGTATTCTCATAGTTGATGATGAAAAAGAAATGTGTGTTTCCTTGCAGAAGCTCTTTAGGGCCCATGGAATTGAATCACACTATTGCACTGATGGAAAATCAGGACATAAGGAATTGTGCCAGAATCATTATGATCTTCTCATCAGCGATTTAAGGATGAATGGGTTCTCCGGAATTGATCTTCTGAAATGCATCAGTAATAAAAATCCTCCTGTCCCTACTATTGTAATTTCTGGATATGCAACAACAGATGTTGTTGTGCAGGCAATGCGTCTTGGAGCTACAAATTTTTATGAAAAACCCTTACCCTTTTCTGAGTTGTTAAAAGAAGTTAAGCATATCCTTGCTACAAAGCAAAACAAGAGTAAAAAACCTGAATCTGAGAGAATAGAGGAAGATCGGCTTATAACTATAAATCCCAAATTTAAACATATAATCAGCATGGCAAAAAAGGCGGCTCTCACCAATGCACCCGTAATTGTAACTGGTGAAAGTGGCACCGGAAAAGAAATTCTAAGTTCTATAATCCATTATGAAAGCGAACGTAAAGATAAACCCTTTATTAAGATTAATTGTGCTGCCTTGCCAGAAGCTTTATTGGAGAGTGAGTTGTTTGGTTATGAAAAAGGAGCTTTTACTGGAGCTCAAGAAATGCATAAAGGCAAGTTTGAAATAGCTGAAGGTGGAACTCTGTTTTTCGATGAGATTAGTGATATGAGCTTGAGAACACAGGCAAAATTGCTGAGAGTAATTCAGGAACATGAATATGAAAGGTTAGGATCAAACATAGTACGCACCTGTGATGTGCGGTATGTAGCTGCCACTAATCAGGATCTTGTAGAAAAAATTAAAGCGGGCGAATTTCGAGAAGACCTATATTTTCGTTTTAGTGTAATTTGTCTCAAAATTCCTCCCCTTCGAGAGCGCCTTGGAGATATTATCCCCTTGACAAATACATTTATTGAAGAATTCAACCTAAAATATGAAAAAAACATTACAGGAGTTCATCCTGATGTCCAGACAATTTTCTTAAGCCACTCATGGCCAGGTAATGTGCGAGAACTCAAAAATTGTATTGAACGATCCATAATCTTTGCTGAAGGACAAAATATATCTATCACTGATTTGCCGCTTCAATATCATCCACAGCATCCTATTATAGAAGAAACCGACCCGATCAAAGATCTCTACGATAATATAAGCCGCGAGATGATACTCAATGCATTAGCTCAGACCCATGGGAATAAGACAAAAACAGCAGAACTCCTAAAAATGTCTCGAAAAACCCTGTATCTCAGGATGAAGAAATTGAGGATTGATTTGTGAACCCTTCTTATCGTCCAACCATTCTCAGCCTAGAAAAAATTCACCATTACAGTAAGAATTATGAAATTCTTAACAGAGTCGATTTCAACCTTTTTGAAGGGGAAATCCACGCACTGGTTGGAAATCATCTGTCGGGAAAAACGACAATTGGAAGGCTTATTGCTGGCTCAGAAAAAATGCAAGAAGGGTCTATATATATACAAGGAGAAAAAATACACAACCATTCTATTAAAAAAGCATTGAAACTGGGCATTGGAATGGTATATCAAGCACAGACCCTGGTACCTACCTTAAATATAGTTGAGAATATATTTTTTGGAAACCAACCTAAGTTTTTTATTTCTAAAAAAGTAGAACAACAGATGTATGATACAAGCCGGGAATTGTTATCTCGCTTTGACTGCGATATCCCTCTTGATCAACCTCTCTACCGCATGAATGAATTGAACAAACAAATTATCAACATTTGTAGGGTGCTTGTTTTAAAACCACGCATTCTAATTGTCGATGAGATTGGGGAAAACATGCCCCCTGAAAAATTGGAAATCACGTATAAAGTTTTACGGGAATTAAGTGAAGAGGGGACATCTATAATTTACATAACTTCAAATTTTAAAGAAGTTTTTAATATAGCACATAGAGTCACCATACTTAATGAAGGATACCGGAAAGCCACTGAGAAGATTGAATCTCTCGACCCAATGCGCTTAATTAATTTAGCGTTTGAAACCCCGTCGACGAGTACACAAGCACCAAACAATCCAATCAGGTTCATGGATTCATATCAAGAATCAATTATAGATACATTACCAATCGGAGAAATTTTAGTAAATCCTGATCTTGAAGTTGTATTCACCAACATGCAAGCCCGAAAACTCCTTAAAATTTCTGGTCCAAGAGGACAGCTAGCAGGCTTAGATAGAGTTTTTGGTTTTCTTGATGATGAAAAGTTTTACCAACTTATTTACACAATCGATAGGGGAGAATCGATTACCCTTACTGGGGAGCCCTTTATGAATCAATATCTAAAAATAGCAGTAAGTTCTATTCAGAACCAAAAAAAACAAAAGATTGGTTCAAATATCTTTATTGAGGATGTAAGTTTCGATTACCAGACTCGTGAATACCTTATGCAAGCGAAAAAAGCAGAAAATACAGCAGCCTTGGCAGCAGGAGTCGCTCATGAAATTAAAAATCCTCTAGGCATTATGCAAAACTACCTTGAATTACTGAAACTTGAAAAGATAGATACAGAGGGGCGATCATATCTGGCCTCAATCGAAAAAGAACTTGTTCGAATCACCAAAATAGTAGGGAATCTTCTCTCCTTTTCACGAGAGAAGAAGATTCCTTATCAATCTGTCAGAATTATTAGCCTTGTAGAAGAAGTCATATTGCTGTTAGCCCATAAGTTTTCAAGTAAGCAAATACTCGTAACCACTGACTTCAACGATGATCCTAGAGTTTTTGGTGATGAGGATAAACTGAAACAACTGTTTATGAATTTACTGATAAATGCAATTGAGGCTGTTCTGGAAAAGGGGCTAATTGAAATCTATGTGGCAACGGACAGAAAGAAAAATATCGTCCACATCAGCATAAAAGATAATGGATTTGGAATATCAGAGGGAGACAGTGATAAAATCTTTTCTCCTTTTTTTACTTCTAAAGTTACTCGTACAAATATTGGATTGGGCCTTTCCATTTGTCAGAATATAGTAGAATCCCATAAGGGTGTAATCAAGTTCACCAGTATCCCAAGTAAAAACACTACTTTCACCATTACCTTACCCCTAATTAGAGAGTCAAGTTATTAAGAAGATGCTGGACGTCAAGCCCGGTTGCCATAATATCTAAGGTAGCCGAGACTTATGTATGAATTGGTTTCAATGTGATAGTTAGACGGTCTACAGCGGAGTTTTTTCTAAATTTTTCTTACTATATCGATTATACTAGTAATAAGGTAGGTGCCACATGGTTCGAGAGGAAAATTATTTGAATGAAAGAACCGTAGTACTAGAGAATACATCTTTGCGAGTTGTGTGTCTGCCTGAGTTTGGCGGGAAATTGGTCGCCGTTTATGATAAGCAGAGACAGAAAGAGTTCCTTTTCCAAAATCCTAAAAGCAGCTTCAGGCATGCCGATGTAGGTAGTGATTTTTCAGATTTTGAAGCATGTGGCTTTGATGATGGCTTTCCCTCGCTGGATGCCGGACTGGTCTTGGTAGGAGAGGCCTTGGTGCCCTATCCCGATCATGGAGAGATATGGAGTGCTTCATTCTTAAGCCATAGCATTGCGCAAGATGCTGTTACTCTTTCGTATACAAGCAGGATACTTCCGTATCACTATCAGAAAACATACTCCCTTGATCAGGATGGTCTGAAAATTGAGTACCGGATTATCAATAATGGGCAGATTTCTTTTCCTTGCATTTGGACACTGCACTGTCTTCTCCAATATGAGGAAGGCATGGAACTTATATTTCCTGCTGATACTCGAGAGGTAGTAAACGCTATGCCAGGAACACGCCTTGGAAAGCAAGGGGATGTTTTCCCCTTTCCCCTAGCAGGGTTAATTGATTTCCGAGAGGTAGATTCCCCAGATCCGCCTTGCATGGAAAAATATTACATTAACCATAAGATGACAGAAGGCTTTTGTGGAGTTTTATACCGCAAGTCCAATGCTGTCCTACTGTTTGAGTATGATGAAACAAAGCTGCCCTATGTAGGGTTTTGGAAAACATTGGGTGGGTACCGTGGTGATTTCAATTGTGCATTGGAGCCTTCCAATGGATTTTTTGATTCTATTGAAAGGGCACAAAAAAATGGAGCTTGTCCTGAACTTGCCCCAGGTGAAGAATTCATGTTTTCCATCCGGATGAGAGTAAGACAGCATGAAGATACTCTGTAAAATATGGCTTGGTCGTTGCTCCAATGCTAAAAACTCCTAGTACCCTTTCATTAATTTAGAGTTTCTTGTCGATAATACAACAGGAAGAGTCGAGAAATACATCTACGAAGAAAGTATTTTTTTAGGTTGAAAAGATTGCTATTTCAGAGGAGTTGATGTGATGAAACACCATACAGGTACCGTTAAGATTTGGGAAGAAGTTGTGGTGATCCCAACCTATGAAGTTGGAGAACCTGATCGAAACCCAATGTTCTTGGAAAATCGGGTATATCAAGGTAGTTCAGGAAAGGTGTACCCATATCCTGTAATTGATAAGATATTTGATGAAAAAAAGGATAAGGAATATCCTGCTGTATTCCTTGAAAACCAATACTTGAAAATAATGATTCTGCCTTCTCTGGGTGGGAGGATACAAAGGGCGTACGATAAGACAAACAACTACGATTTCGTCTACCATAATGAGGTCATGAAACCTGCATTGGTGGGTTTGCTAGGCCCCTGGGTCAGTGGAGGGATTGAGTTCAACTGGCCCCAGCATCATCGCCCAACGACTTTCATGCCTGTAGACTATACGTTACAGGAACTCGACGATGGCAGCAAATGCCTAAAGATCAGCGAAGTGGACCAGATGTACGGAACCAAGGGGATGGCATCCTTTGTTTTGCATCCTGACAAGGCATATCTGGAGATAAGAGGGCAGTTGTTCAACCGCACCAATTTCCCCCAGACCTTCTTATGGTGGGCAAACCCAGCTGTTGCTGTGAATGATTACACCCAAAGTATATTCCCCCCAGATGTCCATGCTGTAATGGATCATGGCAAGAGAGATGTGTCGAAATTCCCCATTGCCACTGGCGTCTACTACAAGCATGACTATGGTTCTGGAGTCGATATTTCGCGCTATAAGAGCTTGCCAGTACCCACATCCTATATGGCTTACCACAGTGATTATGATTTTGTGGGCGGGTATGATTACCAGGTTGAGGCCGGGATCATGCACGTGGCGGACCATCATGTTTCTCCTGGGAAGAAACAGTGGACTTGGGGTAGCGGTGATTTTGGTAAGGCCTGGGACCGCAACCTGACGGATGAAAATGGTCCGTACATTGAACTGATGACTGGAGTTTTTACTGATAACCAACCGGATTTTACGTGGTTGGCCCCGTATGAAGAAAAGACATTTACCCAATATTTCATGCCATACAAGAAGGTAAAGAACATAAAAAATGCAACCAAGGATGTTTTGGTGAACTTTGAAAGGAGCAATGGATCTGCATATCTGGGGGTGTATGCTTCATCTTTGTTTGAGGATGTTGAGCTTAAGGTCTCCAGTGGTGACAGAGTCATCCTCTCAAAGAGATGTTCCCTGTCGCCTACTGAAGTGTTTGAGACTTCTCTCGACCTCCAAGGTTTGCTTTTTAGTTCCTGCATCCTGTCGATATATGATAGTGAGGGGGCATTTCTTGTTGGGTATCAAGGCAAAGAGGCTGTCATAGAGAAGATGCCTGATCCTGCTCCAGAAGCAAAGGCACCACAAGATATCAGGAGTTGTGAAGAGTTGTATTTGGTCGGACAACATCTCGAGCAATATCGTCATGCAACCTTCGATCCTACTGATTACTATAAGGAAGGGCTAGTAAGAGATCCCTCCGACAGCAGGCTTAATAATGCCTACGGGCTATATCTGCTCAGAAATGCCAGGATCGCGGAAAGTGAACAGTACTTTCAAAAAGCTATCGAGCGTTTGACTTGGCTTTCTCCCAATCCATATGATGGGGAATCGTATTTGAACTTGGGCTTCTCGTTGCTCTATCAAGGCAAGCAAGATGGAGCCTTCGATGCTTTCTACAAAGCAACTTGGAATGCAGCCCAACAAGGATCGGCATTTTACCAGCTTGCTTGTATCTCATGCCAGAAAGGCTCTTATCCCGAAGCGTATGAGTTTATCTCAAAAGCCTTGGTGACAAACAGTAGGAATATCAAGGCTAGATCACTGCGTTCTGCCTTGATTATAAAGATGGAGGACCTCCCGGAAGCCAAGAGCTATCTGTGGGAGAATCTTAAGGTCGATCCGTTTGATTATTGCTCTCGTTACTTGCTCGCTGCGATTTTCAATGAAGGTAAAGAAGAGATGTTGCGGATGATGCAAGACCGATTGAGTAGTTTTGTAGAGAGTTCCCTTGATTTTGCCCACGCTGGGTTGTTTGACTATGCGTTTGACTTGCTCTCTTGGTGCACTTCTTCTAGCCCTATCTATGAGTATTATCTTGCCTATTATGCTCATTTCCTTGGAAAAGGCGAAGTCTGCAATACACATTTGCAGAAGGGTGGCAATGCGAGTCCTTTGTATTGCTTTCCTAACCGTCTTGAAGATATGTTGGTTTTGGAGTTTGTGTTGGAACACTCTCCTGAGGATGGGTATGCCCCGTATTATCTGGGAAATTTGTTGTATGACAAGAAAGAGTTCGAAAAGGCGAGGCAATGTTGGGAATCTTCTTCGCGCCTGATCCCGTCATTCCCTACTGTCTGGCGTAACTTATCTCTTGTCTACTTCAATAAGGCTAATGAACCTGAAATGGCGTTGGAGGCGTTGGAGAAGGCTTTCGCTCTTGATGAAAGTGATGCAAGAGTTTTTTATGAATTGGATCAGTTGTATAAGATTATTGGGCATACTCCAAAGCAGCGGGTGGCACTATATGACAGGTATCCGGCATTGTGGCCGCTTAGGGACGATTTATATGCTGAATATGTTTCTCTCTTGAATTTGCTTGGTGAGAGTTCCCGAGCATATGACTTGATCATGGCTCATAAATTCCATCCTTGGGAGGGTGGTGAAGGCAAGGTTACTGCGCAATATATGACAGCCCTAAAACAGATGGCTTTAGCACAATTGTCCGAAAATCCAAGACAAGCCAAGACCCTGCTGCTAAAGGCTCTAAAGTTTCCCTACAATCTTGGCGAGGGCAAGCTTGAGGGAGCAAAGGACAATGACTTGCATTATCTGCTTGGGCTCTGTGAAGAAGCTTTGGGTGATGCAGAAGGTGCAAAAGCAGAGTTTGAGCTCGCCACTGTGTGCAATGGCGATCCTGTTGGAATGATGTACTATAATGACCAACCTGCTGATATGATTCTTTATGAAGGACTGGCCTTGCGCAAGCTTGGGAGAATTGATGAATCATTGGCAAGGTTCCACAAGCTTGTCGCTTATGGGGAAAAACATTATTACGATAAGATCAAACTTGATTATTTTGCAGTTTCACTTCCCGAGTTACAGTTGTTTGATGTGGATTTGTCGCCAAGGAATCAAATCCATTGTGACTATATGATCGCTCTGGGAAGTATTGGTCTGAAAGATTTTGCTTTGGTTGAAAAGTCATTAGCTGAAATTCTAAAGCAAGATTGCAGTCATATTGGAGCGACGTATCATAGGAGGGTGTATAGGATACTGATGTAAGGAGATGGTCTTACAAGAATACAGTCCTGAGCCAATATATGTTTGGTTTGGGACTGTCTTTCGTCATTAGGGGGACTTGTAGCTCTTTGAAGAGCGACTAATGAAAACTGGAATACCAGGATAGATTCATAATGCGAAGATAGACAAATCCTAGTCACTAGGGATGTATTATCCATGTTATCCAACGGGTTTGTATGATAGTAGGGGGACAAAGTAACCACCCTCTCAAACACCGAACAACGCAATCTTTCCCATATTGCAAGGGAAGTGGGTGTCTCCAGACAACCTGTCACTGGTTGGTATCAGAGCCTTCTAGATTTCCTCATCGGGTATGAATCCCATCTTTTGCCAAAGGAAAAAATGGAAGACCTACGGGATGCCTGGGTTCTGTTTTTGATCTTGTGGTTGTTAGGGCT
Organism: Sphaerochaeta sp.; assembly: GCA_034007055.1. GTDB lineage: Bacteria > Spirochaetota > Spirochaetia > Sphaerochaetales > Sphaerochaetaceae > Sphaerochaeta. The sequence goes on from JAVERP010000006.1 coordinate 52,643, forward strand.
TTGCAGAATGCACCGTCTCCTTCCACAACCCAGGCAGAGTATAGTGCATTTTTTGAGCACTAAGGACAGGGGGAGTTCTTCCTAGTTCCGTTGGTTGCAAGAGGATTGATATGCACGGGCTTGTCAATGTACAGGTTGGGGCTTCTTGGTTGTCAGTTGACTTCAGTGGTGCTCGATTATACCATGTCGTATGATCCACATAAAAGACAGGAACGAACAGAAAGCTATCGCACTTGCCAGACGTCTCGGCAATGAGGCAGATGAAAAAGAGATAGCGAAGGTAGAGGATAATCTGCCTGCCATGAACAGAGGCCCGGTAGCTAAGGTGTGGGACAAGGTTCAGGACTTGTACCGGGCTTTCTTGAGTGATGATACTCCCAACTCCCTTCGTATGCTCATTATTGGAGGGTTGCTCTATCTGGTTCTTCCCTTCGACATCGTCCCCGATGTACTACCGGGGGTAGGGCTTCTTGATGATGTTGCTGTTATTGCCTTCATATGGAAAAAAATGGCCGGCCTTGCCAAAGTCGGGGTAACAGTTGCTTCAAAGGCTCTGCCTCAGAAGGTGGAGGATCATATTCTTCAGGCCTATGATAAGGCTTTTGAACTTGCCCGTGCCAAGCTTGAAGCCCTTCTGAAGAAGCAGGAGCGGAAAACAGTCCTGAACTGTGTCATAAACCTTGGAGTATTCTGTGTGGCCCTCCTGTTGCTCTCTATTGAGGGGGAGCTCCCGCTCCTACTCGCCTCCCTGTGTATTCTGGTGACAATGCTCCGTTCTCTCTATTCTTTCTTCAAGACTACACCCACGATACTTCTCCTTTTAAAGATTTGGTGGAAAAAGCGTACCATCGACGGGACAATTGCAGATTATCTGAGGGTGCAGTACCCCTTTATTGTACCTTTGGAACAGATGAAGACTCAAGTCAAGATGCTTGATGGTATCCCCTCCCTTGAAACGATGGTGGGGATGCAACGCAGAGCTTTACGCAAGACCATCATCTCAGTTGGTATCTCCTTGCTAGTTGCAACAGGATTGGTATTTGTATTGCGGCATTTACTTTTGGCTCTCAATACACCCTATACCTTCTGGGAGCTTCTTTTGTATCCATTTTTCAGGCTTTGGATTCTCCTTATGAAGTAGGGCAGGGTGATTCATTCCTGTCCAAGGCTGTTTATGTTTAATCCTTGAGCAATTCCAAGGTTTGTATAGTTGCATTTTTCAGAGGTAGCACAGTCACTTTTCCGTCTCGAGCTTGCAGTCTGGATCCATGGTGCTGAACTGAAGGTGAAAGGTCGGCAGAATGTATAGAAGGGTTGTATCATCGGTATTAAGCGATTTACAGCCAGGTTCATTCCAAGACATACCCTTGTCAATAGGGATTGTAGGGAATGTAGGACCTGTAGAATCCATGTTATCCTATGGGTTTATATGGTAGAATAGGTAAAAGAGTTGAAGGAAGAAGCCTAGAATGATTGAACTTGTTGCAGAAGTCCCATCATACGATTTCAAAGTTGCGCTTGAAACGAGGAAGCCTAAAAGCTGGTTGAAGAGTGTCAGCTCCTTTGCCAACTCCATTGGAGGCATGCTGTTTTTTGGCGTGAGCGACGACAAGAGGGTTGTTGGACTCAGTGACGCCCAAGGTGATGCGGAGAAGATAAGCTCTTTGACTAAGGAACGTATCACACCGTTGCCACAATTCGTGTTGTCAGCGATGAAGGAAGATGGTAAGGATGTTCTTTCTCTGAAGGTCTCTGCTGGACCTGCAACCCCGTATTATTACAGGTCCGATTGAGTTATGGTTGCTTATATCAGGGTTGGAAATGAGAGCATCGTTGCCCCTGATTATGTGTTGAATGAATTGATTCTCAAAGGGTCGAATCGCTCTTTTGATGCAATGATCACTGATGACCGAAAGTCAGACTATAGCTTTACGTTACTTGAAGCGACCTATTTGGAGAAAACGGGAATCCATTTTGAGCCATCGGATTATATATCCTTTGGTCTGGCAGTCAATACTGGTTTGCTCACCAACGCAGGTAGGTTGATGGCTGATCAATATATTGTGCGTAACTCTAGGATTTTCTGTACTCGTTGGAACGGACTGGAAAGGGGGTCTATCTTTGATGATGCGTTGGATGATAAGGAGCATGAAGGAAATCTTATCACCTTGCTGCGCAACAGCAGTGACTTTGTTCGTAACAACTCCAAAGTTCGTTTTGTAAAAGAAGCACAATATCGTATCGATAAGCCTGATTATGCCGAGCGAGCTGTGTTTGAGGCTATTGTCAATGCCCTCATACATCGAGATTATATCCTGGTTGGCCGCGAAATACATATAGACATGTACGACGATCGCCTTGAGATTCAGTCTCCTGGTGGCATGTATGACGGCAGGGCAATACAGGATTGCGAAATTAGCACGATCGGTTCCGCAAGACGCAATCCAGTGATTGCCGATTTGTTCCATCGTATGAAATTCATGGAAAGGCGTGGCAGTGGACTGACAAAGATACTGAGTGAAAGTGCCAAACTTCCAGGTTATACCGAACAAATGGAGCCTGAATTCTTCTCCACTCCTTCAGATTTTCGCGTCGTGTTGAAGAACATGAATTATTCTTCAAGTGGACATACTGTGCAAGACACCGCGCAAGATAACCAACAAGATAACCAACAAGATAGTGTGCAAGAAATGATACTCCAGTATTGTGCAGTACCCCGAGGGAAAAAAGAGATTACTGCACATAGTGGATATAAGGATATGAGACATTTTTCCGCAAATTTCCTCAAACCCTTGATTGAATCAGGAAAGTTGCAGATGACTATTCCAGATAAGCCAAATAGCCGTAATCAAAAATATGTGGCAACCTCCGCTACATAAATTCTTCCAGATTTTTGTTGACAGAACCCCAAAACCGTCGTAGGATTCAAATGTACACACGAGTGTATCTTTTACAATCCTACCTTTTCCCTACTTTGAGGATCTTATGTCAGAGAAGAAGCTGAAAACCATTACCAGAGCTGATATAGCAAAAGAGGCAAGAGTCAGTGAGACTGTTGTCTCCTATGTCATCAACGGCAACCGGTATGTAAACAGCGAAAAGAAGGAACGGGTAGAGGCTGCAATAGCCAAACTCAAGTACCGTCCCAATGCGATGGCAAGGGCACTGAAGGGGAAGAAGTCAAACCACATCCTCTTTATAGCAGATGACATCCAGGGCGAATACTTTGGCAAGCTTATCAGTGAGATAGATACCTTTGCCTATAATGAAGGATATTTTATCACTCTTTGTTCTGACCGCAAGGATGAGGACTTTGTCGATAGGATCTACTCAAGGCTCTTTGATGGCATCGTCATAGGGTCAGCCAACTTCCCCCTGGAGCAGATTCAGCGTCTGGTAAACTCCTCCATCCCCATAGTCCTGTTGGAAATCCGTGACTATTCCTCCATTACCGGGGTTTATGGACTTATCAACACAGGCTTGTATAGGGGCGCGAGGAACTGTGTACGTTGTCTCTATGATAGGGGGCGGCGGAATCTGTTGTATCTGGATAGGATAAGCCGGGAAGGGCATCGAAGTGGCAGGGACGACTGGCGTCTGAAAGGGTTCTTTGACCAGAGCTTGGAGTATGGCCTCTCTGTCTCTGAGCGGAATGTCATCTCAGGGTGCAGGACTGAGCAAGCACTTATAGAAGCTGTTAGGGATAAGATTGAAGAAGGATTTGTTCCTGATGGCATCTTCGGACGCAACGACTACATTGCCTTGTTGGGTATGGAGGCAGTGAAGACTTTGGGTTTCTCTGTTCCGTCCGACATCTCTGTCATCGGGTTTGACAACTCCCGCATGTGCCGCTTCTCGTCCCCCAAACTCGCCTCCATGGAGATACAACAGAAGACGATAGGGGAGGCCATCATGAAGATGATCATCTCCCTGATCGACAACCGAGCTCTTTTTTCCTCCAGGATCGAGGAGCACTTGGAAACACAACTTATTATGCGTTCAAGCATATAGAAAGTAAAAGGAGAACGATTATGAAGAAACTACTCGCATTGCTCATGGTCCTGTTGGTAGCTGGAAGCTTCCTGTTTGCCGCAGGCTCTAGCGAAAAAGCTGCCACAGACAAGGGTGTCACCATCAAGGTGGCAAACTATGCCCTGCTGGAAAGTGGGTATGAACAGTTCTGGAAGGATGTGAAGACAAACTTTGAGGCAAAGTACCCCACCATCAAGATCGAGTGGGTGACCGCCCCGTATGGTGAGATTGTGAACCAGGTCGTGAATATGGCCGGTGGTGGGGATATGGTCGATGCCATCTTCGGTGAGATCGGCTGGGTCCCGGGCCTTGTCGATACGGGCCTCGCCGCTCCTGTCAGGGATATCCTCTCCCCTGAGTTCGTCAATGACTTCTTCCCCGATGTGCTCAAGTCCTTTGAAGTCGATGGTAAGGCGTATGGGATTCCCCTGTACATATCTCCCTATGTACTTTACTACAACAAGGACCTCTTCAGGCAGGCGAGCCTCGATCCCAACAAGCCACCCAAGACCTACACCGAGATGCTCACGTATGCTGAGAAGCTCTCCAAGCTCAAGGATTCCAATGGAAATAAGGTCTTTGCATTTGGACAGACAACTGCATCGGTTCCTGTCTCCGGTTCCTCGATCAATGCCATGGTCTTTAACTTTGGCGGACAGGTGCTGGATGAACAGGGCAAGCTCTCTGTAGACAACCAGGGCTTCAAGGATACAATTTCCATGTTGCAACTGCTCGACCAGAAGGGCTACAACCCACAAAACGCCAAGCTCAAGGACCTCAGGAGTCTCTTCGCCCTTGGTCAGCTGGCCATGTATTATGACCAGTCCTGGGGTTTCAACGGTATCCAGTCGATCAATGCCAAGGCTAAGGATTTCATTGCCAGCGCAGAACCTCTCAGAGGTGGCTTAGGTAGTGGTGAAAGCCTCCTGCAGGCACACGCCTTCATCCTGATGGACAATGGATCTGCTCGCAGCACTGCCTTGGCGAAGTTTGTTGAGTATGTCATCTCAGAAGAGGTGCTCAGCGATTATCTCAGGGATATCACCCCTGCCTATCCTGCCAAGAACTCCATGGCAAGTATGGAAAGCGTCGCCAACAACGGTGTCCTCAAGGGAGCATCCCCTGCTGCCGGTAGGGTTCGTGTGCAGACCTTCATTCCGCAGATCTCCGCATTGAATCTGGAGCTCTGCTCCCTTGCCCAGGCTGTGACAGTCGGCAAGCAGGAGGTAGGGTCCGCCATCGAGAAGTTCAAGACATCCGCTGTGGTGAAAATTTCGCAGTAACTGGTGTTGTAATGTACAAGGGGGCTGGACTTGCCAGCCTCCTTGCCTTAGGACAAGGAGTCCCTGTCGTATGAAAACCAAAACACTCTCCAGCAAGAAGAGCGATTCGCTGTTCTCCCTGCTTCTTGACCTTCCGGCGTTCCTGCTCCTTGCCGGCTTCATCGTAGTACCCATCATAGATTCGGTGGTAAAGAGCTTTCAGACCTTTGGGATCAAGAACATCATCACCAAGAAACCTGGGGTGTGGAATGATTTTGCAAACTACCTCTACCTCTTCAAGACCGATGACTTCACCGGTGCAACGCTGCATACCTTTTCGTTTGTCTTAGGTGTTGTCCTTGTCCAGTTTCTCCTGGCAATCCTTCTAGCTCTAATCCTCAATTCCAATATCAAGGGTGCTCGCTTCATGCGCAGTGTCATGATGACCCCTTGGGTCGTGCCTACGGTCATCTCCGCCCTTATCTGGATGTGGCTCTTTCAGCCCCAGTACGGGCTGCTCAAGTACTTGGTCTCAGTGGTGACCTTTGGGAAGGTGAGTGAGTTCGCCATTCTGAACAACCCCTCCACAGCCCTTCTGGGAGTGGGCGTCGCCGCCTTATGGAAACAGATCCCCCTGATGACGCTGTTGTTGCTTGCAGGTTTGCAAAACGTCCCCCAGGATATCTCCGAGGCTGCCATGATCGACGGGGCAGGCAAGCTCAGGCGCTTCTTTTCCATCATCCTGCCCTACCTCAGTCCTGTCATCAAGGTATCAGTGTCGATGTCCATCATCGAGAACTTCAAGCAGTTCCCCCTTTTCTGGACAATGACCGGCGGTGGGCCGAACAACGCCACCACCACGTTGGCGGTCCTCAGCTACCGCGAAGCATTCGTCAGCATGAACCTCGGAGCGGGTGCTGCTGTCACCACGTTATGGATGCTGATGATGATCGTAGTCATCTTTGGCTACAACAAGCTCTTCAGAGTGCAGGAGTTCTGATGAAAACCACGATGAAATCCGATAGCAAGCTATTTTCCTTCTTCAAGTATGCCGCCCTTGTAGGGATCCTTTTATTCTTGTTGTTCCCCCTCTATTGGGTGCTTATCACCGCCTTCAAGACCAATATGGAGGCATACCGCTATCCTCCTACCTTCTTCCCCCGTGTTCCTGTCTTGGACAGCTTTATCAGCCTGTTCAGGGAGAACAACCAGTTCTTTGTCTACTACAAGAACAACATTATCGTATCCTCCCTTGTGGCGTTGCTTTGCTGCGTTATCGCCATCTTCAGCGGCTATTCGCTTGCACGGTTCAAGAACCAGTGGAACAAGTGGTTCTTTGCCCTGCTGCTGGCTTCCCAGATGTTTCCTGTCATCAGCCGCATGATCAGTCTCTACTCGATCATGGGTAAGCTTGGGATCATCAATACGCTAGGGGGACTCTCTTTGGCCCTGCTTGCAGCCCAGGCTCCGTTTTGTATCATCCTCATGTCGAGCTTCTTTGCTGGCATCCCACTGGAGATAGAGGAGGCGGCCTATGTCGATGGCGCAGGCAGATGGAGAATTCTCTTCTCCATTGTCACGCCACTGGTCAAGAGTGGTCTGGTTGCAGTGGGAATCTATGCATTTCTCATGACGTGGGATGACTATCTGCATGCAGCAACCCTGATCCAGGCAGATATGAAGCGAACCCTTTCGGTTGGAATCGCTTTGAGGTACCTGGGAGAACTTTCTTATGACTGGTCCCTGGTCAATACCATCTCTATAGTAGGGACAATCCCTGTTGTATTGCTGTTTTTCTTTTTTCAGAAATATATGATCAAAGGCCTGGTGGCAGGAGCCGTAAAGGGCTGATGGAGTGAACAATGCCTAGACAAGTAGTATTTATTATGACTGATACCACCCGCAAGGATATGCTGGGTTGTTATGGAAACGAGAAGATGAAGACCCCTCATCTGGACAAGATGGCACAAGAGGGGATTCGCTATGAAAGTGCGTATACAACGCAGCCTGTATGCGGACCTGCACGATCGGCCATCTTTACCGGAACCTTCCCCCACTCTAACGGGGTGGTCACCAACGGTGTCCCCTTGGGGCAGAATGTAAAGACTCTTGGCCAGAGGTTGAGTGATAAGGGCATCAAGTGCGCATATACAGGCAAGTGGCACCTCGATGGAGGGGACTACTTCGGCAATGGTATCTGTCCTGAAGGGTGGGAGGATGAGTACTGGTATGATATGCACCGTTACCTGCTTGAGCTCAGCGAGGAGGACCGTATTCGTTCGCGTCAGGCAGATACCTCCTTTGATAAGGACTGGGACGAGAGTATGACCTACGCCCATAGGGTTTCCAACAAGGCCCTCTCTTTCTTGGAGAACCACGAGGATGAGGACTTCTTCCTTACCGTCTCCTATGACGAACCTCATGGCCCGTGCATCTGTCCCCCTCCGTTTAACACGATGTACAAGGACTTTGCCTTTGATGATAACGTGACATTCCATGACACCCTGGAGGAAAAGCCCTTGCTTCAGAGGCTCTGGGCAGGCGAGGACCTTGATAAGAAGCCTTCTGAACTGAACAAGAGTTCAAAGATGCTCTCCCTCTTTCTGGGCTGCAATAGTTTTGTGGACCAGGAGATCGGGCGAGTGCTTGATAAGATAGCCTCAATTGCCCCTGATGCATTGGTCTTCTTTACCTCAGACCATGGGGATATGTTGGGGTCCCATAGATTGCAGACAAAGAACGCCTGCTTCTACAAGGAAATTACCAACATTCCTTTGCTTATCAAGGCAGGAGCGGGTACAGAGAAGAACAAGGGCGTTGTTGTGGACTATCCCGCCTCCCATATTGATGTGTCCCCTACCATCCTTGATTACTTTGGTTTTGAAATTCCAGCTCTGATGGAAGGGAAAAGTATGCTCACTCAGATTGAAGACCCGAGAGTGAGGATCAACGAACTTGTCTTCTGTGAATTTACCCGTTATGAAGTTGACCATGATGGCTTTGGAGGTCTGCAGATGATGCGCAGTGTCACCGACGGCAGATGGAAGCTCTCCATCAACCTGATGGACACCGACGAATTGTATGACTTGGAAACCGATCCTCATGAGGTGAAGAACCTGATCAATGTTAATAAGGCCAGCAAGGTCCGTGATGAGCTGCATGATGCCCTTATCAGGCACATGGACGAGACGCGCGATCCCTATCGTGGCTATCAGTGGCTAGTCAGGCCCTGGAGAGAGGGTAAGAGCCCCTCCTGGCAGAACAGCGGTTTCACCAGACAGCGCGAGAATGACGAGTATGAAGAGCGACAGTGGGATTATGACACCGGCCTTCCCATGAAGGAAGCTGTGCGTGACAAGAAGCTGTATGATATGAAGAAGTAGCCCCTATCAGGTAGCATGCATCCTGTAGACGATTGGCTGCATGCTGAACTTCTCCTTGAACCGTTTGGAGAAATAACTCACATTGCTAATCCCCACCTTCTGCGCTATCTCTTTTATGGAGAGATTGCTGCTTTTGATCATCAGGGCAGCCACATCAAGCTTGTAGTTGATGAGGTATGTGCTTACAGGGACACCCAGCTCTTTTTTAAACATCCTGGAAAAATGGTCCAACGTAAGTTCAACATGGTCTGCCACATCTATGGCCGAATAGATTGTATGGTAGTTGTTTTCGATATATTTGATAGCTTCAGCAACAGCTGGAGACCAGTATTTCTTGTAGTAGGACTGCTCATCCCCTTCCAGGAAATTATGCGTCAGTTCCAGAAGCTTGTCATACGAGCCTATGGAATGGATGACGCCTTTGAGGTTGTTCAGCTTCATATGCACCTCTGAGGGGTCCTTGCAGTTGAAGACAATATAGGTGCTGACCAAGGTGAAGAAGGTGTCCTTCACATACTCGATGCAGGTCGGTCTCGTGGCCTTGAAGTACTTTTTGAGAGCCTCTACCAGAATCTCTGTCTGGACGCGGTTATAGTTTCTTATCGCGTCTGTGGCATCTCCACAGAGGTGTTCCACCACCTGTTTGTCCAGTTGCTGCTTTGAAGAGTATTCGCTGCAGAAACCTCTGTTCGAATAAAAGAGGCTGCGCAACCCATAATAGGCATGGGTAAGGGAGGTGTGGATTTCCTGCACCCCTTGTACGGTCTTTCCGCAACTTACTACAGCTGATGCCGTTTCATGGAGATACTGCATATAACCCTGTTTGAGGAGAGCTTGGTTTGAGGACGTGGTGATTTGGCCCAGGGAGAAAAGCATGTAGGTGACCCCTTCAAACTCACCGACCTCCCCTACAGGGGTGATGACCCCATCAGGGGAAGAGAACATGGTGACAAGCTCTTTTTGTACCGTGTTCTTTTGGGGGTAGAGGGCAGTTACAAAGAGGTTCTTCCCCTCAAGGGAGGAGAAAACCCTGATTAGCTCGTGGGTAAAAGCCTGGCTTCTCTGATGAAGCAACAGTTCCCTGATACTATCGGTTCCGATTCTTGAGCCCGCCGGCTGGGTTTTGTTTTCCATGCACAAGCCAAGCACCTCAGCGAGCTTGTCCTTGGTGCACTCACTTTTGAGTATGTAGTCCGATGCATGATACCGAAGGGCATCCTGCGCATACTTGAACTCTTCATAGCTGGTGAGCATGATGGTGATGACCTTGGGGTAGGTTTCATGGACCTGCTTGAGGAGCTGGATCCCATTCATCTTGGGCATCTTGATGTCAATGAACACAAGGTCAAACGTGCTGGTCTTCATCAGGGACAGGGCTTCCACCCCATTGGATGCGGTTTTTACATATTCAAAGGGAAAAGGCAGGCTGAGAATAGTCTGATGCAGCCATTCCCGTATCATTATTTCATCATCAACTATGAGTATGCGCATGAGCCCTCCTCAATCATGTTCGCTTATTGGGACGGTTATTGAAACAGTCGTCCCCTTTCCCTGTTCGCTGTCTATGGTTATGCTTGCTTTGTGGTCATAGTAGAGCTCCAGTTGCTTATACACATTATACAGACCAATATGCTTTGTCCGTTCCTTCTCCATGTTGGTGAAGATGTTGGCGCTTGTCTCAGCGGACATGCCGCACCCATTGTCCCTGACCTGGATTAGGATGTGGTTGGCTTCGGTCCTGATGGAGAGGATGATCACGGAGTTCTCTTCAATCCCCTGGGAGAAGCCGTGGTAGATGCTGTTCTCTATGATCGGCTGCAGCATGAACTTGAGGATATGCAACTCTTCCATTCCTTTTTCAATGTCATAGATGATGGAAAGGTTCTCTCCATACCGCTGCTTCATGATGAACGTATAGTCATCCAGGTATTCGATGTTATCGGCAATGGTGATCATCGGGGTGTTGATCTGCAATACTTTCTTCAGCATATCTGTAAAGCTGTCGAGGGTTTCGCACGCCTGGGTATGCCGTCCCATATCGATCATGCATTTTATTGTGAACAGCGTATTGTACATGAAATGTGGGTTGAGTTGCATTTGTAGGAAATTCAGCTCGCTGGTTCGCTTTTCTGCCTCCTTGTGCTGGACATCCTCAAGGAGCTCCTGAATCTCCTGGACAAAGTTCTGGCACTCTTGTGCTATGTCCCTCGTTTCTGCACACCCGAGTTCTGTGAAGGTGACCCCAAGGTCTCCTTGCCCTGCCTTATGCATGGATCTGGCAATGATGGCCAAGGGCTTTGAGACGAAATATGCACTGATGATGGAGAGCCCTATCCCTGTTATGAGTACTGCCATGGCGATGATGAATATCGACTGGGAGACCGCTTTCAAGGGGTTTGTAATGCTGGTCATGGGGATCTCTTCAACTACTATCCAAGGGTTGTTGGTAGAGATGTACCGTGAATAGAGATACTTCTCCCCGGTTTTTTCAATCTCGGCGTAGTTTTTGTCTTTGAAGTACTCATCGAATACCTTCATGTTATAAAACAGCCTTCCAACTATCGACTCGATGGAGTGCGTGACTATTTTCCCCTCATGGTCAACAAGATATATGTTGGAATCCTTAGTCACTATCTCCGTGTAGCGCTTGTTGAGGTCCCTTTCATCAAGGTTGATGAGAATTGCCCCCACTATCTCTTGCTGGGCATTCTGGACAAACCGCACATATGATACCATGTTCTTTTTCCCCTTGCTGTTGGAGAAAGAGATGTTTGACAGCCACAGCGAATCGTTCCTGTTCTTCTTTGCATAATAGTACCACTGCTTTTTGGGAAAGGTCAGCAAGGTTTCCACCTGGGTCAGGTCTGAAGTATAGAAAAGGCCGTTGTTGCTGAATACCTGCAGCTCATACTTGATGTCAAGGTAATGAAGCGTCTTGTCTGTCCTTTGCTTCTCTCTTTCGACAAAACGAAAGAACTCTTCATTGGTCAGCTGCTTTTCCGATGCTGCCATATGGCGGAGAAGTTCATCATTCTGATAGAAAAGATCGGAGATGATCACCAGTTCCTTTTGATCCTTCTCTATTGCCTGACTGATCTGCATCAGGGTGTCCATGCGGCTGGTTGCAAAGCTGGTCACCAATTCCGTCTTGTATAAGTTGAAGGAGAGTAAGGATATGACAGAGACTGAGAGGGCTAGAAGCCCGGCAAAGAGGATGGTCAGTATAGTCTGTAGCTTGATGGGGGGCAGTAGGTTTTTTGTCATGGCGGTATGTTCTTGAAAGTATAGTATGAAACAAAGGATAAGGGGATACTTTCTGTTTCTTACCGGAAAAGTATCACAGGGCCGCGGATTTGTACTACTGAATCTGCACTCTTGCGCCCTTGTTTTTGGTTTCATCACGGAAATGAGATACTGTTTTTCCTATTTGCTTCTTTCGTGTATGATTTTCCAAACCTACAATTACTTATAATTCAAACAAAAGGAGAATTTTTCCATGAAAAAAACCGTATTGGTCCTACTGATTCTAGCCTTGCTGACTCCCGTCTTTGCTCAGGGGAGTGCTGAAAAGAAGGCTGCAGCCGCCGCAGCAGCGCAAGACAAGCTTATCATACAGACGATGGCAACCTTCAATGGCGTGCTGTCGATGTATATCCGAGACAAGGGTTGGACTGAAGAGGCTGGCCTTGATGTCGAGTATCAGGTCTATGCCAATGGGTCTGTTGCCAACGAAGCTTTGGCTGCCGGTCTTTGGGATATTGGCTACCAGGGTGCCGCCTATGTCTTTGGAAGCATAAACAATAATGCAAAAATCATCGGAAACTACGAGGAGACACGGGGGGATACTCTGTTTGTCCGATCTTCTAGCGACATCCTGAAGATCAAGGGGTACAACCCCACCTATCGTGAGATCTACGGCAATCCAGCGACAGTCAAGGGCAAGACCATCATCTATGCAGCGGGAACCTCGCTCCATCAGTTGGTCATTGAGTATCTTGAACGCGTCGGGGTCAGTTCCGATGATATGAGCCTGGTTCCCATGGACTATCAGACAGGGGAACAGGTTTTTGCTACCGGAGAAGGGGACATTGTTGCTCTTCCCACCCCCTGGTCGCTGAAAGTCACTGATAAGTATGGTTGGTTGCCTATCGCCACACTCTCTGATTTTGTGATGTCCACCGGTGATATCCTCTGCTCGGAAAAGGCGTACGAAACCAAGAAGGATGCCATCGTCAGATACATGAAGCTTGTCTATCGCGCAGCTGACGAGCTTGAGGCTGACCATAACCTGAAAGCCGAACAGATCATGAAGTGGTACAAGGAGTGCGGCAAGGAGACCAGTAAGGAGGCCGCTTTGCAAGAGGCCAAGCTGAGGATCTTCATCACCACTGAAACCCAGAAGAACATGAAGTACGGTGCTCCTGAGTCTGCAATTGCTGATTTCTATGCAAGCATTGGCAACATCGAGCCTGAACAGGCTGAGCAATTCAAGAAGAATATCGTTGATGATCTCTGGAAAGCAGCCCTTAACGTCAAATAAGTAGCTATTGTAAACCCAGTCTGACCTCATGTCAGATTGGGTTTTGTCCCTAAAACAACGGTATCCATATGAAAAAGAAAACAAAATATGCTCTGATATCAGTAGCCTCACTGATCGTGTTCATTGCAGTGTGGCAGTTTTTATCCACCTCCGGCATACTCTCCGCAAGAAAACTGCCCCCTCCTTCAAAGCTGTTCAACACCTTTATCTATAAGCTGCAAAACAAGAAACCCGATGGAAGCATGCTGGGGACACATATTTGGATCAGCTTGCAAGAGGCTCTCTATGGGTTTGCCCTGGGTATGGTCATTGGAGTTCCCCTGGGTATTTCCATGGCTTGGTTTGACAAGTTCGACAAGTTTTTCAAGCCTCTGTTTGATATCATCAAACCAATCCCCCCTGTTGGGTGGGTTCCCATCATGATCACCTTCTTTGGCATTGGCATGATGTCCAAGGTCTCTGTCATATTCATCGCATCGGTAATCCCGGCAATCATCAACTCCTACAGCGGGATCAAACAGACCAAGGATGTGCACCTCTGGGTTGCACAGACTTTTGGGGCAAGCAGGATGAAGATGCTCTTCACCATTGCAATTCCCTCTGCAGGGCCGATGATCTTCACCGGTGCGAGGGTTGCCCTCAATGGTTCCTGGGTCTCCTTGGTGGCAGCCGAGCTGATCGCTTCTACAAAGGGTCTTGGCTACATGATCCAGACTGCCCGCCTGATAGGACGAATCGACATTGTTTTTGTGGGTGTGCTGGTCATTGGCCTGTTCGGTGCCATGTTGATGGGCCTGCTCACCTTCATTGAGAAGAAGTTTGTAAAAGGAGGCCGCAGATGAAGCAGAGATTGATGAGCAAGAATGCAAGGGACACTCTGGTGTATGGCATCCTCGGAATCATATCATTTCTCCTGGTTTGGCAGCTGGCGTGCCTGTTTACCAACTTCGGCAGGATATTTCCTACCCCCGGAGAGTCCTTCAGGGCTCTTATGCTCGCCTTTGTGGAGCCCATAGGGAAATATACGATAGTGGGCCATATCGCAACCAGTTTGCGTAGGGTCCTCATCGGGTATGTGTTGTCATCAGTATGCGGGATATTCCTGGGTCTTCTGATGGGCTATTCGGAGATGGCAAACGCAATCTTGTTTCCCATCTTCAGCATCATTCGTCCCATTCCCGGTATCGCCTGGATCCCCCTTGCCATCCTTTGGATAGGGATAGGGGAGTCCACCATCTATTTCATCATCTTTATGGGAGGGTTCTCCCAGATGGTGATGAATACCATTGATGGGGCCCAACAGGTCAACCGGGAACTTGTTGGAGTTGCAAAGGTCCTGGGGATAAGGCGTCACCAGCTATTTGGAAGGATACTCCTCCCATCAGCGGTCCCGTACATCTTTACCGGTTTGCAGACCTCTCTCTCCACCAGTTGGATGGCGGTGCTTGCTGCAGAGATGATAACGGCGACTGAGGGTGTGGGTTGGCTGATCCTTTCAGGAATGCAGACAGGTCGTGTGGTGAACAATGTGATAGGTATGCTTTCCATTGGTGGTGTAGGACTGATACTAGCCTCTCTTTTGAGAGAAGCGGAAAGGAGATTGTGCATATGGTCAGTGCGGAGCTAGAGAAGAGAGAGTCCCATGCCATCAGCATTGAGCATGTGTCAAAATCATTTGAAGTTGATGGGGAGAAGTCCCTCATTCTCGACAATATAAGTATCGCTATCGAGAAGAATGAGTTTTTGGTCCTGTTCGGTGCAGGGCAGTGTGGCAAGACCACGCTGCTGAAGATGCTTGCCGGCTTGGAAAGCGTGACGAAAGGGAAGATTTTCATCAATGGCAGCCTTTCTCACGGATTTGATCCGAACGTAGGCATGGTATACCAAACGACAGCCCTTTTCCCCTGGCTTACGGTAATGGGGAATGTTGAGTTCGGCCCGAAGGTGCGAGGGGTGTCCAAGGCCGAGCGAAGGGCCAAGGCCCAGTATTACATAGATCTGGTAGGGCTGACAGGATTTGAAAAGCACTATCCTTCCCAACTGTCGGGGGGCATGTGCCAGCGGGTGGGCATTGCCAGGGCTTACTGCAATGATCCCAGCATTATCCTGATGGATGAGCCTTTTGGCCATCTTGATGCCCAGACCCGATACATGATGGAAGAGGAGGTCGAGAAGATCTGGGATAAGGAAAAACGTACCATTGTCTTTGTTACGAACAACATTGAGGAGGCGCTCTACCTTGCCGATAGGATCATTATCCTTACCGAATGTCCGGCAACTGTAGCCAAGGAGTATGTGATAGACCTTCCTCGCCCAAGGAGCCTGGTGGATGAGACCTTCTTACGTCTTCGTGAAGAGATCAGCACGCTCGTGGAGTTACGAGAAGGGGAAGTCTATGAAAACTAAGCATGCAAAAGTTGTTGTGGAGAATCTATCCAAGAGCTATGGGTCCTTACTGGTTCTTGATGACATATCCTTTACTGTCGGTGATGGGGAGTTCTTATGCATCGTAGGGCCCACCGGGTGTGGCAAGACCACCTTTCTCAACAGCCTTACGAAGATCGTCCCCATCGATTCGGGGACCATACGCATTGACGGGGAGCCTGTGGACCCCAAGAAGCATAACCTTGCATATATCTTGCAGGAGTACTCTGCACTCCCTTGGCTGACGGTCGAGAAAAACATAGCATACGGGCTGAAGATCAAGGGCTTTGATAAGGCTGTGATCAAGGAGAGGGTGGCCGAGGCAATCGCGTTGGTCAACTTGGAGAAGTTCAAGCATTTCTATCCAAGCGAACTCTCCGCGAGCATGTTGCAGCGGGTGGTCATAGCCAGGGCGTTTGCCACCCAGCCAGACCTGCTGCTGATGGATGAGCCCTATGGGCAGTTGGACCTGAACCTCAAGTATAAGCTTGAGGACGAGCTGTTGAAGCTCTGGGAGAAGACCCGCACCACCATCATATTCATCACCCACAACATCGAAGAGGCTGTATACCTGAGCGATAGGATCCTGATCATGACGAACAAGCCTTCCGGGGTGAAGACAGAACTGATAAATGACCTGCCAAGGCCAAGGCGTGTATCTGATCCCAAATTCATTGAGTTGAGGAACCAGGTTACCGACCTGATAAAGTGGTGGTAGTACAAGGAGCGAGCATATGAATTCCAAGAAGCCGAATATTCTGTATATGATGTGTGACCAGTTTCGATTTGACTGCATCGCAGCGCTGGGAAATGCCAAGATCAGCACCCCCAATCTGGACAGGTTGGTCAGGCGTGGCATCAGCTTTGACAATGCCTACTCCCCATGCCCTGTATGTGTCCCTGCCCGATACACCATCCGATCCGGCAGTGAACCCTACAGTACCGGGTGCTACTGCAATGAGGAGCCCCAAAGGCCAAAGGGTAAGGAAGGTGAGCATGTTGAAGAGTGGACAGGACCATTTTTGGCCAGAACGCTTGCCGCCAATGAGTACCGGACCTTTGGCATCGGCAAGTTCCATACCTACCCTGAAGTGTATGAGGATGTGGGCTTTGAGGTACACCTACACACCGAAGAGATGTGGGATGATGTGGGCCTGAAGGAGAAGGATGCTTTTTACTCCTACCTTGCTGAAGAGCACCCTGAGTACACCTATCTTGAGCAGCTGCATGGGGAGCGGACCAACATGTACTACATGCCCCAGCTCAGTTCAATGCCGAAGGAACATACCGTGGAGGCCTTTGTTGCGAGAAAAGCCGTGGAGCAGATAGAGGCCCAGGATACGCGTCCTTTCTTTGGGTTTGTCTCCTTTATCGGCCCTCATCCCCCTTGTGCTCCCCCCATCCCCTATAACCGGATGTATGATCCTGACGGGATGGACAATCCGGTGGTGGGGCCTGTTGAGGATGACCATCTTGATGAGCAGATTCCCTGGATGAACTCACTCATCTATGCTGATGAGATCAACGACGCCTGGGCTCGGAATTTCAAGACACGGTATTATGGGGAGATCTCCTATATCGACTCATGCATTGGGGAGATCCTTGATGCTGTCGAAAAACTCCCCGATGCCGACAATACCCTGATCTGTTTCTTTGCAGACCATGGGGATATGTGTGGGGACCACCACGCCTGGCAAAAGGAGTGCTTCTATGAGGGCTCTGTGCGCATTCCCTTTTTGTTGAGTTATCCCAGGATGCTTGGAAAGAACGAGAGAAATACCAATTTGGTGAGCCTGACAGATCTGTTTGCCCTGGCGACTTCGGTAGCGAGATGCAAAGAAGTGAGGGATGGGATAGACATTCTTTTGGACCAGAGAAAAGAGCTGTTCTCCTATTATGGCAGACCGAGGAGCCGGCAGTTCAAGGTAATGCTTCGCTGGGAAGAGTGGAAATTCATCTATATGGCGAATGGAGGCAGGCAGCAGCTGTTCAACCTGAGTGAAGATCCCCTTGAGATGAAGAACCTTGTAGGGTGTTGGCCAGGCCTTGTTGATGCGATGACCAAGCGCGTTGTGCAGAAGTTCAAGCAAGAGGAGGAGTTGCGCTGTATGGTCAGCGAGGGTGCACTGGTTTCATATCCCTTTGAAGCCCGGCCATTGCAAAGACTCCATCAGTTTGATTTTTCCCAAGATATTACTGATTTCAGCATGGGATCCGGAGCACATTTTATGAGTGAGGCGGTGCTGTTGAAGAAATAGCGGTCCAGGTTACTTGCAAGAATAGGTAGGCTGTAGGGTTTTGTCATCAGACAAAACCCTACAGCTTTTCCTTTTTCTACAGCAACTTGCATACAAGTGGCTTGTATTTGCTGTTTACCATACAACTTTAGGTGTAAAAAGCAAATTTCTGTATTGTGTTATTGCTAATCGATGGTAGGATTACTGTATACAAACCAGAAAATATGGAGGTTCTTATGAAAAAGACTGTTCTCGTCTTGTTAGTCGTGCTCATTTCCTTTGGAACATTGTTTGCAGCAGGAAAGGCTGAAGTGGATGTTGACTCGTGGCCAAAAGAAGCGGTGACTGTGATTTGCCCTTGGGCTGTTGGCGGGGTGGCTGACATCATCAACAGAAAGACCGCTGTCTATGGTACAGAAGTTTTGGGCAAGCCCGTGCTTGCGACCAACGAGCTGGGAGCCGGTGGAAACGTTGCCCTTACCAACTTCCTGAAGAATAGTGCAAACTCGTACAATCTTATCTTCGGTGGTGAGGGAGCCTTCTCCATTGCACCGAACGTAGACGGCTCTGACGCCATCCAGTTCACCTACGGTGACTTTGAGCCCATCCTCAATCTCTACTCCTCAATCTTTGTCCTTACCTCTGATGCTTCCTTGAACATCAAGGACCTCGATGCCCTCAAGGCATATGCAAAGGGAAAGAAGCTGAAGATCGCCGTCAACGGTGTTGCAGGCTCAGAAGCCTTCCTTGCCAAGGCACTTGCCAAGGATCTGGGCATCACCATGGAACTGGTAAGCTACAACGGTGCAAACCTTGCCCTCGATGCAGCTTCCAAGGGTGAGACTGACTTTGCCATCTCCCACCAGTCCCAGGCCAAGGGTAGTGTGGAGGCAGGGATCCTCAATCCTGTGGTTGTCTTTGATGAGAAGGGCGTGAACAACGAAGTGTTCAAGAATGTGAAGGGAGTAGGCGAATATGGCTCATCCGCATTCTTCAGGAACAGGTGTTTCATCCTTGCACGCAAGGGAACAGACCAGAAGATCATCGACAAGGTGCGCAATGCCTACCTGACCATCCTCCAAAAGCCTGAGATCGTAGCGTTCTACGCATCGATGATGGTTGAGGTCGATCCTATGGACAAGGCTTCCATTGACAAGCACGTCTCCTCGGTAGCTTCCATCGTGAAGGCTAACCTGTAGCAGACAGGGTCATCGGTTGGAACGGGTCTTCTTCCAAGAAGGCCCGATCCCTATGAAAAGGGTGGAATATGAATAGTTTTCTGCACATGCTCAAAAAACTGGATGGTAAGGTCGATCGGTTAGGGGAAAGCCTTGAGGGCAGGAGTGTCAACTTCTACCCCTCACTTGTAGGGCCCCTTGTATTCCTGGCTTTTGCTGTGGGGGCATTTCTCCTTATGCCAAGCCAGGTAAAGGTCCAGGAAAATATGGCCACAACGGCCAGGACGTTTCCTACGCTTCTCTTGCAGATAATGATAGCGGGCTCGGTAGTGCTTCTTGTCACAGAGATTGCGAAGATTGTACGAAAGGCGGAGATTGAGGTCATTAGGATAGAGCTTCTCACAGAGATAAAGGCACTCATCATCCTTGTGATGCTGGTCCTCTATGCCCTTGCGATGCCTCTTATAGGCTTCATCGTAAGCTCGCTGCTGTTCTCTGTGGCCATGCTCTACTACTTCAGGATCAAGAAAGGCACGTACTATCTCATAGTGGTAATCTCAGCGTTGGTTATCGGGGTGATCTTCAGATATCTCTTGGGCGTCCGCCTACCATAGGAATACAATCATGGAATTATTCGTTCAAGGCTTTCAACAGTTCTTTACCCTATCCAGCTTCATCTATATGAATATCGGCCTGATTCTCGGCCTGGTGTTCGGCGCAATCCCCGGCTTGACGGTAATCCTGTGTATCGTCCTGTTCCTGCCGTTTACCTATACCATGGGGCCCATCGACTCCTTCATGTTCCTGCTGGGCATCTACTGTGCCGGAGGGTATGGCGGCTCGATCTCAGCGATCCTGATCAATACCCCGGGAACCCCCCACGCAACGGCCACCATGGCTGACGGGTATGCCCTCACCAAGAATGGCCAGAGCAAGAAGGCGCTGAACATTGCGCTGCAAGCCTCAACCTTTGGGGGGATATTCAGTGCATTCACGCTCTTGTTCTTTGCCCCCCAGGTTGCCAAGTTCGCCCAGAAGATGGGCACCCCTGAATACTTTCTGGTCTGTCTGTTCGGCCTGACGGTCATCGCCGGAGTCTCGGGAAAGTCCCTGATCAAGGGAATCATCTCAGGAGCCTTCGGGCTGTTCATCGCAACCATAGGCCTGGATCCCATGACAGGCTCCACCCGCTACATCTTCAAGAACATCAACCTCTACTCTGGCTTTGACCTGGTCATCTGCCTCATCGGGCTGTTCGCCTTGAGCGAAGTCCTGGCAAAAAGCAAGAAGAGTAACCAGGTGACGCTTTCAAGCCTGGAAGAGATCAAGTCGGAAAGTGGCAAGATTTCCAAGAAGGAGTACAAGCGCATGGCCCTTCCTTCTCTGATGAGTGCTGTCATCGGCGTGATCATCGGCATCATCCCAGGCACCGGGGCCTCCATGGCCTCCTTTGTCAGCTATGACCGTGCCCGCCAGATGAGCAAGCACAAGCAAGAGTTCGGCCATGGATCGATTGAAGGCATCGCCGCTGCCGAGACTGCCAACAATGCCGTCACCGGTGCAACGCTCATACCCTTGCTGACAATGGGTATCCCAGGTGATGGAGCTGTAGCCATCATGCTCGGGGCCCTGATGATCAACGGCCTTACCCCTGGACCCAACCTCTTTGCAAAACACGGCGTTACGATGTACGCCATCATGATCGGCCTCATTTTCGTCAACATCTTCATGTATCTGCAGGGAAAGACCCTTACCAAGTACTTTGCCAGGGTCGTCTCCATTCCCGTCTCCATCCTGACGCCGATCATTGTCATATTCTGTTTTGCCGGTGCTTTCTCGGTGAACACCTCCATGTTTGATGTGGGTGTCACCTTGGCCTTTGCACTGATCGCCTACATCTTTGGGAAGCTCGGCTTCTCAACCATCCCGGTCCTGCTGGGCCTGGTCCTGGGAGCGATTACCGAAGAGAACTTCCGTCGCTCGCTGATCCTTTCCGATGGAAGCTATAAGATATTTATAGGTTCACCCATTGCAATCGCATTTCTTGTGGTGATCGCCCTTACGATTATCATTATTGGAATTAATAAGATTAAAGAAACACAGAGGAGCGCATGATGGCACAGCCCAATATCATTTTCTATTTCTCGGACCAACAACGTTTTGATACCTGCGGGTGCTATGGCCAGAGCCTGGACATAACACCCCGCCTCGATGCCATGGCAGAGGAGGGGGTCCGCTTTGACCTTGCATTCTCCCCTCAGCCGGTGTGCGGTCCTTGCCGCTCCCTATTCCAGACCGGGCTGTATCCTACGGAAACCGGATGCTTCAGAAACAACATCGCCCTTCCCTCCGATGTGAAGACCCTTGCCAACTACCTGACAGAGGCAGGGTATGAGAATGCCTATATAGGTAAGTGGCACCTGGCCTCCACCGGGGGCCTGGAAGAGACCCCTACTGTTGATTACCACACAAAGCCCATCCCTGTGGAGCTCAGAGGCGGGTATGAGGGGTTCTGGAGAGCTTCCGATGTGTTGGAGTTCACCTCCGACGGCTATGGTGGGTATGTCTACGATGAGAACAATGCCAAATGCGAGTTCAGTGGCTATCGCGCTAATTGCATCACCGACTTTGCCTTGGAGTTCCTCGATCAGTACAATGGCGAAAAACCCTTCTTCATGACAGTCTCCCATATTGAGCCACATCACCAGAATGATGCCAACCACTACCAGGGCCCCCCCGGCTCACAGGAGAAGTTCAAGGAATTCCCTGTTCCCGGTGACCTCCTGGCCCTTGGAGGAGACTACAAAGAGGAGTATCCCGACTATCTGGGGGCCTGTGAAAGTGTTGATGAGAATTTGGGCCGTCTGGTTGCATCCCTCAAGCAGAAAGGCCTGTATGACAATACGGTCATCATCTTCAGTTCGGACCATGGTTCGCACTTCAGGACACGCAACCAGGATGGCCACCTCAACGGTTACGATGACTACAAGCGCACCTGCCATGATGCTGCCCTGCGCATCCCCTTGGTGATACGCGGCGGCGCATTCCTTGGAGGGAAGGTTGTTCACGAACTGGTAAGTACAGCAAGCCTGCCCAAGACAATCCTTGCCATGGCCGGCGTCGATGTCGGCTCCGCCATGATCGGAGAGGATTTGGCGGATGTTGTGGATACCACAAATCCAGATAGGGTCAATGAAATCTTTGCCCAGATATCAGAGAGCAGGGTCGGACGTTGCATTCGCACCCCCCGCTTCAAGTATGCTGTCTATGCCCCGGGTAAGAATGGTGGCACTGATATGGACAGTGATGTCTATGTTGATGATTTCCTGTATGATTTGGACAATGATCCCTTTGAGCTTACCAATTTGATCCATGACAAGGCCTATGATCGTGATAAGCTGGTCTTGAGGGAACGGCTGACCGCCCTGATCGCACAAGCTGAGCATAAGGGAGTACGCATTGAAGATGACGCATCGGGGAAGTCCGACCACTAAGAAATATGAGCTGGTCTATGAGCACATCAGGACCTTCATAGACCAGCAAAGGTTTTCTGAACATACCAGGATCCCTTCTGAAAACTATCTCTGCAAGAAACTGCAGGTCAGTAGGGAGACTGTCAGAAGTGCCATCCGCCTGCTCGTTGAGGAGGGTGTTGTCTATACCATCAAGGGTAGCGGCACCTTTTTCAACAAGAAGCGGCTCTTGATGCACGAATCCCTGCCTGAAAATGGAGAGATCAAGATTGGCGTTATCGTCCAGGGCCAGGACTATAACGCCAATTCCCATCTCCTTAAGGGGATCAGGAGCTCCCTTTCTGAAAAATCGGTCGAGCTGAAGATCTTCTACACGGACAACAAGCTGATAAATGAGCGCAAATGCCTCCTGGCATGCGCAAAAGGGTTTCACGGCCTTATAGTCGATGGGGTGAAGGCGAGTATGATCAACCTCAACTTGGACTGCTACTCAGCTCTGTACGAAAAGGGTGTGCCGGTAATATTCTACAATAACTTCTACGCAGGGTCCAATTTCCCCAAGGTCACCATCGCTGATGGGGAGTGTGCCGACGAGCTGGTCAAAAGGCTTACAGCGTTCGGACACAAACACATCGCCGGTATCTTTGTCTATGACAACTACCAGGGCATCGAGAAGTACAAGGGGTATGTGCATGCCTTGCAAAAGTATGGCGCCCCGTATGATGACAGATATGTGAAATGGCTCATTTCTGACGATACCCATGACGAGAAGGAGCTGTTCCGTTCCTTATGGAGGTTCCTCAAGGCCCTGCCCAAGTGCACAGCAATCGTCTGTTGCAACTTCATGATTCTCAAGAGCATGTTGCGCTTATTGGCCAAGCATGGTAAAACAGTTCCAGAGGATTTTTCTATTGTCAGCTTCGATTATTCTGATACTGATTGGCAGGAGAGCGGCATCACAAGCTCGATCCATCCTGGCTTTGAGATGGGCTTTGAAGTCGGCACACGAATCTTTCAGATGATTTGCGACAATGAGTATAAGATTCATGACTATTCGTATGTGTTCAAGCCAACTGTTTTTAGTGGAACTTCTATTCAAGACATACGAAGCTAGAGTCTATAAGGTATATTTAACATGAAACGAAACCATATCACCCTTATGATAAAGCCCTCTTCCGCCGCCTGCAATCTTGATTGTGACTACTGCTTCTACCACGAAACGGCAGGCCATAGGGAGGTTGGGCAGCGCCCTTTCATGGGCGAGGATGTGATGATGGCCATCATCACCAAGGCCCTTGCCGAGGCCAGGCACTGCTCCTTTGTCTTTCAGGGGGGCGAGCCCTCCCTGATAGGACTGCCGTTCTATGAGAAGTTTGTACAGACGGTGAACCGTCTCAATATAGAAAGCTCGCCTATCCACTACGCTTTCCAGACCAATGGCACAAATATCGACGAAGCTTGGGCAAAGTTCTTCAAAAAGAACAACTTCCTGGTGGGGGTCTCCTTTGACGGGGCGCCGCGCCTGCATGACATGCACCGCTTTGATGCCAAGGGCGGCAAGAGTGCACGAAAGGTGCTGGAGGGCATTGAACTGCTGAGGAAGGTGGGGACAGAGTTCAATGTGCTGGGTGTGGTGACCGACGAGCTAGCCCAGAATGTCGATCTTATGTGGAATTATATGACAGGCCATGGGCACCGGTACCTGCAGTTCATCCCCTGCATGGAGAGTTTGGAAGGCTTTTCGACAAAGCCCTTCCTTTCAGCGGCTAACTATGCCCTTTTCCTAAAGCGCCTCTTTGATCTCTGGTTCGTAGCCTGGCAGAAGGGCGAACCTGTATCCATCAGGTTTTTTGACAACCTTGTGGGTATGCTTGTCGGATACCCCCCGGAGAGCTGCGACATGGCAGGGGTCTGCTCCATCCAGTATGTGGTCGAAAGTGACGGCAGCATCTACCCCTGTGACTTCTACTGCGATGACGCCTCCTATCTTGGGAACCTGCTCACTGACGATTTTGCGATGCTTGATGCGAAAAGGGCGGAGATTCGCTTCATCGAGGATTCACCCAACGCTATAGATGAGTGCGCCTCCTGCCCATGGAAGGAGCTCTGCCGTGGGGGGTGCAAGCGCTATAGGGACGAGGGGGGCTACCGGTTCTGCTCTACCATGCAGGAGTTCTATCCCTACGTGATCAGAAGGTTGGAGCATGTGGCTAGCACCTTGGTGCCAAAGTCGAAGTAAGGGGTTTCATTGTGGAAGCAATACTTGTAATCGTGACGTTTTTTGCGACGGTGCTCGGTGCCATCAGCGGCATCGGCGGAGGGGTCATCATCAAGCCTGTTATGGATGCCCTGTGTGACTACCCTGTGGCGACCATCAGCTTTCTCAGCGGGAATACCGTATTGGCCATGACTGCAGTATCCTTGTTGCGAAGCAGAAAGGATACTATCAAGATCGACAGTGTCGTGGGGTTCCCCCTTGCCCTGGGAGGGGTTTTCGGCGGAGTCATTGGAAAGATACTCTTTACCTTTGTCAGGCAGAACACCCAGCACGACGGGCGCATCGGGATGATCCAGAACATCATCATGGTCATCCTCACCGCCACAGTCTTCGTCTATGTGCTCAACAAGCACAAGATACATACGCTTCATATGACCAACAAGGCAGGGTCACTCCTAGCAGGCTTGGCTTTGGGGATATTCTCTTCCTTTCTGGGCATTGGAGGAGGACCGATAAACATCATGGTCCTCTCCTACCTCTTCTCCATGGACAGCAAGCATGCTGCCATAAACTCGCTGTACATCATATTCTTCTCCCAGGTTGCCAACTTGCTTACCAATATTATCCAGGGCGCAATCCCTGCCTTCTCGTATCTCTTGCTCAGCACAATGATGGCCTCTGGTGTTATCGGTGCGATGGCAGGCAGGAAGGCATCTTCAAAGCTGGACAACAACCAGATAGACAAGCTGTTCATGGGCATCATGCTCGTTATAGTGGCTCTTTCTGTGTACAACGTATTTGGGTATGCTGCGCTCTCGTAATGGTTTTCTAGGACCCAATACCAAAGTTTGTATTTCTGTAGACCATGTCAGTTCTTTTCCTAAAAATACGTTGGAGCAGGTAAGATAGCCCTTCCTTATGAAGGCATTATTCGTCTGTGCCAGAGTGAGTAGCTGTATTCCTCCTGATTTTTTCACTTCCCCCTTTCATGAAACCTTGTTTGCTTGTATCATTTGTCATGTGTAGCTTCTTTGGTACAATACTTTTTGTGTATCAATTAAAAGGGTAATACTATGATACGAATCACTAACAGGGTCTTTACCGACCTCGCTATCTGGATGATGGGCTTTGGCATCCTTGTAGGACTTGTCTTCCCGTTTTTCATGCTTTTTCTGGGAATGGATCCCGCTATGGCGATGTCATGGTGGTTCTTCTCCGTCTGTATGCTGGCAGGCCTGTTTGTAGGGGCGGTAAACATCTTGCTGGCCCACCGCATTGTGGGAGAGCGTCTGAACCTGCTTGCCAAACATATGAAGGACATTGAGAACCACCTCAAGGCCATCACAGGCAAGGCCCAGAACATGGACTGCACCCCTGCAAACTGCCACATCCCCGTTGACTCCAAGGACGCCATCGGCAGAAGCAGCCGCGCCTTCAACAACCTGGTCGATACCCTGGCCAAGTCGATTCAGATCGAGATGGACATCAGGACCTATACCCAGCTGCTTACCACCCATCTGGAGACTGACCAGCTCTGTCGCAGCGCCCTGATAAGCCTGATGGAGATGATCGGCTGTCCATCAGGGGCTATCCTCATCGAAGAGGCGGGGGAGCTGCGAGTCTATCATACTGTGGGACTTGCCAAATCAAGCTCACTGAGCACAAACCCCTTGATCCTCGACTCGATGCAGACACTCAACCGAAATATCATCAACATCCCCCAGGATGTCATGCTCGAGGGTGTGATGACCTCCTTCCGTCCCAGCCAGATCATTGTAGAGCCCATTGTCTACAAGCAGCTGCCCTTAGGGGCTGTGGTGCTTGCCTCCAACATGGCCTTCTCCTCTGAGGTGCTGGAGAACCTGGACCTGTTCGGAACCAGCCTAGCCCTTGCCCTGCACAATGCCATGACCCATGACCAGGTGCAGAAGCTGGCGGCGATTGATCCCCTGACCGGTGTGTACAATCGCCGATTCGGGCTTTCCCGACTCCATGAGGAGTTTGTCAGGGCTGTGAGGCAGAACATCGCCTTGGCAGTGTTGATGATCGACATTGACCACTTCAAGCAGGTCAACGATGTCTATGGGCATACTGTCGGAGACAGGGTGCTCAGAACCATTGCAACCACAACACGCAGCCAACTGCGCGAAGGTGATATCCTGGTCCGTCTGGGAGGGGACGAGTTCATGGTTGTTCTCTTGGGTGCATCAAAAGCTGATGCGCTGGAAGTTGGGGAAGCTATACGGCGCCAGATCAGTGAGAAGCACATCAAGTACGGCGAACAGCTCATCCAGGTAACGCTCAGCATTGGTGGGGCATCGTTTCCTGAAGTTGACGTAGAGTATGAAAAGGACCTCATTGAGGCCGCTGACCAAGCCTTGTACAGGGTAAAGGAATCAGGAAGAAACAAGATGGCGTTCTAGGCCTCACCGCATTGCTTCCCTGTATCCTCCCTCTTGATTTGATATAGTGGGTTTTGGTTTCGTTTCATATTTTTTGTTCTTTTTGAAGAGGTTCTTGTAGTGTATATCCAATGTACAAAAAAGTTGCTTGCCAAGCTTGAAGATGTAGATCAGGAGATTCTCATTCCCCCACAACCACTGTTTTGCTGGCATGCAAACGTGTTTGATCTCTATGGATCCGAATATGCTGTGGCCTTGCATGATGTCTCTGACTATGTCGTCTTTTTCAAGGTGCGATCATTCTATGATTTTGCTATGCAACTGGTGGAAGAGATCGAAACGGCTTTGATGAATGCAGGCTTACCAGAAGAGGTTGTTGTCGGATATATGATACAAGGTGGGCCTCCTGTGTTTGGCCCTACTTCCGGTCCCTCCGCTGTAGGCAGGCTGAACAATGCTGTACGTATGCTGAAAGAGCAAGTTGCCAAGAGCGAAGATACGGCCTATCTGGTGGAGCAACAGAATTCTGCTGGTGCTACTACCCCCATGGTTCACCTTGATGTGAAGTTGTTGCTTCTAGGAAAAGGGAAGGTGACGCGAAGCTTCGTTGTCCCGCTTCATATACACTTCCTGACACTCCATACTATTCTTCAGATCGGATTTGGCTGGACTGATGACCATCTGCACAAGTTCACCTACAACAAGGAAAGAGGACGCATTGATGAAGACCTTCGGGAAAGAGCCTTTTCGCATATGGGAAGGCAACAACGCAAGGCGTTGTATGAAGAGGAAGGCTCATTGCTTTCCGATTACATCCCCGCTGTAAAGCGTCTCGAGTATGAGTACGACTTTGGGGATAGCTGGATGCATATCATCACGGCAGGCAAGATCGAGCTTATCGAAGGCGAACCCTATGCCAAGTGTACCGGAGGACAAGGGATCACCCCACCAGAGGATTGTGGAGGCCCGTATGGGTATGCCGAACTTTGTGCGATCCTCAAAGACCCTACCCATGAAAGGTATGAGAATATGCAAGATTGGGTAGGTGATATCTCTAGTGGTGGGTTTGACCAGGTGAGCATCAACATACAACTGGAGAGGTTGAAACCTTTTGCAGAGCTTGGGTGATACTGGGCTCTTGCTGATATGGATGATTATATGATTTTCTAAGCTTTCCGAATTTGCGTCATTTCAAGATGAGTACCCAAAGGATTATCCTTTCCATGTATGGTTGTTGTATGCTAATTTGTTCGTAAGAGGTTTGATATGTATGTCCAATGTACCCAGAAATTGCTTGCCAAAATTAAGGCGCCCCATGGAGAGTTGACAAATCCTCCCGATGCCCTGTTTTGCTGGAACGCAAACTATTTTGAACATCTTGGGTCATTGTATGTTGTGATGATAAACGGTATTGATGATGAGGAACTGATGTTTGAGATCGAGTCCTTTGAAGATTTTGATAAAACCGTTATAGCAAAGATTCGTTTGGACCTGCAAGATGGAGGGCTTCCTGACAAAGACATTGATACATACATCATGTTGGGGGGGGCAGTTATCTTCGGCCCGATACAAGACAAGGCAAAGATAGCACTTTTGAGCGTGTATTCCAAAAGGATGAGTCACTACTTCGATAGAATGCAGATTTCTATGAATGTCCTTGATGATCCTGAGATTCGTGAAAGACTACAAGCGGTATATACGGGGGACATTGATGAACTTGCCTCCAAAAAGTATTTCTTCTCTCACCAGGAGCCCAAGGAAACGCAAAAGAAATCGCTAGAATTTGTGTCTCCTTCAATGGTAGCCCTCTCTGTTGAGTTGAAGCTGTTTGGGGATAAAAAAGTAAGACGTCGCTTCTTGGTGCCACTGCACATCTCCTTTGCTACCCTCCATACCATCTTGCAGATAGGCTTTGGCTGGTATACCTGTCACCTGCATGAGTTCAGGAGTTCTGACAGAACGCTGTGTGTTGGTCCGAAATCGGACTTTATGGGCTTTGACGATGATGATGAGTTTACGAAGGATGAGGAAGAAGTAAAGCTCTCTGATTTCATTCCCAGGCTAAAGCGCATGCAGTATCGCTATGATCTTGGGGATAGTTGGGATCATGTCATTAAGGTAGGCAAGATAACCCCTGCCGAGGGCGTCCCCTATGCCCTTTGTACGGGTGGAGTGGGTTCCACTCCGCCTGAGGATTGTGGAGGAGCCTCAGGCTATGCCAATCTGTGTGAGATACTTAGCGACCCTAATGATGAGGAGTATGAAGAGATGCTCGAATGGGCAGGGGATGACTTTGCCAGAGAGTTTGACCAGGATGCCATAAATAAGGAACTGGGAGAACTTACGTTTGTTCCTTTTCCCACCAGATAACATGGGCAGAAGGGGCGTGGTATCTGCGTCCCTTCCACTCTCTTTCTGCAGTAGTGATGTGCTATTTTTGCTACGTCAGTTTTCTTCTTGCTCCAACTTTTCCTAACGTGCTAGAATTTCTTTACAAGGAGATTATCCCTTATGTATATCCGATGCACAAAAAAACTGTTCGACTGTCTTGACCCGTCGTACAGGAGCCCAGCCTCCGATCATGATCCCGAATTTAGCTGGCATGCCAGCTGTTATGAGGACTATGGCACCTTGTACGTGAGCGTACTGCATGATTTGGACGATGAGGATCTTCGCATACAAATGAAAACCTTTCAGTTTTTTGATGGGCAAGTGGAACATGCCTTACACCTGGAATTGAAAGAGGATGGCTACTCTGACAAGAAGATCGCCGAATATTTCAAAGATACCGGGCCGATCACCTTTGTGCTCACTGATGATCACGAGCTGGAAACTAGGTTGGACGATCATATCCAGCTCATGAAGGACATTTCATTCCTGTTCTCCAATGGGAGGAAAAAACTCTCTGATGGTGCGTATGAAAAGGCTTTGACGGCTGTCATGTCGGCTTCCTTTGCTTCGCTTGAGGAAGTCTTGGAACGTCCGCTATACAAGAGAACTTCGAGTACTAAAACCAAATCAACAAAAAAAACGGCTTCCTTCTCGAGCCTCAACGCCGGGAGTACCCGTATGCTTGCCTTAGATGTGAGTATGGTGACAGGCTTTGAGAAGAGCGTGACACGCAGTTTCCTGGTACCCCTGGTCATGGACTTTGCCACCCTCCATGCTATCCTGCAGATTGGGTTTGGATGGACTGACTCATCTGAGCATGAATTTAAGCTGAAAAACGGTGCGATACGTATTGGCTCTGATAGGGGTGATATGTATTTCAGACTCATGTGGGAGGGAATACACCCCGAAGTGCACGTGGAAGGAGAGACACTCCTTTCAGACTTCATCCCTGGGGTACGGAAGATCAAGTATCTCTATGGATTTGACCGAGGTTGGTTGCTTGACATCACTGTGAAGAAGGCCCCTGATTTTGATGGAGGCCCTTATGCCCAGTGTACCGGAGGACAGGGGACTACCCCTCCCGAGGATTGTGGTGGGCCTCCTGGCTATGATGAGTTGTGTGAGATCCTCGACGATCCTACCCATGATGAGTATGCAGAGACTCACCAGTGGGTACAAGAGAATCCAGATACTATCTTTGACATGAAGCGCATCAATGCAAAACTGAAGAAGCTGAAGTTTGTAGATACCACACGCTAACTATACAGAGCTTTCTTGCCTTATCCGGTCTGCATGGTAGGGTTCTTGAATTAGGAGACTATTGTCATGTATATCCAGTGCATCAAAAAACTGCTCGACAAACTCAAACGGCCCTATAAAGGCTATCGAATCCCCCTCACCCACAATACTGCTGGCATGCGAACTATTTCGAATATCAGGGAATAGTGTTTGTAGTGATGATGAACGACCATTCTGAGGAGGAGTTTTTTGTCCAATTGGACTCCTTCCAGAACTTTGAACAAGCATGGAAACAGGACTTGCAGAAGGATATGGAGCATTCTGGAGTTTCTGCCGAGGACATATCCCAATACATCAAAGATGCTGGACCGATAGTGTTTGGACCCACAGGTAATCGTTCTCAGGTAGCCAAGTTGAACGGATTTACCCGAAGGTTCAAGGAATTCGCCATCAGCACGTTAGGCTTTCTGCATGAGATGGATGATACTGCACTACAAGAGGGCCGTCCCCTGAATTTTGGGGAATCTGAGGAAGATTATGCAACATTCAGCGATAGGCCCAGACTGGCTCAAAAGACCAAAAAGAAACCTACAAAGGAACCTGCTCCCAAACTCACCAGGACACTCATGATAGCTCTCGATGTGAGGCTGAAGCTCCAAGGAAGCCGAAAAGTGACCCGAAGTTTCCTTGTACCCATTGATATGAGTTTTGCCGCCCTCAATGATGTCCTGCAAGCAGGACTCGGTTGGACCGACACCCACCTCCATGAGTTTGTCTTCTATACGCAGAGATGTAGCGTTGGAACGATAAGTACCGATCCATATAGCAGGAATTCCGATCTTTTTGGCCCTGGTTCACTGTATGACGAGGAGACTACACCCCTTTCTGATTTTCTTCCCAACGTACGGCGCTTTAGCTATTTCTATGACTTTGGAGATGCTTGGGAGCATATCATCACCGTAGGAGAGCTTGAATATGCCGATGGCCCTCCCCGTGCCATATGCACCGGGGGTCGGGGCATGACGCCTCCTGAGGATTGTGGTGGGGCGTATGGATATGCCCAGTTGCGTAAGATTCTCAAAGATCCCAGCCATGAGGAGTATGAGGAACATTCGATATGGGCAGAGTATGACTTTGATGGCGGCTTTGATCTGGAAAGCGTCAATGAGGATCTGAGTGAAATCGTCTTCACAGCTCAACTCAGGGAGGAGTTTTGGGACTAAATCAATGGTTGCCTGTCAGCCTCCTCCCTAGCGTAGCAGAGGGGCAGGTATTGTCTTGTTTGTATCCAGCACTATTCGATTTTATTCTTTTTATCATCTTTGTGTTCGTATTGGTGTTAGAAAAAAGATACTTCTGACCAATATATCCTTGACTCTATAGTTACTATAGGCTTTATGGTGAATCCATCAACGTGATGGAGACCCCCGATGAACCAAAAGAAACTCATTCGAAATGCCCGGGCCATAGTATCTTGTGACGGGCAGGACACAGTATATGCCGATACCGATATCCGAATCGATGGCTATGCAATTGAAGCCATAGGCAAGGGCCTGGAAGCCAATGGATGCACCATCATCGATGCGAGTGGGATGTTCGTCTATCCCGGGCTTGTAAACACCCATCACCATTTCTTCCAGACCTTTGTCAGGAATCTTTTGACCATCGACTATCCCAATCTGCTGGTAGTGGACTGGCTGGACAAGATTTATCCGATTTTCTCGGCCATCGACAGTGATGCCATCTACTACTCTTCTCTGGTTGCCATGGCAGACCTGCTCAAGCATGGGTGTACCACAGCCTTTGACCACCAGTACTGCTATACGAAAAAGACCGGCAAGTCACCGGTTGACCGTCAGTTTGAAGCCGCGTCCCTGTTGGGCATCCGCTACCATGCAGGTAGGGGGTGCAATACCCTTCCCAAAAGCAAAGGAAGTACCATCCCATTTGAGATGCTGGAGAGTACCGACGAGTTTCTCCTTGATTGCGAGCGTCTCATCTCACGCTACCATGACCCTGCTCCCAACAGCATGGCACAGATCGTCGTTGCCCCTTGCCAACCGATAAACAGCCATCAGGAGACCTTTGAAGAGTCTGTGAAGCTTGCACGATCGGCGGGAGTGAGACTGCATACCCACCTTGGTGAGGGTGAGAACCCCATCATGATGGAACGCTATGGCAAACGTACTCTCCAATGGGCGGAAGAGATCGGGTTTGTGGGGGAGGATGTCTGGTTTGCCCATGGGTGGGAACTCCAGAAAGATGAGTATGAGGTGATGGCAAGAACCAGGACAGGGCTTTCGCACTGTCCGGCCCCTGCTGTGTTGGCAGGTTTTCATATCCTTGATATCCCAGCCATGCAAAGGGCAGGGATGAACATCTCCCTCGGCTGTGATGGATCAGCAACCAATGACAGCTCAAACCTTCTTGATTCCTTACGCATGGCATACCTGATGCAGTCCTATCACAGCAAGCAGCGTGGGCTTTCCCCCTCCTCGTATGAGATGCTGAAGATTGCCACCGTCAACGGGGCAAAGACTCTGGGGCGTGATGACCTTGGCTCGCTGGAAGTGGGCAAGGCCGCTGACCTGTTCTTCATTGACAGCAATGCCCTGGAGCTTGCAGGTATGCTGCATGACCCTGCGAACATGCTTGCCCGCGGGGGGGTGACCGGGGCGGTGAACCTTACCATGGTTGGGGGAAAGGTCGTCTATGAAGACGGGCACTTCCCCGGCATTGCAGAAGAGACTCTGGCTAAAGAAGCAGAAGCATGTTGTTCCAAATCCTTACGGGATTTTTTCCCTGGGATATTTTCATAGGCAGACGCGAGACTAAGAGGAGAACTATCATGAGAAAAAAAGTGCTGTTGACCTGTTTGGTTGTAGTACTGGGCTGTTCGGTTCTGTTTGCTGGTGGTGCAGCAGAAAAAAAGGAAGCGAGTGGAAAGCTCAAGGTCGCTTTGTTGCTTTCAGGTCCTGCCAATGACCAGGGTTGGAATGCCGTTGCCTTTGCAGGACTCAAAGCGGCAGAGGAGCAGTACAACATTGAGACTGCCTACTCTGAAAATGTAGGGATCGCAGATGGCGAGGCTGCCTACCGTGACTATGCCGCACAAGGCTATGACCTGGTGATAGGGCACGGCTTCCAGTTCGGAGATCCCGCAGTACGTGTATCCTCCCAGTTCCCGAAGACCAAGTTCATGGCCATCGAGTCAAACTCCTTCTCCGAGAATGCCGCTTCCTACGTCATGGCGTGTGAAGAGGCAGGCTACCTGATGGGGATGCTCGCTGCCTCCATGTCCAAGACAGGGACCCTCGGCATCGTCGGCGGATTTGAACAGCCATCCATCGTAAAGGTAGTCGAAGCCTACAAGCTTGGGGCAAAAAAGGTGAATCCCTCCATTAAGGTGCTTGAAGCGTATGTGAGCAGCTTTACCGATGTCTCCTTGGGCAAGGAAGCGGGCCTGTCCATGGCCGATCAGGGTGCCGATGTGCTCAGCCATGTTGCCAACCAGGCAGGGACTGGGGTGATAAAGGCAGCGGAGGAGAGGGGCTTGCTTGCAACCGGGGACTCCTATGACCAGAACTCCATCGCCGTGAATACTGTCATGGCCTCCACTGTCTATAGCGTTCCTACTCTTGTTCTAACCGCAGTGGATAAGGTGATGCAGGGCACCTATGTCGGTGGGGTGTTCAACCTTGGTATGAAGGAAGGGGTTGTCGATATCTCTGGCTATAACAGCTTTGAGGATAAGATTCCCCAACAGGTAAAGCTTTTGGTAGCCGCTACCAAAGCGAAAATCCTTGACGGTAGCCTAAAGATTCCTGTGATCGAGTCTAGGTAAGGGTATAAGCTCCTCCCCACCTGGGTGAGGAGCTTATCTGTTACCCAGTGAAAGGAGAGTTGTTGCCATGTCACTACTAGAGATGAAGAACATCACCAAGACCTTTTTTGGCAAGTGTGCCAATCAAGGGGTGAACCTCACCGTCGGGCACAGTGAGATACATGCCCTGCTTGGGGAAAATGGTGCAGGCAAGACAACCCTCATGAACATTCTGTATGGGATCTACCAAGCAGATGGGGGAGAGGTTTTCCTGGACAGGGAGCCTATTCTGATCACTTCACCCAAAGTGGCCATTGCCCATCGCATTGGCATGGTACACCAGCACTTCACGCTGGTTCCCACCCTGACTGTTTCTGAAAACATCACCTTGGGGTTGAAAAGCCCCGGCTACCCTTTTGTGAACAGACGCTTCCTTGATGATAAGATTCGCACCCTTTCCCAGCGCTATGGCCTTGAGGTCGATCCCACCGCCTTGGTCTCGACTTTGTCTGTCGGGCAGCAACAACGCGTGGAGATCATGAAGCTGCTCTACAGGGAAGCAGAGCTACTTATCCTGGATGAACCCACAGCTGTGCTTACTCCCCAAGAGGTCCAAAGCTTCTTCACCGTCCTTAGGCGACTACGCTCTGAAGGGCACTCGGTGATCATCATCACCCACCATATAGAGGAGGTCCTTGCCATAACTGACTGTGTGACCGTCCTGAGGAATGGGTGCAATGCCGGGGACGTTGAAACTTCCAGGACATCCAAAGAGGAGCTCTCGATGCTGATGATCGGCCGAAAGCTCCAGCGGGAACAGCGTCAAGCTTTCGTGTGCCCTCAAAACCGAACAGGTTTGGTAGTCACTGACGTTGCCCTGAAAGATGGGCGCATGGGGCCGGTCAGTCTCTCTATAGGACCTGGAAAGATATTTGGTATCGCAGGAGTCGATGGGAATGGGCAAAAGGAGCTCGCTGAACTGATCCTTGGCATTCGGAAGTCTCAGGGGGGCAGTGTATCTCTCGATGATGTCTCACTCGATCAGTTGTGCATCCAAAAGAGAAAGGATCTGGGTATCGGATATATCTCTGATGACAGACTTGCTGACAGCCTGGTCATTGATATGGGCCTGATGGAGAATATGTTGCTGAAGCTACACAGCAAAAAAAGCGTGAAACGGTATGGTCTGCTTGACTGGAAGGCCCTGCAAGTCCATACAGAGCAGGCGGTCCAGGAGTATCAGATCAAGACATCTTCACTCTCCTGCCCTGTGAGGCTCCTCTCAGGAGGCAATCAGCAAAAGCTCATTCTTGCCCGTGAGATGGAGGGTAATCCCCGTCTGGTTGTAGCGTGCCAGCCTACAAGGGGCTTGGATATTGGAGCCTCGGAGGCTGTGCACAAGATTCTTCTGGCTTTACGTTCAGAAGGATGTTCGGTGTTGCTCATCTCTGCTGACCTTGAAGAGATTCTTGAACTGAGTGATGACATTGCAGTCATGCATGGAGGCTCCATCATGGATGTGATACCCAACAGGGATGTTGACCTCACCTATGTGGGCCTACTCATGGCAGGGGCCAAGCCAAGGGGTGAGCTATGAAGATGAGTGTGCAGGTATTCGTATCATTCTTGCTGACTGCTGCAGTAGTCCTTGCTGTTTCCTTCCTCCTTATCCTGATGGTCGGCAGCAGCATCCCACTCTCTGTAACCAGTTTCATGCGGGGTATCGTAGGCTCCTGGTATGCCTTCAGCGAGGTATTGGTCAGGGCAACGCCCCTGATCCTTGCCGGTCTTGGGGTCTCCGTTGGGTTTCGCACGGGCTTTTTGAACATTGGGGCGGAGGGACAGCTCTATATGGGTGCCATAGCCATAACAGCTCTTGGCGTCTACGCCCCAAATCTTCCCGCTCCATTCATGATACTCCTTGCAATAGTGCTGGGGTTCCTTGCCGGAGGGCTTTGGTCGGTCATTCCGGGAATCCTGAAGGCACGGTTTGGTCTTTCTGAGGTCATCAACACCATCATGCTCAACTATATAGCAATTAACCTGGTTGGCATCCTGGTGCGTACCTTGTTGAAAGACCCCTCCTATCCCTATCCAATGTCGCCTATGCTTCCCGCTTCGGCTTCATTGTTCCCCCTTCTCCCTCCAACTCGCTTGCATGCAGGAATTCTCATAGCTCTTGCAACTGCAGGTGGAATCCACTCTCTCATGTTCCATACATCAGCAGGGTTTCGCATGCGAGCGGTTGGTGTGAATAAGCGTGCAAGTCTCTGTGCAGGGATTTCTGTCACCAGGAACATTGTCCTCTCCTCCCTGATAAGCGGTGGCTTAGCCGGTGTTGCTGGGGTGTGTGAGGTGGCAGGCTTGCATCACCGGCTCATCGAAGGCATCAGTCCCAGCTATGGCTATCTTGCCATCATCGTAGCCTTGCTCGGGGGCAACAGGCCCTTGCGCATCGTATTTTCCGCCATTGGTATCGCGGCCTTGCAAGTCGGTTCCATGTCGATGCAGAGGGGGGCGGGGGTTCCTACCTCCATTGCCTCGATCATCATGGGCCTTCTGGTCGTAATGATTCTCGCCCGTAAACAGCTGTTTCGCTGTAAGGGAGTATAGGATGGAAGTAACTACACTGGCAGCCGCTAGTGCCTTCTTGGCAGCTGTGGTACGTATGGCAACCCCTATCGCTCTTGCAGGGTTGGGGGAGACCATATCAGAGAAATCCGGGGTGATAAACATCGGAGTGGAAGCTATCATGCTCAGTGGGGCCTTCTTCAGTTTCATAGGGGTGTTCACTACCGGTAGCATCCTTATAGGACTTTTGTGTGGTATGGCTGGTGGAGTCGCGGTAAGCATGGTGCATGCGCTGTTGAGCATCCGCTGTAAGGCTGACCAGACCATATCCGGTCTCGCCCTCAACTTCCTCTTCTTGGGTCTTACGAGCTTCCTGTTTCTCATGGAGTTTGGCAAGAGCACAACCCTGCCTTCCATTCCTGTCATCAGGGCGATGCGTATCCCTATCTTGAGTCGCATCCCTCTTATAGGAGAGGCCCTGTTCCATCAGGATCCGTTTGTCTATACGATGTTGGCCCTTGTGCTCATCCTGTGGATATTGTTCTATAAGACTGAGTGGGGTGTGATCCTGCATGCCGTGGGGGAGAACCCCCGCTCTGCCGATACGGTGGGCATCAGGGTGAACAGGGTGCGCTATCTCGCTTGTGCTGCCAATGGCGTGTTGGGAGGGCTGGGTGGTACCTATCTTGCGATGGTAAAGCTGGGCTTCTTCATGGAGAACCTTACCTCTGGCAAAGGGTATATTGCCTTGGTCGCAGTAATTCTGGGCCGCAGGAATCCTGTGGGGGTATTGTGTGCTGCCCTGGTCATCGGAGCGGCTGAAGCTTTGCAGATACGACTGCAGACCATGGGCACTGCCATACCTTCCCAAGCCTTCACCATGCTTCCCTATCTGGTAACGATAGTGGTGCTTTTCTTCTCCATTGGAAAGCGGAATGACCCCTCGGCATTGGGTGTCCCCTATGAGCGTGACAAGCGCTAGTGCTCGTGCTACATTGCATGGATGAGAGACTTTTTTTCCATAGGTGAGTTCAGCGAGCTTTTTGGGGTTGATGTGCAGACATTGCGTTACTACGACTCCATCGGGTTGTTGGTCCCTGCCCATCGTGATGCAGTGACAGGGTACCGTAAATATAAGTTTGACCAGGTCTATCATTTTGCTTCCATCAGATACTTCAAGCGTCTGGGATATTCACTGAAGCAGATACACCTTTTCCTAGCCTCGCGTTCCCTCGACCATACCATGGGGCAGTTGCGTACGCAGTCAGAGCAGCTGAAACAACGTTGGAATGATTTGATGAATATCGATTCAGCCATACAGCGTAAGCTTGAGTTCATCGAGAAACAGCTGCCTCTTGTTGACTTTCAGGGTGTCACAAGAAAAACCTTCGCAAAGCGCTATTTTCTTGATATTGGAGTTGAGGAATCACTGTATGGTTCGGATGTGTTCTATTTTTATCCGACCTTGGTCTTCTACCATGGGGTGAAGAAACGCTTTGGAGCATACCTGTTCAACCATGAGAAACCTGATGGACCCATTGGTGAGGTTTTGGCTATCCAAGCGGGAGATTTCCTGTGTGGATACCATCATGGATCCTATGAAAGTATAGATGAGACCTTCCTGAGGATTCGAAAAGATGCCAAAGGCATAGATCTTGCAGACTACTCCATCAACTTCAATGTTGTCGACCAGTTTGTAGAACATGACAACAGTCGCTTCATTACCGAGGTGCAAATTCCTATTCTTGATTAAAGGCCCTTGCACACAAGCCTGTTTCTGATATGCTTTGACAGGTAAGGAGAACTACTATGCGTTTGGGTGTAATAGCTGATGATTTTACCGGTGCTACTGATATTGCAGGGTTCCTGGTCCAGAACGGTATGGAGACTGTAATGTTCAATGGGGTGCCTGACTCCGTCCCCTCCATCCTAACCGATGCCTTGGTGGTAAGTTTGAAGATTCGCTCGTGTCCGGTAGGGGAGGCTGTTGACAAGGCCCTTGCTGCCTTGGCCTTTCTCAAGGAGGCGGGGTGCACGAAGTTCTACTACAAGTACTGCTCGACCTTCGACTCCAGCAGGGAGGGAAATATCGGGCAGGTTACCGATGCCCTGATGGGCGCCCTAAGAACCTCGCTTACCCTTATCTGTCCTGCGCTGCCTATCAACGGGAGGACGGTCTACAAGGGGTACCTGTTTGTGAACGACCTCTTGCTCAGTGATTCTCCTATGCGCCATCATCCCATCACCCCTATGCTTGATTCAAAGCTTGAACGACTCATGGAGGGGCAGTTCTCAGGCAAGAGTGCGCATATCTTCCACGCTGACATGCCCAAGGGTGTTGGCCATGTCAGAGCGATGGTAGAAAGATATGGGAGTGAGGGCTTTCAGTACCTAATAGTTGATATCCTCACAGAACATGACCTTGAGACCATTGCCCAGGCTACCGAGGATTTCCTTCTTGTCACCGGAGGGTCGGGGCTTGCCTTGGGTATCGCCCATCTGCATAACCGCAAGCTTGGCAGGTCAGACGAGGAGGTGGTCAGCTTTGTCCCCAAGCGCGATCGCGCTGTCATCATAGCCGGCTCCTGCTCCTCTCAGACCAATGCCCAGGTTGCATACTACAGGGAAAGGGGGCCTTCACT
Organism: Sphaerochaeta sp.; assembly: GCA_034007055.1. Taxonomy (GTDB): domain Bacteria; phylum Spirochaetota; class Spirochaetia; order Sphaerochaetales; family Sphaerochaetaceae; genus Sphaerochaeta. The sequence continues at coordinate 92,458 of JAVERP010000006.1, forward strand.
GAGGATTGAGGAGGATAAGTGTCTCCACCAAAAGGGGTACTCCGGGGAGCTTGCCCTCTGGGTGCTTGCCCAGGACAAGGATGGTCCTGCCCCCATGCTCTATGCCACGAGAAATCCAGAGGAGCTGCGTGAAATAAAGGCTAAGTATGGAAAGGAAGATGTCTCTGCCATGATAGAGAAGATCATAGGGTGTGTTACCAAGATTCTTGCCTTCCAGGGGGTGAAGAACTTCATCGTTGCAGGGGGAGAGACCAGCGGGGTGGTGGCCACCACCTTGGGCATCTCGTCCTATCTTGTCGGTCCCCAGATAGACCCGGGTGTCTCCTGGGTCCGTTCCCTCGATGGGGCCATGCACCTGGCGTTCAAGTCCGGAAATTTCGGTATGGTTGATTTCTTTGAGAAAGCACAGGAGATGTGTCATGCATGAGGTTGAAGCTAAACTTTCTTTAGTCCAGTTTGCCAAATCCCTTTTTGATCGTGGGTTTGCTGTGGGTAGTGCGGGAAATATCTCGATGAGGCTGGAGGATGGTACCTTTTTGGCAACCCCTTCGGGTTCATCCTTTGGAACCTTGAGGGAAGAGGACATCTCCCACTTCGATGAGGATGGAGTCCTTTTGGGCGGCAAAAGCCCTACCAAGGAGGTTCCCCTCCATCTTGCCTGCTATGCGACCCACCCTTCGATGCGCGCTGTGGTCCATCTGCATGCAACGTACTCCACCTTGCTGGCAAGTTGCGAAGGGCTGACCGACGGCCTGCCTTTTGAACCCTTCACACCCTATTATGTCATGCGGGTAGGGGAGGTCGGGGTGTTGCCCTACCGTATTCCAGGCTCCGAACTGTTGGCCAGGGATATTGAGCAGAGGCCGCAGTTCACCACCTACCTGATGGCCAACCATGGGATGCTGGTCTGTGGGCCCTCCCTCGGGGAGGCTGTCTTTGCTGCCGAGGAGTTTGAGGAGAGTGCCAAGCTCTGGTACCTGGGCCAGAGCTTGCCCATCAGGTACTTGAAGCAAGAGGAGATGGAGGCGCTGAAGGCTAAGAGGTAAGAGCCGTTAACAGTATCAGTATGATAGCCTAATAGCAAGCTTTGGCATGACATTACTAGTGGTATATGGCTTTTAGGGATATTAACAGTAGCTTGCTTGGTATCTACCATGGGAAGAGTGTTGGCTTTAGCTACAACTAAGTTTCCTAAAGGTTCCCGTCATCATGATGAGGAAGATCATCCAGGGAATGAGGGAGAGTAGCGAGCATACGAGCCCGATTGTCCCGGCAGTAGATGGGATGACCATAAGAATGCCTGAAATGAGGCCGACAGTTGCAGTCCTGTTTCCAAAGATGCTGCCTCTCATCACAAGAGTTGTCATTATAAGGGTGATGCCGTTCAGTACATAATAGATGGTGAAGGCAGTTCCTTTCCACTGGAGGATGAGGCCCTCTGCTATTGTTAGGAGTCCTTCTCTTGGCATCTTTACATACTCTCTAGCTGCCTGCCACATTTCAAAGGCAGGATTGCTGGCAAAGAATGCGGCGATGCCAAGCATTCCCAAGAGGATTGCAATCATCATGACAGGCTGGTTTTTCTCTTTGAGGATCTGGTAGAGAGCTAGATACAACAGTGCCAACAGCACGTTATCCACAATGAAGAGCAGATCCATCTGTAGGAGCCCAATGACCCAGTTCTGGTTAAACAGAGCAAGCCAGAGCTCTGCTGTTTCAGGGGGAAACGAGACAAAGAATACTATGATCTGCAGCGGTATGATCACTGCCATAGTTAGTGAGGCATACAGTGCCACCTTGCTCAAAGTTCCTGTTGTCTCATCTGTCTGCATTGGGCGCCTCTTGGTGTGAATATTAAAGCCTGATATGGTTGGTGTCCACCGTTATAGCTTGCATATATATGAAGGATTAGGGATAAAGAAAACAGGATAGTCTAGTTCTCAAGTTGAAAGGAAATCGTACATGCAAAGAGGGTATAAGTCAGAAAGAAAGATCACTTTTTTGTAGATTCCAACTGAGAAACAACACGTTCGACAAGAGAAGAGGAAATCCAACTATTCCCTTTTCCAATAAACTTTACTGCCATTATCCCTTCTGTTATTGAGATGATTTTTTCCTGTACCAGAAGGGAGATCAGTCCAAACCCACCTAATGTTGGAACTTGTTCATGGACACAAGCTTTTCTAAGCTATTGATCGTTTGTCACGCAGGTCCAGCCCATTTCCTGCGATAGCATAAGGCAAGCTCTATCTTGAAAGGAGAGAGGTCCAAGTAAGGGAAGTAAATGATATGAAAGAGGAGTTTCTTGAATTTGTATTCCTAGGGCTTCAATATCTGTTTGTGAATATGTAGGCAACTCTAGTAGCACCACATCGGGGATGTATATTTGAGAGAACTTTTTTACCGTTGCAGAAAGAATATTTGGTGCAAATTCCAAATAATCAAATATAACACAAGCATCACATAGGAGAATTGGTGGTGAATCCTCCTTTACCATCGCCCCTACAACTCCTTCCAAGCCCATACCATTTCTCGTGCCTGCTCAATAGTAAGTCCAAGGATATGTTGTACACGAGAAAAAGAGAGTTTTTCACTTAGAAATGCTTTTTTAGCTAGGGAAGGGAGACGACTCTCTATCGCAGTAGGACGTTCAAGGGGAAACGGTTCATAGTGATCTTTCAGGTTATGATTGTATTTCTTTGCATAATCAGAAGCAAACTTGGCATATACGTTGAATTCTGGAGAAAACATTTGTTTGTATCTGGAAAGAACAACCTTGTAGCTGACTTTATAGAGCAACTTTATTGTTAAAACTCGATCTACAAACGATAATGCACCCTTTTCCTCCCATTGATTTTGAAAGGCTTCATCGGGTAAAAGGAAGTTTCCTGCAAATAGGTCTGCATCGGATTCTTCCTTTTCTGTGGATAGAGGTTCATCGAGCTGAAATGAATTATGATGCATAATCAAATGCCCTATTTCATGCACAATTGTGAAGATTTGTCGTTCTACAGACACTTCCGGATCATTATTAACAACGATGGCAGGGCCGCCATCCTGACTTCCAATAGAAAGTCCAAAAGATTTTTTAACGTAAAAGGATATAATCTTAGTTTGACACCACACTGTTCAACCAGTGCTGTAAATGCATCACATATACCGCTGGTCTCTGTAAGGTTCAAGACTCTGCGAAGTTCAGCAGCTGCAGCTTTTGGTTCTATTGGAAATATATGACTGGTAAGAATTGACGAAAGATTCTCTCCAGTTACAGACTCCAGAAATGTATAATCTCTCATCCAAAGTGCAGTATCCCTAAGAATCTGTCCCCTCTGTGCTTTCTCCCGTGCTGACATAACCCTTTGTGTCCGAAACCGGACCTGAAGGAGTCTAGGGGCTTCTGCAAACAAATGCTCCAAGGGAACTTGCAATGCTTGAGAGATTTTTATGAGGTTTGAAGTCTTTAAGCTAACTTTGTTGTTCAGTATTTTAGACAGTGATGCAGAACTCATGGATTTCTGTTCTGCCAATGCTCGAATGGAGACACCCTTTGCTTTCATTATCATTTTGGTATTGTCGGTTATATTGCGTTCATCCATAGAATTGCCTCTCTGAGGAAAGAATAGCATGGATATTATGATTATTAATAATTCAAATTATCATAATGTTTAAGATATGAAAAAAAATATGAGAGTAGTCATAATATTAGGGTATGAACTAATGTTTGCATGATTGTTATGGATTAAAGTATTACAATCCTGTAAGGATGCAGCTTCAGAAAACTGAGACAAGAGGAAATTTTTTGTATTCATGTTTTGTTGATTCCACTCTACTGCCTGGCAACGAAGGCAAGTCTGATTGTCTTGTTTTAGACTTCACCACCTACCTGCTGGCCAATCATGGGATGCTGGGCTGTGGTCCCTCCCTCTCAAAGGCAGTCTTTGCTGCAGAGGAGTTTGAGGAGAGTGCCAAGCTCTGGTACCTGGGCCAGACTCTGCCCATCAGGTACTTGAAGCAAGAGGAGATGGAGGCGCTGAAGGCTAAGCGGTAGGGCTGAGGGGTACTACTGCAAGGTCTTCATGATAAGAAGTGTCTTCTCTTACAACCCCTAAGGGGTCCACTGCTTGAGCCAGGACTGCATAACCTTTACCCCGCATCCGATGGCAACATACTTCGATAGGTCTAAAGTGGCCTCTATTGTCAGTTCTGCCTGACAAGCTACAAAAGAGATATCCTTTACCCTCTTATTGATATGGGGTGTCAGGAACTCCTGGAAAACGATGATATTACCGCTTAGGATGATCTTGTCCGGATTGAACAGGTCTGCCAGGGTGCCTAGGGCAGTCCCAACAATCTCCCCAATGTCGCTGAATATCTGTTGCATCTTAGGATCTGTGTTCCCACGTTCCCTGATCACCCCTACACTCTCATCGAGTGACAGGGTTTGGTCTATGAGGCCTTGTTGCTTGCTCAATCGGACTATTTCAAACAGTGTTCCTACATCTTCGAATCTGAATAGCTGATCTCTTGAAGCATGACCAAGCATAATATTGCCTACTTCCCCAGCAAACCCATGAGCTCCATAGAATGCATTTGCATTAAGAATCAGGCCAAGGCCGATACCATCGGTGAAGTTCAATAACAATAGGTTCTTATCAGCGAACCCATGTGCCGCATAGTACCCATGTGCGGCCATGTTAGCATCATTCTCTACGATGATTGGTTTCTGTAGGGCAGCTTTTAGTAGTTTTAATATATGTACATCCATAAAACTGGGTTTTAGACTATTGATTACCAGATCCTTTTCCGAGTGATACAGACCCGGAAGTGCGACCCCTACACCTAGGATTTTGGTATAGGGGATTCCTGTATCGTTACAGATGGCATCTATCTCAGCTTTCAGCTTCGCCAGTATGGCATCCATTGATTCATCATTGGCAAGCGCCACCGCTGATTCAGAAAGAAGTTGGTTTCTTAGATCCAGGAGGTATATGTGCGTGCTGTTATCAGGGCTGAAATCTATCGCTATGATTGCACGTGAGGCAGGTTCAAACCTGTAAATATTTGGTTTTCTTCCTCCCGAGGAGGCTCCGATCTCCTGCAGACAGACAAATCCGTCATCGACCAGGCTATCGACAATTTTTGAGACCGTAGCGAAACTCAACTGCAGTCCATTGCATATATCCCGTTTGGTCACTGTCTCCAGTGATGCTATATAGGTGAATATAGCCTTGGTGTTCACTTCTCTAAGTGTCTGCTGATTTACCTTTGCCATGAATTCAAGTGTACCTTTCTCTGTATGATGGGTCATTGTACCTTGGAATTGAGTTTATATCTAGAATAACAAAAAACATATTTGAGAAGGTTAAAAAAGTAGTTGACATACTTATTTTATGTGTTAAAGTAAGTATACAGGAGAATGAATACCCATGCAGTCCAAAATAGTTAAAATAGTTGTAATAGGTGCAGGAAGTCGTGAGTTTGCAAAAGGTATGATTCATGATTTGATCCTGGATAATGAAATTAACAAAAATTTCAAAGTGCACGTAGTTTTAGTAGATGTACACAAAGAGAATTTAGCAACAGCTCTTAAATATGCAAATCGTTGTAAAGAATATAAAAACTCAACGGTCGAATTCAGTGCTACGACAAACCGGGTAGAAGCCTTGGTAGGTGCCAAATTTGTTATATTATCGATAGCCATCAATCGTACAGAACTTTGGGAACAGGATTTTAGAATCCCTCTTGGTTTTGGTATTCCTCATATATATGGTGAAAATGGTGGCCCTGGCGCATTATTCCATTCTCTGAGAAATTTACACATGATTCTCCCTATATGCCATGAAATAGAACAGTATTGTCCAGATGCCTGGCTGATAAACTTTACTAATCCTGAAGCTAAAAATTTGACAGCAATTTTAAATTTGACTAATGTCAAAGCAATTGGATTATGCCATGGGTTTTATAGTTTCCAAAATTTTGCTTCATTAATGCTAGGGCAGCCTTTAGAAAATCTAGATATACGTACTGCAGGAATGAATCATTTTTTCACATACTATCGAATTGCTGACCTGCAAACAGGTGCTGATTTAGCGCCTCTGTTTGTGAAGAACCTACAAAAAAATGTTAGTTCGCTACCGCCCTTGGTAAAACATCTTTGGGAGACTTTTGGAGCTATTGGCTATATTTCAGATGAACATATTGGAGAGTATCTTGGATATGCACATGAAATTGTCGGAACACTTTGGCCATTTGGCATTGAACGAAGAAAAGTAATGCCAGATGAGCAAGGAATAAATAGTCGTGCTGTATTTGAAGCATGGAGAAGAAAAGTAGATGTTCATACTTTTTTGGACCAATCAGAAAAAACAATCGAAGCGGGAATGACCTCAGGGGATGAAGAATTGAATGATTTGGTCATAAAAAAAAGTGATGAGTTAGCTGTTCTGGTAATTGGAGATATCCTTCTAGACCGTAATGAGCTAAGAAGAGCTGTAAATGTTCTCAATACTGAAGGATATATAGAAAACCTTGATACAGACACAAGTGTGGAACTCCCTGCACGTATTGGTGCGTCGGGTATTACTCCCGACCAAGTAGGGCGATTGCCTGAAGGATTTGCATCTCTTATTAGGCAACAACAATCAGTGCAGAGACTAATGGTTGATGCTATAAGGTATAGATCTCGAGATCTTTTGTTCCAATCTTTATTGCTTGATCCTGCAATTGTAGGAAAAGCCTTGGAGGCAGAAAAGATGCTTGATTATATGTTGGATATCCAGAAAGACTATCTACCACTTTTTAAGTGATTGATTAGGTTTTATTGGATGTGAATCCAAATTCTGGAAACGATTGGAATAATCCATTTTCTTTATGTAAAATGGAAAAAAAAGGAGACTGGTTATGAGAAAGAATGGTATTTGGTTGTTGGTGTTTTTGTGTATAGGAATGTGCTCATTTCCTTTGTTGGCCCAAGGAAAAAAAGAAAATGTGGTAACTCTTAAGATGATTGCTCCCTGGGCAGATAAAGAGTTTGAAGGATTCAAACCTGTAATTGAGAAGTTTGAATTGGAAAACCCTGGGATCAAAATTGAGTATCGGACCGGGAAGCCAGAGGATGTTGCAACAATTCTTTCAACACAATTCTCTGTAGGTAAAACTCCTGCTGATATCATTGATACTGCTTGGCCTTGGTATATTGTACAGGAAGCTCAGAAAGGCAATCTTTTGGCTATTGATGATGTTGTAAACCCGGCAGACTTCCGTGAAGGATCCCTTGACCAGCTGATGGTTGATGGCAAAACTTACGGTGTAACCAGTGTTGGTGGCCTTACAATTCCTGAATTTAATGCAAGTCTCTACCGAGATAACAACCTTACCGATCCAAGAGATGTAAAATCTCTCGATGAATTGCTGGCTCTTATGAATCAGGTGCAGGCCCTGCCAGGAGTAAAAGCTGCCGTAGGAACAGGTGGTGGTGTTGGTTGGACTAATACCAGTGTCATTGAAACTTGGATTGTTGCCTTTGGTGGTAGAGAAATGTACATGAATCTAATTGCAGGAAAGCAGGCTTGGAATTCAAAAGAAGTAAAACAAGTACTTAGCACCTATCTGTTACCTTGGTTGGAAGCTGGTCTTTTTGGCGAGCCCGAAGAAGTTTCGATCGTAACTGAGAACATGTGGAGAAATCAATATGGTTTCTTTGTTGGAGGAACTACTGACTCTTTAAGATTTAACAACCCTCCTGGTGACTATGCCATTTTCGCTCTTCCTGGGCAGAAAGATGTAGTAATGTGGTCTGATTATTGGTTTATTCCTGCTTATACTGAACATCCTGAAGAAGCCAAAAAACTCCTTGCATTCTTGTCTACAGAAGGCCAGGCAATTCAGGTGAAAGGTGGTGGAAGAATTGCCACAAACCTCAATGTGCCGCTTGAAAACTATCCCCCGCAAGAACAGATGATCATGAAAGTAGTAGGGAATTATGGCATTGTTCCCGATATGGATGACACAATTGGTGGAAAATTCCAAACTGTCATGTGGGACCAGTTGAAATTGCTGTGGTCGGATCCTAGTATGAGGATTCTTGATTCAGTTTTGAATGCAATTGAGTCTGCAGCAATAGAAACCAGAGCAAGCAGCAAGTAACTTTACTAATTTCGTTATACAATCAGGGAGAATAAATCATGAAAAAAAAACTACGGGTAGAGACATTGGTATTTATTCTCCCTGCATTATTAATTATTTTCTTCTTTATGTTTTTGCCTATGGTGGAAAGTTTTACTGCAAGTTTTCATTCTAATACTGATGCATCAAAATTCGTCGGATTAAAGAACTATATAGAGCTGTTTAAAGATCCAGTATTTATAAATTTTGAATCCATCAAAGTTGGAAAACAACCTTATGGAGCATTGATTAACAGTATCATTTGGATAGTAATACATCTTCCTCTTTCCATGTTTCTTGGTTTGATGTGTGCCCTTATAATGATAAGGTTGCCGAGAGTTCATTTTTTGCGATCTATGATTTTTTTAGGTATGGTAATTCCTGGAGTCATTACCGGGGTTGTCACCCAGTTTCTCTTTGAAAAAAGTTCAGGAATGGTAAGTAATTTTTTTGGTATGATCGGAGTTGTTTCCCTATATAAAAGTTGGTTTGCTTATGCAGATACAGCTTTGCTCGCTTTGATCCTTACCAGTGTTTGGGTCTGGACCGGGTACTCTATGATTGTTTTTTTGTCAGCCCTGTCTGCAATCCCCGATAGTTTTATAGAGGCAGCAGTCCTTGATGGTGCAAATATCTTTCAAGTTTTCTGGTTCATTAAACTTCCTTTATTAAAAAATTCAATAAGCACTGTTGTTGTTATGTCCATCATAAATGAATTAACGAGTTTTGATATCGTGTATTCATCTACGTATGGAGGGCCTGGAGGTGCTTCAAATGTTTTGGGGCTACAGATGTATCTTGAGTCTTTCCGATATTCGAATTTTGGAACGGGAGCAGCTATTGCAACTGTCATGACGTTGATCGCAACTATTCCAATATATTTTAATGTACGCAATACGGTTAAAAAGTAGGTTAATGATATGCAAAAGAGTCTTTCAAAAAAACGACAGCTTGAATATAACTTGCTCTTAATAGCCGGTATCACTCTTGCAGCTCTATGGCTACTGCCCTTGGTTGGTGTCTTGATGGCTTCATTAAGGCCATATAGTGAAATAATTGATGGATGGTGGCGATTTGATGAATTTAATATTAGCCTAAAGAACTATAAGTTTGTTTTGTTTGAGACAACCATCCCTATGGTTAGGCCTTTGTTTAATTCTCTTTTCTCTTCATTTTTAGGTGCACTTATCCCCGCTATGTTTGGTACTATGGCAGCTTATGCATTTACGAGGCATAAACTTCCAGGGAAAATGGTTGTTACAATTGTGATTCTTTGTCTTATGGCAATACCGGGTCAGATGCTTGCTATTCCAGTGTTTAAAAGAATCAATAGTCTTGGGCTATTGGATACCTACACAGGTGTCATCCTGATGAATACAGTTACTTCACTGCCTTGGATCATGTTCTTTATGATGAATGTCATCAAAAGTCAAAGTATCTCGATTGAAGAAGCAGCAAGAATTGATGGTGCTTCTGAATATGGGGTTTTTCTTCATGTCGTACTTCCTCAAAGTGTTCCGGCTTTGTCATCGATTCTTATCTTACAGTTTGTGTGGTCTTGGAATTCATTCTTTTGGCCGCTCATTATCATTTTTGATATGAACAAGCTCATGGCTACACAAGTAATTCCCATGCTTCGCGGACAATTCTATACAAATTGGGGTGCTTTATCCGCTGCGGCACTTTTGGTAATGGGCATACCCATTCTTGTTTTCTTAAGTTTTCAAAGAACATTTATTCAAGGATCGGTTGGTTTTGCTGATGAAAAATAGTTAATCAAAGACAATGGTGCGATAGGCTGAAATCGTTTTTAAAATACATAAAAATAGAAGCAATAGGGTTGGACAGAGTCAATACCGGTTTGCATACAAGGAAGTTCAATGTTTTCGAATAATCAATCTTCAACGAAAGTTTGTTTCTCAACAGATTTAACTATGGATGACTGTTGCACGTATAAGTCTTTCATATGTGAAGCTCCTGCTAATTGTCGGGAAATTCGTATCCATTTTTCATATTCTCCTTATATAGTGGGGGAATTTAGAAATTTAATATCGTTAGCTCTGTTTGACCCTCTTGTTTTTCGTGGTTGGGTCTATCCCTTTGAAGATGGGCGCGATTTGATAATCAGTAGCCAAACTGCATCAGATGGTTTTATCAGTAACCCCATTACTGAGGGTGAATGGAATCTTTTTGTGGCAATTCCTGCATTAATATCAGAGGAGCCGTGCACGTTAACCTTGGAAGTGGAATTTGTTTTGGCTGGTGTGTCTGACTCTTTGGCGAAGAAGCTTGAATTTCAAAATTGTCTTAGTGACAAATCCGGTTGGTATCGTGGTGAACTACACACTCACACCGTGCACTCAGATGGGCAATGGAAAGGTGCAGAACTTGTAGAAGCTGCGAAAGAACGAGGACTTGATTTCCTTATGGTCACTGACCACAACACGATAAGCGGTTGGGAGGACGTGCTCACAACAGCAAAAGATGATATTCTAATTGTTCCTGGGGTGGAAATTACATCCTTTTATGGACACGCCCTCGCACTTGGAGTGGAACATTGGATCGATTGCCGCATTGGATGGGAAGAATGGACGATGAACGATGCTGCTCTTGCTGTCCGTGAAGAAAGAGGGTGTTTCCTTGTTGCGCACCCTCTCGCTGAAGGTCGTCCGTATTGTGCAGGATGCCGTTGGGAGTATCCTGAATTCGACATGTCACTAGCTGATGGAATTGAAGTATGGAATGCTCTATGGACCGATGTGACACTCAATAACGACCAATCACTTCTTTTGTGGGAGGATTACCGTAAAAAGGGCTATAAGCTAACTGCCACCTCGGGTTGTGACGTTCACGATGCCGATGCGTGGAAGGATGGGACTCCTTATTCTTTTGTGTATTCTGAAACTCTCAGTCGGAAAGAAATCATTGAGGGTATACGTGATGGAAAAGTTGTTATTTCTAGTGGCCCATGGCTTAATATCAAGTCTGCTGAAGGAGTAGACACAAAGCCAACAATAATTGGAGATACTCTCATCGTAGAAAAAGATAAACTCGTGCTAGTCGTTCAATACGACAACGTTCTAACGGAATCCTGGTTGGTGCTTAAGAAAAATTTTCAAGAGCTTGTTCGAATCTTGGTTGTCGGATCTGGCCAAATTGAGCGCGAAATACCGATATATGAAACAGCACAAATCACTGTGGAGCTACGTACGAGTGATAACACATTATTGGCTCTTACAAATCCGGTGCATGCTCTAGTTCAAGGTTAGTGCTTTATACCTGACAGTGAGGATGTGAAAGCAGCGACCAATATTTTAAAGACCTTTATGGGAATACGTTGTTTGTGATGGTGGAAATAATCCCATGTCGGCTATTCTGTCTTGCTTGTATTTATAGTACTGCTGGATAACCTAAAGGTAACAGGAATATCCGTAGAAATCCCGAACATATTATATAGGATAGGAAAGTGGTTGACATGCTATTTTACGTATTAAAATAAATATGCAAAATAAGGAATCAGTTATGTATTTTGGAATAGACATCGGCGGTACAAAGACAGCAATAGGCCTCGGATATGTGGATGGAGTACGTACGGAGATACATTCCAGCATACGTATTCCGACACAGGCTGAAGCTGGGCCTTTAGCATTCTTCAATCGGGCAGTAAAAGCCATGGATCAGTTGATGCAAGAACAACAAATTACTAGAGAAGACCTGAAGGGAATAGGAATAGGATGTACAGGTCCGGTTGATGTGGCCAAGGGAATCATCATGAATCCCTATACCTTGCCGGGCTGGGAATCCTTTGAGATAGTTGATCAGTTCCATGACGTCTTCAAGGTGCCAGTGAGTATTGAAAATGATGTTGATGTCATCCTGCTTGGAGAAATAGCACTGTCACAGATGTACCATAAGAACGTATCGCTGATAATGTTTGGTACAGGAATCGGCATATCTTGCTACCAGCAAGGTTCCTTGCATACTACGGGGTCCCCCTATCATCCGGAGATGGGGCACACCATCATATCAGAGTCAGGGCCTGCCTGTTATTGTGGCAATCGCGGGTGTATGGAATCATTGGTTTCTGGCAAAGCGCTCAATGCTTCAGCCCAGGAAGCTGGTTTCAATGATTTTGAAGGGCTGTACCAGAACTACCTTGAATCTGATGAGCAAGCAGTGGCCATTATGGAAAGGACACTGCGTCAGATGGCAGCAGGGATCTGGAACATACTGTTGGTCTTCCATTCCGATATAGTAATCCTCGGTGGTGGTTTGATGGATACCTTCTATGATTTCTTCTCCGAACAGCTTCTTCAGCACATCCCTCAATCTGTCGATTTCACTGGGAACTTCGTCTTCGTACGAACACATCCTGGGAATCTCTCTGGAATTGTGGGAGCTATAACCCTGATACAGGAGTCAATACAATCATGAAAATAACATATGCAGAAACCTATGAGGAGATGAGTAGGATCGGGGCGGATTTGTTCTGCAAGACCATCCAAGAAAACCCCAAAGCAGTGGTGTGCATCGCAACCGGAGGATCCCCTAGAGGTATGTACCGAAATATCGTAGAGCGTTGCAAGCAGCAGCGTATCTCTACAGAGGCTATCACCTGCATCAAGCTGGATGAGTGGTACAGGCTTCCCATGGATCATCCTGCTACCTGCGAGCAGTACATACAGCAGGAATTCGTCCTACCGTTAAGGCTCAGAAATGATCAGGTGATAAGCTTTGACAGCGATACCGAAAATCCTGAAAAGGAGTGCCGCAGGGTAGGCGAGCTTCTTAAAAGCTACGCCCCTGACCTGTGTATATTGGGCCTTGGTACCAATGGACATCTTGGACTGAATGAACCGGGATCCTATCTGGATCTCTTTGCCCATACGGTTACTCTTGCAAAGACCTCGCAGCAGCATTCGATGCTTGCAAACGTGCAGGTCCATTCAGGCATGACTTTGGGACTCAAGGAAATTTTCTCTGCTTCGCACATCCTGTTTTTGGTCTCCGGTCCGAACAAAACCGCAGCCTTTGAGGCGTTCCAATCGGGAAGGCTCTCCACTGAGAACCCTGCAACACTGTTATGGCTTCATGGCAATGTCGAATGTGTGGTTGATAATCAGTCGCTGAGGTGATGGATGAAAGCATCTGGAACCATCGTACAAGGAGAATGATCTCATAATGAAAGGCATGAAATTAAATTACGCTCTTTTAGAAAAGAAGAATGAGAATAAAAAATATGACGATTTGAATGTATTGGATGTCCAGTAGAATTATGCTTTTTGCAAAAGGATAAATGTGGGCTGGATTTCAGAAAAATAAAGCTTAAAATGAGGTTACCTTATGATTGAATATGCACGAATGAGCAGTAGCATCGGTTTGGATGATGCATATTGCCAGAAAGTCATTGATACCGCTATAGAGGTATTACACAATACCGGTATGCAGTCGAAGTCTCAGCGGGTGAAACACTATCTTAGTGAATATCCGGGAGTCACTGTATGTGGGGATGCTATCAAGTTCGACAGGGAGATGATGCACGCTCATGTCCACGCAATGGGTCAGCAGGCTCGTCCTGCTCCCGAAAAGTCTTTCGGGCATGGCCAGCCTTGGTGCTGTCTGAACCTCGCTGATGCCGAAAGTGGCACGATTAGACCAGCTACGGAGAATGATCTTATACGGATAGTTCGCTTTATGGATGCTTTTGGAGCTCCTGGCAATGTCCCTCCTGTTGCCTTACAGGAGTATCCTGAAAATGTCAGGGATCTGCACGGTACCCGAGTCTGTCTGGAGCATTCACAGGTCTATGGAGCGCCTACCAATACTCCCTCAGAAAAAGAGTTGCCCTTTTATCGGGAAATGGCGGATATAGCAGGAAGAAAGATTTGGATGCTTGGTATGCTGGTCAACAATCCAATGCGATACGCTGATAGGATACTGGAATTCGCAATCGATAACAAAGATTCCTCCCAGATTGCCTTTGAGATGGTGGGAGGGCTGCCCGCCATAGGGAGTACCAGCCCTATGGTTTTTCCTGCGGCTCACGTCCAGGGTCTTGCAGAGGATCTTGCAGCAGCTTTCTTCATGCATGCCATTGAAGGGGGGTATCCCCCACCATACTTGCGTGGCGATCCCTTTGACATGCGATATGCTAATTATCGCATCGCAGGCCCTGAATATGTACTTCTCGACATGGCAAACAGAAGGTTGCATGAGTATATTACCAAAGGATCTAGAGATTGGGGGTACCTGCTCTCTATGTCAAAGTGGCCTGACCAGCAGGCATCTTTCGAGAGGACTATAAGCTGTTGGACTCAAGCTATGAACGGTGCTACGTTCTTCAAGGGTAGCGGACAGCTTTCTTCTGATGAGGTGTTCAGTCTTGAGCAGGTTGTCATAGACCGTGATATCGTTCGATCAGCTCAGCGCGCATGCACCGGGCTGAAATTCGATCGGGACTTCTCTGATGTGGAGAAGACGATTGCTGAAGGTATGGAAGAGGGCAACTACCTGATACACGATTCCACTCTTGGTGAGTTTAGAGAGTTTTTCTATGATACGGTTCTGTTCCCTGGTACTAACCTCGGGCAGTGGAGAACTTCTGGAGAGAAAAATGTGCTAACCCATGCAAAAGAGGTGATCACGAAGACCTTAGAACAGAGTACCTTTACCATGGATCGTGAGTCCAAACTTGCGCTTCAGGAGGTATGTAAGAAGGCCGAAGAGGTGTTGTTATGAAAGAGAAGTGTAAAATTGTTATCATCGGGGCCGGCAGTAGAGAATTCAGTATGGGCTTGATCAATGACCTGCTGCTAGAGAAGGATCTCTCTCATAAACGGGAAATAGAACTAGTCCTTGTCGATATCGACAAGGAGGCTCTGGATGTCATGGCCGGGTATGCGAAACGAGCTATAGAACTGATGGGAAACCCCTTTTCAGTATCTTCAACCGTCGAAAGGGAAGACGCGTTAGCTGGGGCCCACTATGTGCTTCTTGCCGTGGAGCTTAAGAGGATGGAGCTGTGGGAGCAGGATTTCAGAATACCGCTTTCCTTCGGGATGAAGCAGGTGTATGGGGAGAATGGTGGGCCGGGGGCGTTGTTCCATACCATGCGCAATTTCCAGAATGTCTTTCCGATTCTCAGAGATTGTGAACGGCTGTGCCCTGATGCACTCTTGATCAACTTCACCAATCCGGAATCAAGGATGCTTACTGCGATTTTACAGCATACTTCCCTTAAAGCCATCGGGCTTTGCCATGGCTTTTATGATTTTTACAATTTGGTTGCCCGGGTATTGGACCGCGACTGGCTTGACCTGCAGATTGAGACTGCCGGAATGAATCATCTGTTCACCTTTCACAAGATAACTGATAAGGGTACTGGTGAAGACCTCATCCCTCTTTTCACAGAGCGAATCAAGGGTGATCCACAGTCGTTGCCCCCCTTGTGCCGGTATCTCTTTGATACCTTCGGCATCATCGGAATAGATTCCGATCATCATGTTGGTGAATACTTCTCTTTTGCCCATGACTTCGTGGGGCTACAATGGGAATTTGGTATTGATAAGCGAGAAGTCCTCCAGGATAAGCGTCATGTTGATTCCTATACGCATTTTCAAGCTTGGAGACATCATGTAGGGATAAGGGAGTATCTTGATACAGGCCTTGGCAAGCCTTTTGAGGATCTACTTGATGCCTCGATCCCTCTGAAGAAGGAGTCCATACAATCTTCTGGTGAGCTGGCGGTCCCTGTCATCGCTGATATAGAGCTGGACAGAGGGACTTGGCGTCCTGCAGTGAATGTACTCAATAGTGATCTCTACATTGACAACCTGGCTGTCGACGCCTGTATAGAGGTTCCTGCTATCGTTGATGCTTCAGGTGTACATCCGGTGCATGTAGGTCCCCTTGAAGAGAACTTTGCTGCACATATACGGGTGCAGAACTCGATACAGAAACTCTGTGTACAGGGCTTTATAGAAAAATCACGCAAGAAGTTGATGCAGGCACTGCTCCTTGATCCAGTCACCAATTCAGCACTGGAGGCAGAGAAGTGTTTCGACTTTATGTGGAAACTACAGCGCGAATATCTTTTTGATCTTGATTGAACCCCACCAAGGAAGTTCCTCTTCATTTGGCATGTTATCAGACACACCCTTCGATGCGAGCAGTGGTCCATCTGCACTCTACCTATTCCACCTTGCTGGCCAGCTGTGAAGGCTTGAGTGATGGTTTTCCTTTTGACCCTTTCACCCCCTATTTTGTCATGCGGGTAGGAGAGGACGGGGTACTCCCTTATCGTATGCCGGGCTCTGAGTTGCTTGCCAGGGATATCGAGCAGAGACCACAGTTCACCACGTACCTGATGGCAAACCATGAGATGCTGGTCTGTGGATCTTCCCTCTCCCAGGCAGTCTATGCTGCAGAGGAGTTTGAGGAGAGTGCCAAGCTCTGGTACTTAGGGCAGTCTCTGGCTATTCGGTATCTTAGAGAGGATGAGATTGAGGACCTGAAGGCTAAGAGGTAAGTGCTATTATGAATATCAGTATGATAGCCTGAACACAGGAATTGGAATGAAATATCTTGTGGCAAATGGATATCTAGGGTACTAATGGGTGTCTATCCTAGAAAGCATGGTGGCTTTATGCATGGCTCAGTTTTCTAAAGGTTCCCGCCATCATGATGAGGAAGATCATCCAAGGGATGAGTGAGAGAAGCGAGCATACAAGCCCGACTGTCCCAGCCGTTGAGGGGATGACCATAAGAATACCTGAAATGAGGCCGACAGTTGCAGTCCTGTTTCCAAAGATGCTGCCTCTCATCACCACCGTTGTTGTTATCAGGGTAATGCCGTTCAGTACGTAATAGATGTTGAAGGCTGTCCCTTTCCACTGGAAGATGAGGGCTTCTGCTATGGTAAGCAGGCTCTCCCTTGGCATCTTTGCATACTCCCTGGCTGCCTGCCACATCTCAAAGGCAGGATTGCTGGAGAAGAACGAGGCTATGCCAAGCAGTCCCAGGATAATGGCAATCATCATGACAGGTTTGTTTTTCACCTTGAGTATCTGGTAGAGCGCCAAATAGAGCAGCACCAAGAGTATATTGTCCACAATGAAGAGCAGATCCATCTGAAGAAGTCCGAGAACCCAGTTTCTGTTGAAGAGCGAAAGCCACAGCTGTGCTGTTTCCGGTGGGAACGAAACAAAGAAAACAATGATTTGAGCTGGTATTATCATAGCCATTGCTATTGAGGCATATAGTGCCACCTTGGATAAAGTCCTTGTTGTTTCATCGGTCTGCATTGGGCGCCTCTTGGTGTGAATACTAAAGGCTGATACCCAGAGTGTCCATGGTTTTACCTTGCAAATGCTAGAGGGTTAAGGGATAAGAAGGAAAAATTAGGTAGCATGAAATGCAATGTTAGCAGCTATGATTTCAAGACCTGCTTGAATCGTAGCGGATTATCTTCGGAATTTCATCCCCACAGTCTGAGGCATAGCCA
>JAVERP010000050.1:0-28002 GCA_034007055.1 Sphaerochaeta sp.
TGCCATAGCACCGGGAAAGGTCATCACGTACTGCAGGAATGTGGTGTCCAATGAGGTGTTGGAAAAGAATGGCATCGAGGTGCTCCCCATCAAGGGATCAGAGCTTGTTCGGGGACGAGGGGGTCCGAGGTGCATGAGCATGCCTCTGTATAGGGAGAGGGTGTAGAGGCGTGCCCAACTGTTATCCGTTCTATCCAAGATAGGGTGCCATAGCCTTGAGTTTTCAGGTACCACATGCAATTCCCGAACCTCCTGCCTCAAAGAGAGGAAGGCTTTTTATGCAACCTTCCCTTCACATCATCCATACAAAATACAGCTAAATCAGTACAATTTGATTGACAGGACTAAAAAACCGGTTTAGTCTATATTCATGCAATCGGTTGCATGATGTTTATAGCTTATTTCTATAATTTTTAACTTTAAGCTATAGGATAAACTTTTAATGGCACTTAACAATGCAACCGATTGCATTTTGGAGGATAAATTGGCCACAACAATCAACGATATAGCAAAGAAGGTGGGAGTTTCAGCTTCAACTGTCTCTCGGGTGATAACAGGAAAAGCAGTCATTTCTGAAGAGACGAAAAACAAGATCCTTGTTGCCATGAAAGAAATGAACTACCACCCGAACAGCCTTGCCAGAAGCTTTGCAACCGGAAGTTCGCAAGCCATTGCCCTGATAGTCGATGCTACCGACGACAACGAGAATTTTTCAAACTACTTCTTCAATAGAAGTGTTTTTGGCATTGAGCAGATCTGCCAGGATAATGGGTATAACCTCATCATCTCCAATGATGCGACTACCCAAGATGGAAAATCTCCTATAGAAAAACTTATTCTTGAAAGAAAGGTCGATGGTCTCATCCTCCCCTCTTCAAGTGTAAGCACCAAACTCATCAAGGCCCTCAATCAGAGCAGTTTCCCCTTTGTTGTTCTGGGGGAGCCGTCGCTGTGCCAGAACGAGTCAAGCTGGGTTGACGTAAACAATATGCAAGGAGGTTTCAAAGCTGTCAGACATTTTGTTGAGTCGGGCTACTCTTCGATTGGAATTATCGGCGGGAACGATTCGCAGGTATTTTTCTCCAACCGCCTCAGAGGATATAAGGAGGGGCTTGAAAAGCACGGCCTAAAGCCCAATGAACGATGGATCCTCTATTCGGATGGGACAGCGGATTCCAGCTACGACCTGGTTTCAAGCCTTTTGCAGGAGGAGCCGTTTCCGGATGCCTTTGTATGCAACAACAATATAGTGGCTTTCGGGGCAATGAAGGCGATCAAGGACAAAGGCCTTTCAATTCCAGAAAACATAGGGATCATCAGCTTTGATAATTTCCCCCTGGCAGAGTACATGGAC
This sequence comes from Sphaerochaeta sp., assembly GCA_034007055.1. Classification (GTDB taxonomy): domain Bacteria; phylum Spirochaetota; class Spirochaetia; order Sphaerochaetales; family Sphaerochaetaceae; genus Sphaerochaeta. The sequence continues at coordinate 1,355 of JAVERP010000050.1, forward strand.
CCTCCTCTTACTGTGGTTGATATTGATACCTACTCGCTAGGAAAACAAGCGGCATCAATCCTATTCCAAAAAATCCAGAAGCATGTGGGGGATCTCCAGATTCTCATTGCTACAAACCTCATTGAAAGAAAATCGACACAAAGGACAATATGATGAACAAAGCAGCCATCAAGCATAGGACAACCAAGGAATATGTCATCTCAGACACCCTCACAAGCTTGATTATCCGCCTTACGACCGAACAAAAGGACATTGCCTCATGCTCGATCTTCTTTTGGAAGCGAAATACCGATAGAACTGATACCGAATGCAGGAAAAATCTTGCCATTTCCTATAGGGACTCCTTCACAGATGATTGGCGCGCGAGAATTCAATGTGAAGAAACGGTTCAATACATACAATATTACTTTGAACTTACTGATAGTGAGGGGACCATCACCTATCTATCTCAAACCAGATTAGGCCTTGCGATACCAGAAAAGGGTTTTTTCGAGTATCTAAACACCAACCAAGGGGATGTGTTCAGCATTCCGTCTTGGGCACAAGGGATAGTCCACTACCAGATCTTTCCCGAACGTTTTGCCATCGGCAATGCGGAAAAGAAGCTTCATCCCTATTCCGCTTGGGATGCACAACCCACGAGGGAAAACTTTATGGGCGGAGACCTCAAGGGAATTCAAAACAACCTCTCCCACCTCTGTGAACTTGGCATCGATTGCATCTATCTCAACCCAATCTTCCTTGCCGATTTCAACCATAAGTATGCAACAACAGACTACTACCAGATCGATCCCGACTTTGGAACTACTGAAGATCTGAAATCGCTTGTTCATGCAGCGCATGAACAAGGTATCCGAATTCTTCTCGATGGTGTATTCAACCATGTTGGATGCAACTTCATGCCTTTTGATGACCTTGTGGAGAAGGGTCCTAATTCAGCATACAGGTCCTGGTTCTATGCACAAGGGTTCCCTCTGACTGGAGACCCTTTGAATTACCGATGTGTGGGTGACTACCAATTCATGCCCAAACTCAATTTCACCTCTCCAGAAGTAAGGGCCTATATCCTTGATGTCATGCTGTATTGGATACGAGAAGCAGGTATCGATGGCTGGAGACTGGATGTGGCTGATGAGGTTGACCTGAGCTTTTGGTCCCATGCCCGCTATGTCATCAAGCATGCATACCCAGAGGTGTTGCTTTTGGGTGAAACCTGGGGTGATGGATATGCTTTGGTCGGGGATGGGCAGAAGCTCGATTCTGTCATGAACTATCTGTTCAAGGATGCAGTTACAGACTTCTTTGGCAGAAGGAGCATTCTTCCTTCTCAGTTCGACCATCAGATCAACAACGCCCTTTCCAAATACCCGGATATTGTCAACACAGCCTTGTACAATCCTTTGGGAAGCCATGACACCGAAAGGTTCTTAACTTCAGCGGGAGGCAATAAGGCAAGGCTTCAGCTTGCTGTTGCCTTCCAGATGACCTACATGGGTTCCCCCGCCATATATTATGGGGACGAGATAGGGATGGAAGGTGGAAATGACCCTGGTTGCCGTTCTGCGATGATATGGGAGCGTTCCAGGCAAGACAGTGCATTGCTTGCGCATTACAAGAGACTCATACAGGTCCGAAAACAAGAGCCTTGTCTGAAACTGGGAGATTACCACTCGCTACTTGTCGATGACGAACGCAATCTGTTTGGGTTTGTCCGGAGGTATCACAGCGATACGATCTATGTTGTCTTCAACAACGGCTCGGATAAGGCAAGCATCGAACTGCCTGTCCTTGCACAAGGGCTTGCTATCAGGAGCCTTTTGGACGAGCAGAGGTATGAACTGCTCCTCACCGATGATCATACACATTTTCTGAATAATGAATTCATGGGATATGCCGGAAAGATACATGTTTCCCTAGAGGGCTTTTCCATGCAAATCATAAAACAAGTGGAGGTATTGCTATGAAGGGACGAAAAATCCTTGCCCTGTTGCTTATCGTTTTCCTGAGCCTGTCTGCCGCATATGCAAGCGGAGCCAAAGAATCTCAGGATACCAAAGTCGAAACCATTGATTTTTGGCATCATTACAGTGCGCAGTCTGCCGAAAACAAGACGTTGATGAATGTGTTGATACCAAGGTTCCAACAGGAAAACCCTGGCATCAAGGTCAATGCAGTCTCCCATGAGTGGGCTGAACTGCACAACAAGGTGCTTATCAGCTCCAGTACAGGAAGCCTGCCCGATGTTGCACGATGTGATATCGCCTGGCTTCCCGAATTCCAGAAAATGGGAATCCTGGTACCCTTGGACAGCGAAGTTCCTGACTTTGAAAAAGTCTCGTCACGGTTGCTTGAAAGTGCCATGAGCACCACGTTCATCGACAAGAACCACTATGCCCTGGCCTTGAACACCAACACCAAAATCTTATTCTACAACACCAAGATGCTTAAGGATGCTAACGTGGCGGTGCCAAAGACAACTGATGAACTGGTTGCGGCGATTCGCTCCTTGTCAGGGAAGAACGCCAAAGGACAACAGACTTGGGGTTGGAATGAACCTGCTCTCTCAGGGTGGAACCTATGCCCCTTCATCTGGACATTCGGTGGTGCCCTCACCAACGCGGACCAGACAGTCGCAACAGGGTTTGTAAATGGAAAGGAGACCGTGCAAGCGATTGAAACCTTTGTAACCCTCGTAAAGGAAGGTGGAATCACAGGCTTCAACAGCGGCGATATTCCCATGACCGACGGCTTTGGCACCTACCGCTATGCAATGATGCTGGAAGGCCCATGGAAAACTGCTGAACTTGATGGCTCCTATCCCAATGTGGAGTATGGTACGGCCCTGATGCCTACTGGAAAAGGCGGGTCAGTTTCTGTTCTCGGAGGTGAGGACATCGCCATGCTTAAGGGAGCCAACAAGGATGCGGCTTGGAAGTTCATGACCTTCATGACAGGTGAATTTGCTCAGATAGAGATGGCCAAAAGCGGGCAAATACCTGTGAACAAGATGGCACTGGCAAGTGATACAGTCAAAAACGCACCCTTCGCCCCATTCCTTGATGCCATCAAGACTGCCAGGGCAAGACCAACGGTATCCACCTGGTCTGAAATCGACAACGAACTGAATGGTGCCGTCCATCAAGTGATCAGCGGAAAGAAAACAGTCCGGAGTGCTCTTGATGAGCTCGCAGTCAAAATGGATGCTTTGCTTAAGTAGCAGGGTACTCAATCGCTACGTATTGATGGGGCAAGCTGATGCCTGCCCCATCATTTCCAAGGGATACATATGGATAGCAAATTACAGTCAAACAAAAGACAGATGATCGTCTTGCTCTTTCCAGGGCTCCTGATTTTTGGAGTCTTTACGATATATCCAATTGCTAAATTGTTTCTGATGAGCTTTTTCCAATGGGACTTTGGGTCGATGCTTGACCAAGAGTTCATAGGGTTCAGCAATTACAAGGATGTTCTCTCTGATAGCTTCTTTTGGATGACGTTTGCCAATACCCTGGCCTATACATTCATCACTGTTCCCGCTCAAATGCTCCTGGGCCTTTTGGTTGCAGTATTGATACACGAGATCAAACGGTTGCAGGTATTCTTCCGAGTGATGCACTACTTGCCCGTAATTACCTCTTGGGTAATCGTATCACTGGTCTTCCGTTACATCTTCAATACTGAGGGATTACTCAATTACTTCCTGAACAACACGCTCAATGTTGTCGATGGCAACATCCGTTGGCTTGATTCCCGTTGGTCGGCCCTTTCTGTTGCGATGCTTCTTGGAATATGGAAAGGGGTGGGTTGGAACATGGTAATATTTCTAGCTGCACTGCAACAGGTACCATCAGACCTGTACGAAGCGGCGGAAATAGATGGGTGCAATGCATTTTTGCGCTTTTTCACCATTACCCTCCCCTCTATAAGGGGAACGATACTGTTTGCTTGGATCATGCTCACCATCGGGGGGTTCAATGTGTTTACCTCCATCAAGATGATTACAGGAGGAGGTCCTGCACACCAGACTGATACCATGCTTACATGGATGTATTACAAGGCCTTCAGCACCGGCAAGCTTGGATACTCGGCATCGCTCTCCTTCATGATGGCCCTGACCCTGGGCCTTCTGGCATTTTTCCAGTTCAAGGCAATGAAGGACAAGGACATGGAGGCCAAGAACCTGAAATGAAAAAGACACCTACAAAACAAACTGTTATCCTGAATCTCCTGCTTACATTCAGCACTCTCGTTTCCATCCTGCCTATGGTGTACATGCTGAGCACTGCTTTGCGCCCCAATGGTGCCCTGTATGAATTCCCCCCACGGTTTTTCCCCTCACTGGATGCCATCACTCTGGAAAACTTCTCATTTGTCCTATTCCAAAGCACATTCTACCTGAACTTTCTCAACAGTGTTTTCGTATCAGTCGTCTCGGTAGCCCTGGCAGCAATAGTATCAGCAGCATTGGGATTCATCCTGGGAAAATTCAACTTCAAGGGAAAGAAAATCCTGTTCGCCCTCATCATCGTCACGATGATCATCCCTGGAACAACCCTGATAGTCCCCCAGTTCGAACTTGCCTTCAAACTGGGTGCAGTGAACAAGCTCCCTTGGCTGATACCATTTTACGTAGCCTGGGTAATCCCTTTCTCAACATTCATGATAAAGGGCTTTATGGAGGGTATTCCCAACGAGATCCTAGATGCTGCCTTCATCGATGGAGCTGACATATTCACCATCTTCTTCAGGATAGCCCTACCCTTGGCAAGCCCCGCCATAGCATCGGTGTCAATCTTCAACTTCCTAACTGCCTGGGAAGAGTACCCCTGGGCAAATACAGTGATCAATGACAACAATCTCAGAACATTGCCCATAGCCATTGCTGGTTTCTTCGGCCAACATCAGTTCACCCAATGGGGATATGTCTTTGCCATGTCGACCATAAGCCTGATCCCCATTCTTCTGGTCTTCATCTTTTTCCAGAAGTATTTCGTCACTGGGCTTTCTGCTGGAAGTGTCAAAGGATAAACCCTGGAATGCTCTTCCCTACAACCCATACATACCCTTCTCAAAGAATTGATCCGAAACAATCTCTGCCGATCAAATTAGGCTCATATCAGCATCGGGCTCAACGTGTACGGCTAGCACAGCATTGGCATTGGACAGCTTCAACTGCGTACCCCTGATGACATCAACACGGGTTTTCAGCAACTCAAGATTACAGCAGGTATCTTTCACGAAACGGAACCGTCCTGAAGCAGCACTCCACTTCAGGCTTTCTGTTGAATTAAGGCGCTTATACGGATAGGGGGCATTCGTAAAAACCCAAGGGCATATCCTTGGGGAGCATCTGCATCAGCCTCTGAAGGTTGGAAAACCATATGTCCTCACCCTCATCCTTTACAGCAAGGCGATTGCTTGCTCAAAAGGATGAGGTATCACAACCACCATCGGCCATGGCGTTCAACTCCATAGCCTGCTCTTCCAGCATATCGGAAACATGTCCTGAAACAATGACCGGCACCTTGCCATCGATACGACTGATTATGAATCTGGCCAATGCCATACGTTCGTCAAGCGATAAGAAAACCATCTCGCTGGACTGGCAGTTGGCAAAAAATTCTGCAACCCCACGATCCAGATACCAGGAAACCAAACTTTCCAAGGATGCACAATCAATGGTGTTTTTCTCGGTAAACGCTGTCAGAATGGCAGGTTACACCCCGTCAGGAAAATATGATTTCACAAACAACTTCTAAACAACCAAATTTTCAGGGATTCTCCCCTGTAAGACATCAATAATGGCTTTTGCCCCGACAATGCCCGTCAGCTCGTAATTTTCGTACGATTCTGCTGCCACATGAGGGGTGAAGATGCAATTATTGAGGGTAAGCAGTGGATTGTCAGGCTGTACAGGTTCGCATTCAAAGACATCAGTGGCATACCCCGAAATGCTACCTTGGACAAGCATTGCATACAGGGCCTCTTCATCGACGATACTACCTCTTGCTGTATTGATGAGCAAAGCACCGCTGCTCATCCTTGAAAGCTTCTCCCTGTTGAGCAAGTGCCGGGTTTCTGGAAGGGACGGAACATGTATCGATACAATATCGCACTGCAATACTGACTCTAAATCACAGAGGGTCACCCGTAATTCCTTTGCCTTGTCGATATCTGGTTTTGTATCATAGGCAAATATTGGTGACCCAAATGAGGCAAGTTTTCCAGCAACCTTTTGTGCAATTCCCCCAAAGCCGATAAGCCCTACCGAACAAGAAAGCATCTCACGAAACAGAACCCGCTCCCATGTCCCTTTCCGGGTTGTCTGGTTCAGCTGCACTATGTTTCGCTGCAATGCCAGCATCAGGGTGACAGTATGCTCAGCGACAGAATTGCTATTCAAGCCTCTGCAATTAGTGACCTTGACACCATGCGCCCTTGCTGACTCCAGATTGATGTTGTCGACGCCTATGCCGAACCGTGCAACCACCCTCAGTTTTGGTGCGGCTGAAAAAACAGCATCATTGAAGATGTCAGGACCAATGATTGCAGCATCAAAATCCCGTATGATGGCCTTCAACTCATCAGGACGGTAGGGTCTTCCCTTTTGGTTTGCTACAATGGTGCATCCGAACTCCTCAAGCATCCGTACTCCCTGTGCACAATTATCCCTATACTGTGTAACTGTTGATAGAATAGTATATTTTTCCATGGTTCACGTACGACTCTTCAGATGGGAAAGAGGCCCCTAGTCAAACAGTTCCTCTTCCAGCATTGCACATATGCAGTGGTAGATAGGCAGATGAAGTTCCTGTACCTTGTATGTCTCGCTCTCAGGGACCTGAATGGTAATATGCGAAAGGCCTTGCAAAAGACCGCCGTGCCGCCCTGTACAGGAGATGACGTCACCTCCCAGGCTCCTCATGGTCTTGGCAGCGGAAACGACATTGGTTGAGTTGCCTGAAGTGCTGAGACACAGCAGCACATCACTTTCCCTGTAATAGGAAAATACCTGTTGGGCATAGACAAGATCTGGAGAAACATCATTGGAAAAGGCTGAAGCCAGGGCTGTATGGGCACCTAGGGATATTGCAGGAATTCCATACTGCAGCTTTTCGGCTATCTCCGGGTAAGAGCTGTACAGCTGTTCGGACTGGAGCAGGGGGCGTTTCTTTATAAAACCCTTCATCAGCTCCCCTACGATATGAGCGCTATCGGAATCACTGCCTCCATTGCCACAAACCAGTATCTTACCCCCGTAGTTGTAGCATCTGAGCATGAGTACATAAGCACCGACTATCTCTTTGCGTAGGTGTCCAAGAATGGGGTAACGCTTGACCAGGTCGTCTACTATCATTTCCGTACTACTCTTCATTGACATACCCCTCCCCATATAAGGCCACGGTGAACGCAGCATAATCACCAATACACTCCCCTAACGCTGCAGGAACAACCTTGCACACGCTCCTTGCGGTGGGCAGAGCCTCCTTTTCCAACTCCTTTTGCATGGAATCTACCATAAGGTTAGTATCACGGGCATAGATGCTGCCAATGACTATCATCTCAGGATTCAGAATATCAATGAGTATGGACAAACCCTTGCCCAAATATTCTCCGACAGTCCGGTATACCTGTATGGCTACAGGATCGTTGTTTCGTGCAGCCATTGCCACCGTTTTTGCAGTGATGGAGGACAAGGATGTGATGCTATCACAGTATGCTGTGGTCTTTCCATTCTGAAGCTCCACCAGCGCATAATCCCTTGCGATCTGAGAGATGCCAAACCCACTGGTAAACCCTTCAAAAGAGCCTATCTTTCCATATCCTACAGGGCCAAACCCAGAGAGCCTGACATGGCCGATCTCTCCGGCCATGTCATTTGTTCCACAGTACAGACGTTTGTTAAGAATAAGGCCCGCTCCCATGCCGGTTCCCATAGTCAGAAAAATCATGTTGGACGTATTTTTACCGGCACCAAAATGCCATTCAGCTAGGGCACATGCATTTGCATCATTTTGCATATAGACATTGCACCCATATTTCTCTTGCAACACATCGACGATAGGGACATGAAACCACCCATAGAGGTTGGGAGGGTTCTTGATGATGCCATGGGTGGAATCAACAGGACCGCCACAACTGATTCCAATGGCCCTGATGGCTGTTCCTGCACACTCGGAAGAGGATACAAGTGAATCGATGTTTTTCTTGATCATATCCAGTGCATGAACGGCCTGTTCCCCCACTGGAGTCGAAAACTTGGATTTACAAACTATGCGGATCTCATCGACTGTTGTTCTCTCATAGGACACAAGAGAAATTGCAGTTTTAGTTCCACCTATGTCTATACCAACAAATACTTCTTTCATCTTCTATTCCTCAGCCTTCCATTCAAGAAAATCCAACTCCTCAACAAGAGAGCCCTTCAGATCGAGTCTGATCGTTTTAATCTCAAAACTCTTGAAGCTCAACTCAAAAGCAGGGTTTCCAAAAAAGCTTATCAGAGAAGTGCATGATTTCCCATCAGTTTCTTGAAATCTAGCCACATATCCTGACCCTACATGTGCCTTCTTCAAACAGGTCAGCACAACATTCTCCTCTGTCTCCCCCATATATGAGTGGGAGCGTGCAAGCGTTCCCTCATGGTACGTTTCAAACAACACGATGGGCTTTTGGTTCAACTCCAACCCGCTCTTCACAAACGTCGCATGTTCATACTTCTTACCATGAGGAATTATCCGATACTCAAAAAACTGCTCTCCCTGGTCAATGAAGTCATACCGATCCAGGGGCAGTTCAAGTTCAGTCGGTACATGATGGGAGTATACAGGGCTTCGCAGGACCAGGAGGCTTAGCGTATTGCCAAAGGCTGCCCCACTATATTTGCCATCATTGACGATACATATCCCCCTGCCATCCTCATCACACAAATCAAACCAGTTCTGCATAGGCTCCTCTTCCCCATTTGCCTTTTTCTCAATGGTACCGAAAGGAATCTCATAGGTGACCTTGCCTACTCCTGCCTCAACAGGAAAATCCAAACGGAGAGCCTTAAGCTGCTCTGTCCAGAAGACCTTAGCCTTAACCGTAAGGTAATCGGCACCCTTATACAGCATAAACTCCTGAATAAGGTATGATGCATCATAGGTGCTGTAGACCCGTACGGTCTCTCGTACCGGACCGGATTCTGTCTTCTCCATGCGCACGGGTTTGAACTGGCCCAATACATCATGGTAGGTAATGGTTGCATGGCCCCAGGTATCGCTTGTATCCTTGACCACAGTTCCAATTGCGGCATCACTGCTGAGCAGTGAGCGATCGGCCCTTTTGTCATATATGAGCCCTATCCCACCAGTATCAGCAGAAAACTCAACCTTCAGGAAGTTATTTTCCAATACAAGGGAATCGGAAACAGGGTTGTTCTCGATTGCCCGAGCTTCTTTCTCCTCACAGAGCATATACAGGCCATAGCCAAGAGGGGGCAGCTCTGCATTGAATACCAAGCGCACCCTCCCCCTGCAGTGCACTGCAGCATCGAGTATCTGAAAGTCAATCCTCTTGTTGTGAGCATCGTACAGCACAGGATGCTCGGGAAACAGCATGTTCTTATGATGGCCCCCCTCCACTTCGACAAAACTCTCCGTTGCCCACCCGTGGGGGTTGAATACAACGATGGGAATGCTGTGCTCAACATGGGGGATGTCAATCGCCCATGAAAGTGCTTGCACTGCCCTGTTTTCCAATCGGGATGCTATGGCCTTCGCTTCACCATATGCATCCCTTGCATCCTCATAGGCGGAACGCAGGCATGTCCCAGCCAAAATATCATGGAACTGGTTAAAGAGGACATTCTTCCATGCCTGGTCAAAACCTTCGCTGGTATAGGGTGTCCCGAGCACCTGATGAGCGATTACAGCATATTTCTCCCCCCTCAACAGTTGGTTTTCTGCCTTCCTGTTCATCCTCTTCACTTCAGAGTGCACACTATAGCAGCCACTTGCATGGTGCTGGAGATCTTCTTTGATGACAGGTAGATGGACTCCTGACTTTGCAACATCAGAGAAAAACTGTGCCGGTGTTGCAAATTCAAGGGCCACATCAGGATATTTCTTTCTCATCTCCAAGATGGTTTGGATGTTTGCGATGGTGGGCCCCCCACCATGGTTGCCAACACCATAGAAGGCCATCACGCCAGGGAAATCACCTGTAAATTCATTCATGCAATCATCGATCTGCTTCTCGACCCCAAAATGGGCGTTATAGTTGAAGGGAATCCTGTATGCGGTCACCTGCGACCCATCAGGAGACTCCCAAATGAACAGGTTCTCCCCAATGGGTTTTTCATGGCGCCCCGGGCGCATGAAAACATACTTGTCCATCCTTGATTGCCGAAGAATCTGCGGCAGCGTACCGCAGTGGCCAAAACTATCCACACAGTATCCGATTGAAGCGATACAACCAAACTTGGAGAAGAAATAGTTTTGTGCATACAAGGTATGACGGGCAAAGGATTCACCGCTTGGCAGATTGCAGTCAGGCTGCACATACCATCCACCACAGATGTACCAGCGCCCTTCAGCAACCCTCTTCCTGATCGCCTCAAACATGAGGGGTGAACTCTCTTCAATCCACTCATAGAACAGCGAGGATGAGGAGGTAAAATATATATCATCATATTCGTCAAGGCGATCAAGCATCGACTTCATTGTTGCGTTGTTTTCAGCATACCCCTCTTTCCAGTCCCACAGCCAAACGGGGTCCAGATGGGCGTTGCCTATCATATACATGGTCTTTTCCATATGCCCTCCCTTATGGTCTGCCATTGAACATGGCACCATCACCGGATAAGAATTGATTGGAGTAGAGATAAAAATGCTTTTCATTGTGCATTATCGGACAATCTTCATATCGTTGCACCTGCTCCTCAGGATTCCAGAATTGTTCTATCGCCGCCTTCATTTCAGCTGCTATCTCCGTATGGTCCTGACGGTCTACCAAGTTGGTATATTCTCCAGGATCGGCCTCCATGTCATACAGCTCATGCTTGCCCACAAGATAATAGTTGTACTTATACCTCAGGCTTCGCATCATGCACCCTGCATGTCCGGGAGTTTTCAGGACAACGCTCTCACTGAATATATGATCACGATCAAGGCTCTGTGCTTCACCCATAAGAAGGGGAAGAAGAGAGACCCCATCACACTTCTTAGGAATGGGGATGCCGGCAAGATCACAGATGGTGGGGAACATATCGATCAGACCAACAAGGTCAGCTTTGTCTCCATGTGCTTTGAAGCTATCCTTCCAACGCATGATCAGAGGAACTTTTGCAGACTCATCAAAGAACACAGTTTTCTGCCAGGCTCCTTTTTCACCTGCCATCTCCCCATGGTCGGAACTGTAGATGATGATCGTATCATCGCTGAGACCAAGGTATTGCAGACTATCAAGGATCCTGCCTACCGCATCATCGACCCACTCAACACATGCACTGTATGCAGCAAGGGCGTGAAGATGCATAGCCTCATCCGTGCCGTAATGCTCCCAGCCCCCATTGACCTCAACTGCCTTCCGTACAAACTCCACAGCCTCTTCGGTCACGTACCTGTTGTTTTTAGGAAGGTTTACCTTGCCGACATACTTGTCAAAGAGAGCTTTGGGTGCACGGTAGGGAAAATGGGGCTTGTCAAAATGCACACTAAGGAAAAAGGGACTCTCCTTGGATGAATCAGCATACCGCTGCAACCATTTTACCGACTCCGCCACCACAATTTCTGTTTGGGTCAAAGGAAGTGGAATGGAGGTAGCTCCTGAATTCTCAAGAAGGTCCTCAAGGCCGTGCTCACTCTCCCCGGCGCCTCCCTTTCTGACATACTCAGCCTGGTGGGCCTGCCCCAAAAGATCGCCGTAGGGTCGTTGTTGGTACCCTTGGAACTGCTCCCCGTTGAAATGGGATTTTCCAATCAGGCATGTCCTGTAGCCATGGTTGCTCAGGACCCTTGGCAGAGTCTCCATGTTCGATTGCAAAATATGCCTATTCTCGTACAGCCCCACATGCTTGGAGTATGTACCTGTCAACAGCGATGCCCTGCTCGGCACACATAAGGGATTCTGGCAATATGTATTGGCAAAGGTGACCCCCTCTTGAGCAAGACGGTCCAGATTGGGTGTATCTATCCAGCATACCCCGTTCTTTCCCAAGAATTTGGATGAGTGCTGATCAGACACAAAGAACAAGACATTCGGTTTTTTACTCATGGAACGTATCCTCCTCATCAGCCTTTGGCGGCTCCAGTCATGGCAAAGCCCTTGGACATGTAGTTCTGTGCAAAGGAGTACAGAAGAACAGCAGGAAACATGTATAGGATTGCATATGCACAAAGTGGCCCAAAATAGACTTCGCCCCTATCTCCGAAAAATCGGTATATCTTAACAGCAGCGGGTAGCTTGCTTGAACTCTGCAACAGAATAAAAGGAACAAAGAAGTTTCCCCAACTCCTTACAAACGTATAGATCGAAACGGTAAATATCCCCGGTTTCATCAGGGGAAGGACTATTTTGGTGACCGATTGAAAGGTAGAGCATCCATCAATCCAAGCGGCCTCCTCTAGTTCAACAGAAACAGTATCCAAAAAGTTTTTGGTCATCCAAATACCATACGGAAGGCCGGTCGTTGTCATGAACAAGATCGTCCCGAAGACGGAATCCACCAGGCCCATCATGATGAACTGCTGATACACCGGTACCATGACAGCGGTCATGGGAATTGCTGTCAAGAACAGCAGTGAGAAAGTTATTGTCTGTGCTCTTTTCAGCCCAAATCGTGAAAGGGGATATGCTGCAGACAAGGAGATGATCACGACTAGAAGGGATTGGGCCCCTGCAATGACGAAGCTCATAAAAAACCCTTGGAGAATAGACATATCAGATATGACCATGGCATAGTTCTTCACAGAGAAATGTTTGGGAATGGTAATGGATTGTGATGCTTCAGGATTGAATGATCCCAATACAATCCAGAGCATAGGAACAAGAAACCCTACACCGATCAAGATCAAAACAGCATTCTGAAATATATTTTTTCGAGTTTTCATACCTTTTCCTTTATTGGTCACCCTTCATGGCTTGTACGTACATGATGCTCAGAGCAGCTCCGATGGCGAGCATGATGAATGCAATGGCCATTCCATATCCCACCTGATAGGCAACGAAAGCTTTTTCATACATGAAAACTGCAAGAGTTGTTGTCGCACCGCTGGGCCCGCCACCGGTGAGGGCATAGATCATGACAAAGGTTCCCAATGTACCCAGCGTAACGTTCACAAAGGTGATAGAGAATGTCTGCTTGATCATGGGTATGGTGATATAGCGCAGGTTTTGCAGTGAGTTCGCCCCATCTATTGTCGAAGCCTCCATGATCTCATCAGAAATCCCGTCCAATGCCGCTTGGAACATCAGCATTGAATAAGCTGTTCCTTTCCAGATGTTTGCTATGATGATGCTGACCAAGGGAAATTCGAATAGCCAGGAAATGGGCTTTATCCCCAGAGAACCTATCATAAGATTGAGTGTTCCATTCTTTGCAAAAAAAGCAGCAAAGATAAAGGCACAAATGATATCAGGGGTGATCCATCCAGCAATAATCGACATCCCTACAAATCGGCGAATGGCCTTATGCTTCTTCTTCATGAGCAAGGCATAGAAAAAACCCAATACCTGCTGCCCGATGATGCCGGAAAACAACAAGAAAACCAAGGTAACCCATATAGCTCTTCTAAACTTGGGGTCCATAAAGACTTTTATAAAATTGGAAAACCCTACAAAATTGTTCTCCTTTGCGTGTATCCCGGTCATTGCCTTATTGGTAAATGAAAAGAATACGGTCAAGAATAAGGGGTAGATGTAAAACATTACCAAGAGAATCATTGCCGGAAGAAAAAACCCTAAAGCCTTCAGTCTTTTGTTACTATTCTTTCTGAATTCAAACCCTCGGGCTTGTACTGTGTTGCTCATATTTCTTTCCTCATCATAAGTTCAGCCATTATCAGCGTGATAATGGCTGAACTTCAGATCATACTACATCAATCCACTATAAGGTTTTCTGCGCCTACGACTTCTCGCAATGAAGTGATGAAGGTCTTATACACAGCTTCCGGAGTTGCAGTGTTAAGCCCGATACTCTCCATGGCTTCCGTGCAAAGCAGTGAAACTCTGGGGTATACATCCAAGGATGGCCTGAATTCCGTATAGTCCAATATTTCAGAAGCTTCACGGATGTAGAGCCTGCTGGGATCCTTGTAGGATGCCTCATCGGCAACATCTTTTCGTACGGTGAGTTCGGAGGTTCTCATAGCCATATCCAGGTAGCTCTCCTTTGATCCCAAGAACTTGAGGAATTCCCAAGCAGCATCCTTGTTGTTAGCATTCTGAGGGATAGCAAAGGTCCAGCCGCCTGACATTGAGGTGAAATGGGGATCCTGCCCGAACTGTGTGGGAATCGGTACAAAGCCGACTTTTTCAGTTACCTCTGGCCACTCATACTGCATTCCAGGCGCCCAGTTTCTGCACATCCAGTTACCGCTCAACCAGATTCCAACTTTGCCTTCCTTCATCAAAGAAGACTGGATGACGCTTTCAACCTGGTTTTGCACTCCCAGATCGAGGGGAGGTCCGACCTTATCACCATTGCAGATTTGGTTTACATAGTTGCACACATCCAGGAATGCTTTCTTATTGATTGTCCATTTACCCAGTTCAGCATTGTAGATTGAGTGGCCTGTGCCATTATACAAAGGCTGGAAAAGGCGCATTGAAGCTCTTTCTGGGAAGGTCTTGGCTGTGGTGATAAAGTATGGGATGACATCCTTTTTCCCCAAGGCCTTGATCTTGTTAGCAGCATCAAGCACATCCTTCCATGATTTGGGTGCAAAAGGCATCGGAACCCCCGCCTCTTTCATCAGACCCTTATCATACCACAACCCAAGGACATCAACGGTAAGAGGAATTCCATAGATCTTTCCATCAACAGCCCTACCCATCTCCTTGACGTTGTCATAAAACTGATCCCATTCGTTCCAGTTTGCTATGTACTCATCAAGAGGGTACAAAAAGCCTGCGGCTGAGTCAGCATTGATCTTGAATCCATCCTCGTTCATGATGTCAGGACTTGTTTGGGGCGACTGCATCATCATGGTCATTTTTGCCTGCCTGTCGCTCGATCCTCCTGAAAGCACAATGGTTTCAATTTTCACATTGGGGTTTATTGCGTTGTATTCCTTGATTCTGGCATTCACCCAAGCCTCACGATCATCGGTGATACAAATTGAAATTTTATCACTTTTTGCCTCTGCTGTACCTTTGGCAAAAGCAAACGATGAAAGCACCAGTAAGACCAAAAAAACGGCTCCAATCTTCTTCATTTTTTCTTCTCCTTATCTTTTCTTTTTCATGAACTCCATTTCATGAAAAACCTTATCCATGGCAACGGTCATCGCACCTAGCAAAATGGGTTCCTGTAGGGTGCTGATTACTATTTCCACCTCTCCACTGAGACCTGGCAACACTCTCTCATGCACCACGTTCCTTACCTCTTCCAACAAGATATCCCCCCCGATATTTGCCAGTTCATCACCAACTACGATCAAGTCAGGATCATAAATATTAATGGCGTTTACAAACCCATACCCCAGGTACCTGGATACATTCCTAACCTCCTGCACTGCCAAGGGATCACCTAGAGAAACAGCCAGTGCTATGCTCTCTTCATTGAGGGGCTTGCCGTACAAGAGGCTTTCCGGGTACTCCTTAATTTTGTTTTGAATGGTATTTTTCAGGACCCTAGTGGAACAATACAGGTCCAGGCACCCATGATTGCCACAGTCACACAACGGCCCGTCAAAGGAAATTGAGCAGTGCCCGAACTCACCTGCTGTCCCATGTGCTCCTGATACGATATTCCCATGGGAGATCAAGCCCGCTCCATTTCCCTGGCCTGCAATGATATTCAAAAGGGTTGAACTGGAACCCGAATAGGAACCATACCACCACTCCGCCAAGGCACTGGACTTGGCATCGTGCTCAACAGCTGTTGGAATCTTGAATTCTGACTCTATCTCCTCAGCAATATTGACGCCCTCCCAACCATGGAAATCAGAAATCTGCAAAATGGTGTTTTTGCTTTTCATATAGGGACCAGGCAGGGCAATCCCTATTGCCAGCGTTGTCCTTGTGTTCATAGCCAAGAACTCACGCAATTTCGCCTTCATCAAATCTATGGTCAGCCTGACATCAGAATTCATATCGATAGCTATGGATTCCCCATACAAGCTTTCACCATGCAGGGAGTAGATCCGAATCTTAAAGTTCAGTCGTGAAAGGCGGACTGCAATGATCTGAAACTTGTCGTTATCCAACGAGATGCCGATCGAACGCCGGCCTTTCCCCCCTTCTACCGAACCAGTTTCTACTATAATTCCAGCAGTGATGAAATCTGCAACAATGTTGGTGATGGTCGCACCCTTCAGCCCTGTTGCTTTTGCTATATCTGCACGGGTGGTAACATGGCTTCTTCTCATCAGTGACAGGACTAGGTTCCTATTCATTTGCTGCAGACTATCACTATTAGCGCCACTGGCCCTTGCTACCATATACACTGCTCCTTTAGAAAAACGAATTATTATATAAAATTGTTTTATTAATTAATCGGATTAACTAATAACAGTTTAGTACAGTTCTGTTATTTGTCAACACCTTTTTTTTGTTTTTTAATTATTTTTAATTATTTGGAAGAATAATATATGAATAACTAAAGCAAGCCCATATAATATATTACATGGGCTTGCGTTCCAATTATGAAATAGTTGTAATTTTCCTACCGTTTCCATCAGTTCTGCTTTGGCTTTTCCAGACATCAGAACAAACAAAAAAACCACAGAACTGTTCAGCTTCTTTCACCTGAACAGCGTATCCTCTGCTGTAAAGCTGGAGATGCCCCTCTCCTGCAACGCCTCTTCTATCCGTTGCAGGTATCCCTCCATCTTGAACTTCCGCTCAAGACCCTTGTCATTCATATACCTGACCATGCCAAAGATAGAGCGCTCTGCCCAAGGGCGGTCATGCTTGCCAAAGCACCAGGCGACCCCTGCAAAGCCATTGGGATCCCTGCCATCCATCTGGTACTTGTTGTTGAGGTAGAGAGCCCTCTCAAAGGCCTCCTGCGGCTTTGGACTCCATTCCAGGATCTTCTTGCCCCAGTACATGCGCATGTAGCCGTGGATGGTGCCAAGCTCCACCAGCTCCTTCTGTGCAGTGTTCCAGTACCGGTCATGGGTCTGCCCTCCCTCCAGCTGCTCTAGAGTGTAGCGATAGGGGCGTTCATCACCCTCATGCTTGGCCATGCTCTTGCGGGCCCACTCGGGCAACCCTTCATATGAGTCATAAAGGGGGTTGAAGTATACGAAGTTCATCGCCAGTTCCCTTCGCACTATAAGCTCTTCCAAGAAGGGGGCAACGTCAGCAAGAGTGCTCTTCATCACCTCATGATAGATGGTGACAGGACTTATCATGCCGAAGTGCAGGTATGGGCTGAGCTTGGAGACAAACGGGTTGGCCGGGTCATTGCGCTTGGTGTCATACCCATCCAGGTGTTCTGCGACAAATGCATCCAACGTTTCTTTGGCACTGCCCTGCCCCCCATGCATCCAGGTGCACTGGCTCACCCCATCGGCAATACCAAGGCCTTCCATCAAGGCAGGTATGTCCGACAGGTCTGCGCTCGCATAGGGCACCTCAATGCCAAGCGAAGGAATGAGCAGTTCAACAGGGGTGGTCTTTCCAACAAACTCATTGATCATGGGGGTAATCTTGCGGCGCAAGGTGGCGGCGGAGTACTCTTCCTTGTTGGAAAAGCTCTCCAGGGGCACCACCACATTCGTTTCCACCATCATCATTGCACAGGGGGCGCTCTGTGCCACCTGCCTTCGCCAGGAGCGTTCGTGGCGTGTGTAGGCCCGGTCGACAACCAAGTACGCCATCTGCCCATACAGAGGCTCCAACCCTTTGGCTATGCCATAGGGATGGACAAGCAGGGGTATGCCCACTGCCTTCAACTCCCTGTACAGCTCCTCAATACCCTCAAGCATAAATCGGAAATGCCTGCGGTTGGCCTCTGGGAAAGAGGGGGTGATCCCAAAATAGACAAGCAGGGGCTTGCTCATGGCATTTGCTGTTTCTATGGCATAGGCCAAGGCATCGTTTTGGAGGATGCGCTGCGATGCTTGCATCCAATAGACTACATAGGAACCATCGGTATTGGGGCCCTTGTCATTGAGGGCTTTGAGGCGGTGGGGGTGTATCATGGCAACAGCTTACCATGCAAAGATGGTAAGGGGGAGGAGGATTTGGTTGATTTTTTTTTGGATAGTCGCTTGGCATTTCAATTTCTTTACCCATGACCAGCACCAAAACAATTCCTCGCTGAAGGAAAAGGCCGGATTGTTTTCACAACCCGGCCTTTGAGGAATTTTAATATTTCTGCAAGATATCAGGGCGGATAAAGGTTTTTCCGTCAACGGTGACCTCATTCTTGGGGAAGAGAATCGGGCGGGTCATAAATTCAAAAGAATCCTTTTTCACCACAATGGTATCCTCACTCTTTGTTCCCGTTATCGAGGGATTCCAACAAAAGGCCTGATTTTCCATGATGGTTCCAGGCAAATCAAAATCAACGCGATAATCACGATTGGCATACCCTATGGGTCCGCCCTGGTGATGGAGAAAAAACTCATCTGCGATCCCATGCTTCTCATAGAGGGCCTGGGCTGCCTTGAGGGGAGCGGTATAGGGACGGCCTGGGACAGAATTGACCATAAGCGTACAATCGATCTCCTGATTGAGCCTGTACTGGCGCAAGAGGGCATCGGTAACCGGTACAAAGTTTACATAGCGTGACATGCAGACAGTGAGGCCCCACTTACGCATATTGCCCCCTATCTGGACCCGCTCCTTGATCCTGTTGTCGGTTGCGATGGCATGCCGATACCTGTAGAGCCGTTCATCAGCAGCGCACATCAGGGAGGTGAACTCCATCCCATGGTCGTAGAGGGCCACGGTGATCCTCTGTACGGCCTCAAGCTCAGAAACTCCGGGTCTCAGGGAGGCGGCAGCCTCTTCGAGTGCCAGCGAGGCAAGGTACCCAACTTCGCGCATCCTTCCAACCTCAGACTCTGTAAGGGAGAGGCGAAGCTTCTTTATCTCACCCTCTATATTTGGCCCGAGGTCGCTTTGGAAATCGAGTGCGATCTTCCCTGATGGGATCAGTTTTGCCAGTGTCTTCCGCTCAAAGCCATTCTCGTACCAGATGCCTGCATGGATCGCAAAGCCCATCTCCTCCAGCTTCTCCTCATCGATCATCCGCTGCTTTTCGATGATATTGGTTACGGCATGGTTAGCACTTTGGGTAACAAGAAGGCCACACATGCCCATCTCGCCCCATCCCAGGTAATTCTGGCCGCCACAGGTCAGCCAGGCGAAGTTATCCTGCCGTTTCAGATATACTCCATCGATTCCCAAGGTAAGCATCAAGGATCGGATTCGATCGAGTTTGATTTTGAGTTCTTCTTTCTTTGTCATTTTCTCCACCTTAAAATATATAGTTAGAACAAATTTCCAAAAGCATCAAAGTGCAGGTCATAGGGTTGGCCCACAATTTCGAAACGAGGGTCAGAGGCGATCTGGGGCAACAAGTTTTCCGATACCTCAATGTCTGTCAGACATAACGTGTTATGAATCCTGACAAAGGTGGTATCTTCCCAGTTGGCATTGCTGCTTGTTTTCATGCAAGCCTGATAAGCCTGCCTGTCGTTGGGAAGCACCATGGGAATCTTCACCCCTCCGGTGAGCAGGGCCGTAAGGGTGTTGGGGTATGTTTGGGAAAAATCAAACTTCTCGACAGCCCTTACCGTGGTAAAGTCTGCCATCCCCAACCCATTGCCATTGCCCTTCGATTCCTTTGATATGTCCAGGATGGCAACGCGCTTGATCACAGGGCCACCGGTAATCCAATCGGAGTGATACCTGCCCACAACATTCGTATCAAAGCCAGAGCCGGCGATATTCTTGCCTATCTCATCTATGATCAGGACATCAAAGCCCTTGAGATGAAGCGTAGGGCTGTACTGCTTTGCCAAGGCCAGCAATTCGGGTTCCCTATCAGCAATGGAGCTGCCGTGCATCACCTCCGCGATGCAGGTTTCATGGAAACCATTTTCAACGAGAGCCACGGCGAAAAGGACCTTCAGCTTCTTCAAAGCCTCGATGGCTATCATGGGCACATGGTCCGGCATATGCCCAAAACCCAGGTTATGGGCAATTTCAGCACCTTTTTGCTTGCCCAATCCGATGGTTATCATCTTCATGAGGCCGCTTTCATACTTGCCACGAAAACAGACATGGGGCTTTATCCGATTGATGATGACCAGATGATCAGCTTCATAGCCCAACCTGTCGGTGAGGACAGGCAGGTCCTCCTCGGCAGTTCGCCCGAGCTCAACGGTATCCATAGTTGCCCTGATGGGGGCCCCCACGTTCTCCTCGGTAAACCCCATCCCCTGCAGCATGGCCGTCTGACCCTCAGCGGTAGCGCCGGCATGGCTGCCCATGGCGGGGATAAGAAACGGTAAGCCTCCCCGTCTGCTGATGCTTGCCACTATCGTGCGGACAGCTGCCACCTGATTCTCAATACCCCTACTTCCCACTGCAATGGCAACGGAATCCCCCGGGTGCAACGCTTCCCACCAAGAGGGGTCCTCAAGCTGGCCAGCGACCCTGGCCGGTACGTCAATAGGTTCAGGATGGACAAAATTCTGCTTGACACGAACCATCCGGGGAATTGCCAAATCTCCCAAAAGAGAATCAATGACATCCCAGGATCCCGCACCACCAGTAGTGACCAACATCCCTAAGCCTCCTTCTTCCTGACAGAGTAGACAGAAAATGCAATCGAAACTGCCGCCAAAACCAAGAAGGTAAGGGAAAGCGGCCTCTGTACCAGGACCATCCAGTTGTTGTTCGATACCAACAATGCACGGTTGAGGTTCTCTTCAGCCATGGGACCAAGGATGATTCCCAACACCAAGGGAGCACCAGGATACCCCCACTTCCTCATGAAGAAGCCCAGGACACCAAAAGAGAGGGCGACTATGACGTCGTACAGGGCGTTATTCAAAGAAAAGGAGCCGACTACACACAAAACCAGAATAATCGGCATAAGCAAATTGTAGGGAACCTTGAGAATTGCCGGGGAGTAGCGTGCACTGAGAAGTCCGAATCCCAGCATGAGGAACTGAATCACGACCATACCTGCAAAGATGGAGTACACGATATCCACATTCTCGACAAACAACAGCGGACCGGGCCTCACACCAATCAGGATGAGGGCCCCAAGCATTACACTGGTAACCACGTCACCGGGGATACCAAGACACAACATGGGAATAAGGGCGCCTCCGGTTGTGGCATTGTTGGCACTTTCTGGAGCCGCCACACCACTGAGGGCCCCTTTGCCGAACATCTTCCTGTCCTTTGAGAACTTTTGTGCAACGTTATATGCCAGGAAACACGCGATGGCACCACCGGTACCCGGAATGATACCGATGAACACGCCTATCACACTTCCTATGAGGGCGGCAGGGAGGATTGCCTTGATCTCAAACCATTCGGGAAGAATGTTCTTTACCGCCTGGACTGCAGGGGGGGCGTTGTTCAGTGAGTTCTGCACCTGGGCAAAAACTTCAGAAATTGCAAAGACACCGATGAGTACCGGCAACAGGGTAAAGCCGCCTGCCAGGTTCATGTTGTTGAACGTAAGGCGGTTGACCCCGACTATCGTATCAATGCCGACACATGAGGCCAGCAATCCGATACACCCTGCGATAAGGCCTTTTACGACGTTCTTGCCTGAAGAGCTGGCCATGATGGTCAAGCCGAAAATGGAGAGTGAAAAATAGTCGGCCGCTTGGAATTTCAGGGCGACCTTCGCCAACTGGGGGGCGATAAGGATCAGGCAGACGGTACTGATCAAGCCTCCAATGAAGGAGGAGATGGTTGAGATCCCCAAGGCCTTGCCAGCTTTTCCCTGTTCGCATAGGGGGTAGCCATCCAATAGCGTGGCTGAAGCTGAAGGCGAACCCGGAGTTTTCAACAGGACCGCTGAGATTGACCCACCATACATACCACCGCAAAACAGACCACAAAGCATGACCAGGGCCACGCTAGCTTCCAGGCGGTACACCAGAGGAAGCAGGAGTATTATTCCCATCGAAGCGGTAAGGCCCGGCAAGGCCCCGATGATAATTCCCATAACAACACCGAATGTCATGAGCAAAAAAGCCAATGGCTGAAATACCAGAGAGAATCCTGTCAGTAAGTTTGCAATCATTTTTTTACCCTCAAAAGAATCTTCCAACAGGAAGGAACACCATGAACACTATATTGAATAAGATGAAAATTACGGCAGTGGTGCCGATACTCACCAGCAGAGCCATCTTCCATCGCTTGAATCCAAACAACATAATTACAGAGAAAAGAAAAAATGGGGTCAGAAGAGGAAACCCAATAAGGTTGAGCAGACGCACATAGACAAGTGACATGACCGCCAACAGTGCAGCACGCCCCAAGTGTACCCAGTTGATGGATCCAGAGGCTTTTGGATAGCCTCCCTGGATGTTTGACACAGAAGTTACGAGACCGAGAAGGAATAGTATTGCTGCTACTACCCGAGGATAACTTCCAGGGCCGATACCACGTTTCGGTACTGGAAGGTTGGCAGTAAGTATCCACACCCCCACACTGACAAGCATAAGGACGACCCCTGTCCAGAAGTCCACTCTTTTTGTTTCTCTCATATTCGGTTCCTTTACAGAGCAACTGTAGTAGATAGCCCCAGGGAGACCCTGGAGCTATCAGATTTAAATGCATCAGTTATTTATACTTATCGCCAAACTTGTTCTCTTTAACGATTTTCTCATAACGGGCATCGTCAAAGGCAACCAACTTACCATACTCGGGACCTGACTTGTACACAGGAATTGATCCAAGCTCACCCATTTTCTTGATGTAGGCCGGGTCTTCAACACACTGCTTGAAGATCTTTTCGAGCTTTGCAACGATGGCAGGAGGGGTACCCTGGGGAACCACCACACCTCTCCACTGCTCAAGGACCAGGTCGGTTCCCTGGGCAATGGCAGTCCTGGCAGGAATTGAGGGTATTTCCTTGTCGCTGAATACACCCAAAACCTTCAACTGGCCAGCCTGCACATTGGAGATACCTTCAGGGGCATTTGCAACAACTGCATCACACTGACCGCTCATAAGGCCAGTAATGGCAGGGCCACCGCCTGAGAAGGGGACGTGTACAAACTTGGTCCCTGTCTCTTTTTCAAACAACAGGGCTGCCATGTGGTTTCCACCACCAGCACCGGCATTCCCTACAGGAATTGATTCCGGGTTGGCTTTTGCATCAGCAATGAATTCTGCCAGGGTATTCCATTTTGCATCAGCGCGTACAACCAGATAGTTGTACGATGCTACAACCTGCAAGACAGGAACAAACTCGGTGGCCTTAAAGGCTACCTGGGTCATATGGGTCTTGATCAGGTGGGCTACGTTCCAGTGCAGTACGTTGTACCCGTTGGGTTCAGCCTTCATGAACTCGGTAATGGCAGGAACGCCAGCTGCCGCTCCCATATTCTTGATGATCAGGGGCTGTCCATTGGCGTACTTGGGAAATACTTCTGCAAGTGCCCTAAATACTATATCGCCACCACCACCGGGAGCCCAACCCATAACGGCCGTAACGGGCTTTGAAGGGAACGCTTCTACCGTTTCTTCTTGCGCTTGGGCAAAAATCATCGTAGAACCCACAAGAACAATCAAAAGCACGACTAAGATTTTTTTCATCTCTTCCTCCTAAAATTCCATTCCCCCTGAGATGAAGCTCAGAACAACATGCCCAAGGGATGGTTATATATCTAAAACTACCACACATTTTTCTTTTGTCAACTCAAATTACAAAAGAAATGTTTAATGGACACTTCAAGAGGTTAGTCTTGCAAATCACCCTATGTTTTACTACTATGGGCACAACATGCAAAGCGATGATTTGGAATTTATCAACTGTCAAAACGTACTCCACGCGATAGAGAGGGACCTCACCCAGCCCTCACGAGCCCAAATTGCCAAACATGTGGGGCTGAGTCGCACTGCTGTCTCGCTCATAGTAACCAGACTTATCAATGCAGGGCTCGTCAAGGAGCTGGATAGGAAGGTCAAGGGAAGAGGCAGACCCGGCATACCTTTGGTCATCGATGATTCGCACTGGCATGCAATCGGTGCAACCTTTTATTCGGGCACATGGATCTTTGTCATCGTCAATTTGTCAGGACACATAATCACCACCCACAAGATGAGCGTATTCTCCACGGAACAAGACGCACTTGTCGAAACCCTGATCGAAGGGTTGGCCCATATGCGCTCCATATGCCCCCCCAACATGCTTCCCGGTTTGGGAATAGGATCGCCTGGGTTGGTGGACCACAAGACAGGGGCAATCCTTCGGGCAGATGATCTGGGGTGGCATGAAGTGCTGCCCCTCAAGAGAATCGTTGAGGAAAGGACCGGTTTGCCGGTCTTCATACTGAACCGATACCGAGCCAATGGGTTGGCGGAAATACGGTACGGAAACCACAACAAATCCCCAAACATCATCTACATTGGAATCGGAACAGGAATTGCAGGATCCATATACCTCGACAAGCAGCTCATCAACACCACGAACTATCGACTGGGCCATATGGTCATTGACCCGCATGGGCCTCGCTGCGGGTGTGGCCAGGCGGGTTGCCTCCAGGCGATGGCCTCCGAAGGGGCCCTGCTGAAGTTCGCCCGCAAGCAGATGGGGGCAAACCCTGGTTTCCTGAAAAAGACACACGGGGAGACCCTTACAGGCAAGGTCATTGCAGAGCTTGCAGAACAAGGCGATCCTGATGCCTGCTCCTGCATCGACCACATATCGGACCCCATAGCGATCGGGGTCAGTACGCTTGCCAACGTTATAGCCCCCAATGAGATAATACTGGGAGGGCCCTTGGGCGATGCCAGTTCGTACCTGGTAGACCGAGTACGAGAGCGCGTACACTCGTATCTCCTGGATTGGCAAAACAAGGACATTGCAATTATCCAAGGGACACAAGGGGACTACGGCTCTGCAATCGGTGCAGCCACCTCTGTTCTGGACAAGAAGCTAGAGCTGGTTATGGACGGGTATTGCCATGATTGAGCAGGAGGCCTGTGCAGCCACGCCTGTGGCTGCACATACACGAACCCTATAGGGGAAGGGTCACCTTTTTCCCTGTTCGTGCGCTCGTATAGATCCCTTCAATGATCTCAACGGCACTTCGTGCCGATTCACCAGAGACTTCCACCTCGGTGTTGTTCCTGATGGAATCAACAAACGAGCTGAACAACATCCTATGCCCATGATGGCCGATGGCCTTCGGGTCTGATGCTCCACCACCTGTGGCTGTTGCCTTGAGATATCTGTCCCGAATAGCCTGGTCCTGCGGAAGCTCCTCATCGAATTTCCAGCAGATGATGCTCTCCTCCTCCATCACCACACTACCGCGGGTACCCATGATCTCAATCTTTTTCAGGAATCCGGGATAGGCGCTGGTGGTTCCTTCGATCATCCCCAGGGCACCATTGGCAAATCTGAGGGCTGCGACTGCAGTATCCTCCACCTCTATCCGTTCGTGGGAGAGGGTGTCGGTAAATGCAAACAGCTCAGATACATCCCCCATGAACCAGTGCAACAGGTCGATGGCATGGATGGCCTGGTTCATCAGAGCCCCACCACCGTCAAGCTTCCAGGTTCCGCGCCAGGCGCCACTGTCGTAGTACTCTTGAGAGCGGTACCATTTGACCTGGGCATCAGCCATGACTATCCTTCCGAACCGTCCCTGTTCGATGGCTGCTTTGATCAGCTTGGGAGCTTCGTGGTACCGTGAAGGGAAGATACCGGCTACCTTCACACCATTGTCGGCACATGCCTGTATGATCTGGTTACAGCGCTCTTTGGTAATCTCCAAAGGCTTTTCGACTATGATGTGCTTCTTCGCCTTGGCTGAAGCGAGGGCACCATCCAAGTGCAGGCCTGAAGGAGAGGCAATGGTAACGATATCTAAGCCAGGATCAGCTAAAAAGGCATCAAGGTCTGTGTACACGCGACACCCATGCGCTTTTGCGAACTCATTAGCCCGCTCCTCTCTTGCGTGATACCCCGCAACCAGCTCGCACCCTTCAATTTCCCTGATGGCTGTTGCATGTACTTCTGAAATCGAGCCGAGGCCAATGATTCCGAAACCCAGTTTCTTCATACGTCCCTCCATGTAGACAAAACTATACTTACCAGTAAGAATGATACGACATGAACTTTAGTTTGTCAAATGCTCTTACAAAGTAATGCATTTCCTGTCATACTGCCTATACTGTATACATAACTCATACTTCGCACTTGTAATGGCAAGAAATATTAGTATCATAACTATACAAAAATAATACAATTAATTTACTATATTTGCTTGTCAGGTATAGAA
>JAVERP010000051.1:0-27025 GCA_034007055.1 Sphaerochaeta sp.
GCAACCTAGAACGTACGTGCCAATAGGACAGAGGGCTATGCTTCATCTTCCTAAAGCATCTGAGGCTTTCCATCTTTCTTGTGGGATCACAGGCGGCCTGTCGACCACCATGCATATTGATTGAATAAGTATGCATCTCTGTTGAATAGCCCTTGACTTATTCCCCGTTCTGGCATTATGGTAGCTCTATGAATAAGAAACATACCAGCATCCATCATCATGGCATGATTATCCGACCTTAGACAGGTGGGCGCTGTTACCTATATACAGACCTCCGCATGTCGCGGGGGCTTTTTTTATTGTTTTTTCTAGGAGGAAAAAATGGAGCAGGTGTTACGCATTGCAATTCAGAAGAGTGGGCGCTTGAGCGAGAAGTCCTTGGATATCATCAAGAGTTGTGGGATCAAGTTTGGGTCCGATTCCCGTGTCCTGAAGGAGAGGGCTGCGAACTTTCCCCTTGAGTTCCTCTATGTCCGTGACGACGATATCCCCTCGTATGTGCGTGATGGGGTCGCCGACATCGGCATCGTAGGGCGCAACGAGTATGACGAGCAGGCCATCGACCTTGAGGTACTGCGTGACCTTGGCTTTGCCAAGTGCCGCCTCAGCATCGCAGTCCCCAATGATTTCACCTACCAAGGGCTCGTTTCTCTGGAGGGAAAGCGTATAGCAACAAGCTATCCGCACATCCTTGAGAGAATCCTCTCCGAACAGGGGATCAAGGCCACCTTAGTGCAGGTCTCCGGCTCTGTTGAGGTGACCCCTGCCATCGGGCTTGCTGATGTCATCTGCGACCTGGTCAGCAGCGGGGCCACCCTTGCTATGAACGGACTGCGGGAGGTGGAGAAGATATACACCTCGACTGCGGTCATGATCGGGCGCAAGACGATGGGGAACGGGGAGAAGGGCGCCATCCTGGACCGCCTGATGCTGCGCATCGATGCGGTCATGAGGGCCGCTTCCTACAAGTATGTCATCTTCAACCTCCCTGAAGAGCATCTTGACCAGGTAGCCGGTATCGTCGGAGGCATGAAGAGCCCGACGGTGACCCGCCTTATGGAAAAGGGCTGGCTTTCAGTGCAGACTGTTGTTGCTGAGGATCTCTTCTGGGATGTGTTCGAACAGCTCAAGGCCCTTGGAGCCCAAGGCATCCTGGTGACCCCCATCGAGAAGATGACAGAGTAGGAGATTTCCATGGCGTATCTGAGTAGAAACTATGCCCCAGAGGGGAGAGAGCTTGCCCGTCTCTTGAGACGAGCAAGCGACACCACCTCTACGGTACAACAGCAGGTTGCTGATATCATCAGGCGCGTGGCCTCTGGTGGGGATGCCGCTCTCTTTGCTTTTGAAAAGCAGTTTGCCAAAGCTGACCTTGCTTCACTCTCTGTCTCTGAAGGGGAGTTTGCTGAAGCTGAAGCATTGGTCCCCGACAGCTTGAAAGATGCCCTTGCACAAGCCTATGGCAATATCCGTGCCTTCCATGAAGTTCAGCTTCCCCAAGGTGAAAGCCTCACCGTCTCAGAGGGCATCGAGCTTTCGCGCAAGATAGTGCCCATCCAGCGTGTCGGCCTCTATGTGCCGGGAGGGACAGCGCCCTTGATCTCCACCACCCTGATGCTGGGCATTCCCGCCCAGGTCGCCGGGTGTCGGGATGTGGTGCTGTGCACCCCTGCAGACTCTTCTGGCAAGGTACATCCTGCAATTTTGTATGCAGCCTCGCTTTGCTCCATATCCCAGGTCTTCAAGCTTGGGGGGGCACAGGCCATCGCAGCGATGGCCTATGGAAGTGAGAGTGTGCCCAAGGTGGACAAGATCTTCGGACCTGGAAACCAATATGTCACTGAGGCAAAGAAGCAGGTAAGCACCTCCTGCTGTGCAATCGACATGCCCGCCGGTCCCAGTGAGGTGATGGTAGTCGCTACAGTCGACGCCGACCCTTCCTTTGTTGCCAGCGATCTGCTCAGCCAGGCTGAACATGGTATGGACAGTCAGTCGATGCTGGTCATCCTTGGCGAAAAGGAGAGTGGTTTTGCCTTCCTGGACAAGGTGGAGGAGCAGCTCTCTGTGCAGTTGGAAGCTCTGGAGCGCCAATCTTACCTGCTTTCTTCCCTGTCCCATTCGCATGCGTTTGTCTGCCCTACCCTGGCTATGGCTGCCAAGGTGGTGAACGAGTATGCCCCTGAGCACCTTATCATCAACACGGCCGATCCTCTGGAGCTGGAGTCCTTGGTCGTAAACGCAGGTTCGATTTTTCTTGGGCCCTACTCGTGCGAGAGTGCCGGTGACTATGCCAGCGGCACCAACCATACCCTGCCTACCAACGGGTGGGCACACTCATACAGTGGGGTCAGCACCGACTCCTTTGTCAAGAAGATTACGATTCAGAGCCTGAGCAGGCAGGCCCTTGTGGATTTGAGTCGGACGTTGGTTACCTTGGCTGAGGCGGAGAGGCTCACTGCCCACCGCAATGCCGTCCTTATACGATTGGGAGGAGAGAGATGAGAAAGTTGCTTCGCAAGAATATCGCCAACCTTGTGCCGTACAGCTGTGCGCGCAATGATTTTGTAGGGGAGGCTGAGGTCTACCTCGATGCCAATGAGAACTGGAGGGATTTTGTCGGGGACGTGGGGCGTAACCGCTATCCTGATCCCCTGTGCACCCAGGTGCGAAGGGCCCTCGATGAGGTGTTGGGCCTTCCCTTTGCCCAGACGGTCATAGGCAATGGCAGCGACGAGATCCTGGACAACCTGTTTCGCTGTTTCTGCAATCCTGGCAAGGACAAGGCGATCATCATGAGCCCGACCTATGGGGCGTATCGAGTTTTTGCCGACATCAATGACGTAGGGGTCGAACAGGTCCCCCTCACACCGGACTTCGCCATTGACTTTGATGCCTTGGAGGCCTTTCTCGAACGGGAGAGGAGAGCGAGGGAGGATCGGGGGAGTCTGGGAAAAGATGCTGAAGAAGTGCAGGGGGGTAGGAGCAAGCTGCTGTTCATCTGTTCGCCCAACAACCCTACCGGCAATGCCTTCCCCCTCGACCAGATCGAGAGGGTCTGCCTTCTTTTCGATGGCATCACCGTAGTCGATGAGGCGTATTTTGACTTCTCCTCCTTGGGAAGTGCTGTCACCCTCCTTTCCAAGTTTCCCCGTCTTGTGGTGCTGCGCACCCTTTCCAAGTGCTGGTCCCTTGCCAATGCAAGGGTAGGGATAGCTGTTGCAAGTGAAGAGCTCTGCAAGGTTCTGAACAGCATGAAATACCCCTACAATGTGGGGGGGCCATCGCAGGAGCTAGCCCTCAGGGGGTTGGCTCAGGCTGATAGGGTCAGAGAGACCCTTGCCTTGACGCTGCAGGAGAAGAAGAGGATGGAAGAGGCTCTTCCCCTCTTGCCTTGTGTGGTGGAGCTCTTTGCCAGTGATGCGAACTTCCTTTTGGTCAGGGTAGGTCAGGCGGACAAGCTCTACCACTATCTTGCCCAAACAGGTATCATTGTACGAAACCGCAGCCGTGAGCTCCATTGTGAGGATTGCCTGAGGATAACGATAGGAAGCAGGACTGAGAATGACAAGCTATTGGCCGCACTTTCTGAATATGAGGAAGCATGATGAACAAGAAGATGCATAAGGCGGTCCTATTTCTCGACCGCGATGGAATTATTGTAATTGAGGACCAGATAGACTCATTTGAGAGGATTATCTACATCCCCGGGGTCTTTGGCGCCCTCGCCAGGATACGTAAGGAGAGCGATTTCCACTTTGCCATGGTCAGCAACCAGGACGGGGTGGGGACCCCCTCCTTCCCTTTGGATGATTTTGCAAAGCCGCAAGAGCGAATCCTGGCAACCTTGCAGGGCGAGGGCATCACCTTTGATGATGTGCATGTCGATTTCTCACTTCCTGCAGACAACTGTCCGGGGCGCAAGCCTGGGATCGGGATGCTGAAGAAGTACCAAGGCGGGGAGTATGACCTGACCAACTCAGTGGTCATCGGTGACCGTCAGACAGATATGCGCATGGCCTATAACCTTGGGTGCAAGGCCATCTGGTTTGTCCCCCCTTCCCAAAAGGATGCGTTGGATGAGGAGCTCAAAGATACCTGTATTTTTGTCAGTGACAACTGGAATGCCATAGCATCCTTCCTGCTTGATGGGGCCAAGGCCAAGGTACGTGCCTCTGAGGTAACCAGGAACACCAAGGAGACTGAGATCTCCCTATCGGTGAACCTCGATGGGACAGGAGAGGGCTCGGTGCATACCCACATCCCCTTCTTCGACCATATGCTCGACCAGGTGCTCAGGCATAGCGGCCTTGATATCACCTTGCATGCCCATGGGGACCTGGTGGTGGATGAGCACCACACCGTAGAGGATGTTGCCCTTGCCATGGGGCAGGGGATACGTGAGGCTCTGGGAGAGAAGCGCGGCATAAGCCGCTACGGCTTTGAACTTCTTACCATGGATGACGTGCTTGCCGAGGTGGCCCTGGACTTCTCCGGTCGCCCCTCCTTGCTTTGGGAGGTCCCCTTGAAGCGCGAGTATGTGGGCACCTTCCCCACTGAGATGGTTGAGCACTTCTTCAAGTCCTTCAGTGATGCCGCACAGTGCAACCTGGCGATGAAGGTGTCACCGGGCAATGTGCATCACCAGGTGGAGGCCCTGTTCAAGGCATTCGCCCGTGCCCTCAAGAGGGCTGTACACAAGTACCCCCACAGTGATGCATTGCCTTCAACCAAGGGCCTCTTATGAAGATTGCCATCGTCAAATACAATGCAGGTAATACCCGTTCTGTGTTGTGTGCCCTCAAACGCCTTGGCTATGAGGCGACAGTGACAGAGGACCGGGATGAACTGAGGGGCGCGGACAAGGTGATCTTCCCCGGTGTAGGGCAGGCCTCGACTGCAATGGCCTACCTCCACTCTCGTCGCCTTGATACCTTCCTGCCCTCCTTGGCGCAGCCCTTTCTGGGCATCTGCCTGGGGATGCAGCTGATGTGCTCCTTCAGTGAGGAGCATGATACCCGGTGCCTGGGCATGTTTCCTGAAACCGTACGGAAGTTCACCCCCCCCAACGGGGAGAAGATACCGCACATGGGGTGGAACACCCTTGAGGTTGAAGAGGACCCCTTGTTTGCAGGGCTTTCCGACCCTCTTTGGTGCTACTTTGTCCACAGCTACTATGTGCCGCTCTCCCTGGACACCATCGCCTCCACCGAGTATGCCTCGGTGAAGTTTGCCGCTTCCTTGCGCAAGGATAACTTTTGGGGGTGCCAGTTTCACCCTGAGAAGAGCGGCAGTGCCGGGGAGCGCATGCTGAAGAATTTTCTGGAGGAAATCTGATGGATATTATTCCTGCGATCGATATTATCGGCGGATCCTGTGTACGCCTTATCCAGGGCGACTACGCCCTGAAGACCGAGTATGCTTCCGACCCCCTGGAGATGGCAAAGCGCTTTGAGGCCCATGGGCTGAAGAGGCTGCATCTTGTGGACCTGGAAGGGGCGAAGGGTGGCACCATTGTAAACCTGAAGAGTCTGGAGCGCATTGCCGGCAATACAAGCCTTGTCATCGACTTTGGTGGAGGCATCAAGCGCCTTGATGACCTTCGGGATGCCTTCAACGCAGGGGCGAGCATGGTCACGTGCGGCTCCATTGCCGCAAGTGATCCCCCTATGGTGGAAAGCTGGCTCGCCCGCTATGGCGCGGACAAGCTCATCCTGGGTGCCGATGCCAAAGATGGCATGATCGCAACCCATGGGTGGCTTGAGACCACTGCCTTGGAGGTGGGCCCGTTCATTGACTCGTATCTGGATATGGGCTTCTATCGGGTCATCTGTACCGATATAGCCCTTGACGGGATGCTCAGCGGTCCTTCCTTTGCCCTGTACGATCAACTGCTTGCCTCCAGGCCCTCCCTGCACCTGATAGCATCGGGTGGGGTGACCTCCATGGAAGATGTGTATGCCCTCCACAAGGCTGGCTTGGGTGGGGCTATTATTGGAAAGGCCCTGTACGAAGGGGCCATAACGCTCGAAGCCCTCATGCGCTTCAAGGAGGAGACCGATGCTAGCTAAACGAATCATACCGTGTCTGGACATACGTGATGGCAGGACGGTGAAAGGGGTCAACTTCATCAACTTGCGTGATGCAGGTGATGCTGTTGAGCTTGCAAAGCTCTACAGCGAGCAGGGTGCGGACGAGCTTACCTTCCTTGACATCACGGCCACCGTGGAGAACCGCTCCACCTTCAAGGCCCTGGTCAGGCGCATTGCCGACCACATAGGCATCCCCTTTACCGTAGGAGGGGGGATTCGCAACGCCTCTGATGTCGGGATGCTGCTTGACAGCGGAGCTGACAAGATCTCCATCAACAGCCAGGCTGTTGCGGACCCTTCGGTGATAGACACCCTGGCCCTGCAGTATGGCTCCCAATGCGTGGTCTGTGCCATCGATGCAAGGCGAAACCCTCGCTTTGACACCCCGACAGAAGAGGGGTGGGAGGTCTATGTGCACGGGGGCAGGACTTCTACTGGCTTGGAGGTGGTCGCTTGGGCCAAGGAGGCCTATGGCCGGGGATGTGGGGAGATATTGCTGACATCCATGGAGCATGATGGGGTGAAACAGGGTTTTGCCTTGGATATAACCCGGCGTGTGGGTGAGGCTGTAGGCATTCCAGTCATCGCCAGCGGAGGGGCAGGGACGATGGAGCACTTTGTGGATGTCTTCTCCAAGGCAAAGGCTGATGCCGCATTGGCAGCCTCTATTTTCCATTTTCATGAAATTGATATCCCTGAGCTAAAGATTTTTCTTTCGCAACGTGGTATACCTATGCGTAAAGGGCAGTAAGGAGACTTCGTATGGCACTTGATTTTACAAAAATGGATGGACTCATTCCCGCGATTGTCCAAGATTCAGTAACCCGAAGGGTTCTGATGCTTGGCTATATGAATGAGGAGTCGCTCAAGCTCACCCGCGATAGGGGCCTGGTTACCTTCTGGTCAAGAAGTCGCCAGAAGCTTTGGACCAAGGGGGAGACGAGTGGCAACTATCTGACGGTGCGTGAGATCATCGAGGATTGTGACCATGATACCCTGCTTATCAAGGCTGTTCCTACAGGACCTGTCTGCCATACAGGCAGTGATACCTGCTTCAGTGAGGTCAATGATCCTGCTGCGGTGACTTCCAGTGAGTTCCTCTTCTACCTCGAGGAGGTCATCAGTGACCGCCGCGAATACCCCCAGGAAGGTTCCTATACCAACCATCTCTTCAGTCGCGGCCTGAATAAGATCGCACAGAAGGTGGGTGAGGAGGCAGTTGAGCTCATCATTGAGAGCAAGGACGACAACAAGGGCCTCTTCCTTGGTGAGGCGGCAGACCTTATGTACCACTTCCTGGTATTGCTTGCTGAGAAGAATGTCCCCCTCAGTGAGGTCATTGAGGTGCTGAAGGGCAGGCATAGCAGGTAGACAGCGTATTTCTGGTTATGTGCATACAATGCCGGCAAAAGGTTCATGCCCTCACGGTACATGCATAGTGAGAAAGACCTCCTCCTGACAAGGGAGGTTTTTTTGCATTCCTGTGGGCACTATTTTATTGCTTTTATAGTTATCATGTTGTTATAATGACTTTGAGTTATCACTGGTAGGAGCAATGACATGAAACTAACTGTTCTGGGAAACAATGGGACATATCCACAAGAAAACGGCGCATGTTCGTCATATCTGATTACTGAAGGGAGGTATACCCTTCTCATTGATATGGGAAACGGGAGCTTGGCCAAATTGCAACATGTTTGCGACGTGGGTGCAA
Organism: Sphaerochaeta sp.; assembly: GCA_034007055.1. Lineage (GTDB taxonomy): Bacteria > Spirochaetota > Spirochaetia > Sphaerochaetales > Sphaerochaetaceae > Sphaerochaeta. The sequence goes on from JAVERP010000051.1 coordinate 7,804, forward strand.
TCAATGCAATAGTGCTCTCACATCTGCACTTCGATCATTTTGCAGATATTATCCCTTTGCGGTATGCCTTGGAGACAAGAAGGAGCAAAGGCATACCGATACAACCCGTGCATGTGTATGTTCCCTCCGCCCCAAGCTGGCTTATGAAGGAACTCTCAGCAAATGATGTCTTTATCCTCCATCGGATACATGATCGGTTCTCTGTTGCAGAAGGGCCGTTTTCTCTGTTTTTTCGGAAGGTCAAACATTCGATTGCCTCATATGCCGTAAGGGTTGCACATGGTTCTGAAGTTTTTGTCTACTCTTCAGACACAGCAATGTGCAATTCACTGCTATCGATTGCTAGGGATGCCGACTTGCTATTGTGTGAGGCTTCCTACATAGGCAGGGATTTGGGCCAGGAGGGACATCATCTTTCAGCCCGTCTGGCAGGCAGGGTAGCTTCAGTTGCGCAGGTAGGGCGCCTGCTTCTCACTCATCTCCCTAATGACCATGACCCTGCCGTTGTTGTACGCGAGGCAGCTCAGGAATTCCCAAATGTACAGGCAACCGACTTGCATGCAACGTATCCGATAAAAAAGTTACAACGAACCTGATATAAAAGATTGACAGGGAATGGCAAGGATGATATTGTACTTATTATGACAACATAATGAGTTTAGGGAGTTGATATGAAAGCAGTACCCAGATACCAGCAAGTGATCAATTATTATACCAGCCTCATTGAAACTGGAAAATTGGAAGAGGGCCAGCAGATCCCTACTGAAGAGGAAATGTGCATATATTTCAATGTAAGTAGGATAACCATCAGAAGGGCTCTTGATGGGCTTCTTCAGGAAGGGTTGATTTTCAAGCAGCAGGGCAAGGGTAGTTTTGTAGCCAATAAAAGGACCGGGATCCAGCTCAATCATTTATTGGGTTTTAACGAAGAGATGCGAGCATTAGGATATAATCCGTCCTCAATTACTATTTCAAAGGAATTAACAAAACCTTCTGAACTAGTCTCAAAGGCACTTAACCTTACTTCTGGACAAGATATATATATAATAACTCGCATACGGTGTGCTGATAACAGCCCAATGGCCATTGAACAGGTGCATTTGCCCTTTCACCGGTTTCCCGGAGCTGAATTGGAGGATTTGTCCTCTTCGCTCTATCATGTGTTGCAAGAGAAGTATGGGTGCCAAATCGATCGTGCGCAGCAATCAATAAAAGCTGGAATAGCAAGTGAGCCGGATGCAGCTCTCCTTCAGATAAAACCGGGAACCCCTGTCTTGCTCATCAACAGGATAACGTATGAAAAGTCTGGGGATGCTTTTGAATATGTCCAATCAATCTATCGTGGAGATAAATATCAGTTCAATGTAGCCATCGAAAAATAAGAGTTGTTTGGTATGAAGATGTTTTTTTGTAGTATTAGTTATTATAACAACATAATAACAAACGGTTAAGGGGTAAGTATGCGACTGAAATCTTTTCAGCAGAAGTCAGGAATAAAGAAACAAGAGGCAAAAGTTGGATGGTTGTTTATCTCTCCAGCTCTCATCGGTTTTTCTATTTTCACCTATGGGTCCATAATACGATCGTGTTTTTACTCCCTTACAGAATGGGATTTGTTAACAAAGCCTGCGTTTATCGGACTGAAGAATTATATCACTGTTTTTTCCGATCCTTATTTTTACCAGTACATGGGGAACACCCTATTCTTTGTTGTTACGCTGGTTCCTATCGTAATGGTGGTTTCCCTTCTTTTAGCTCTTCTTATCAATGTTCACAGCAAGCTGAAAGGGGTTGGGAATATCTATAGGACAGCTTTGTTCTTGCCTTCGATCACCAGTACTGTTGCAATAAGCATGGTTTGGCTTTGGATTTTCAACCCTGATATGGGCTTGATCAATAATTTCCTTTTTTCAATGGGGTTTACTGAGGTCCCCCAATGGTTGGCGAGTACTACATGGAGCAAGCCTGCGTTGGTAATCATGAGAGTTTGGCAGATGAGCGGCTATTACATGATAATGTTTTTGGCAGGTCTCCAAACGATTCCCCTATCACTGTATGAAGCGTCCGAAGTGGATGGTGCGACAAAGGCGCAGCAATTCTGGAGCATTACCATCCCCATGCTTTCAAATATGTTTTTCATCGTGGCAATTCTCCTGATTATTGAAGCCTTCAACATGTTTGAAAGTGTCTTCATCATGACCAGCGGTGGTCCGCTTGGATCGACGAGTACCATCATGTACTACATTTATGAAAAAGCATTTCGTTATTATGAAATGGGATATGCATCAGCCCTGGCATGGGTGTTCTTTATTGTAATTCTTTGCATAACTTTAATTCAATACAAATTCCGTCATGAACAGACAGGGGAATAACATGAGAGGCAGTACCATAATGCATAAAAAAGTCCTAACGAAAACCCTTTACCATGGTTTCATGATCCTTATATCACTGACGATGGTGTATCCCTTTATATGGTCGGGTATTTCCTCCTTTAAGAAAATTGAACAGCTGTACAATGGAAACCCGCTTTCCCTCATTCCCAATCCATTCACGATTGAGAATTACCAAAGACTGTTCGAGGTGCTTCCGTTTGGGCGCTTTACCTTGAACTCCATGTATCTCTCTGTGTGCATCCCCATTGCGATGATCGCAGTGGCATCACTTTCAGCGTATGCCCTTACCCGGCTGGAGTTCCCTGGGAGAAATCTTATTTTCTTTGCCTTTATCGCTACAATGATGATTCCAAGTCATGTCGTGCTTATTCCAAATTACAGGACCATTGTGGATATGCACCTGTACAACACCTTTTTTGCCCTGTTTCTTACAAGCATGTTCACCTCGTCAAATGCTTTCAACATATTCTTTTTCAGGCAGTTCTTCCTGACCATCCCCAAGGATTTGGAAAGTGCCGGCATCATCGATGGGTGTTCCTATTTCACCATTTTCTTCCGTATCATCCTCCCCAATAGCCAGCCGGCTATAGCAACTACGGCAATCTTAAGTTTCAGGACAGTGTGGAATCAGTTCCTCTGGCCGATGATTGTGATTAACGACTACAACAAGATGACCCTAACTGTAGGCCTGAAGTATCTCAAGGAGTGGGAACAGAACTGGGCGGTCCTCCTTTCAGGGGCATCCCTGAGCATCATTCCCATTGTCATCGTGTTCTTGATCTTTCAGAAGCAGTTTATGTCTACAACCCTTTCGTCAGGTTTTGGCGGAAAATAAGCATGGTAATTCTTTGATGGTGCTGTAGCCATCAAAATAATAGGAGGAATTCGTATGAAGAAAGCAAACAAAATCATGGCTATTGCCCTGATTCTCATGGTGGGGGCACTGATCAGCCCACTTCTTGCACAAGGTGCTCAAGAAGTGGCGAAAGGTCCGGAGACAGTTAAGGTCTATACTTGGTGGGATATTACAAAATTTGCACATTTGCAGAAAATGAAGGCAGATTTTGAAGAGGCCAACCAGGATATAGTCTTGGAGTTTGTGACTATCCCCAGCAAATATGCTGATACCATGGTTACAAAATTGGTAGGTGGAGAGATTCCTGATGTAATGATGCTGGCTATGGACCAGGTCCCTCGGTATGCTTCTGCAAACATCTTGCTTCCACTCGATACCCTTGCCTCCAAGGAGTATAAGGATTCCTTGTACCCAGTGGTAAAACAGGCGCTTACGGTTAATGGTCATCTGTATGCAGCCGCCCGTGACGTCACTCCAAAGGTAATGTATCTGAACAACAAGATGTTCAAGGAAGCCGGCCTTGAGATCCCTGCAGAGAACTGGACTATTGGGGACTTTACCGAGTATGCCAAGCTCTTGACCAAGGGCTCAGGGGCAAATGCCCAATGGGGTTACTACTGGAAAAACTATACTGACACAACATTCTCCTTGATAGCGGCTTTTGGTGGGAAACTATACGCTGAAGATGGAAAATCCAGTGTTCTGTCAACAGATCCAAAGACTATGGAAGCAGTCCAGTACATGTATGATCTTTACAACACCTATAAGGTTTGTCCTTCCGCTGCACAAGCAGGTCAGTTTGGTGATGCCGAGACTGCTCCGTTTATAGCCGGTAAAGTTGCCATGCAGATTGGGGCCCTCTCCACAGCATCCATCTTGGAGGCCAACAAGGTTGCATTCACAGTCCTTCCCATCCCGACTATCCATGGGGTCAGCAAAACCTCTTCATTCGTCAATACCTGGGTTATCCCTGCCAAAGCAAGGAATCCTGAACTATCTTGGCGTGTTGTGGAGTTTCTTTCCGGCACTCATGGACAACAGATTGCTATGGATATGAATTATGGTCTCCCAGCATCCAAATTGGTTGATACTTCTGCATTTATTGCCAAAACTCCCTTCAACAAGCACTTCGTCGAGGCACTAAAGACAGCGGTTCCTTATCCTATCAACAAGAATGGTTCTGCATTCCAGGTCCTTTTCCAGAAGGAGTGTGAATTTCTTTGGGCAGGTACAACCACTCCCGAAAAATTTGCAAAGTCCGTTGATTCCCAAAGCGTAGCAATCTTAGGCAAATAATAAAGTCTGTCTTCGTTCTCCGGAGATTCTCTCCGGAGAGCTATAAAGAAATTCCCTGCGAATAATAAAGTTTAGGCAACCCTTGGTTTCTGGAATAGGAGTATGATTGTGCCCAACCTAATGATCAACGATGAAGATTACATCAATAAGATCTGCTCATTGCTGAAAACCGTTGAACAAACAGAGAAATCCAGTATGGCGAAAGCTTCCAGACTGATTTATGCATCTCTGAAAAGTGGTGGGCTGTTGCATGTCTTTTCAACTGGGCACTCACACATGATAGTTGAGGAGATGTTTTACCGTGCTGGGGGGTTGATACCAATCAATCCGATCCTCGATGATAGCCTGATGCTTCATAAGGGTGCCATCACCAGCACCCAAAATGAGCGCATACCCGGCAAGGCGACTGAAGTCTTGCAAAAAGCAGGCCTGAAGGCAGGTGACAGCATCATCATCTCTTCCAATACCGGAATCAATGCTGTTCCTGTTGAAGCTGCACTGTATGCCAAAAGCTGTGGAGTATCTGTCATTTGTGTCACCTCCTTGGAGTCGACCATGCATCTCACGTCCAGACATGACCAGGGGCGAAAACTCTATCAGGTAAGTGATATAGTTATCGACAATCATTCGCCTCTGGGTGATGGTGCAATGGTCGTTCCGATCAATGGTCAGATTACTGGAGGGACCTCTACTTTCAGCAGTCTTTTCATTGCCCAACGTATTGTCTTGATGGTGGAGAACCTGTATCTGGCCGAGGGGCTGACTCCTCCAATTTTTATGAGTGCAAATGTTCCCGGTGGAGATGAGTTTAATGAGAAAGTAGCATACTATTATAAGGGACTGATACAATCCTTATGGTAAGGGAGGGACAGGCCATCCGATATTATCTGGTGTGTGACGGAGGAGGCACAAAAACTGAATTTGTGCTTTTTGATCAGGAGGGAAAGATCCTATCCAAGTATCTTGGGGAAGGATCCAATGCTCTTTTCATTGATGAAGAGAGAGCAATGGAATCAGTTGCCCTAGGAATTATGACCTGTCTGGAGCGTAGTTGCCTTGAGCTACCGTCTTTGGAGCATATTGTACTGTTTATTCCTGGGTTTCGCACTTGTCTGCCCCTCCTTGTCAAAAAGCTTGGATATGCAGACATCTCCATCCTCAGTGATGAGGAGAACGCCTTGTATGGAGCTCTGGGGAAAAGTCCTGGTATCGTTGTATTGAGTGGGACAGGCTCTTTTGCTGTAGGACGTTCCAGCAGTGGTGAAAAGGTGGTCTGTGGTGGGTGGGGTCCCCTCATCGGAGATCAGGGCAGCGGATATCACATAGGTATCATGGCCCTTTCTTCTATTGCCCGCCGGCATGATGAAGGGAATGCAGGCTCAAGAATGGGCTCCTTGGTATGTGCCAAGCTCGGCCTTGATGATGTGCGCCTGCTCCGAAGAAGAATATATCAGCCAGGTCTTTCACGCTCTGAAATCGCCTCTTTGTCACTTGTCGTGGAGGAGGCGGCAAAGGAGGGCGACCTTGATGCATCCCTCATCATTGATAGTGCAGCAAAAGAGTTGGCTGATATGGCATTGGTCGTTTCTCGGAGAATTGATGAAACGGAGCCTAGAGTGGCTCTTGTTGGGGGCATTGCCAACATGGGTGACTTGATCATGCTTCCTTTCTCTATGCATATCCTTGCAAGAATTCCCAAGGCGGTAATCCTGCCCTCTAGGTTTTCCCCTATACTGGGGGCGATGCGGTATGTGCTTGATACGTTTGAGGGCCAGGATATGCCTGTGGCAGGCCCTGGTTTTTATAATTAATTGGAGGTTAGGACTGTATGCTGATGGATACGTATTTTTCCGAAATGAAGAAAGTGCTTGATAAGATTGAACTTACCCAACGTGATGCACTCATCACCATTTCCGATGAGATAGCGAAACGTTTGGAACAGGGTGCTGCTTGGCACATTATGGATACTGGCCATATGCTCATGTTTGAAGGGGCAGGAAGAACCGGTGGCATGATGGCACTCAAGGCCCTGAAAATTACCTGTGAAATCCAGAATCCTGTGAGATATCGTCCTTCTCCCGCTCGAGGGATAGTTGGGTACGACACCATCCCCGGTTTTGCGGATTTTGTTTTGGGACGTGCCAACATACTCCCTGGAGATATCATCATGATCGGCTCTGTCTCCGGGTATTCAGCTTTCCCTGTGGATTTGGCCCTTAAGGCAAATGCAATGGATTGCATGACCGTAGCAATAACCTCCGTTGATTATTCCAGCAAGCTTGTTTCAAAGCACCCAAGTGGAAAACGGTTGTTCGAAGCGTGTGGCTACGTACTGGATAATTGTGCCCAGTATGGGGACGCTATGGTGGATGTCCCTGAACTTGGGTTTGCCGTGTGTCCAGCAAGCGGGATAGCTGCCAGCTATCTGATGTGGGCTTTGCAGGGGACAATCATAGAGAATCTTGTAAACAAAGGGCTCAAGCCAAGTGTATACATTTCGAATCATATGCCTGATGCATCAACCCTAAATGGAAAGGCATTGGATGCCTATGCCAAGCAAGGGTATTAGAGGAGCCTGATATGAATCTCATTGGACGTACTTTTTCTGCTCGCTATGATGAGAAATTCCATACGATAACAAGCATGGTGAACACCCTTACCCTTGATGAATATATAAAAACTCCGCCAACGGTCCCTCTTGTCACCTTGTACGCCATCTCACTTGCTGATAACACCAGAATTGAATTGGTGCCCACCTTATCGGTTGTCAGTGGGACATCAGAGAGGCAAGAGGTCTTTTTGCCCCGTTTTGGGGGAAAGGATATTGAGGTTGTTGTCTCGTTGGTTGCTTTGGATGACTCCCTTTACATTGAAGCTTCTGTAGAGAACAAGGACAGCTCCCTAGGCATAGTCGAGATTCTATGCCCCCATATATGCGGAGTCTCCTTGGGCGAGACCCATGAGGATGATGTCATCATCTATCCCCATCATGCGGGGGAGCGTACAGTCAATCCCGTCCATGCATATGGGAAAGGACGAAAGTCATTCTGGAGGGCCGCAAGCAAGCTGGAAGGGGATGTGTATCGGAGGGAAATAAATTATTGTGGACTCGCTTCCATGAGCTGGATGTACTACTACGATTCTGACAACGGCCTGTATTTCGGATCCCATGATCCTCGATTTCCTGTAACAGGAATCATTGCCGAGACCGGAGCCGGACAAGATGGCTATATGGGTTTTGCTTTTCGCAAGCACCAACGGGTCTCCGCTGGGCAGAGGTATGAGACTGGCTCCTATCGTATAGCCATTACAGATTGTGACTGGCATTATGGGGCAGATATCTACCGCGAGTATATTGGGCCGTTCATTCCTAAAACCTCTCTTCCTGAATTCTTGACCCATGAGTTTGCATTGAATCAGTGCTATAACTTCAAAAGGTCAGGTACTGTTGAGAATACCTATGCAAATATCCCTGCAATGTACCACAAAGGTCGGGAATGGGGTGTGAAGCATATGTTCATTGCAAGTTGGAACCGAAATGGTTTCGATTCTCAGTATCCTGAATATTACCCTGATATGGAATTGGGAACCCCCATGGAGTTTGCAGACGGAATCGAACTCGTACGCAGTTCTGGAGGGTTCACCACGTTATATATCAATGCCCGCATTTTTGATATCAAAAGCGATTTTCATAAATCGCTCGGGGTGAAGATGGCAATGAAGGATCTTGAGGGTAATGCCCTGTATGAGGAGTACGGACCGGAGAAGTTTACCGTAAACTGCCCATCGGATTCATTATGGCAGAAATACCTAGTTGATATCGTGGAATTTGCCTTTAAGGCCTATGGGGCTGATGGTGTATATCTTGACCAGCTAGCTTCAGCTGAACCTTTTGCCTGTTATGATCCAAACCATAGCCATGCTGGGATCGGGGATTTTAATAATGGATATATAGCAATCCTGAAGAAGATCACTGAAAGGATGTCCAAGTATGGGCCGAACCATTACCTCATGACAGAGAACTGTGGGGATTTGTATTCAGGGTATGTGTGGAGCAACCTCACCTGGAATGGAGCTGATTATGATGAGTTCTATAATGTTTATTCCTATACCTTTCCTTCGTTCAAGCAGGTGAATATGGTGAATCCAAGAGGCTGGATAGCAGATGAAGATTCTCGGCGACGGTGGTTCTATAAAGATTTTCAGCGGGCGATCCTGTTGGGAAACATCCTATGGATGGGAATAACGAATAGGTTCCAGCCTGAAGGAGGAGAGTATGCGACATATGCCCAACGTGCTCTGAAATTCAGGGCAATGCTGCAGCCACACCTTGAACGTGCTACATTTCTGGACCAAAAACATATCCTTTCCATCTCTGAGGGATGTGATGCAACGACTTGGAAGCTTGATGACGGAAGCTTGATGGTCCTTTGTGGTAATCCCGAGCAGCAAAGTGAAGCGTCAGTGGCAATAGAGTATGTTCACCTGTGGGAGGCAATGGAGCGATGTGGATTGGATTTGCATCTCTTGGAATCCAAGGTTCAGGGCGACCGTGTGGTGATTGAACTAGGGCAGGACCGCCTCTGTTGTGTGATTCTCAAGGTGTGATGGATACAATAGGTAGTGCAGCTCTTGTTTGTGACAGGCCTCCTTTGTACGGGAGGCCTTGTCTTATTCGTTCGAGCAATAGCCAGTTTGGTTCTTGATCAGTTTTCCTTCAAGGTTCTTCCCTTGCAGCCCACCCATGGCAAGGCTTGTCTCCCAGAGCTTTTCAGCAACTATAGGGTCCAGTGCGTGAGGTGCTGGGATCTCTTCGGTGGTGAAGTTGAAGAACTTCCCGTTGACAGCACTGACCTCCGGGGAGACTCCCAGGTAGTAGAGGGCCTGGGCAGAGAGATCAGGTGTCCTGGCGGTGGGGTTTATCATGTGGTGTTTGAAGAACCGATATATCCGACCGTTGTTCTCTCCCATCTCTGTCTTCACATCACCGGGGTGCATGGCGTTGATGGTGACCCCGCTATTGTTGTAATACTGGGAGAATTGGAACATGGAGAGCAGTTGGGCTGTCTTGGCCGAGCCATACCCCTTCAAGCCTGTATAGCGCTGCTTCTTCCATCGAAGGTCATCCGTTTTCAAGCCAGCGATGGCGAACCGGTGGCCCTCGGAATTTACCAAAATGATCCTGCAGCTTTTCTGCCCTGCCAATGTATCCTTCAGGCGATGGTTGATGATAAATGATGACAGGAAGTTGACTTGGAAGACCTCTTCGATGTCGTCGGCAGTGAACCGTTTCTTTGTATTGTAGACCCCGGCGTTGTGGATGAGCACATCAATATCCCGGTCGAGGTTTGCCAGCATGGTTGCTGCTGCATGCACCTGGTTCAGGTGAGCGAAGTCGGCTATGAAGAAGGTGCACGGTACGGAGAAGTCCCGTTTGATCTCGTCAACCAGACGTTCTGACTTGTCCTGGTTCCGGTTGATCAGGAGCAGTTCAGCGCCATGGGAGGCATAGAGCCTCGCGGTTTCATAGCCAATGCCTGAGGTGGCCCCTGTGATGACGACCATTTTTCCGTGGAAGTCAGTATGTTCCTGCTTCGGGGTGGCTTTGTTATTCTTGAGCATGGCCCCTATATTGGACCACTTGTACTCTTTTAGGTATGGATTCATCTCGCGTGCCTCCTCAACCGAATTTTTTATGCATGAACTTTCTGTAGACTTTGTTGAATCGGGGGATGTTGTCGAATATGTCTCCCCACAGGTCATAGAAGTCACGTTGTTCTATTATTTTTCCGCTCTCGTTCAAGGTGACCCTGCTTGAACCGAATATGGATGAGGTTGGGTATTTCTTGAAGCCCAGGCTCATCTCCCACTCAAGGAAGATGATGTTGTCGTTCTGGGCAATGTTTTTGATATCCATTTTCAGGTTGTTCGATCGCGCTATCAGGCGCTCAGTCAGGGCTTTGAATTCAGCGATGCCGTAGATTTTCTGTACGGTGTCCCAAAAGTAGATATTTTCGTCGTAGTAGGGCAGGATGTGGGACCAGTCCGGCTTGCCTTCAGTGTTGTAGATGTTGGTCCAAAGGTCCCGTAGCTGTTCTTTGCTCTGTATGTAATGTTCCATGCTCAATACCATATTCCTCTTTGTTTACCTGCTACCATATCATGGTTTATTTGGCTCAGTCCATAAATTTCTGGATATGAGGAAATTACTATAGCAATTTACAGTACCTCTTCTCGGTAGGGAATTGAAAACCTGATACGAGTCAATACTCGTCAGTTCTTGGATATATCCGTTCAGACAGGGCTTGTGTAAGTCGCTAAGCACAGCAGGTTCGCGAAGGCTGAAAGAAGCCAACGTAGGGCTGACCTGGTCCTGGAGGATATGGTATGGATGCAATCTTGTTCATGCTCTGTGTATGGTTCAGCCTAGAAGGTCATAGTTTGGACTTGGCTCTCCTAACTCATCTGTGAAAACTCAACTCTCATGGTATCCTTGTCGATGATGGCATCTGAGGGGAGATCGGATGCCAGGGTGCCCCTAGCTTCGATCCAAGGCCTTTCGGAATGGGTCATGGTTTCCAGCTGACTGCCGGAATACTGGTTGTAGATTTCAAAGACACGCTCTATGATCGCTTTTTGCTCCACTGTCACACTGGCATCCAGACAGGCTACCCGAGGAGTCTTTATAGGGTCGAACATGCCATAGGCGGTGTTGAACTCGTGATAGGTCTTCACATTGACGGGGCCATGGACCCATGCCTGAAAATCCTCTTTCGGGAAAAGTTCTTTGTCGGTGATGGCTAGCGTCCAGCCCTCACAGTAATATAGGAGCTTTTGTAGTTTCAAAGGATTTATATTGTTCTTATCCCTGACTGACAAGGTGAGTAGATACTTAGCTACATTGATAATATTGGCCATCTCTGCCCTCCTTCATGGTCAGGTTACTTGTTCACACATGCTGCTTGTAGTGAGTCAGATAGAGATGAATCATAGAGTAACACTTCACTAGATAAGACATTCGAACTCGAGGCAGGTTACAGTACAGACGCTATGTGGATACATAAAAGGATTCAGTTACACCCATATCTGTACCATTGGAAGAGGTAACACTACAATCCAATGCATTCTCCAATATGGTTTTTTTCTGGTGTTGCCATGCCATTTTTCTCATAATTGCGGTTTTTTATCAACGGGGAAGCAGGATTCTGGTGAAAGCAAACTTGACACGTGTCCATAGTATCCCTATGGTGGACTGATATCCATTAAATGAATCTAGGTTCATTTAATTGTTTGGAGATGATCATATGAGTAGCAACAAGAACAATAAGACTGAACTGATGGAACAGGGGCCTATCAAAAGGACCCTTTTGACACTCGCTATCCCCACTATAATAGCAACGATAATAAATGCGGTGTATAATTTTGTAGATACCTTGTTTGTAGGGATGCTCCATGATACCGCTGCCATGGGAGCCGTATCAGTCGCATTCCCCCTGTTTATGATCCTTGGAGCCATCGGGCAAATGGTAGGTGTTGGTGCAGGGTCGTATATTTCCAGGAGCCTAGGCGCAAAGGACAAGGGAACAGCTGACAAAACCGCTACGACAGCGCTTTTCTTGGCAATTATACTAGGGATAGTGGCTACGGTGGGCATCCTTATGTTTTTGGAGCCCATCTTGATGATGATGGGTGCCACTGCATCGATATTGGTGCCAGGGAAAAGCTATTCGGTTTGGATAGTGGGAGGAGCCCTGTTCACGGTAATAAATATGACTTTGAACAACATAATCAGGGCCGAAGGAAATGTAAAATATAGTATGAACGCACTGATAATTGGTGCTGTCCTGAACATATTGTTTGACCCGCTGTTTATGTTTGCGCTTAAGTTGGGGCTCGAGGGTGCCGCCATAGCAACTGTATTGGGGCAGTTCGTATCCACACTCTATCTGCTGAAATACTTTATAGGAAAGAAAAAGAGTTCGTATGTCACGATGAGTATGAAAAACATCAGTCGGGAACGCAAGATATATGCAGAGATATGTAAGATAGGACTACCTGTGTTTTTTATGCAGTTCTTATCCAGTATGGCATTTGGCCTGCAAAATGTTGCAGCCTCTGCGTATGGCGAGGATGCCCTAGCAGCTATAGGGATTTCACTTAAAATTACGATGATACCCCTGTTTGTCATGATCGGATATAATCTGGGTTTCCAACCATTTGCAGCATACAATTACGGCGCTAAGAATTATGATCGAGTTCGGGAAGGGTTGCACATATCAGTAACATGGATAATGGCATTTGGGTTTGTAGCGCTAGGGGTGTTTTTACTCTTTCCAGTGCAATTGATGAGAATATTTTCCCAAGACCAGAAGGTGATTGAGTATGGGGTGAATAACCTTTTGGCGTATAATATATTTCTGCCTTTGATAGGGTATATGACGATACATACAGGGCTGTTCCAAAGTTTTGGAAAAGGGAAGCAGGCTGCTGTTCTGGCCATTGTCAGACAAGGGCTTTTCTTTATACCGTTACTGCTCATTTTCCCTAGGCTGTTTGAAGCCTACAGCAGCCAATTGGCATGGGTGATACAGATATTTCCCTACACAATGCAGGCAGGTTTGGCTGGAATAATGGTTGCACAGCCGGTGGCAGACCTCCTTTCAATTATTCTTACAGCGGCCTTTGCCTATTCCATCAAAAAGGAAATTTCCTTTGAAGATAGCAAGGGTATTAAAAAAGCAGATGAGGGCATATGCCAAAAATAATACAGAATATAGAAGACAGGATTTTTCTCGCAGCAAAAGAACTTTTTTATGAGAAGGGGTATGAGCACGTCAATATGAAGGAAATTGCCAAACGCTCAGACATGGCGGTAGGGACACTGTACAACTACTTTTCCAATAAGAATGAACTGTACTTTTCGGTATTGGAAAAAAGCTGGAATGGCACATGTGAGAAACTTGCTCTGCTGCAGGGTAGGGATATTGCTGCAACAGAAAAACTTAGGGCTTCCATAACCCTTATCTATGAAGAGATCGTCGATAGAAGATGTATGGGGATACAGGTTAGGAAGATAAAGGATCTCAAAGGCGATGCGTCCATCACACGCCTCGAGGAAAACATACTAACGAGCATCAAGACAATATTTGCACAGAGCAAGATAAAGGAACAGTTTAGGGATGATACGGATATATTGGAAAAAATAGTCTATTCTCTCCTGATAAACCTGACTATGCTCGTTGATTACTATCCTGACGACAAGAGCAAGAATATCGAATATCTCTATAGTGGGGTAGTGGGGTTTTTGGTGATGCCCGCATAAGGCCATCTTGTGGCAAGAGATTGGAAAGATTGTGAGAAAAACCGGGCTTGGAAGCTGTAATTGCTTGGGGCCAATCATGCCGTTTAAGGATTGTTGTCAGTATTCTGGAAACTTCTTACTCCTGTCTTCACCTCCCTCGGCTGGAGTCCTTATTCGCGCTGATGGCTTCTATCGCCCTGCAAAAACACCTTCCGGTCAAGAACCTTCTGCGATACATGTTGGATCTGACGAAACCAGCTGGCCACTATTCGGATAGTTGGAAAACAAGGGAATTCACCCTTTGGCGTCGGTGCGATGGATTGACCGTCACAGCGGACAGGTTTTATATTGTAAGCAATAGAAGGAGTTGATTACATGGGAAAAGCTACCACAGGTGTGGAAAAACCTACGACCTACCCCCTGAGCGGTGAGCAAGCGCTGCAGGTCCTACGGATTTTGTCGCAGAGAAGTGTTGCGATCGCCAAGGAGATAGCAGAGGTGTCGGCCTTGGTCTTCTGTGATGTCTCGGTGGAGGATGTCGCTTCTTCGGTGTTTGACGTACTTGATGAACTTGCAGTCGAAGATTGTTGGTCTAAAGCTGGAAGACAACGGGGAGGGTATCGTGATCAGTATGATGTTGCAGATGAGATGATCTGTGAAGCTTTTTCCCCCTTCATCCAGCAAATCGATGCGTTTCACCGGACTGGTGAACACGTTTCGGAGCTTATCTATATACAGGGAGTGTTGTTGGGGCTTTACCAGTATAAAACGGACGCTACTTCTGATTTTTACGAGCATTATGGGGAAGATTACCCCGAATCGTTTGAGGACGATGTCTTTAAAGCTTGGAAGAAACGTCATCCAGATGATAGTTCTGGCCTACAGATGTTGCACAGCTTTCTTGACGATCACTGTCCAGATTGGAGTGAAGAACCAGAACCTACGCTATAAAAACTGAAGGTGCTTGATGATGATTCGGAGACAGAAAGGTTGGTTGGTTGTTGGAGTTCCTCAGAAACCTTGGGGTATCCTTCAGACTCCTGTCGGGCCCGATCGTGTTGCTGGCCTTTTATGCATGACTGTATTGGTACATCCAAGAAGCACCATGCTTAAAGGATGGCCATGATCTCCGATGGCATATGAGTAGGTCATACCATATGGACTCTGATGGGACCCAGTGTACTTCTGCCAACCTCTTTCTATCGTATTCCTGTCATGTCAGGCCGTTTTATTGTCAAACCGATGGCAGTATACTATGATTTTGGCATGAATAAAAAAATCCTTCTCACAGTCCTTGTAGCCATCCTCATTTCGCTATCAAGCTGTGCCTACCCTGAGACGAAATTCTTCAATGATCATATTATCGATATGTGGGCCCAGACGCTGGAACCTTATTCTGTAGATATAGCATTCTATGGGGACTCAAGAGTTGCCTTAGCAAACTGGGAAGGGGCATATCCAGGCAGTGACTTGGTTAACCTTGGCATTGGTGGAGATATCATTGAAGGCACCATCCAGAGACTCCGTCTTCTCCAGGCCCTTGATGTGAAGCATTGTTTCCTTGCTATCGGAGTAAACAATTGCAGTAACGATAACTTTACTGAAGCTGGATTTAGAAATAGGTATGCGTTACTTCTTGACGGCCTTGATGGCCTTGGTATAACGGCCTATGTGAACACTATCGCCGGAGTTACTACCGCCAATTCAAGCTTCAATGCTACTTTGGTCACTAGAATGACCAACAACATAACTGCTGCAAATGAAATTATTAGAGATTTGGCTCAAAGCCGTAATCTGATACTTATAGACATGGCTATGGAAATGAACAGTTCTGATGATACGCTTAAGGCCCAGTACAGTGCAGATGGCATCCATTTCAATGCTTTGGGAAACCAGTTTTGGTATGACACTCTCCGTCCCTTTGTAGAGGCCATTACGGAATAATCAGGTCCTAAAAACCAAGTGGCTAAATGTTGTTGGTATCGATCAGGTAGGTGCTCTATCAGCATTGTATCCTAGCAGCTTCATCGGCTCACAAAGCAGGGGTGATTTTGAAGGGCATCAGGTAAGGAAATTGCACCAGCCTCATAATGCAGGTGTTCAGGCAGTCGACGGTATTGCTGGCAAAGCGCAGATGTGCTTGGTCAGGATACTATCTGCCCTGCCAGTATTGTCATTTGCCATCAGAATCCGTCATTCCTCCCTTGGTGCAGGCTTCATGCAAGTAATGCATGTTCCATCTAATCCTGATCTTCTATAGCTTGGGTATACAGTAAAAATAATGATTGGATTTGTACTATTACATAACTTCTCAAAATTAGGTAACGAAAGTCTCTAACAGCCTACTCCCTAAGAGAGTTTTCATACAACATTCCTCTTTCCTCTCAAAATCGGGTGTAAAATACCGGTTTTTAGTTTATTCGCTTCCATATTCACTTTTTTCCCTTGCAAAACCTCATATTCGGATAGCTATTTTGCTTGCCGACTCTCCTTGCCTTATACTATAATTAGGTTGACGATAGGTAATGAATCGGAGGGCCTCCATGGGTGATTATTCCGTTCCCAAGGACATCAGGGATCTCAAGCCGAAGGGTACTATGGTGAAGGTCATCAAGGGTGGGTACTACGTGTACACCTGCACCAACCAGAAGGGCGAGGACGGCAAGTGGCGTCTCAAGATGGGGGGGCTCATCGGCAGCATCAAGGAGGGGGTCGGTTTCATTCCGAACGACAACTTCTGCACCGCCGAAAAGCTCACCGTCGTAGAGTATGGCCAGTACGCCATCGCCTTTGAGGCTTCCAAGGGTGTGCTTGAGGAGCTGAAGGCTTTCTTCAACCCCTTGGACGCAACCAGGATATATACGCTGGCCCTGCTGTACATGGTCAACGGGTACACGGGCCTGAAGAACATCAGTGTCCTCTTCGGCCAGAGCAGCCTTTCTGTCAGGTACCCGTCGATGTCGATGAGTAATGATACCCTTTCCAAGCTCCTCGATGCGCTCGGCAGGAGGGAGAAGCGCCCTTTGCGCTACCAGCAGCATCTGCTGGACAATTCCAACAGGATAGCCATTGACGGGCACTGCATCGAATCCTATTCCCATGAGAAAGACCTGGCCCAGTACGGGAACAAGTACAGGGCGACCGGTGAGATGCAGGTCAATCTCCTGATGGCTTACGACATCGAGACCGGCCAGCCGGTGCTCTCAAAGCTCTATCCGGGAGGGAAGCTCGACAAGACCAGCGTGAAGGACCTGATGGGTTCCTTTGCATTCACAGGGAAGCTGGTCATTGTCGACAGGCTCTTCTATTCCCTCGAGAACCTGAGGCTGTTCACGAGCAACGGCAACCACTACATAATCCCCCTCTCGGAGAACCTCCTCGAATACAAGGCGGTCAAGGACAACCTCGACTACAAGAGGAGCTTCATCTACCGCACAAAGAAGAAGATGCACCCCATATTTTATTGGGAGGCGGAGACTGCAGGGAAGGACGGGTCCAGGGTAATCCTGTACAAGGACATGAACAGGTCTGCAGAGGAAGAGGCGGCGTTCGGCAAGAGGATAGGGACGTCAAAATCCTACACACCCGAGCGGCTTGAGCTGTTGAAAGGCACCTTCGGCCTCTTCATCCTCAAGACCTCACTTAGCAATGATACGGCCGAGGAGATCTTCTGCCTCTACAAGAAAAGATGGGGCATCCAAAGGTATTATGACCTTGTAAAGAACAGGGATGAGTTCAAGGCCCTGTGTTTCTCCGACTACTATATGAGAGGGGGGCTCGCCTTCATCATCCTCATAACAGGACAGATCGAGGAGGCCTTCAGGTCTGCCTGTCCCAAGATATCGGGCAAGACCCCAGATGACATTCTAAGGGATGCCAGAGGTGTTAAGATAATGAAGAAGAACAACATCTGGGAAGCGGCCAACTACAGCAAGAAACTCATAGAGCTATTCGCTCATTTTGAGTGCCCGATCATTGGTGATTTGGAACTCGTCACCTAATTTTTCCATTTGTTATGATTGGTGCTCTTGTCCTCACTCTCCGCCTGGGCAAGGGCGGCATGGAGGGTCAATATGAGCTCGCTTGATTCCTGGGAAAGGAAGATGCCCTCGTTCTGGAAATAGACATCCACCCCGAGTTCTTTCAGCATTCTCAGCACCACCAGGAAATCGACACAGTTACGGCCGAAACGGCTGATGGACTTTGTATAGATGAGATCTATCTTTCCTGCCTCACAATCGGCCATCAGGTGTTTGAATCCGGGACGAGAGTTGATGCTTCTCCCCGAGCCGATGTCAGTATAGGTGTCAACGTATTTCCACATAGGATGGTCCTGCTTCTGGAAATCCATCTGTGCCGATAGGCTGTCCAGTTGTCGTTCCATCTTGGTGCTGATTCGGCAGTACAAGGCAACACGCCGATACCTGAATGCATGGGAAGGCAGCGTATTTTTAGGGATGATATGGATCTTGGGTTTGGGGTACTTATCTTCCTGCATGATTGATCCTGCATAGCATGGCCTGTAGTGGGATGAATAGATAGTTTACAATTCTACTTTTTCATTTTGTTTATGAAAAAAGTTGAAAAAGTGGGTGAGAAAGGTTCGTATAAAAACACCATATGTAGTAATTGTGGAATACTAAATGTTGTTTTATACTAAGGTATGACGATGTGTTCGGAGGAAGTGTATGAAAAAGACTTTTATTCTAGTGTGCATTGTTATATTTTTTCTTTTGATTTTTGGTTGCGAGCTAGATGACGATGATGATATGCAGTTTTTTTATACAGAAAAAGTAGTCAATGGCAGTGAAACAGGTGGTGAGACAAACGCCGCTTGGTATTACCGTGGCGAGAGTTTTGCAGTCATCATGACCCGGTGGGATGAAATTTGGCTAACAGAGCCAAAACTGACAAAGAGTGAAGCAGATCTCTTGAAAGACATCACAGAATTTACTCTTACCCTTACTCCTGTAGAAGGTACTGAGATACCTTATGACAAGAGAGATGACATGAGAGTGGAGAAATTTCATGCCGGGCATGAAGTGGTGCAACGTTTTTATTTCACTATGCCCCGTGGCTCCTATACGTTAGTAGGGACAACAACCGATACCAGCAAGTCTACTACTCGTACAGACACGATCAATCTTACTGTCAAGTGAGGTTTGATCGAAATTGACTGTTTAGCCAGGCTTGGATAGTAAAGAGTAAAGAGTATTCTCAGTTTGAAAAGGAAACGGGACAAATATTATCTATATTTCACAACGATAATCTCTGACGACAACTTTATTCTCTAGTAGAGACTGGCAGTAAATTTCTTTGATAATAAAGAAATACTGCCAGTTTGCTATTGCAATAAAGGCAAAGACATCTTATCGT